>CAZEAU010000011.1:0-74518 GCA_964510515.1 uncultured Actinomycetota bacterium | reverse complement strand
CACGTTCTCGAAGGTGTAGCTGGTGACCGCGCCCACGCTCGCGCCGTCAACCTCGACGTCCGCTATCCTCCAGCCCGCATCGGGGGCGATGGTGAAGGACTGGTCGCCTCCTTCCGTGACGGTGACCGCGCCCTCGGGGTCGATGGAGCCGCCCGTGCCCGCGCTGGCGGTTATGGTGTAGGTGGGTATCTCCTCGAAGGTGGCTTCGATGGTGTGATCGGCAGCCACAGCCTCGAAGGTGTAGCTGGTGACCGCGCCCACGGACTCTCCGTCCACCAGCACGTCCGCTATCCTCCAGCCCGCATCGGGGGCGATGGTGAAGGACTGGTCGCCTCCTTCCGTGACGGTGACCGCGCCCTCGGGGTCGATGGAGCCGCCCGTGCCCGCCGAGGCGGTGATGGTGTAGGTGGGTATCTCCTCGAAGGTGGCCTCTATCTCGTGGTCGGCAGCCACGTTCTCGAAGGTGTAGCTGGTGACCGCGCCCACGCTCGCGCCGTCAACCTCGACGTCCGCTATCCTCCAGCCCGCATCGGGGGCGATGGTGAAGGACTGGTCGCCTCCTTCCGTGACGGTGACCGCGCCCTCGGGGTCGATGGAGCCGCCCGTGCCCGCGCTGGCGGTGATGGTGTAGGTGACCGGAACAGGGGGCTTGCCGTACCAGACCTCGCAGCCCTGGGAGTCGTTCGAGGTGCCGACGAATATCTTGCCGGCGAAGGCCCGAAGCGAGGAAAAGGCCTTGTTCTTGTCGTTGCCCATGGCCGCCGGCGCGCCCTCCTCCCATGCCGCGCCGTCATAAGACATGAGGCGGGCGAGGTCGTCGTTGCAGCCCAGGCTGGCGAGGAGCCTGCTTTCCGCGCCCGCGCCGAAGCTCTCCATGGCCAGTACGCCGAAGTCCCCCACGCCGAAGCCCTCTATCATGGGCGTGAGGCCGCCGCCGCCGAGCTTGAATATGGCGGCCCCGTTGGTGCCGGTGAAGGGCGTGAACTCCGAGAAGTCCATGGCCATCACCTTGGCCACCATGCGCGCCGCCTCCTCGAAGAGGGCGTCGGTGCTTAATGCGGAGCCGCTCAAATGCACCATCTGAGGGTCGATATTGGCCGTCCCCACCAGCAGCTCTCCCGCGTGCTCGTGCAGGGCGGTGACCCCGATGTTCTGCACGTCGGTGAAGCCGTCGCCGCCCGCCTTGCTCCAGGTGGAGCCGTCATAGGCCCACAGCTCGGCCCCCATGCTGCTCAGGGTGACATCGATGTGCACGGTGAGGCCGGAGAGGCTGGCGTCAAGGTCCAGGTCGGCCTTGAGGGTCCCGGCGTAGAGCTTGCCGCCATGGCTCTTCAGCGCGGCGATGGCCAGATTGCCGACATCGCCGAAGCCGCCCTCGGCCACCCTGGTCCAGCCGCTGCCGTCGTACTCCCAGACCTCGGCTCCCCTGCTGCCGATGATTATCTCGACCGGGATAAGCGACACCACCTCCTGATAGGCGTTGGCCACCGCGGCGTAGAGCTTGCCGTCGTGGACCTCGAGCGCGGACACGGCGGAGTTGTCGGGATCCCCGAAGCCGGGGGGCGTGGGGGCATCGATGCCGACCACGGTCTCCCAAGTGCTGCCGTCGTAGCTGTATATCATGCCGCCCTTCTCGCCCTCGTCGGCGTCGCCGGTGTTTATGGTGCCCACGTAGAGGCAGCCGTCATAGACGGCGAGGGCGGACGCGGCACGGTTGTCCTTGCCCCTGCCGAACCCGGGGGTGCTCACCTTGGTCCAGGTGTCGCCCGCCCCCTTCTTCCATAGCGCGCCCCCGGCGTCGAAGTTGGCCGCCGCCGCATAGAGCTCGCCCTCATAGACGACCATCGGGCGCGCGGAGGAGGTCTCTGCGCCCTCTCCGAAGCCCTCGCCCGACGACTTGTTCCAGTTCCCCTGGGCGAAGGCCGGCGTGACCGCCACCATAGCCAGGATGAGCAGCGCGGAGAGCAACGCGACCAGCGCCGCCCGCTTTGCGCCGCTCACCCCCCGAAAAGGTATCCGCATCATTCCCATAATCCGAACACTCCTCTCAGCCTCTCATTCCTACTCGACCTTTCTCAGCCTGCATGATGTATGGGGTCTCGACTCGGTGTAAGGGGGTTATCCCCTCCCTTCGCGCGCCGCCCGCGGGGACGGCTGGGAGCCGGGGCAGAAACCCTTGTAATTGCCGGTCATGAAAAGGGGGAAGAGGCAGGACCGCGGACTGCATGCGAGACACGAGGAGCTTGGGATTGGTGAGTTCACCCTGATCGCGACCACCCCCCTGTGGTTTCGTCGAGGCCCTTCCCCGCCCGGGCAAAGGCCTCCCGTCTCCCTATCCGTCGCTATCGCGGGCGCCCGGGCCCCTCCGGTCCGGCCCATCGCGCGCGCGTGCCCCTTTTCGGCGTCGGGAATGCCACTATGCGGCCCTTTCGGGCGCTTCACCCTCTTTTGCCGACTCCCCTTGCCCGCGGGCAGCGCAGCTGCCCGTCTTTGTGGATGCGATGATTCTAACATCAGCGGGGCGAATGCGCAACGGGGCATGGGCGGGCGCGAGCAGAGGCTTTGCCCCGCCACCCGCATGGCTGCAGGGATGATTAACAGGGGTCTCGGGCGGGCGCGAGCAGGCGAGTTTACCACGCTCCCGGCCCGGCAATAATAATCAGCGCCCGAAGATGCGTGCCGCGTGAGCCGAGGGGGCGGAAGGGGCCACAGGAAGGCCCCCCGCGAGCGGGAACCTCGCCGGGCACGCCTCGGGGAAAGACGCCGCGGCCCGGAAAGGAGAGGGAGATGAAGGTAACGGACGCGCTGAAGGCGGAGGCGAGCCCCAACCCCCACGGGGTGCAGGCGAGCTTGATCTACGATACGGAGCAGGCCCAGGCGGTGCACATCCTGCTCAAGCCCGGCGAGAGCCTGAGGAGGCACATAACCCCGGTGGACGTCTTTTTCTACGTCCTGGAGGGCGAGGGCGTGGTGGAGATAGGCGACGAGCGGGAGACGGTGGGCGCGGACGCCCTCATCGAGAGCCCGGCGAAGATCCCCCACCGCTGGCTGAACGAGGGCCGGCGCGACCTGCGCATACTGGTGGTGAAGGTCCCCCGCCCCACGCAGCGGACCAGGCTGCTCTGACCCCTGCGGCGTTCCGGCGCGGGGACATGCGGGGTGTTTACACGGCTGAGATCACGGCGCAGCTCCGCCGCCGCGGGCGCGGGGGGCACGCCGGGCTGGAGGGGTACAAGGGGGCGCCGGACGCTCCGCCGCCGCGGGCGCGGGGGGCAAGCATGCCCTGTAACGTTGATTTGAGCAGCAAACCCCTGCCGCCGCGGGCGCGCGGAGGACGCGATGCGCCCGCCGCCCGGGACGCGCGCTCATCCGCCCCTGATGGCGTTCACGATTTCCGGGTCCAGGTCCTCGAACCTCTCCAGCCACTCCACGCGCTCCTTGCGCAAGGCCTTCTTGAGGGAATAGATCTCGTCGGGCTGATAGAAATTGCTGAGCTCGAAGCGGTTGCAGTTCATGCCGGGTATCTCCTTGGGCACCTCATACCCCCAGAAGGCGTCCTCTTTCCAGCGGATCTCGTCCCGGGCGATCATCTCGATGATCTTCACCGAATCCCTGACGGTGATGTTCTCCCCCGCAATGCCCTCCATCCCGCCCACGCGGCCGGTGTTCATCATGTAGCACTGGATGTCGGGGTTGCGGCGCAGGATGGAGAGGAAGATGTTGCCCTCCTCCGCCTCCGAGCCGACGATGAAGGGGTTGGTGCCCACCACGCGGATGGCGCGCCCGGCCATGGTGGGATCGCCCGCGGAGGTCTCGATGGACTCGCCGAGCATGAAGGCCGCGGCCCCGAACTCCGGGCTCAGCCTGGCCACCGGCGGCACCACGTCCTCGCGCCGGGTGATGAAGACGATGTTGTTCACCCGGGGAAGGTCGATGGGATCATCGGTGAAGGCGACGTCGCTGCGCTTGACCATGGCCCGACCGTTGGAGGTGATGGTGCTGTCGCCGAAGTCTATACGCCTGCCGTCCTCGCCGACCATGACGTTCTCCAGAATGGTGCGGCGGCCGAGGCAGGCGGCGTAGAGGAGGGGCTGGGACTCCAGGTCCAGAGAATCGGTCTTGACATAGAAGGAGTTCTCCGTGCCCAGGGCGCTGCCGTCGGGGCGCAGGATGACCACGTCGTCCTGGCGGATGATGATGCACTCCGGGGATTCCAGCCAGTGGGAATGGCAGGTGAGGCTGGTCTTTCCCGTGCCGGAGAGCCCGAAGAAGAGGAAGCTCACGTCGCTGAGCTCGCCCTGCCGCCTGACGCGCACTATCTTGGAGCCCGCGTGCAGGCCCAGGCTCCCCTTCTTCTTCACCGCGTACATGAGCTGCCGCAGCATGGCCTTCTTGTTCTCTCCCTTATAGTCGCTGCCCAGGATGATGGTCAGGCCCTCCTCCGGGAAGACCAGCACCCGGCGTTCCGGCCACTCGGCCACGGTGATGGTGATGAAGTCGGGCTCGCCGTCGGGGTCGTCGCACTCGAAGAGGGTGTTCCCCCACATGAGCGGGATGCGCGCGTACTCGGCGGTGATATAGACGCGGGCGTGGAAACGGAAGTCGGAATGCGTGCACATGCGCCGGTCGAGGCGGATGACCTCCTTGTCCTTGAGGTAGCCGAAGACCTCCCTGATGATCTTGGCGTCCTTTTCCTCCGGGGCTTTGTCGAAGTATATCTCCGTGAACTTCGCGCTGCGGCTGCGCACCTTGGTGATCACCGCAAGGTTGCCCACCTGGGTTATCACCCCGCCCTGCTGCAGGGACCATTCGCGTAACTGCAGGTTGCTGGGGTTGTTGATGACCTTGCCCGGCTTGAACTGCACGCCGCAGATCTCAAAAGGCTCTTTCATGCTCTGATTCTCCTTTGCTCATCGCCGCCGGGGGCCTGGCCCAGCGCCGCACTCCCATGCCTTGCCCCCCGCCGGGAGTGCCTGCGCGCGCCTTGCCTCCTTTGTCGTATCGCCGCCGGGGATGGTCTCCATCCCGCATGTTTTCTTGAGCGATCATTCTACCATCCCGCGCGCCATGTGGGCACCACCTGTGAGCCGTGGCGCCCGCCCGCTTTTCGCGTCACCTGCCCGGTGGCACGGCAAACGCGCCGCTCTCCCGCCCCCGCTCCCCCGCCCCCCGCACCCGGAACTGCCCCCTCTGGCGCCTGCCGCCGGGCAGGGGCTATTATTAAGGTCCTGGCGCAGGCTTCGACACAGGAGGAGGGATTCAGCGTGGACTTCGCGTTTACGGAAAGCCAGAGGATGTTGCGGGAGAGCATCAGGGAGTTCCTGGAGAAAGAGATCGAGCCCCTGGTGGACGAGCAGGAGAAGAAGGGCCCGATGAACAGGGAAGAGGCCCTGGCGGTGCTCAAGAAGTTCAAGAAAATCGGCGTGGGCTTCGACGTGGAGAGCATGTCCGACATGGGGGGCGACCCCATGGCCATCGCCATCATGGCCGAGGAGGTCTTCCGAGCCTGGCCGGCGGCGGGGGGGCTGCTGGGGCTCACCTTCCCCGCGGCCCTGGTCAACATCGCCCCCGACGACATGCGCCGGAGGCTGCTCCCCAAACTGGAGGAGAACGAGCTCATCGGCTGCTACGCCATCACCGAGCCCGAGGCCGGCTCCGACAACCGCGCCATGCGCACCAGCGCCATACCCGACGGAGACTTCTACCGCGTCAACGGGACCAAGACCTGGATCACCAACGGGCCGGTGGCCGACCTGTGCATGCTGGTGGCCAACGACGAGAAGGGGGAGAGGGTATTCCTCCTGGTGGAGCGGGAGCAGTCCCCTTACGAGACCTCAGACCTGCACAAGCTGGGCTGGAAGTCCGCGCCCACCGGGGAGCTGTTCTTCGAGGACTGCCTGGTTCCAAGGGAGAACAACGTCATGAGCATGATCGCCGCGGCGGTGAGCGGCGACAGGCTCAGGGAGATCCTGGGGGAGGACTTCGACCCCGCCAAGCTGGCCAAGTCGCGAATGATGACCATGATGAGCACCATGGCCCCGGAGAACGTCATCTTCGCCTTCCTGCGCAGCGGCATGGCCCTGGCCGGGGCGGGCATGGCCCAGGCGGCGCTCGACGCCTCGGTGAAGTTCGCGCGCGAGCGCTCGCAGTTCGGCAAGCCCCTCGGGCGCATGCAGCTCATACAGGAGAAGCTCTACAACATGCAGGCCCTCACCGTGACCTCCCGGCTGCTTGGCTACTGGGCCTTCCAGCTGGCCGTCAACGCCGACCCCGAGGCCCGCATGGCTTCCTCCCTGGCCAAGGGGTATGCCTGCGAGGCGGCGGTGCAGGTGACCTCCGACGCCATACAGGTACACGGCGGCATCGGGCTCTCCGACGAATACCCCTTGGAGAGATACTTCCGCGACGCGAGGATGCTCACCATACCCGACGGAACCACCGAGATACAGAAGCTCATCGTGGGGCGCGAGCTCCTGGGCAAGGGCTTCTCGGCCTACAGCTAGGGCGGCAAGCCGGCTGGCTGCATGCCCCGAGCTCGCCGGGGCGAGGGCGCGGCGGCCGCTCTCCCCGCGGCGGTTCCGGGCGGGCCAGAGCGTGCGCTTCCGGGCCGGGGGGCGGGCGCCCCCGGCCTAAGCAGGGCGCGGCAGGCTGTCCCTGGTCAGCACCTTGTCCAGGCACCAGTTCATGAAGCGCATGATGAGGATGTAGAGCGGCGGCAAGACGCGCTTGGCCAGGTAGAGCAGCTTGATATCCAGGGTGGTGATAACCATGAACCTGTTCCTCTCTATGGCGCCGAGTATGAGCCCCGCCACCCTCTCGGGGGGGATGGCGTGCCTGCTGAACAGCTTGCGCCCCCTCTCGCAGGCCTTCTCGTCCGCGTTGATGACCACCGTCTTCACCAGCCCGGTGTTGACCGCCCCGGGGAGGACGACGCTGACCCCGATGCGGTGCTTGCGGAGGTCGAAGCGCAGCACCTCCGCGCTCCCCACCAGCGCGTGCTTGGTGCCCGCATAGACGACGTGCCAGGGCAGGCCGACTATGCCCGCGGTGGAGGAGACGAGCAGGAGGTGGCCGCCTTTCCCGGCGCCCACCATGGCGGGCAGGAAGCACTCGATTAGATGATAGGCCCCCCAGAGGTTGACGTCCACCACCCTCTCCCACTGCGCGTGGGTCATGTCCTCGACCTGCGAATAAAGCGCCACCCCTGCGATGCTGGCCACGACGTCCAGGGGGCCGAACCCGGCGTGTATCTCCTCCGCCATGCCCTTCACGGCGTCGTAATCCGCGATGTCCAGCGCGGCGCTGAGACATACCTCCGCGCCCCTGGCCTCGGCCTCGCGCCGCGTCTCCTCCAGGCCCGGCGCGTTGATGTCGGTGATGCAGAGCCTGGCGCCGCGCTCCGCCATGAGCAGCGCCGTCGCCTTGCCTATGCCGCTCGCCGCGCCGGTGACGAGGACCTTCTTGCCCCGTACGTCCATACCCCTTACCTCCCCTGCCTCGAGGCGCGCCCTTCGCCCGGCTGTCGCCCGCGAGGCCGCGCGTTCGCCTGCCCGTCCAGCGGGGGGCCCTCCGCCCCGGGGGGCGGGGCGCGGAGCCCGCCCGTCACGCCCTGCGCTCGATATACCCCCGTTCCCCCAGGAGCCCGTACCAGGCCTCGCCCCGGGCCCGCTTGTCCAGGTAGAGAAAATGCCCGCCCACGACCTCCGCGTAGTCCTCGATGCCCCAGCTCTCCCGCCAGCGCCTGGTCTCCCTGACGTCGCAGACCCGGTCGCCCGCATGGGCCACCACCCGTATGCGCCCCACGTCGAAGCGGGGGCGGAGATAGAGGGGGGAGCACAATTTTTGGGCGCGCGCCGTGGCGCGGCGCAGGGCGTCGTCGACCGGGAAGCGGAAGCGCGCGGGGGCGGGCTTGAGGTAATGGGAGACCGTGACCGCCGGCACGGCCATGAACATGAAGTCCAGCCCGCCTTCGACCTGGCCGGCATAGAGGGCCGCCGTAAAACCGCCCAAGCTGGCCCCGATGATGCCGATGTTTTCGTACCCCATCTCCCCGAGCGCTAGCCGTGCGGAATGGAGGTCGTGCACGTTCTGGGCCAGGCGCTCCGCCGTGAGGGGGACGTCGGCGGGATCGAGCAGGCGCTGGAACCAGGGGGTGTCGCTGCGCCGCCAGTGGCCGGGCAGGGTATGCAGGGCCAGGTCCAGGCCCTGTTCGAAGAGCTTGCCTATCCTGAACATGCGCATCGCCCTGGCCGGGCCTCCCATCATGAAACCGTGGATGATGAGGACGAGGGGCCGATCAGCGCGCTCGTCGTGACGCCAGAGGTGGAGATACCCGGAGAGGTTCTCCCGCCGGGAGGCGAAGCTCGGCGCCAGCTCGGGGTTGCGGGGGCGGTAACGGCTGGGGTAGCGGAAGAGGTCGCAGCGGCCCGAGAGAAAGGGCCCGCTCCCCAGCGCTTCCCACTCCGGAGCCGTGCGGGGCAGGTAGAGGAAGGGCCTGCGCTCGGGGTCCCAGAGGTCGGGATCCAGGAAGGCCAGCCTGCGCAGGTAGGTCTCCCGGTCGAGGGAGGACCTCCCCACCGTGGGCTCGGGGACCCTCAGGAGCAGGTGGTCCGGGATGCCGCCGACGGCATTGAGCGCCCTGGCCCTCGCCCCCGTCAACGCCCCATTCCCCCCGCCATGTCCCAGGTGTCGCCGGTTACCCCCAGGGACTCCAGCTCCCTTTTAATGACACGGTGCGTCTCCGTCTTGGGCAGCGCGTCCACCACCCGATAATAGCGGGGGATGGCGAATCTGGCCAGCTTGCCCGAGAGGAATCCCGCCAGGCTCGCGGGGTCCAGCGTCCTGCCCTCAAGGGGCACCAGCGTGACCATGATGTCGTCCTCGGCGAGCTCGGAGGGCACCGCGTACACCGCGCATTCCAGCACGTCCGGGTGCTTGAGGATGGCCTGCTCCACCTCGTAGGCGGAGACGTTCTCGCCCTTGCAGCGCATGGACTCGGTGTTGCGGCCGAGGAAATAGATATAGCCTTTGCGGTCGCGGTAAACGAGGTCGCCGGTGTACAGCCAGCCGTCGCGCACCTTGTCGCTCGAGGCAACCGCGTCCTTGTAGTACTCGACCGTGCTGGTGCGCTTGCCCACGTAGCTGATGAGCTCGCCCGCCTCCCCCGCCGCGGCGTCGTTCCCCTCCCGGTCCACGATGCGGCACCTGGAGCCGAGCGGCTTGCCCATCGAGCCCACCGGCCCGGTGCCCAGGTTGATGAGCACCACCCCCGCCCCGTCCACCGCGCCGTAGGCCTCGTATATGCGCACGCCGAAGCGCTGCTCGAAGGCCTCCCACATGTCGGCCGGGCAGCCGGCGGAGAGGACCGCTCGCACGCGGTTGTCCCCGTCGTCGGGGCGGGAGGGCTGCTTCATGAGGATGGGCATCACCGCGCCCAGCCCGTTGAAGATGGTCGCCCCGTGACGCCGGATATCGTCCCAGAAACCGCTGGCGCTGAACCTCTCCGCCAACGCCACCCTGCACCCGGCGTGCAGGCACGGCGTCACCGTGAGAAAAAGGGCGTTGGCGTGGAAGAGGGGATAGCAGGTGTAATAGATGTCATGCGCGCCCAGGAAGAAGCGGCTCATGACGGAGACCATCTTCACCCCCGAGGTCGCGTAGCGGTAAACCACCCCCTTGGGCAGGCCGGTGGTCCCGGAGGTGTACATGATGACCATGAGGTCGTCGGGGTCGTATTTGAGCGGCGGCCTCGATGCGTCCGCGCCCGGCGCGTAGGCTTCCTCCAGGTCGAGGGCTCCGGCGGGCAGCGAGAATCCCGGGGGGGCGCCCTGTGCGTTGACGATGACCCGCCCCACCCCGGGGAGCGCCGCCGCGACCGCTTCGTAGTGGGGCAACAGGTCGTGGTCGATGAGCACGAAACCGGCGTCGGAGTCGCCGACCACGTGCGCCAGCTGATCGCCCCTGAGGGCCGCGTTCACCGGCACGGCGTACATGCCCAGTTTCTGCAGCGCAAAGAAGGCATCCAGCCAGCGCGGCGAGTTCTGCATGATGATAGCCGCCCCCACGCCGGGGCCTCCCCCCAGCCCGCGCAGGAAATTGGCGAGGCGATTGGCGTTTTCGTCCATCTCGCGGTAGGTGATGGAGCGCTCCTTGAAGGTGAGGAAAACCCGGCCCCCCGCTTTCCCCGCCCTCTCCTCCAGGAGCTCGGCGTGGGACATGTCGGCCGCGATGGAAAGGCCCCGCGCCTTGAGTATGGAGAGCAGGTTGCGGGGCAGCGTCCCCCGGCGCAATTCGTCGGCGAGGAAGAGCACCCCGCTGCGCAGGCCCCGCCAGCCGATGAACAACATCTGGAGATACTTGCGCCGTTTCCCCTTATGCATTTTTTCTCCCATCGCCGTACAGCCCAAAAAAGCCATCACTATACCATGGTAATATAGCAAAGCCATGTGCGGTAATCAAGCTGCTTCCACGTATTCGTGTCTTCGCTGCTAAACTGCTGTTTACATCGCCATCGTGACCCGGTATCATCATTGTAAGTAAACACTTACTTACATGAGGAGAGGCGATGGATAAGGGGGCGAAAAGGCCCGGCGCGGAGGCCCGCCGCGGACAGATACTGGAGGCGGCCGTGCGCGTGATGGGGGGGAAGTGCTATCACTCGGCCACGACCAGAGAGATCGCGCGGGAGGCGGGGGTCAGCGAGCGCACCCTCTTCATTCACTTCGAGAACAAGAAGGAGCTCTACCGCGAAGCGGTCAAGCAGGCGCACCGCGAGCTCTTCGAGGCCCTGGGGCGCTCCGCTCCCCCCATGGACGATATGCGCACCTTCCTCAAGATGAGCGAGAGGAACTTTCTCGCCTACCTCGAGCAGCACCCGTTCAAGGTCAAGCTCATCTTCCAGGCCCTCGACGTTCTGGGAGACGAGGACCTGCGCGAGGATGTCCGGGGCACCTTCCAGTCCATATACCGGCTCTTCTACGCCATCGTCGAGGAGGGCAAGAAGAGGGGGGAGATAAACCGCGACGTGAGCACCCTTTCGGCGGTGGTCACCATACTCGGCTTCCATTTCGTGGTGGCTTACGTCGAGTTCATGAAGCTGGACTGGTTCGACGGGGAGGAGGACATCTACTCCGTGGTAGACGTCTTCGCCGACTTCGTCACCGGCCGCGGCAGATGAGCGCGAGAGACCGCCGCCGGCGACGCGGCGTCAACGACTTCGCCCGGATGGGGACGGTGCCCGCCGCTCCCCCGGCGTCCCTTCCGGGGTCAACCCCGGGAAGTGCCATAACTTAACTCCCCAACTTCCCTTCCGTCCTTTCCGGGGTCAACCCCGGGAAGTGCCAGAACCGACGTTTCTTCAGCTGATGTCCCTTACGGTGTCAACCCCACCCTGTGCCACTTACAAATGGTTTTCGCTGGCGTCCCTCTCGAGGGTTGACCCCAGAAGTGCCACCGGAAGTGCTATGGCGATTGTTGGGGTTGACCCCGGATGTGCCACTTACAAATGGTTTTCGCTGGCGTCCCTCTCGAGGGTTGACCCCAGAAGTGCCACCGGAAGTGCTATGGCGATTGTTGGGGTTGACCCCGGATGTGCCACGGATGTGCCACCGGAGGGGACGGAGGAGGCGGGGGGGCTCCAGCCCTCCCGCCGTCTTTCTTTCCGTGCGGGCCCGCTCTAAGGCGCATAGCCGATGGAGTTGTGCGCCCAAGTGCGGCCTCCCCCGTACGTGGCCCTCTCGCACACCACGTCGCCCATGGCGGTGACCATGGTGGAGATGTCGTATTCGGTGACGTAGTCGTTGAGGAGGAAGGTCACGCGGGAGTCGCCGGGGATGGCGAAGGCCTGCGGCCCCGCCTTGCCCCCGCCGCTGGTCATAAAGTGCAGGCTGGCCAGCAACGGGTCGGGGTTCGGGTTCTGCACCAGCACATAGGTCTCCATGCCGCCCGCGGTGGAGCCCCTGGCCAGAATCGAACTGGCGACACATGGATTAGGAATCCATTGCTCTGTCCACTGAGCTACAGGGGCTCGAGAACCCGCGGCGTAAAAGGCGCCTTTCACCCCAAGAATTATAGCCCTCACTCGCTGCTCCTTCAAACCGTCTCGCCCCACGCGCCGGGCGCCCGGCTACGGCTGGCTCCCCGGATACACCGAGGTGGAGAAGGCGCATATCGCCACCGACCACCTCCTGCCCCGCCAGTTCGAGGCCCACGGCCTGAGACTGCCCTGCGGGTCCTATCCCCTGCGGCGGGAACACCGCAGCCGGGAGAGGGAGAAACGGAGCCGGGGGCTACATATCGCTGCCGCCCGTCATCTCCCCGCCAGCATATATACTGGGGACATGGAACGGCACGAGGTCGGTAAGGCGGCGGCGAGCAGGGCCGGCAGGGTCGCCGGGCAGGTGTTGGTGGCAGGGGCGGCGACCGGCTCATCGCGGTCGTGAACTGCGAAGTCGGCGAGTCCCTCTCGGGGCGGAAGGAGCCGTCCGGCGAATGGCGGCGCTGCCGCCGCAAGGGGGGCGGATGAGGACATGGAAAGCGCGAGAAGATGACCTGAGAGCCCGCCGCGGGCGCGCGCCCGCCGTCGCCCTTGCCGCGCTCGCCTTGCTCTCGGCGGCCGCCTGTGGATGCGCCGCGTCCACGCCGCAGAGCGCCGTGCGGGAGTTCATCTCGGCGCGCATCGCGGGGGACGAAGCGGGGGCATGCGAGCTCACCGTCGAGGGCGACCTGGACGACCACCAGGGCGGGGAGCCTTACCTGCACGGCGGCGGCGTCTCCATCGAGATCGCGCCGACACGGGCGGAGGGCGACCTGGCGGTGGTCATGGTCAGCTTCCGCTGGGACGGACAAAGCGTGGAGGTCCCCTACGTGACGCGCAAGGTGGGCTGGAAATGGAAGGTGGACCTCGCCGCGACCCAGAGGATGTGGCTCCCGGAGCCCGTGGTCCCCGAACCCTGACGCCCCCGCGGCCGTGAGCGCCCGTCCATCACGCCCACATGGCCGCCCGCCCGGGGCGGCGCCCCCGCAACGAGACCACGCAGTCAAGCCCGCGCGCATGGACCTCCGAACCCCCCCGCCCCCCGCTCCCTCAGCGGGGGGCGGGGGGCGGGGGAAGCGGCGCGCCATCTCTTCGCGGCGGCCCCTTTACCGCAGCCCGGAGGTCTTCTTTGCGGCGGGCCTCGCGGTCTTCTTCGCCGCTTTTTTCGCCGCCGGCCTGGATGCCTTCACGGCCTTCTTTTTAGCGGGCTTGCTCGCGGAGCTTTTCACCGCCGCCTTGGAGGCTTTGGAGGCCGCGGGCTTGGATGACTTCACGGCCGCTTTTTTCGCCGCCGGCTTGGATGCTTTCACGGCCTTCTTTTTAGCGGGCTTGCTCGCGGAGCTTTTCACCGCCGCCTTGGATGCTTTCCCGGCCACCTTTTTCACCGCCGGCTTGGATGCCTTCCCGGTCGCCTTTTTCACCGCCGGCTTGGATGGCTTCCCGGCCGCCTTTTTCACCGCCGGCTTGGATGGCTTCACAGCCGCTTTTTTGGCGGCCTTTCCCGCCGCGGGCACCCCCTGCCCCGCTGCGCCCGCCTTCACCGGCGGGTGCAGGGCCACCTTGAGCACCTCCTCGATGTGCCTTACGGGTATGAACTTGATGTCCTTGCGGATGAAGGCGGGTATCTCCTCCAGGTACTTCCGGCTCTCCTCGGGGATGATGACCTTCTTCACGCCGGCGCGGTGGGCCGCCAGCACCTTCTCCTTGAGCCCCCCGATAGGAAGGACCTTGCCCCGCAAGGTTATCTCGCCGGTCATGCCGACCTCCTTGCGCACCTTCCTTCTGGTGATGGAGGACATGAGGGCGGTGACCATGGTCACGCCCGCGCTGGGCCCGTCCTTGGGGATGGCGCCCGCGGGCACATGCACGTGCATGTCGTTGCCGCGGAAGAAACCGGCGTCCACCCCGTAGCTGCCCGCCGTGCTGCGGCAGTAGGTAAGGGCCGCCTTGGCCGATTCCTGCATGACGTCCCCCAGCTTGCCGGTGAGGATAAGGTCCCCCTCCCCCGGCATGACCTGGGCCTCCACGAAGAGGACGTCTCCGCCCGCCTCCGTCCAGGCCAGGCCGGTGGCCACCCCTATCTCGTCTTCCTCCTCCAGGACCTCGAAGCGGTAGCGGGAGGGGCCCAGGAGCTCGTGCAGGTCCTTCTCCGCCACCTTCCTGCTCTTGCGCTTGCCGGAGGCGATATCGGTGGCCACCTTGCGGCACACGGCGGCTATCTGCCGCTCCAGGTTGCGCACTCCCGCCTCGCGGGTGTAGTTGCGGATGATGGCCCGCAGCGCCTCCTCGCCGATGGCGATCTGGCTCTTCCTCAGTCCGTGGGCATCGAACTGGCGGGGCAGGAGGTGGTCGGTGGCGATATGCACCTTCTCCACCTCGGTGTAGCCGGGAAGCTCGAGCACCTCCATGCGGTCGAGGAGGGCGGGGTGTATGGGTACGGGGGTATTGGCGGTGGTGATGAACATGACCTTGGAGAGGTCGAAATCCACGTCGAGGTAGTGGTCGGAAAAGGAATGGTTCTGCTCCGGGTCCAGCACCTCCAGCAGGGCCGAGGCGGGGTCGCCGCGGAAGTCGGCGCCGATCTTGTCCACCTCGTCGAGCATGAACACCGGGTTGTTGGAGCCGGCCCTCTGTATGCCCCTGATGATGCGGCCCGGGAGGGCCCCGATATAGGTGCGGCGATGCCCCCTGATCTCCGCCTCGTCGTGCATGCCGCCCAGGGAGATGCGCGCGAACTTGCGCCCCAAGGCGCGTGCGATAGACTGGCCCAGGGAGGTCTTGCCCACGCCAGGCGGCCCCACGAAGCAGAGGATGGGGCCCTTCATATCCTCCTTGAGCTTGCGCACGGCCAGGTACTCCACGATGCGGTCCTTGACCTTGTCCAGGTCGTAGTGGTCCTCGTCCAGCACCTGCCGGGCCCGCTTGATATCCAGGTTGTCCTCCGTGCTCGCGTTCCAGGGCAGGCTGGTGAGCCATTCCAGGTAGGTGCGGGCCACGGTGTATTCGGCCGCGGCCACGGGCATCTTGGCCAGGCGGTCGAGCTCGCGTTCCGCCTCTTTGCGCGCCGCCTCGGGCATGCCACTCTCGTCCATCTTCTCGCGGAACTCGTTTATCTCCATGGTGCGCTCGTCGGCCTCGCCCAGCTCCTTCTGTATGGCCTTGAGCTGCTCGCGCAGGAAGTACTCACGCTGGCTCTTGGACATCTCCGTCTGCACCTCGGACTGTATGCGCGAACCGATCTCCAGGATCTCGATCTCCTTGTTGAGGAATACGGTGAGCTTCTCCAGGCGGTCCTTGATGTCGAGGGCCTCGAGCAGTTCCTGCTTCTCCCCCACCTCGATGTTGATGTTGGAGGCGATGAAGTCGGCCAGGTTGTTGGGCTCGCCGATATTCATGGCGGCGATGAATATCTCATTGGGCAGGTAGGGGGCGAGGGTGACCATCTTCTTGAACTGCGTGAGCACATTGCGCGCCAGGCCCTCCAGCTCCACCGTCTCCTCTACGTCCTCCCTGGCCTTCTCCACCCGGGCTTTGAGGTATGGCTGCTGCTCCACGTATTCGCGCACATGTATCCTCTGCACGCCCTGCACGAAGAGCTGCATGGAGCCGTCCGGCAGCTTGAGCATGCGGATGATGGCCGCCGCGGTGCCGATATCGTAGAGCTGCTGCGGCGACGGCGTCTCCACCTCCTCCCGGCTGGCCACCGCGGCCACCAGGCGGTCCGCCGCCAGTGCATCGTCGATGAGCTTGACGGATTCCTCCCTGGTGATCAGCAGCGGGACGATGATATGGGGATAGATAACCGTCTCCTTGAGGGGCAGGACGGGAAGAATCTCTGGAATGTAGGGCTCGGTCATGCCCATCGGGAAATCGCTGTCAGGCAAGGCGTACCTCCTATGTCTGCTTTCCTCGCTGCGGGATCAATCGCAGCTGATGTCCACGCCGCGCAGTTTCTCTCTCTTGCGCTTAGGCAGGATGATCTCCAGCAGGCCTTTGCGGTAGATGGCGCGGGTGCCATCCGCATCTATGTCCGTGGGGAGCTCCAGGGTCCTCTCAAAATCGCCGGAGTCTATCTCGAGCATGTAGGTCTTGTCCATGTCCGGCGGCCGGAAGCGCGCACGGTGACCACGGACGGAGAGCACCCTGCCGTGCAGGGTGACCTCCACCTTCTCCTCGTCCACCCAGGCCAGCTCCACCACCACGGTGAAGTGCTCCGGGCCCTCATAGACGTCGCACAGGGGCTTCCACGCCTTCTCAAAGACGGCGGAGGAGGGCCTCCTGTCCCAAGGGGGAGGATTGCTGAAGAAGCGCCCGATGTCTCTGCGCATAGCGAAGATGTCGCCGGATTCATCGCCGTCCCGTAAAGCCTCCGTCACTTCTCGACCTCCTTAAACACCGCATTCATGCCCGAGAACGTTATCATTATACCCACTCCGAGGTCGGCCCCTAACATGCTGCGCCTCGTCGGCGGATGGCCGTTCCGCCGGGAGCGTCGCGCCGATGGCCGCGACGGGAGCCGGGGGCGCATAGCACATGGCAAGGCCGACCCCATCAGGTGAAGTCGAGCGTGGGCACCTCCTGCTCCGCTTTGCGCAGGCTCTCCTTGAGCTCGCGCCGGATGTAGGGGTCGTGCCCGCGAAAGGGCGCCAGACTCCAAGCGCCGCGCTCCGCCCCCCATACCTGGCGGCCTTCCCGCAGGTCTCCGTCCAGGGCGGCCTTAACGGCGGCGAAGACGGTGTTGTCGTCCCGGAGCAGGAGCGAGGTGAGCACGTGAGCGGGCGATTCCGAGGAACGGTCGGAGCCCACCAGTATGACCAGGGCATCCTTCTCCTCGACCACCTTGACCACCTCCGCGTTGAACGCGCCAGGGGTGCAGAAGATGATGTCCGCTCCCTTCTTCAGGGCCTCCTCGGCATGGGCGCGTGCCTGCTGCAGGTCGTCGGCCGTCTCCAGGTAATAAGCGTGGGTGCCCTCCTTGCCGATGCCCGCGCTGGCCCCCTTGCCGAAGCCGTTGTCGTAATGGACCATGAGGGGGTCGCTTCTGGCCCCGATGAAGGCCACCAGGGGCATGGGGTTGGTCAGCGGGTGGTCGTTGCGGCTGCTCAACCATCCGGCAAGGTATCCGCAAAGGTAGGCGCCCTCCTCGACGCGGTAGCGGACCAGGGCGACCCCCTGCTCGCCCTCCACCGCCTGCGGGACCTCTATATCCAGGGCGCAGGTGCTTATGTCCGTGTCCCCGGGGCGGGCGGCCAGCACGGCCAGCGAGGAGTCCTGGCCCAGGGATATGACCAGGTCGTAGCCCCCCTCCCCGGCGGAGAAGATGTCCTCGAGGTCCCGGGGCGAGGCGGGGACAATCAGGTCCACCTCCACGCCCAGCTCCGCCTCCACCCTGCGCGCGCCGTATTCGGCCACCGCGATGCGGCCCTCGCCCTTCCCGTCGCGCTCCGGCGCGACCAGCGCGACCCGGAAAGCCGCCTCCCCGCCGCCACAGGAGCAGGCGAGGAGAGGCAAGATGAGCAAAAGAGAACAGGCGGCGGCTGCCAGGCGAAGCGGTCTCACCTTCATCCCTAAGCTCCGATCGACGCTCGACGTTCCGTTAACGCTGCCGTTGGGGGTAATTATAGCACCGCCCCTCGCCGGCGGGCGGGTGCGGAGGCCCGCGGGCCAAGGCCACGCCGTCCTCACGGGCGGGCGCGCGGGAAGGTCACCTGGAGCGCTAACCCCGGGCGGGGAGGCGGAGTCCTCACGGGCGGGCGCGCGGGAAGGTCGCAGGCGCAGCGTGCAGGTTCCGCCATCCCACCCCTCACGGGCGGGCGCGCGGGAAGGTCACCAGCAAGACCCCCGAGGCCACCAGGAGCGCGGCGAGAAGGAGGGCGTAAGAGATGGGCTCCCCCAGCGCGAGATGGGCTAAGAGCAGGGCCAGCACCGGCTTGAGGTAGAAAAGGCTCGCCCCGCGCGAGGCGGGGACGCGCCGCATGCCCTCGAAGTAGAGGATGTAGCCGATGCCCACGGTGACCACCCCCAGGTAGAGCAGCCAGACCCAGGCCCGCGCGCCGTAGGCCGCCACCTCCCCCCAGCCCCCGCGGCAGGCGAGCAGCGCCGCCAGCAGGAGCGAGCCGCAGGACATGGTCAGGAGGGAGAGGGTGAGGCTGCCGTAGCGCTCGGAGTACCTCTTGCCGTAAACGGTGTACAGAGACCAGGTAAAGGCGGAGATGAGCACGAGCACGCCCCCCCTGAAGTCCCCCCGCGAGAAGAGCCCCGCGAAGCGGAAGCCGGTGACCGCCGCGAAAGCGCCGACGAGCCCGATCCCCACCCCCAACCAGCCCATGAGCCCCAGGCGTTCGCGCAGGATGGCGGTCGCGATGAGCACGGTGAACACGGGGTTCATGGAGAATACCACCGCCGCCGTGGAGGCGCTGGCCGCTTCGATGCCCTCGTGGAGGAGGAAGAAGGTTAGAAACACGCCCACCGCGCCCAGCAAGACGATGGCCAGACCGTCCTCCCTTGCCGCCGCGACGAACCCCCCCTGCCGCCGCCCCAGCAGCAGGACGAGGACAAAGGCCGCCCCGAAGAGAAACCGCAGCGTCGCCACCTGCAGGGGGCCGACCCGCCCCGCGGCACCCTCCCCCGCCTGGAGATATTTGGCAACCACCTCGACGCTGCTGAAGAGGGCGATAGCCCCCAGGATGAGAAGATACCCCCGTTTCATCCGCCTTCCCTTGCTCGTGCACGATATCTGCGCAGATTATATCCCACGGCAAGACAGGGGTGCGGCCGAGGCCGCGGGCGGGTCAGTTGTCGACATAGTCCTTGCCGATGACCAGGACGACATGGGCATCATGGGTGATGGCCACGTCGGCGTCCTCCTCGACGACGTAGGGGGCGCCGGGTTTGAGGTCGCGGGCCGCCGTGCGGGCCGCCGCGGCGTATCCCGGGGCATAATAGACGGTGGTCTTCTCATAGGGGTTCACGGTGTTGCCGGTGCTCACGCGCCCGTATCCCCTGTCCCGCATGATCTCCGCGACCCGCCCGGCCATGCCCTCCCAGCGCACGCCGTTGAGCACCGCCAGGTCCACGCCGGAGCGGTCGACCTGCTCGGCGCCTTCGTCCAGGCCCTCCTCCCGCTCCCTCCGCGCCGCCTCCGCCGCCTGCTCCTCCGGGGTGCGGGCGCTGCAGTAGAGCCTGATGTTCTCGAAAAGGGTGGCGGTAGCGGCCTGGTCGTGGACGTAATACCAGGGCTGGCCGGGCGCCGGGCTCGGCTCGTCTCCGGGCAGGGTGACGAACTCCACGTCCTCCACCTGCATGCCCTGCAGGGCTTCCGCCAGCGCGAAGATGAGATCGGGTTCCAGGGTGGTCTTGAGGTATCTCACCGTGGCATCGAGCACCTTGAGCAAGGCCTGCAGGTCCTTGATCTCCACCAGTTTCTCCATCATAGCCTTGAGGAACTTTTTCTGGTTGTCGATACGGTCGAGGTCACCGCGCGGCAGAGCGCGGCTCCTCACCAGGATGAGGCCGGTCTCCCCGGTGAGGTACACGTCCCCCTTGGGAAGATACCCCACCTTGGGATCGGAGATGGGGTAGTCGAGGTGAAGCGTGACCCCGCCGATGGCGTCCACGATGTTCTTGAAGGCCTCGAAGTCCACCTCGGCGTAGTCGTTGACGTCCACGCCGGAGACCTGCTCCACCACCTTCACCGCCCCCGCGGGCCCCTCGAAGGAGTGGGCGGCGTTTATCTTCTCCGTGCCGTACCCGGGGATATTCACCCGGGTATCGCGGGGGAAGGAGACGAGCACGGCCTTTTTATTCTCCACGTTTACCGAGGCCAGGATCATCACGTCCGAGCGGGTATTGCCCTCCTCCCCGGGGACGCTGCCCTTGTCGATGCCGATGAAGAGCACGTTGATGTTCTTGGAGAGGTCATAGCGGGTGAGCAGGGGCGCGAGTTCCGCCACCCTCTCCTCGTCCATGGAGGTCTTGACCCAGCGCATGCGGAAATAATGCTTGCCCGCCCAGGTCTTCATGGCATCGAAGTTCATGATGCCCACGACCAGGCCGGTGACCAGCACCAGGGCCAGGATCGACTTGATGATGGTCTGCCTGCGTTTACGCTTGCGCTTCTTGAGCCTCTCTTGTCTTTTCATGTGCCGATAAGACGCTCCTTGACCACGGCCGGTTCCGGCCTGGCCTCACCGCCGCCGCGCGCTCAGGCCATATTATATGACCCCGAGCGAGCCGAGGCCCAGGGGACGCGCCGCATCTTTCCTCCGCGCCACAGGCGTGCCGCCGCCGCGCAAACCCTCATCCCCCCTGCGATGCCGGTTCCTCCGGCTCGAAGTCCTCGGTGCGCAGGCCTTCCTCCATGGAGCCGATGAGCACCTCCACCCTCGAGCCGGCCGCGGAGAGCCGCCGTCTGGCCTCGCGGATCAGGCCCACCCCTTCCTCGAAGAGGCGCAGGCCCTCCTCCAGCTCCAGGTCCTCCTTCTCCAGCACGGAGGTTATCCCCTCCAGCCTCGCCATCATCTCCCGGAAGGTCATCTCGCTCACCCCGTCGCCTCCTTTCGCGCCGCCTCGGGCCCCCCGCCCCGGCGGTCCGCCCCGCAGGAGCGCCCGCCGTCATTCGCCGGCGCCGCCCCCATCTCCCTCCCTGCCATGCTCCACCCCCAGGACCTCGCAGCGCAGAGCGCCGCGGTGCAGTCGGACATCGACCATCTCCCCCTCGCTCACCTCCGCGCCGTCCGTCAGCGGCCTGGCCTCCCCCGCCCTGGTCGCGATGGCGTACCCGCGTGCCAGCACCGCCAGCGGGCTCAGGGCCTCCAGGCGCGAGGCGGCAGCGCGCAGCCGCCCCTCCTCGCGCGCCCGCATGGCCAGCGCACGAGAGCGCAGCTCCCTCCACTGCCCCTCGGGCTCCATCCCCCTCAGCCTGAGGAATGCTCCCGCCGCGGCGGCGAGCTTGTCCGCGGCCGACTCTATCCTGTGCGGCAGCTCCCTGTACATGTGCGGGTAGCGGGCCAGGGACAGCGCCACCGTGGCCACTCCCCGTTCCCCCGCCTGCACCGCCTGCAGCACGGCGGCGAGCAGGCGCTCCTCTCCGTCCGCCAGGCGCTGCATGGCCTGTCCGACCAGCGCGGCGGGATCGGTGAAGCAGCGCCTCTTCTCCAGCCCGCCCAGGCCCCTTTCCAGGTGGTGCAGGCGCCGCCGCAGGGCGGCCGCCAAGGAGACCTCGCGTTCGCGCAGCAGGGAAAGCACCTGCGAGGCATCCGGCACCACCGCCTCCGCCGCCCCGGTGGGCGTGCTGGCGCGAAAATCCGCGGCCAGGTCGGCGAGGGTGATGTCCAGTTCGTGCCCCACGCCGGTGACCACGGGGATGGAGGAGGCCCGTATCGCCCGCACCACCTCCTCGCGGTTGAAGGCCTGCAGGTCCTCCGCGGAGCCTCCCCCCCTGGCCAGGATGAGCACGTCCACCGGAAAGGCGCGGTTGAAGAGCTCGATGGCCTCCACGACGCTCCCCGCGGCCTCCTCCCCCTGCACGCGGACGCCGCGCACGACGAGGCGCGAGGCGGCGAAGCGGCGCGTGCAGTTGGTGACCACGTCCCTCACCGCCGCTCCCCGCAGGGAGGTTATCAAGCCCACCGTCTCCGCATAGGCGGGCAGGGGCCTCTTGACCTCCTCGGCGAAGAGGCCTTCTCCCGACAGCTTGCGCATGAGCAGCAGGAAGTCCCTGCGCAGATGCCCCTCGCCCGACTCCAGCACCTCCACCACGTTGAGCCGGTACTGTCCCCTGCGCACGTAAACGCCCAGGCGCCCGCGCGCCAGCACCCCCATGCCCTCCCGCAGCTCGCATGCCGCCTCGCGCATGGCGTCCGCGAAGATGATGCAGGACAAAGAGGCTTCGGGGTCGGAGAGGCTGAAGAAGGAGTAGTTGGGATAAGGGCGCAGGTTGCCGACCTCGCCCTCGACCCACAGGGGCGGGCCCTGCAGGCGGTTGTCCGCCAGGCGGTTGGCCTCGGCGACGGTGTATATGCGCTCTTCCCCGGGGTTTTTCATGCCAATGACATTATAACCGCCCCCGGCGCCAGCGCCCCCACCAAACCCCGCGATAAGAAATATCGAGGTGCTTGAAGGAGAATGCGGGAAGGGGTGGAAATACATCATATAGAGTGAGGCTTGTGCGCGGATAAACCATATGTAGCGTTTCGCTCCTCACGGGAAGAGCGAAGACCCGGAACGCAGGGGGGAACGGCTTGGAGATACTGGCCCTGCTCCTGCTCGGCTTGATTGCCATGCTGGCCATCGTCCCTCCCATCATCAGGGGGAAATTGGACGAGTCGCCCCTGGCCACCACCCAGAGCTTCCAGCGGTGCATGCAGGAGATCTCCAACTCCATCGACCCCGTCCCCGCCTGCGGGGGACACGACGCCGGCGGGAGGGAGGCGGAGGGGGACGCCCGCCCCGCCGGGGGGCATGCGAGGGGAGGGCTGGGCGCCGGCCGGAGGCGCGCGGCGGTGAGGAGGAATCGCGTCCTGGCGTCACTTACCGTCCTCTCCGTATTCTGGGGCACGGCGGCGCTGCTGAGCGGCCGGGCGTGGTGCCTGATCGCCTTCACCGCAGCCTGCGGCATGCTCGTCCTCTTCTGGGGCTTGACCATCATCGTCCCCATCCTGCCTCCACGCTCCGGCGCCCTGCGCCCCCGGCGGGTGGCGCGGCCCCCACACCGAGAGGCCTCCTGAGCCCGCCGCCTAGCCGATGACCCCTATCGCGCGCAGCAGCGCCACCAGGGCAATATGCGCACAGAGCAAAGCCAGCGCGGCCGGCAGGGCCCGGGGGCCGTATTGGGGGCGGAGGTAGAAGAGGAAGACGGTCACCATAAACCCCGCCCCGCAGAGCAGGAGCAATGCCAGCAGCGCCCACGCCGCCGGCCCCCAGCTATCCCGCATGCGGCTGAGCAAGAAGCCGCAGGCGATGAAGAGCATGGCGAAAGCGCAGATGGCAGAGGTCTGAGGCCAGCTGGGCATGACGTCTTTCACCGCATCTCACCTCCAGTGTAGAAATGCCAGCGGACCTCCCGCCGGCCATCGTCGCCGCGCCTGAGCAGGCGTAGCAGGCGCGAGCTTCCCTCCTTCAACCCCTGCGAAAACGACTTGCCCGCAAGCGCCCGCAAAAATTCGCTGTTCACCTTCATCCTCCCCCGGCTCAGGCGCGAGGCTATCCCCGCGACCCCCTCTCCCCTCCCCGCCAGGCTCACCGCCCCGGCCAGGCAACCGCCCCCGAAGCAGAGCAGCGATTCGGCAAGGGAGGGCAGGGAGCCGCTCACCGCGCGCACGATGGCGTCGCCCAGAAGGCCGGCGCAACCGCAGAAGAGCACGTACGCGGCCCTGCCGCTGAAGCGCGAGAGCGCCGAGCGCGCCAGGAAGGAGAGGGTGGAGAGCCCGCGCCCGGCGAGCGCCGCCCCCCCCGCCGACAACCAGCCCACCGCCAGGGCCTGTCCCGCCCCTTGGGCGAGGAGGCCGGTGGTCACCAGCTTGCCGATGCCCCCGCTCGCGCCGCCCAAGAGGAAGGTGGCCACCACCCCCAGGGGGGAGACCTCCCTGCCCGTGAGCAGGCAGAAGGAGATGTATACGATGGAGTCGGCGGCGGCGTTCACCAGGAAAGCCTTCCCGAAACCGAGCCAGCCCAGGCTGCGCCACCCGGAGCCGACGAGGGGGGCCAGGCAGGAGAGCAGCAGGCTGGTCCCCGCCGCCGCGGCCCCCACGCTGAGCGAGGCCAGGAAACAGCCCCCGCAGGTGAAGGAATCCCCCGCGGCGAAGGCATAGTAGATGCTGTAGGCGACGGCCGCCAGCGCGCCGACCACGGCGGAGACGACGGTGGTGAGGAGGGAAAGGCTGAAGAGCAGGGCGATGCCCGCCACCGCCAGGCATACCACTGCCGCCGCGGCCAGCCCGGCGAGGAGCGCCTGCACGTAGCGGTTGGAAAGCAGCGCCCTCGCCGCCGCGAGAGCGCCCCGGCACAGCGGAGAGAGCCAAGGCTCGATGCAGGTGCGATAAAAGGCGGCGAGAGCCTTTCCCGCCGCGCGAGAGGCTCCGCAGGCCCAGCGCCAGGCAGCCCCGGCGACCGATTTGCACGCGCTCACGACCGCTCTCCCCGCCGCGCTCACGCCGCGGCCCAGGCGGCCGAAGAAACCTCCCTGCGAGTGACGGGCGATGTAGGCGTCGATGGCCCGAACGTCCTCCCATGGGCCCAGGAAGAGACATTGCGAGGGGTCGAGGAGGCAACCCTGCAAGAGCGGCAGGGGGTCGATGGCCACGCCGTCGAGGAATATCCCGAAATGCAGATGTGGTGAGCTGCTGGAGCGGTCTCCGGCCCCATCGCTGGTGCCCAGCAGCTGACCCGTGCGCACCTCCTGACCGCGGCGCACCTCCGCCGAGCCAAGAGAGACATAGGTGGTCTTGAAGCCCCCGTCGTGGACGACGCTCACGCAAATGCCCACCGGGGTGCCCCCCGCGAAACTGACGATGCCTTCACGCGAGGCACGCACTCCGCTCCCGCGGGGCAAGGCGATGTCGATGCCCGCATGTCCCCCCTGGCCATACCTGCCCTGCGGCGGGCAGAAGGCGCATGTGACCTCCCCCTCGGCGGGCCAGGCGAAGGTGGGTGCCGCCCCCCCCGCCGCGACGGCCGGGGGGGACAGCGGTTGGAAGGAGAAAATGAGGAGGGTCAAGAAGAGGATAATAGGGAGGGGTAGGGCGAATGCCCGGCTCGTGAAGGGTGCCTTTCCGCCCCTCCAGCCGGCCTCCCGGCGAACGCATGCGCGCCGCGCCCACCGCGGGCTCCGTTCCCGGCCCCCGGATCCATGGGACCTGGGCGGGAAGCCCTTCATCGCCGGCCTCTCGGAGCGGCTCTCCTTCCAGGGGAAAAATGTCTCAATACACCTCCAGGGTCAGGGAGGAAGAACTGCTGAGACCGCCCGCGTCGAAAACCTCCAGGACCACCAGGAAGCGGGCGGGGATGACCGCGGGGTCGTAGACGTGCTGCGCCCGGGCCCCCTCGATGACCGTCCCGTCTCCGCAGTGCCAGAGATAGCGCACGATCTCTCCGTCGGGGTCATGGGATGCGCTGCCGTCCATGCAGACGTACAGAGGCGCGGGGCCGCAGGCCGAGGAAAGGGCGGGCACGGCGCGCGGGGGCAGGTTTTTCGCCGCCGGCGGCGCCTCCCGGGCCGCCGGGGCCAGCTCCGCCCCCCGGGGGCGGAGCGCCTCCTCCTGCTCCGGGGGGGGCGCGGGCTCCGGGGCCGCGGGATCGATGTCGCCGCCCTCGCCGGGCGCGCCTTCCTCGTTCCCGGCGCTGATGACCAGGCATACGCTGTCGCCCGGGCGCAGCGCCGCGCCCCTGGCCGGCTCATGCGCCGCGACCCTGCCCGCCGACCACAGGCGGGAGGGAGCCTCGCGCGAGCTGCAGCGAAGTCCCAGTTCCCGCAGGGCCTCTTCGGCATCGGCGGCGGTGAGCCCCTGCAGGTCGGGCAGGATGATCCTCTCCTCCACCGCGGCGGGGGCGGGCTCCTCTCCGCCTGACCTGCCCCCGAAAAGGCCCGCCAGGGCGGCGAAGACCAGCCAGGCCGCCGCGCCCCCCGCGAAGATGAGGAGCAGGTTGCGCAGCATACGCCGGCGCGGCCCCCGCGCCGGGGCGGCACGCAGGGATACCTCTTCGCATGCCGGGAAGGAAAGGCCTCCCCCCTCCCGGCGCTCGGACGCGGCGGGGCCGGGGCCGTCATCTCCGGGCAACGCCCCGCCGCCCCCGCTGGCCCCCGACTCCAGTTCCTCCAGGAGCAGCCGCGGGGAGGAGGGTCGCCGCCTGGGCATGGGGTCGGTGGCGGTAGCGAGCAGCGATTCCAGCCTGGCGCTGATCCCTCCCTCGGGCAGCATCTCGCGCATCATCACCGCCAGCGAATAGACGTCCGAGGTGCGCGAGCCCTCCCGGCCCCCGTCCGTCTCCGGGGCGCGGTAGGGAGAGACCCTCGCCGCCAGGTCCGGCTCCATCTCCTCCAGGATCCAGCCGAACCCGACGCGCATAAGCCTCACGCCGCCCCTGCCGTCCAGGGTCACCTGATGGGGATTGAGGCCGAGGTAGAAAAGGTTGTTGCCATAGGCCTCCGCCAGCACCTCCACCGCCGCCGCGGTTATCTCCACCACCTGCCGCGCGGGCAGCCGCGCCGTGCATGCGAGGACCTCGGCGAGGGAAGCGCCTCCCGCCCTCTCCCGCACCACGTAGGTGAGGCCCTCTTCCGCGTCCTCGCCCCAGAAGTGTACGGGGAGAACGTGAGGCCCGCTCACCTGCAGGGCCATGTCCATGATCTCGCCCAGGCGACCGGCGCGGAGGAGGAACTCGCCCGCACGCACGCCGAGCGCGTCCACCTCCACCTCCATACCGTAGGCGATATCGACGGCCATGAAGGTGGACAGGTTGGTGCCGCAGGACAGCCTCTCCGTCACCCGGTACCTGCCGGCGAGGGTCTTTCCTATCATCTCCTCCGCCTTTCCTCGATTGACCATGTTATATAACATAAGCAACTTAAGAGTCTTAGTCAAGTAGTATTTTTTCAGCGACGGCGAACGCATGCGCGCGGCGCGAAGCCGGCGCCCCTTGCCCCGCAGTAAAAGCGGTGAGATGATCGGGTCATGGAACGGGAGGCGGTGATCATCGGGGCCGTCGGCATCGCCTGGGGGGCGATACTCCTCTGCATGCGCACCCGGCTGCAGGAGTTCTCCCGCGAGGGCGGCAGAGGCCTGCGCGACGCGAGGGTGATCCGCGCGGTGGTCATCGCGGCCGCCGTTCTCCTCTGCGCCGGCGGCGGCGCCGTGCTCGTGCTGGGCATGCGCTAGCCGCCACGGCCGCGGGCGGGAACTCGAACTCGCCGCTTCCCGCGGGAGGGGCATGGCTCCGGGCGCGGACGGCGCGCGGCCCGGGCTTGCTCCACGGGGCCGGGGAGGACGAGCATGAAAGTTTACTTGAACGGCAAGGTGATGGGCGAGGACGAGGCCCTGCTCCCCGCCGCCGACCGCGGAGTGCTCTTCGGAGACGGCGTCTTCGAGACGGTGAGGGCCTACGGCGGCAGGCCGTTCCGCATGGACCGCCACCTCGCGCGCCTGAGGGAGGGTTGCCGCGAGCTGAGGATGGAGGGCCCGCCGCCGGACGCGGAGGTCGCGGAGGCGGTGCAAGAGCTCTACCGCCTCAACGTGGGCAGCGGCGATGCCTATATCCGCATCACGCTCAGCGGCGGGCGGCAGGGCGAAAGTCGCGGCCTGGAGAGGCCCGGTCCCCCCAATGTGCACATCGTGGTCAAGCCCTTCTCTCCCTTCCCCCGGGAGTGGTACGAGCGCGGCATAAACCTTATCGTCTCCGCCGTGCGCGCCAACGACGGCTCCCCTCTCTCCCGCATCAAGAGCACCAATTACCTCGATAACCTCATGGCCAGGCAGGAGGCCAGGGACAGGGGCGCCGACGACGCGCTGCTCCTCAATACCCGCGGCCTGCTGGCGGAGGCCACCTCCTCCAACCTCTTCATGATGCGAGGCGGGGAGCTGGCGACCCCGCATGTGGAATGCGGCCTGCTGCCCGGCATCACCCGCGCGGCGGTCATGGAGCTGTGCGAGGAATGTGCCCTGCGCTGCGAGGCCGGGCTCTTCACCCTCGCGGACCTCCTGCGGGCCGACGAGGCCTTCCTCAGCGTGAGCACCGGAGAGCTGGTCCCGGTGCGCGAGGTCGAGGGCGCGCCCATCGGGAACGCATGCCCCGGCCCCATCACCCTGCGGCTCGCCGCCGCCTACCGCTCCCTGGTGAAGCGGGAGCTGGGGACCTGAGCGGGCGTCCGTCGGCAGGCGGCGCCTGAAAGAGCGCGCCCGCGCTGCCCCCGTGCTATGCTCGTAAACCGGAGAGGTGATGCCCGATGGAGACCTGGCGATGGACAGCGGTGCCGACCGCCCCGGCGGCCGCGCGGCTATGGCCGATGTGCTCCGCCCCGCCGGGCGCGGCGAGGCGCGATGGGATGCGGAACGGCGGCAAGCCGGTGCGGGCGCCGGCGATCGCCCCGGGCCACCTCCAGAGGGCGCTTTATCCGCCGAGCGGAAGGGAGGCCGGGGTTGCCACCCCCTCCCATTGAGTGCAGGTCGCTGGCCCGGCGCTTCGGAGATCTCGCCGCCGTCGAGGACCTGAGCTTCGCCGTCGAGCCGGGCTCGGTCACGGGATTCGTCGGCCACAACGGAGCCGGCAAGACGACCACGCTGCGCATGCTGCTCGGCCTGGCGCGGCCCACGCGGGGGGAGGCTTACCTGCTGGGAGAGCCATGTGACAGCGCCGACCGCTCGCATCTGGCACGCGTGGGGTATCTGCCCGAGTCCCCGGCCTTTTACGGCTGGATGACGCCGCTCGACTTCCTCATCTTCGTGGGCGAGACCCTGGGCATGGGCCATGCGGGCTCCCGCTCCCGCGCCGCGGAGGTGCTGGACCTCTTCGCCCTCCCCTCTAGAGCCGCCCGCAGGATAGCTGGCTTCAGCAAAGGGGAGAGGCAGCGCCTGGGGCTGGCCCAGGCCATGATGGGCGCGCCCGAACTGCTGATACTCGACGAGCCCACCTCGGGACTGGACCCCCTGGGGCGCCACGAGCTGCTCTCCCTCATCGGGAGGATGCGGGGCGAGCTCACCATCTTCTTCTCCTCCCATATCCTGGAAGACGTGGAGAAGGTATGCGACCGCGTGGTGATGATCGCCCGCGGCAGGCTGCTCGAGGAGGGGCCGTTGCGGGAGGTGCTGCGAGGGCATGCCCGGCCCGGCTTCACCGTGCGCTTGCGCGCGGGAGGCGAGAGGCTCGCCGCCGCCCTGCGGCGCGAGGGCTGGGCGGGGGAGGTCTGGGGCACGGAAACGGCGGTGCGCCTGGATGCCGCGGACCCCCGCGTGGCGGGGAGGGAGCTGCCGCGCCTGGTGGCCGACCTCGGCCTCTCCATGACCGGCCTGGAGGGGGGCGGGGGCGGATTGGAGGAGGCCTATCTCGGCCTCATGGAGGACGCGGCGCATGGGTGACGCGATGCCGGCTCTTCTGCGCAAGGAGGCGCGCGAGCAATACAGGACCTATCGCCTGTGGGTGGCGCTGGCCCTCTTCCTCGTCTTCGCCATCACCGCCCCCCTCATCACCAAGAACCTTCCGAGCCTCGTCCCCAAAACCGAGCAGTTCGAGATCATCATGCAGCAGCCGACGGCGGCCGACGCGGCGGCGCAGTACTTCGGCTATATCGTGCAGATGGGCGCGCTGCTCGTCATCCTCCTGGCCATGGACAGCATAGCGGGAGAGAGGTCACGGGGGCTGCTGCCCATGGTGCTCTCCAAGCCGGTGCGCAGGCGCGAGCTGCTCGCCTGCAAGCTTATGGTTCACGGCGCGGCGCTCATCGCCTCCCTGGCGCTGGCGACCGCGGTCTTCTACGCCTGCACGGTGTGGCTCTTCGAGTACTTCCCGCCGGGGGGCGCGGCCCTCTCCATCATCCCCACGGCCGTGCTCATATGCTTCGTGCTCTCCCTCACCGTCTTCTGGAGCGTGATCGCCGGGAGTTCCGCCGCGGCGGGCGGGCTAGCCTTCCTCAGCTTTCTCCTCCTCACCCTGCCTCCCGGCTTCCTCTCCGCCATCAAGCGTTTCGGCCCCTCCTATCTGGCGGAAGCGGCAAGGGCCATCGCCCTGAGCGAGGCGGGCCTCGCGGAGGCGCTGCCCTCCATGCTGGTCGCCGCCGCGCTCATCGTCGCGCTCATCTGGGCCTCCGCCTATCTCTTCGAGAGGCGCGACATCTGAGGCGCGGGAAGCGATCCCGCGGGGCGAAAGCGGCGGGCCCATGGACGGGCACGCCCCGCGTCCCCGCACGGTGAGCGACGGCGCGATGCGGAAAGGCCGGCGGCCGACGGGGGCCGGGGGCGTCAGCCGGAGAGGGCGGCGAAGATAGCCTTCCCTTTATCCAGGGTCTCCTGATACTCCTCCTCGGCCACGGAGTCGGCCACGATGCCCCCTCCCACCTGGAAATAAGCGCTGTGTCCCCTGCAGATGACGGTGCGGATGGCGATGTTGAGGTCGAACTTGCCATTATATCCCAGGTAACCGATGCTGCCCGTGTACACGCTGCGCGCCGTCGGCTCCAGTTCGTCGATTATCTCCATGGAGCGTATCTTGGGGGCCCCGGTGATGGAGCCACCGGGGAAGCTCCCCTTGAGCAGGTCCACCATATCGCGGCCGGGGTGGAGCGTTCCCGCCACGGTGGAGACGAGGTGGTGCACGGTGGCGTAATGCTCGATAACCGCGTGCTCCTCCACCTCCACGCTGCCGTACTCGCATACCCGCCCCAGGTCGTTGCGCACCAGGTCCACGATCATGGAGAGCTCGGCGCGGTCTTTGGGGCTGGCCAGCAGTTCCTCCGCCAGGGCGCGGTCCTCGCCGGGGCGCTCGGAGCGGGGGCGGGTGCCCTTGATGGGGCGGGTCTCCACCCGCCTGCCCTCTCCCTTGAGAAAACGCTCCGGGGAGGACGAGCACACCTGCCCGCACGCGGCGTTGAAATAGGCGGCGAAGGGGGCGGCGTTGAGGCGGCGCAGGCGGCGGTAGAGCATCCAGGGGTGTTCGTGCAGCTCGGCCTGGAAGCGCTGGGAGAGGTTGGCCTGATAGATATCCCCGGCGTAGATGTACTCCTTGAGCTCGCGCACCGCCCGCAGGTACTCCTCGCGGCTGAAGTTGGAGGCGAAGCGCGCCTCGCGTGGTCCGCGCGGCGCCGCGTAGGGGGGCGGCTCCGCACCGAGGCGGCGGGCGGCCTCCTCCAGCACCCCTTCCGGGTCCCGGGGGTGCACGGCGGCGAGCCAGGTCCTGCCGCCGGCGTGGTCGTGGGCCAGCACGCGGTCGTAGAAGGCGAAGCACAACTCGGGCATCCCCAGGTCGTCCACGGTCCTCTGCGGCAGCCTCTCCAGATGCCTTCCCAGTTCGTAGGCGAGATAACCCATCCCTCCGCCCAGGAACGGCGGCATGCCCTCGGCCTCTTCCTCCAGGCGGTATTCCCCCAGCGCCCGGCGCAGGGCCGCGAAAGGGTTTTCCCGCGTCTCGTCCGTGCTCCCTCCGCGCCTCCACCAGCGGCAGGCGGGCCCGCGGGCGGTGAGCACGAGATGGGGGTCGAAGCCGATGAAGGAATGTCTTCCCAGCCTTTCCATGACCAGGCTGGAATCCAGGAAGCAGGCGTAAGGCGTGTGGGCGAGGCGGTGAAAGATGACCTCCATGGGCGGCGCGTCCGCCAGCTCGCGGACCGCCAGCCGCAGCGCCGCAGCCCCCCGGCTCCCGCGCCGGGTCACGAGCACGCCTCCAGGAAATTGGCGAGCAGCTCCGGGCCCTCGGGGGTCATGAAGGACTCGGGGTGGAACTGTATGCCCTCCAGCGGAAACTCGCGGTGGCGAACGCCCATGATCAGGCCGTCGCCGCTGCGGGCGCTCACCTCCAGGCAGGAAGGAAACCCTTCCTCCAGGATGGCCAGGGAGTGATAGCGTGCCGCCCGCATGGGGCTGGGCAGGCCGGCGAAGAGGCCGCGGCCGTCGTGGGTGATGAGGGAAGTCTTGCCGTGCATGACGCAGGGGGCGCGGCCCACCCGGCCGCCGTAGACCTCGCCGATGCACTGATGTCCGAGGCATACCCCCAGCACCGGCAGGCGGGGGGCGAACTCACGGATGATGTACTCGGACAGCCCGGCATCACGCGGCGCCCCGGGCCCGGGCGAGATGACGATCCCCGCCGGGTCCACCTCCTGGACCTCCTTCAGGCTGGTGCGGTCGTTGCGGAAGACCGCCAGCTCCGCCCCCAGCCCGCCCAGGGACTGTACCAGGTTGTAGGTGAAGGAATCGTAGTTGTCGATGACGAGTATTCTGCCCGCCACTTCATCACCCCCGGTCAAGCGAAAAGAAAAACCCAGCCACCACGCGGCTGGGTGCCGACTTAAACACCGTTAAGTCGCCTGACATACCGTCGCCGTAGATTATAGCATACGCGCGGCCACTTTTCCTGCCTCGGGCGGCGAGGCCGCGCGCCGCCCCCCTTGTCGTGCCGCGGCGGCGGCTGGGCTATAATGGAAAGGCCGGCTTGGGGTAGCGGTAACGGAGCAGGGGGTGTGAACATGTCCAGACGCATGATGACGGCGATGGCGGCCCTGTGCCTTGTGGCGGCGCTGGCGCTGCCCGGCTTGGGATGCGGCGGCGCGGAGTCGACCCTGGAGATGCCACGGCTGCGCAGTGGGCCCATCAGCGGCGTGGAGGAGGAGGGCATCTGGAGCTATAAGGGCATACCCTTCGCCGCGCCACCCGTGGGCGAGCTGCGCTGGAGGGAGCCGCAGCCGGTGGAGCCCTGGAAAGAGGTCTTGGCCTGCCGCGAGTTCGCCCCCGCCTGCCCGCAGCCCGGGGACGACTGGACGGGCCTGCTGGACGTCGGCGAGACCAGCGAGGACTGCCTCTACCTCAACGTGTGGACGCCGGCCGCGAGCCCGGGGGAGAAATTGCCGGTGATGGTGTGGATACACGGCGGGGCCTACGTGAGCGGCGCCGCCTCGCTCCCCATCTACGACGGCCGCAACCTCTCCAGCCGGGGCATGGTCGTGGTGACCACCAATTACCGCCTGGGCGCGTTGGGCTTCATGGCCCATCCCCTGCTCAGCGCGGAATCCCCCCACCGGGCTTCCGGCAATTACGGCCTGCTGGACCAGGTGGCGGCGCTCGAGTGGGTGCGGGACAACATCGCGGCCTTCGGGGGCGACCCGGACGAGGTCACCGTCTTCGGGGAATCGGCGGGCGGCATGAGCATCCTCAACCTCATGTGCAGCCCCCCGGCCGAGGGGCTCTTCCACCGTGCCATCGTGCAGAGCGGGCCCCTGCTCGACCTCGGGCTCCCCATCAACCGCGTCCCCACCCTGCAGGAGGCGGAGAGGACGGGCGAGAGGATAGCCAGGGAGCTGGGGACAGCCGGCGCGGAAGACGAGCTGGCCGCCCTGCGCGCCGTCCCCGCGCAGACCCTGGTGGAGATATCCGCGGGGGGCAACGAGTTCTTCAGCCCCATCAGTTTCGGCCCCAGCATCGACGGCCGCCTCATCCCCGAGAGGCCCAGCGAGGTGCTCGCCGCGGGAAGGCAGCACCCCGTGCCCCTGCTCACGGGGATAAACGCCGACGAGGGCACCATCTTCCTCCCCGACTTCACCCTGGACCAGGCCCTCCTGATGCTCAAATACCTCTATGGAGAGCACGCAGCCAAGGTGGAGGACCTCTTCCCCGCCGCCTCGGACGCCGAGGTCGCGGCGGCCATGCAGAGGCTGGTGACCGAGCTGGGCTTCGCCGCCTCGGCGCGCCTGACCCTGCAGAGCACGGCGGACGCGGGGGCCCCCGCCTATCTCTATTATTTCGACCGCGCCCCCCGGGACCCGCGCAGCGAGCACCTGGGCGTGTTCCACGGCCTGGAGATAATGTACGTCTTCGGCACCCTGGAGAAGGTGGGGATACAGGGGGTCGAGGAGGAGGACCACGCGCTCTCCCGCACCATGATGGATTACTGGACCGCTTTCGCCCGCGGCGGCGACCCCAACGTGGCGGGCCTGCCGCCGTGGCCCGAGTACGAGCCGCATACCGCCTCTTACCAGGTACTGGGAGTTCCGGTGCAGACCTCCTCGGGCCTCTTCACGCCCGCTTACGAGCTCATGCGCGAGATCAACGGCCTTTAGGCGGCGGTCGGGCGCCTAGAACCCCAGGCTCTCGCCGACGAGGAAGACCTTGAAATCGGTGGTCATGGGGCGCTGGCGGATGATGGTGGTGATGCGGCAGATGCCGGCGGGCACGGCGCACTCGCTGCAGGTTCCCCTCTCCACGCAGGGGACCTGCGCGCGGTAGCGCATGGCATTGAGGGGGGCCGCCACCTCGCGGATGCGCTCCAGGGCGGCGTCTAGGTCGGGCACCAGCTTATTGTACCCGGCCACGACGATGACCGTGGCGGGGCCGTAGCACATCCCCGCCACGCGGTTGCCCATGCCGTCGGTGTTGACCAGCTCTCCGCGCAGGGTGATGGCGTTGGAGCTGGCGACATACACCGGGCACAGCAATGCTTCCCTGCGCACACGCGCGGCCTCGGCGAAATCCATGTCCGGCTCGTGCACGAGCACGCGGCCGCCGCGCTCGCGCAGGGCGTCCAGCAGGCCGATCTGGCGCACGGTCCAGGAGCCGCCGCAGCCCACGGCGTCCGAGGCGGGCACCGCCTCCAGCACCGCCCGCACCGCCTCCTCGCGCGAGGGGAAAAAACGCGCGTCGAATTCCCGCTTCGCAAGGGCCTTCACCGCGGTGGCGCAGCGGGCCCGGATATAGTCCTGCCGTACCTCGCCCAGATGTGAATAGCTCATGCCTCCTCCTTTCGGGATTTCCGGTATGCGGCGCTTCCCCGCGGACCGCGACCGGCGACATACCTCTCATTATGCTGTCTCGCGGAGCCCGGGGCCAGCGGCACGCCGCGCCTCAGGGTTCGCGACCACCCGCGCCCCGGCGCGGGCCTTTACTTGCGCGGCATCGCGCCGATAACTGTTATGAGCGAGGAAGGTCCGGGGCGCAGCACCCGGGGACGACGGCGGGAGAGGACAACTTGAAGCGGCAGGATATGCTCATGGCCGCCCTGGCGGGGGAGGAGACCCCCCGCTTGCCGGTGATCGGCCCCGGGGGGCCGATCAACGTGGTCACCCGCGCCGTGCTCGACCGTTTCGGCATCCCCCTTCCCGCCGCCCACTACAGCGGCATGATGATGGCCGAGCTGGCCGCGGCGGCTTACGATATGGGGGGCTTCGACAACGTCGGGGTGCCGCTGTGCCTCACGGTGGAGGCGGAGGTGCTGGGAGCCAGGGTCGATGTCGGGGACAACACCACCCTCCCGCGCATCATCGCCTTCCCCGCCGCCGCCGCAGGCGACATCATCGCCGACGCCCTCCCCTCACCGCTGCAACGCGGACGGGTTCCCCAGGTGCTGCGCTCCGTCGAGCTCCTGCGCGACATGCGCCCGGGCATCCCCATCATCGGCAACATGGTCGGGCCGGCCACGCTGTCGGCCTCCCTCATCCGCCCCTCCGCCATGATCGAACTGGCGAGGCGCGACCCGGGGTTTTTAAACCGCCTGCTGGAGGGGCTGGTCTCATTCCTCTGTGCCTATGCCGAGGCCCTGGTGGAGAGGGGCGCCGGCATCATCATGATACACGAGCCGGCGGCAAGGGTCGGCTCCCACGTGGGGTTCGACCTCTTTCACAACGTGCTGCCCTATTTCAACGAGTTAAGCCGCTACGCCCATCTCGGCGGCGCCCGGGTCATCCTGCACGTGTGCGGCGGGCGCATGGAGCAGGTGAGGTTGTGCCGGGAGACAAACGTGGACGCCTATTCCTTCGATGCGGAGGTGCACCCGGGAGAAGCCCGCGACATATTGCGCAAACCGATCGTGGGGACGGTGCCCGCCTCCCTGGTCAACCACTTCCCGCCGGAGATGGTCCTGGAGGAGACCTTGCTGGCGATGAGGAGCGGCGCCGCCATCATCTCCCCGCCCTGCGGCCTCGGGCTGGAGGCCCCCTTCCGCAACCTGCGCATCATGAAGGAGGCCTCCCACCGCTTCGGGATATGAGCGTGTCCGCGGCGGGCGCGGCGCTTCCCGCTATGCGCGCTCCTCCTCCGCGCCGCCATAACCCACGGCGACCTCCTCGCCCCCCAGGCGGCGCAAGCGCACGCGCTCGTCGATGACCAGGTAGGTCATGGGGGTCTCCTCCCCCGACCCCTCCACCCAGCAACCGCTGTTGGCCACCAGCAGGCGCCTCCCCCCCACGTCGATGCGGGAAAAACCCGCGCGGTGGGTGTGCCCGAAGACGAAGAGGTCGGGGATGTGGCCGGGCAGGAGGCGGCGCAGCATCTCCTCCACCTCGCCGCCCGCCTGCTCCACGCTGACCAGGCGGCGCGGGCTGGCGCCCGCCTTGGACTGGAAGCGCAGCAGGCGGGTGAAAAAACGCAGCACGGCGTAGAAGCGGTACTCCCAGGCGCGCAGTTCGGGCACGCGGGCGGTCTGCGTCAGCAGCTCGAAAAAGGGCTTGTTCAGGCGGTCGATGTCGGAGAGCGCGATGCCGCGGGACCCGCCCAGCAGGCCGCGCGCCAGCCACGCCGTCTTCGCCCACCAGAAGGAGGGGCTGAAGAAATCGAGGTGATGCCCGTGCATGAGCAGCAGCGACCTCCCCGCCACCTCGACGGAGAGCAGGGGGTAGTGCGTCCACAGGGGGAGCCCCGCGGCCAGATAGACCCCCGGCCCGCCCGCGCGGTCGGCATCCGTGCCCACGGACACCCCTTCCACCTCCTCCCAGCCGGCGCGGCTCCGCGAGCGCCGGTCCTCGCCGGCGGCCCAGAGGTGATAATCGTGATTGCCCGGCACCATGACGTGGTCCCGCGCCACGCCGCGGGCCGCCAGGCCCCTGAAGAGGTGGGAAGCGGCCGCGGCGGCGGTGGTGAAATCGCCGCTCCAGAGGTCCATCACGTCCCCCAGGAGGACGAGCAGGTCGAGGCCCGGGAGCGACGCGAGCTCCGCCAGCAGGCGCTCCACCAGTTCTTCCCGCGCCAGCAGCGCCCCGGCGTCCCCGAAATGGCAGTCGCTGAGCACGGCTATGCGGCGCAGGCCCCGATAGTCCACGGCACCCCCCTTCGCGCACCCCGTATCCCGGCCAAGCGCTCAAGACCAGGATAGCAGCTTATGCGCCCCCGACAAGCGCTCCCCGCCCCCTTCCCTTCCTGTTCGCCGCCACGCTCTTGAGATATAATCTCTGAGGGCCGCTTGTGGGGAAGCGCAAGGGCGGAGGACGGGAGCGCATATCGTGGAGCGGAGATGATGGAGGCAACGGGCGGGGCGCTGGACCTCATAGGCCATACGCCGGTGGTACGGCTGACCAAGGTGACGCCGCGCAACCCGCGCGTGGAGATCTTCGCCAAGATGGAGGGCTGCAATCCCTGCTCCTCGGTGAAGGACCGCATCGCCAGATACATGATAGAGGGCGCGGAGATGCGGGGCGAGCTGACCCGCGACAAGACCATCGTCGAGGCCTCCAGCGGCAATACCGGCATCGGCCTCTCCATGGTGGCCGCCCACAAGGGGTACCGCATAAAGATAGTCATGCCCGCGTCGATGAGCGTGGAGCGGCGCCGCGTCATGCAGGCTTTCGGGGCGGAGGTGCTCCTCACCCCCAGCGAGGAGGGCATGAACGGGGCCATCGCCGCGGCGCAGCAGATGGAGGACGACCCGCGATACTATCACACCGACCAGTACGCCAATCCCGACAACGTGAGGGCCCATTACGAGGGCACCGGCGCGGAGATACTCGAGCAGGTGGAGGGCATCGATGCCCTGGTGGCGGGCATCGGCACGGGCGGAACCGTCATGGGGGTGGGGGGGAGGCTGCGGGAGGCGTACCCGAAGCTGCACATCGTGGGCGTGGAGCCCTATCCGCATTCCCTCATCCAGGGCCTGCGCAACCTGGAGGAATACCTGCCCCCCATATTGGATCCGTCCTTCATGGACGAGAAGTTGAACGTCGAGGACGGGTGCGCGTTCAACACCGTGCGCGTGCTGGCGAATATCGAGGGCCTCTTCGTAGGCATCTCCTCCGGCGCCGCGGTGCATGCCGCCCTGCAGGTGGCGGAGGGGATGGAGGCCGGCCGCATCGTGGTCATCCTGCCCGACCGCGGTGACCGCTACCTGAGCACGGACTGCTTCGCCTGCACCAACCTGGAGTGCGTGTACCGCGATTTCCTGCGTTCGATCCAGGGCGCGAAAGAGGGGTAGCAGCCGGCGAGGTCGGCGCGCTCGCACACCCATACACACCTATAGAAAGTCCCCCTGCCCGCCGATTAATGCTATTGGTACATTGTGCGGGGACATGCATGACCCGATGAAGAGGGAAGCGAGGAGACGGCGCGGTGTCTTCAGCCACGGACAGGCTGTCGCAGCTGCTGATCAAGAACGATGTCATCAACGAGGAGCAGCTGGAGGCGGCCCAGGAACGCCAGAAAGAGTCCGGCTCGTCCCTGGGCAGGGTCCTGCTCGAGATGGGCGTGGTCAAGGAGAACCAGCTCGCGGAGGTCATCGCCCACGAGCTGGGGCTGGGCTACGAAGAGCTTCTCGATTACAAGATAAACATCCAGGCGACCACCTCCATAGATGAGGCCACCGCCCAGCGCTACAGCTGCATCCCCATCGATTTCGAGGACGGCAAGCTGGTGGTGGCCATGGCCGACCCCACCAACATCTACGCGCTGGACGACATCCGCCTGAGCACCGGCTACGAGGTCAAGCCGGTGGTCAGCGCGAAGGAGGACATCCTCAGCGCCATCCAGCGCTATTATCACCTGGACACCGACGTGGTGGAGGAGGCCCTGGAGGGCAAGGACGAGGACCAGCCCGAGGCCATCTCGGGAGTGGTGGAGGATACCCCCCTGGTGCGCTTCACCACCACCATGATCGCCGAGGCCATCAACCGCGGAGCAAGCGACATCCACATCGATCCCAGGGAGGATGAGGTGCTCATCCGCTACCGCATCGACGGCGTCTGCCAGGAGATAAAAAGGATACCCAAGAACATCCACGCCGGCATCGTCTCGCGCATCAAGATCATCTCCGACCTCAATATCGCGGAGCGGCGCATCCCCCAGGACGGCCACTTCGGCATGACCTCGTCGGGCAAGTCCATAGACTTCCGCGTCGCCGTCCTTCCCACCGTGTACGGGGAGAAGGTGGTCATGCGCATCCTGGACAAGTCGAGCATCCTGCTCAAGCTGGAGGACCTGGGTTTTTTACCCCAGTCGCTGGAGAAATACCGCGAGGCTTTCTCCCTCCCCCACGGCGCCCTGCTGGTCACGGGGCCCACCGGGAGCGGCAAGTCCACCTCCCTCTACGCCACCCTCAACGTGCTCAACACGGACGAGAAGAACATCACCACCGTTGAGGACCCGGTGGAATACCGCCTGGCGGGAATAAACCAGGTGCAGGTTAACCACAAGGCGGGGTTGAGCTTCGCCAACGCCCTGCGCAATATCCTGCGCACCTCCCCCGACATCCTCATGGTGGGAGAGATCCGCGACCCGGAGACGGCCAAAACCGCCATCGAGGCCGCCCTCACCGGCCACCTGGTACTCTCGACCCTGCACACCAACGACGCCCCCAGCGCCCTGCCGCGCCTCATCGAGATGGGCGTGGAGTCCTTTCTCGTCTCCTCGGCCATCAACTGCGTGCTGGCCCAGAGGCTGGTGCGGAAGCTCTGCCCGAACTGCAATGTCCCCTACGAGCCCGATCCGGAAGTGCTCAAGAACCTGGGCTTCCCCATGAACGGCGGCGACGAACTGCTCGTCCTGAACAGGGCCAACGAAAGCGGCTGCGCCAGGTGCAACGGTACCGGCTACAAGGGGCGCATCGGCCTCTACGAGGTCATGCCCATGAGCGACGAGATACAGCGGCTCACGGTGAAGGAGGCCTCCGCCACCCTGATCATGAAGCAGGCGATCGAGGAGGGCCTGTTGACCATGCGCGACGATGGCTTCGTCAAGGTGAAGATGGGTTTGACCTCCATCGAGGAGGTCATGCGCGTGGTGGCGGTCTAGCGCCCGCGCTCAAACGGCGGCGAGCGCCTCCTCCAGGCCCCCGTAGAGCTCGATGACCCGGTCCAGCTGCGCCACCTCGAGGAGCTCCGCTACCAGGCCGGAGGCACGGGCTATGACCAGCTTGCCGCCCTCCTTCTCCGCCCGCCGGTAGGCGTCGGCGATGACCGAAAGGCCTCCGCTGGAGAGGTATCCGGTGTGCTCCATGTCCAGCACGATGCGGACGATGCCCCGCTTGAAGAGCGAGCCCAGGAAGGCGAAGAAGTCCTCGAGGTTGGTGGAGTCCACCACCCCCTCGACCTCCACCACGCCCCTCCCGCTCCCCGGCTCGACCTCCTCAAGTCTCCAGGCCATGCCTCGCTCCCTTTTCCCCCGCCCCACGCCCCCTGAGGGCATGCCATGCCTGGAAGAATATCTCGGGGATGGGGGGCATGCCGAATCCCACGATGAAGGCGGCCAGGGCGGGAAGGAAGAGCAGCCAGAGGAAGGCGGCGGGAAACATCGCCTCCACGGTGTACTTGAGGACCTCCCCTCCGTTTTCCCACAGGAAGCGGAAGGAGACGAGGTCGAAGAATATGGTGCGCAAGGCCCTGAACCTCACAACCACCAGGAACCAGTGCAGGAATTCCCCGATAAAGAGCGCGAAGAAGGTGGTCAGGGCCGCCTGTACGGCGAGCTTGGTGGAATGCTTCCTGCTCGCCTTCCACCAGAAGGCCAGGCCGAGGAGAATGCCTATGAGCACGGCATGGATACCGTATTCCTGGTCCTTGGGGATGAGGTAGGCGTTGGGGAGCGCCCACAGGGCCATCCCCAGCAGGAACATTAGGGCCACGAAGGCCGCCGCCCTCCACCAGGAGTCGGCGATGAGAGTGTACTCCACCGAACGTGGCTGGGCCAGGAAGGACCAGCGCTGGCTGGGCCCGCTCCCCCCGTCTGCGTCCATGGCCGCAAGCGCCTTCTTCGCCTTCCTCTTCTCTCGCGCCTCCACCCTCGCCCTTTTCGCGCGCTTCCGCGCGCGCAGGAGGACTCCCGCGGCGTCCTCGCCGGCGGCGGACGCCCCCGTCTCCCCCGCCGCCGCCCCGTGCGCGGCGCCCTGCGGTTTGAGCAGCGTGGACATGACGTCCTGCAACAATTCGTCCTCGGACGCCGGGCCCCCGGAAGCGGCGGAGAGCGCCCTCTTCGCCCGCGGCGGGGGCTCCGCGCCTGCCTGCGGTGCCTCCTCGCGCTCCGCTGGTTCTTTCGCCCCCGCGGCCTCCCCCCCGGGATCCCGCCGCGCGGCGGTGATCCGGGATGCCCTGCGCCCCCGGCGCCTTCCCGAGCGGGGCGGCCTCGTGGCGAGGCTGCTGAAGTCGTCGTCGGGGCCCTGGGAGAGAAAATCCTCCGCCGGCGCCGTGGTCGGGTCCGGGGCCGGGCCGCGCCCGGCGCGCGGCGGGGCGGGCGCGGCGAACTCCCGCGCGATATCGCCCATTTTGCGGCGGTAGCAGTCCGGGCACAGGGTGGTCTGGTCGGTCTCCCGAACACATTCGATGCAGAACTGCCCGCCGCAGTCCTTACAGGAAGCCACCGCGCGCTTATTGGGATGCCTGGGGCAGTTCAATGCCACACCTCCATGTCCGCCGCTTGCGCCACCGCCTCTCCGTCCGCCCTCCATCACCCATGGTACCAAGCAGCCGGGCCTGAGGCTAACGTCGCGGCCGGGGGCCGCGGGCGGGGTCCGCAACCCCGCGATGCGCGGTCAGGCGGGGGGAGTAATAATTACCGGCTGGTTGATATCGCGGATGCTGACCACGAACCTGATATCTCCCCTGCCTATCTTCTCCGGGATGATCACGTTTCTGATCAAGAGCTCGTAGCGGACGAGATAGTAATGGCTGCTGTCTATCCACACCTCGACCTCGCCGCCGTCGTTCTCGCTGAAGTCGAAAGAGGGCTGGGCGGAGAACATCCCCCTCACGCTCTCGGGGCCCAGGGTAAAGCGGAAGCGCTCCGCCTCGCCGTCACCCTCCGCCTCCCTGCCCAGGTATTCCCGGGTATCGGCCAGGGCGGGGAGCTCCAGGAAGCGGGAGGTATAGGCGGAGACGTCCGCGGAGGAGGTCTCGTCGGGCGCCACCTCGCTCCAGGTGCCGGCGGCCACATCCTTGTTGTACTGCTTCCCCCCCACGCGCTTATGCTCGAAATACACCTGCCCCAGGAGCAGGTCCTGCTCGTGCAGGTCGTCCCCGTTGACGGCGATGATGATGCTCTGGATCTGGCCGCTGCCATACTGGGTGTTCTCGTAATAGCTGGCGATCTCCATGTGCCAGGACTCGATGGCGCTGTCCGCCTGCTCCGCCCTGGCCCAGAGCTCCTCCATGCCCGGCTCGGCCGTTTCCTCCCCGCCCCCGCCCTCGCCGCCGCACCCCGCGGCCGAGGCCAGGATGAGAACCAGCGCCAGGAGCGCCGCCACCGCCGCCGGCGCGCTTTTCCCTCTCCGCATCTGCATGGGCTCGAATCCGTCCTTCCGGGTATCCGTCGGCGCAGCTTACGCCTCTTTTTATCACAACAGAGCCGCCTATTTCAAACCAGACGCAGCATGCTTGACGCGGGTTCCCCGTCGCCGGCGCGTGGGGCGTGGAGACCCGCTCCCGGCGGGGGCACGCGCGGCGCGCACATCGGGTGGGCCCCGGCAGCATATTGACAATTATAATTAACTTATGTATCTTTATCATGTTATATGACAGGTGGTGGATGAACATGGAATCGATAGCGGTTGCGGTGGCACTATCCGCTGGGGAGATGGCGCCGGGCATCATCTCCTCGCTCGAGAGCCACCCCCTTCTGGACCTCTGCGGGATAGCGCGTTCCGTCTCCGACCTCGTGCGCCTGCTGCAACGCTTCCGTCCGCACGCGCTCCTCGCCTCGCCCTCCCTGCTGGAGGACCTGGATCCGGCCACGGGGCCCGCCCAGGACGCCGCCTGGCTGAGCGCGCCCGTCACCTTCTTCATCTCGCACGCCGGGGAGACTTGGGGCGAGGACAGGCTGGCGGAACTGCTGCGCCTGCCCTTGAAATATGGCGGGCTCATCGACGCCGCCGCATGCGGCCGGGAGGAACTCTATGCCGAGGTCAAGCGCGTGCTGGACATACATCGCGCGGGAGAGGGACTTCCCCGCCCGCAGCGGGGGAGAGAGGGGGAGGCAGGGAGAAGAAGCGGCCTGCTCATCCTGGTGGGGTGCAAGGGGGGGGTGGGCAGCACGCTCCTCGCCTGTTCGCTGGCCGCGGCCGCCTCCTCCGCGGGCAGGCGCGTGCTGCTCATGGAGGGCAGGCGTTCCCTCTCCCAGCTTCTCTTCCTCAAGCCCCGCGGCGAGGGAAAAACGGTATCGGACCTCCTGCCGCTGGCGGAGGATGTCTCGTGGGACCTCATCCGGGTATCGGTACACCGCCATGCCGCCGGCTTTCACCTCCTCCCCTGCGGCGACGGCGCCACGCCCGATGCCGCTCCCGGGGCCCTGCTGCGCAACCTGCTCTTCCTCTTCGACCTCGTCGTCTTCGACCACCACGCGGGTTTCCTGCGCGCTTTTCCTCCCCTCCTCGTCCACGACCCCACGGTGCTGCTGGTCTCCCGCCCGGACACCCTGGCCGCCACCTGCGCCCGCGGCGCGGCCTCGGCCCTGCTGCGGGCGGGCCTGGAGCACGACCGCCTCAAGCTGGTGGTCAACGCCTGCGGGCCCCACCACACCTTGAGCCCACCCGAGCTGGCCCGGGCGGCGGGCATAGACCTCATCGCCGCCCTGCCTGACGACCCCCGCTCCGGCCTCGACTTCGCGGAGCTGGGGAGCCTGCCCCGCGCCGACTCCCCCCTGGGGAGGAACATGCTCGCCGTGGCCGCCTCCCTCGGATACGGCGGCGCGGCCCGCGCCGGCGACGCCGCCCCCGGGCGCGCGTGGAGGCGGCGCGGCGGCGCGCTCCTGAACGGAGGTAGAAGATGAGGGAAGTCTATGCCAGGTTGAAGGAGAAGGTGGGGGAGAGGATGGGCGCGGACGCCGCCCTCCTCACGCAGTGCGGCGCAGCGGAGAACAGGAAGTGGCTCCTGCGCACGGCGAGGGAGGTGGCCTGGGAGGAGGGCCTCGTCCTCGACCCCCGCGAGATGCAGCGCCTGCTGCAGAGGCTCCTGGACGAGATCCTGGGCCTTGGCCCGCTGGAGGCGCTGGTGCGCAACGAGGAGATCAGCGAGATCATGGTCAACGGCGCCCACGGTGTTTACGTGGAGCGGGCGGGCCGCATCCTGCCCTGTGAGGTCGCGCTGGAGGGCGAGGGGGAAATCTACCGCATCATCGACCGCATCATCGGCCCCCTGGGCCTGCACGTAGACGAGGCCTCCCCTTACGTGGACGCCAGGCTCCCCGACGGCTCCCGGGTCAACGTCATCCTGCCACCCCTCTCCCTCCTGGGGCCGGTGCTGACCATACGCAAATTCCGCAGCCGCCCCTACAGTATCGAGGAGATGGTGTCCCTGGGGACGCTCACGCGCGGCCAGGCCGTGTTCCTCGCAAGGGCGGTGAGGGAGAAGAGAAGCGTGGTCATCTCGGGAGGGACGGGCACGGGCAAGACCACGCTCCTGGGCACTTTCTCCTCCTGCATCGGCGAAGAGGAACGCGTCATCACCCTGGAGGATGCGGCCGAGCTGCGGCTGCAGCGGGCGCACGTGGTGCCGCTCGAGACCCGTCCCCCCAACCTGGAGGGCAGGGGGGAGGTCACCATGAGGGACCTGCTGCGCAACGCGCTTAGAATGCGCCCCGATCGCATCATCGTCGGCGAGGTGAGGGGACCCGAAGCCCTGGACCTTTTGCAGGCGTTGAACACGGGGCACCGCGGATCCATGACCACGGTGCACGCGAACTCGCCGCGCGACGCCCTCTCCCGCCTGGAGACCATGGCCTTGACCGCGGGCGTGGGGCTTCCCGCCCACACGCTGAGGGAGCAGATAGAGCGGGCGGTGGACGTCATGGTGCACATGGAACGCTCTCCCGGCGGCGAGCGGCGGGTGGGCGAGATGGTGGTCATGGAGCGCAACGCCGAGGGGATGCGCCTCGCCCCCGCCGCCGTCTCCGCCTCCTCCGCCCCGGGGGAGGAAACCGCTCCCCTCAAGCTCATCGCCTCCGACGGCGATGCCGACACGGCGCGGAAGGTGGTGAAGGTCGAGGTCCCCGCCCCGACCCCGGGATGAAAACGGTCCTGGCGGCCTCCTGCGCGCTCATCGCGCTGAGCCTGGCCTCGCTCGCCCGCGGCGTCCCCGCCAGGAGGAGGGAGAGATCTTTGGCCCTGCTGTCCGCCGGCGGCGGGGACGAGCACACCGGGCGGCCGCGCCGCGCCTTGGGGGCTTTCCTGCTCGCGGCAGCGGGGAAGCGCCGCCTGTTCATCCTTCCCGCCCTGCTCTCCCTGGCCGCCCTGCTGCTGACGCGCAGCGTGCTCCTCGCCTCCCTGCTCTGGCCCGCGGGCACGCTGGCGAGGGGGCTCTTGAGCGGGCGCGCACGCGGCAGGGCCAGGGCGAGAAAGGAGGAGCAGGTCACGGAGCTCATCGACTCGCTCTCGCAGTCTCTGCGCGCGGGGCTCTCGCTGCGGCAGGCCCTGGAGGTGAGCCGGGAAGACGTCGGGCCGGAACTGGGCGAAGACATCAAGGGGGTGCTCAAGGAGCTGCGCATGGGAAGCGGCCTGGAGGAGGCCATGTCCAGTGCCGCCGCCGGGTCTTCCTCTCCCTCGCTGCGCCTCACTTTTTCCGTTATCGGCCTCATGCACGGCAAGGGAGGCGACCTTCCCCGCATCCTGGAGAGGCTGCGCCGGCGCGTGGCGAGCGGCCTGGAGGCGAGGCGCGAGGCCCGCATCCTCACCTCCCAGAGCCGCGCCTCCGGGTACCTCGTCGCCTCCCTGCCCGCGGTGTTCCTCCTCGTGCAGGCGGCCCTGAACCCGCGCTCGCTGCGCCCGCTCCTGGCCACCCCCACGGGGAACGTGATCATCGCCGTGGCGCTGGCGCTCAACGCCGCCGCCTTCATCATCATCCGCAGAATGGTCGGCGAGGAGGCATAGATGGACCTCGCCGCCGCCGCCTTCGCCGCCCTCGCGCTGGCCGCCCTGGCCCTGCGCGCCGCGAGGCGCCGCGCGCGCCGTGCCTTCGCCCTCAGCGCGACCGCCCTGGAGGACAAGGAGGGCCCGGCCGCGCGCGCGGCGCTCCGCCTCCCCCCGCCTCCGCGGGCATGGGTTATCCGGCTGGGGAAAGCAGTATCCCCCGAGCCCGGGGAGGAGGCGCTCGCGGTTCTGGCCGGGTCGGGGACGGGATGGTCGCCGCATTACCTCCAGGGGATGCGCGCCGCCGCGGGACTCTCGCTCGCCGCCCTCTGCCTCCCCCTGGGCCTTCCCGCCCTGGCCCTCGCCCCCCTCCTCTTCGCGGCGGGCCGCCGGCTGCCACTCCTCCTGCTCAAGAGGATGGCCGCCCGGCGCCGTGAGCGCCTCGCCCGCGACCTCCCCGAGGTGGTGGACCTCATGGCCGTGCTCTGCTACTCGGGCGAGAGCTTGCCGTCCGCCTTTCGCCACGCCGCATCCGCCTGCAGCAATCCCTGTTCGCGCGAGGAGATGGAGCGCGTGCTCGAGCGCATACGCATGGGCGAGAGCGCTGCCGCGGCGCTGCGCGCCGCGCGCGACCACCCGTGCCGGGAGATGCGCCGCTTCAGCCGCACCCTGGCCCGGGCCGAGGAGTTCGGCGCTCCCGTGGCCGACACCCTGGAGGAGCTGGCGACGGAGCTCAGAAACGCCAGGCGGGAGAAAGACCGGGTGCACGCCGCGCGCGTCTCGGTGCTCATCCTCCTCCCCCTGGTATTTCTCATCCTCCCCTCCTTCCTCCTCCTCACCGTGGGCGGCATGATCCTCGGCCATGCCCCGTAGAGTCGTAAAAAGGAGGTGATTCGCGTGCGCAATCCCCTGGACATCATCGGCGACGAAACGGCGCAGACCACGGCCGAATACGCCCTGGTCATCCTCGGCGCCGCGGCCGTGGCCGGGGCGCTCATCGCCTGGGCCGGAGGGACGAATGTCATCAAGAGCTTCTTCAACAAGATATTCCAGCAGCTCATGGGGGCCCTGGGCTGAGCCCCGGGGGCGGTCACGATGTGGACAGCCAGGCTGACCCTGCTCTGGACCTTCGCGCTCTGCGCCGCCTATTACGACCTGCGCTACCGCCGGGTCCCCAACCGCCTCATCCTCGCAGCGGCGGTGACGGGGGGGGCGCTGGCCGCCGCCGGGGGCTGGGGCTCCCTGCGCGCGGGGCTGGAGGGCATGGCCCTGGGGCTGGCGCTGCTACTCCCCTTCTTCCTCCTGGGCATGGTCGGCGGGGGTGATGTGAAAACCCTCGCCGTAGTCGGCATGGCGGCGGGCCCCGGTCTCCTCTGGGTCTCTTTCTCCTGCGGCGCGGCGGCGGGGGGGATAGCGGCATTGTGGGTGCTGGCGGCGGAGCACCGCCGCCGGCGTATCGCGGGGGGGGCGGGCGCCCGCGCGCCCGCGAGGACCATCCCCTATGCCGGCATACTCGCGCTCTGCGCCGCCGCCGCCGCGCTTCTGCGCTGAGCTCCCCGGTCGCGGGGCGAGGGCGAGGTCGGCCCCAGCGCATATAATTGAGCCATGCCCGGCTCAAACATGTACGAGGACCAGGCGCAAGCCTACGTGAACGTGGTGGTCGACGTGTCCGCGCGGCAGCTGGACCGCCCCTTCACCTACGCCGTCCCCGAGCGCCTTGCGCGCCGGGTGGAGACGGGGAGCGTGGTCGTCGTGCCCCTGGGGAAGACCATGCAGGTGGGTTACGTCCTGGGCTACTGCGAGCCCCCGGACCTCGCGCGCATCCGCTGCATCGACGCCGTGGTGGACGAACCCCCCGTCTTCGACGAGCGCACGGTGCGGCTCTGCGAATGGATGGCGCGCCGTTATCTCAGCTCCCTCTCGCAGGCGCTGCGCCTGGTGGTGCCGCCGGGGCGCTCCCGCCGCGTGACAGAGCTGGTGGCGTTGAGCACCGGCGCCGAGGAAGCGCTGCGCGCCATATCCCCGCGCGCCCTGCGGCAGCGCGAGGTGGTGGAGGCGCTGCGCGAGGGGGAGCTCTCCCTCCCCACCCTGCGTTCGCGCCTGGGCGGCCGCTCGCCGACCGCCACCCTGAGGTCCCTGGAGGAGCGGGGGGTGGTGGAAAAAAGGTACGTCATCCCCCCTCCCCGGGCGTCGCGCGCCAAGGTGCGCGTGGCCGCGCTGGAGGAGGAGGGCCGGGAAGCCCTGCGGGCCGGCTGCGGGGAGGGCCGCACGCCGGCGCGGCGGCGCCTGCTCGAGGCGCTGCACGCCCACGGCGGCGCCATGAGCGTGCCCGACCTCCTGCGCGCGAGCGGCGCCTCCTCCTCGGCCTTGCGCGGCGCGGCAGAGGCGGGGCTGCTGCGCATCCGGGAGGAGGAAAGGCTGCGCGACCCCTTCGCGGGGCGCATATTCCTCCCCAGCCCGCCCCACCGGCTCAACCCGGAGCAGCGGAAGGCCCTGGAGGCGGTCAACGCCGCCGTGGACGCGGGCCGCAGCGAGGTCTTCCTCCTGCACGGCATCACCGGCAGCGGCAAGACCGAGGTCTACCTGTACGCCATAGAGCATGCCCTGAAGCGGGGACGCACCGCCCTGGTCCTGGTCCCGGAGATAGCCCTCACCCCGCAGATGGTGCAGCGCTTCAAGGGCCGCCTGGGCGAAAAGGTAGCCGTCCTCCATTCGCGCCTCGGCCTCGGCGAGCGTTACGACCAGTGGCGGGGGATCAGGCAGGGCAGGTACAAGGTGGTCATCGGCGCCCGCTCCGCCCTTTTCGCCCCCCTCGCGGACCTGGGCCTCATCGTCATCGACGAGGAGCACGAGACCACCTACAAGGAGAACTCGGCGCCGCGCTACCACGCCCGGGACGTGGGCATGGAGAAGGCACGGCTGAGCGGGGCCTCCCTGGTCCTGGGCAGTGCCACCCCCCAGCTGGAGAGCCGCTATGCCGCCGCGCGCGGCGATTATTCCTATCAGGCGCTGACCGGCCGCGTCGACGACCGCCCCCTCCCCGAGGTGGAGGTGGAGGACATGCGGGGCTCAGACGACCCCGGCCCGCGCTCCATACTTTCCCCCCGGCTGGTGAACGCCCTGGGCAAGGTCTATCGCTCGGACGAGCAGGCGATACTCTTCCTCAACCGCAGGGGTTTCGCGCGCTACATGCAGTGCCATGCCTGCGGTCACATCCTGCAGTGCCGCAACTGCTCGGTGAGCCTCTGCTATCACGCCGCCGCGGAGCAGCTGCTCTGCCATCACTGCGGCTGGGCCCTGCTGCCGCCCTTCAGCTGCCCCGAGTGCAGAAACCCGGTACACCGCTACGCAGGAACGGGCACGGAGCGCGTGGAGCAGGAGCTGCGCCGCCTGCTGCCGCCGCTGCGCTGCATCCGCATGGACGCGGATACCACCCGGGGCAAGGACGCCCACTGGGACATGCTGGAGGAATTCAAATCCGGCCGCGCCCAGGTTCTGGTCGGGACCCAGATGATCGCCAAGGGGCTGGACATCCCCAACGTCACCCTGGTCGGCGTCATCGACGCCGACACCTCGCTGGGGCTTCCCGACTTCCGGGCCGGGGAACGCACCTTTCAGCTGCTGACCCAGGTGAGCGGGAGAGCGGGCAGGGGGAGCAGGCCGGGAAAGGTGATCGTGCAGACCTATAACCCCGAGCACTACGCCATACGGGCGGCGGTGCGCGGCGACGCCTCCGCGTTCTACCGCCAGGAAACCTCCTACCGCCGGGAGGCCCTCTATCCCCCCTTCTGCCGCCTGGTCAACCTGGTGGTGACGGCCTCCGCGCAGGATCACGCGCAAGCCGCGGCGCGGGAGCTCGGCGAGCTCCTGCGCTCGGGACTGCACCCCGGGCAGGGTGAGATACTGGGGCCCGCCCCCGCGCCCCTCTCCCGCCTCAAGGGCAGGTACCGCCATCACCTGCTCATCAAGAGCGCCGCCCCGCACAAGGCCGCGGACGGCCTGGAGGGGCCCCTCCGCGCCTTCGAGTCCTTCCGCGCCTCCTACTGCCGGCGAGAGAGCCTGGCCCTCAACGACGTCTCCCTCGCCGTCGACGTCGACCCCGTGACCCTGCTCTAGCCCGCTCCCCCCAGCACCCGGAAGGGCCCGCGGGTCCGCCCCCGCGCCGACGATTAAACCCGCCAGATATTGGGTAAAACAAGTATTGAGCAGCTTGCGTCGCTGATAGCGGCGTCCGGTAGGGCATTTGGCAAGGAGGGATCGCTGATGGCGAACCGGAAACTGACCAGGAGTGAGGCAGGCCGCAAGGGAGGTAAGACCACGCTCAAGAAGTACGGCACGGAGTTCTACCAGAAGATCGGGCAAAAGGGCGGCCGCAAGGGCGGCCAGACCACGAAGGAAAGATACGGCACGGAGTTCTACCAGGAGATCGGGCGCAAAGGCGGCCTCAAGTAGAGCCCCCCATCCGCTCCCGCGGGGTGGCAGCCCCGCGTTCCACCTCTGCTTCCTATGCTATAATACGCGCAAGACAAAGGGACTTCGGCTGGAGCATGGCTGGCAGACTGCTCGCATCGGGCTCTGGATCAACGAGGAAGGAATTCGTCTTGCTCAGCAGCGTAGACGTCCACAACTACCTGCAGACGGTCGATATACCCCACGAGCTCTCGAGGATGCCGGAGCCGGCCCGCACCGCTGAGCGAGCCGCGGCGGCCTTGGGCCTGCAGCCCCATCAGGTCGTCAAATCGGTGTTCTTTGCCGCCCCCGCGGGGCCCCTCATGGCCATGGTCCCCGGGGATCGCATGGTCGATTACGCCAAGCTCAAGGAGGAGGCGGGCGCACCGCGCCTGCGCCTGCTCAACGCCGACGAGGTGCGCATGCTCACCGGGTATCTCATCGGCAGCACCCCCCCCGTCGCCCTCAAGACCGACATGCCCAAGTATATCGACCTCCACGCCCTGCGCGAGGACGTCGTCTATACGGGCGGGGGCGAGCCGAACGCGATACTTAAGATCCGCTCCTATGACCTGGTGCGGGCTACCGACGCGGAGGTCGCGGACATCATCCGCTGACCCGCCGGGAGGTTGAACCTTGGCCGACGCGGCAAGATACCTCTTCATAGTCCTGGTGGGATTGGTTACCGGCTTCGCCTCGGGGGCTTTCGGGGTGGGGGGAAGCGTCGTCGCCACTCCAGCGGTACGCATGCTGCTCGCCCAGCCTTCGGACATCGCCCTGGGCACCACCCTGCCCATCGTTTTCCCCTCGGCGCTGGTGGGGGGCTTCAATTACTGGCGGGCGGGTAAGATAATCCCGCGCATCGTCGCCGTCTGCTCCCTCTCCGGCATAGCGGGCACCGCCATCGGCTCCTACGCCACGGCCTGCGTGGACACCCGCTACATCATGATCGCCACCGCCCTGGTGCTCTTCTACCTCGCCTGGCGCAGCGCGGCGACGGCGCTGGGGCGGGGGAGCTACGGCTGCCCGCGGGGGGAGGGGGGCGAGCGCGCATGGCCGGCGTGGAAGCTCGCCGCCATCGGGCTCGCCGCCGGCTTCTCCTCCGGCTTCCTGGGCGTGGGGGGAGGGGTCGTGCTCGTCCCGGCCTTTTTCTTCGTCCTCCGCCTGGAACTGAAGGAATGCCTGGGCAACTCCCTGGCGGTGATAGCGGTACTGGCCATCCCGGGGAGCATCATCCACACCCTGCTCGGCCACGTGGACTGGGCCATCGCCCTGGCCATGGTCCTCGGGGTCATGCCCGGCGCCTGGCTGGGCTCCTTCTTCACCCTGCGCGCCCGTGACCGTCGCGTCCTCCTCCTCTTTTCCTGCTTCCTTTTCGCCATCGGTATAATATTCTTGTCCAAGGAGATAAGGGGACTTGTCTGAGCCCTTGTCCAAACATGGAAAGGTCATGACGTGGAGATAATCGCCCCCCAGGCGGGCGCTTCCCGCAGCGCGGAGACGGCGGAGGCGGCACCCGGGATGTCCAGGGCCTTCTGGCCGGACCTCAAAAGGAGCCACTTCTTCCCCAGCCGCCGCGTTTTCCTGGACTTCATGCGCAGCAACGAAGGGAGGATCTTCTTCTTTCCCGCCTGCCCGCCTCCCGCCTCCCCCTTCATCCTGATCGGGAACTGGAGAACCCATACCGGCATCACAGCACTATGGCACGTCAAGGGAGAGGGAGCTTTGAAAGAAACGCTCGTGGGCGCGGCCTGCGCCGCCGGCTTCGAAAGCGGTGGCGAGGCCATCGTCACCATGCCCCTGGGGGAGACGGAGGCGCAGGAGTACGCGAAATGGGATTTCACGACCGCCTGCAGGATAACGCTGCTGGAGAAACGGCTGCTCCGCGAGCCCGCGGCGCCCCCGCGGCGGAACGGGGTGGAGATCACCGCTTTCCGCAAGAGATACCTGGACGACGTCCTCAGCCTCGACGCCACCGCTTTCGATGACTTCTGGAGGCTGGACGCGCGCACCATGCAGGCGGTGTCCACAACCTGCCGTCGTAACGTCTTCCTGCTCGCGCGGCGCTCAGGCGAACTCCTGGGATACGCGGTCGGCGGCGCCAACGGGCGCTTCGCATACCTGCAGCGCCTGGGCGTTCACGCCTCCCACCAGGGGAAGGGCGTGGGGGAGCTCCTCGCCCGCCGCCTGATATCCTCCCTGCGAGGCCTGGGCGCCGCCTCGGTCATGGTCAACACCCAGGGCGACAACGCCCCCGCCCTCGCTCTCTACGGCAAGCTCGGCTTCGAGAGCATGCAGGATTCCCGCGTCATCATGCGCCGCGCCCCCCGTCCCCGGGAGGGAGCGAGATGAGGGCCCGCCGCATGTTCGCCGTCGCCGCCATATGCGCCCTGGCGCTGTCCGCGGCCCCTCTCGCCCCCGGGGAGGGCAAGGCCCTGGCGCGGGAAGACACGGCGGACATATCCGTGGCCATGAACGCCTTCTACTACGCCCCCGGCGAGCGCGCCTACCTCGACGTGGACCTGGAGCTGTCCGGCGAGGCGAGGACCACCGACATCCAGCTGGACCTGCGGATCTATCCCGCGGCGACGACCCGCTCCCAGCTATCCTCTTTCCGGGAGGGGACGCGCCGCCCCGCCATCTTCAGGCGCAGCCTGGAGACCATCAAGCCCGATTCGCGCTGGGTGGACAAGATGTACGAGATCGACCTGGCGATGCTGGGCCTGGGGGGGGGCGTTTACCCCTTCGAGGTCAGGCTGCTGGGGGCGGGGGAGGTCATCAAGAGCGACCAGAACTACCTGGTGATAATGGACCCGGCCTCCGGGTATCCCCTCAACCTCTCCCTGCTCTGGACGCTCGATTTCCTCCCCCGCAGAGACGCGCTGGGCGGCGACCTCGACGGCGAGCTCGCCGCCGCCTGCTCTTCCGCCCCCGAGAAACCCGGTTTCCTCTACGCCCTCACCCGGGCCATGAAGAAGACGCCGGAAGTGCGCGGAAACATGGTCGTGTGCGAGGCGACCTGGAGGGACATCGCATCGCTGGGGGAAGGGGACGGGCGCGACGGGCCGGGGAGCGCGCAGGAAGGCGCCTCCGAGGTCCTCTCCGGGCTCGCGGGCCTCATAGAGGCCGGGCAGCTGGACCTGCTGGCCACGACCTACGCCTTCGCCGACCCGGACGCCCTCGCCTCCCGGGGCTGGGAGGGCCAGGAGACGGAGGGAGGAGAGAGGGAGGGCGAGGCCGAGAGGCAGATGCGCCTGGGCCTGGAGTTCGCGCGACGTACCGCGCCCGGCGGCCGGGGTTTCGTGGCCCCCCTCTTCCGCCTCAGCGACCTCGTCCTGCAGTACCTGGTGGGAAGCGGCGTGGAATATGCGGTGGTGGGGAGGGAGGCCCTGCAATACAGCCCCGCCGGGGAGCGCCTGCTCGAGGGCATGACGCTCGCGCAGCCGGTGCGTTTCGTCAGCCGCGACGGCTATGCGCTCAGCGCCTTCCTGCACGATGAGGCCATATACGCTTACCTGGAGAACACGGGGGCCGGCGACGTCTCCCACGTCGTCCAGACCCTCTTCGCCGAGCTGGCGGTGCTGCAGAGGGAGAGGCCTTACGAGGTGCGCTCCTGCGTTCTCGCCTTTCCCTCCGCTTTCGTGCCCCCCCAGGACTTCGCGGAGAGGTTCTACGAGGCGGTGAGGGATTGCCCCTGGCTGCAGACGCGCCGCCTCTCCGAACTCAGCGCCGACCAATTCCCCCTGAAGGGGGTAGCCCTCCCGGCACCCTCCTACCCCCCCGCCGCCTCCGACTACCTGCTCGGGCTGGAGGCGGCGCGCAACGACCTGCGTGATTTCGCGGCCACCATCCCCGCCGGACACTCCCTGCGCGAGGACTTGACCCGCACCCAGCTCATCGCCGAGAACTACCGCTTCGCCTGGGGCCGGGACGGCACGGCGGCGCTGGCCTACCTGAAGAGCATGGATGCCGTCATCCGCGCAGAGACGGCCAAGGTCAACATCGAGCTCAAGCACTCCGTGACCCTGTCCAGCACCGAGGGCAAGTTGAGCGTGGACGTCACCAGCGGGCTCGACTACCCCCTCCAGGGGGTCACCCTGCGCCTGGACAACGCCAACATGACCTTTCCCGAGGGCAGCGCGCGGGAAGTGGTCATCGAGCCGCGGGAGAACCATTACATATTCCAGGTCGATGCCCGCCGCAAGGGCTCGTTCATCGTGGATATCGTGCTCGAGTCCGGAGACCTGCTCATCGACAGCACCTCCACCACCGTCAACACCTCCATCATCAATACCCTGGCCATCATCCTCCTGGCCGGCCTGGCCCTCCTCGTCGCCATGGCGATCGCGGTCCGGCGCCTGCTGGGAAAGTATCGCGGCGGCAAGCATGCGCGGGGAAGGGGTGGAGGGTGAGCGCCGGGGAGGAGCCGTTGCCGCGCGGCCAGGGCGACGCCTTCGCCCGGGACGCGGCGCTGATGGCCGTGGGCACGGCCATCAGCCGTATAACCGGCTTCCTGCGCTACGCCGCCCTCGCCTACGTGCTGGGCCTGACCCTGCGCTTCGGCGAGACCAACCTGCCCAGCACCTACAGCCTGGCCAATTCCATGCCCAACATGATCTACGACCTCGTCATGGGGGGGATAATCGCCTCCCTCTTCATACCCGTCTTCGTAGAATACCTCAGCACGCGCTCGCGGGAGGAAGCCTGGTACGTGGCAAGTTCGGTGACCAACATCGCCCTCATCGTCCTCTCCGTGGTGAGCGTTGCGGGCATCTTCGCCAGCCCCGCCGTCATCCGACTCATGACCCTCTTCGGCTCCTATTCCGCCGGCGACGTCACCACCCAGGTGGTGAGGGACCAGGCCGCCTTCCTCCTGCGCTTCTTCGTGCCCCAAATCGTCTTCTACAGCCTGAGCGCCATCTTCGGCGGCCTGCTCAACTCCCATCGCCACTTCAAGTCCCCCGCCTTCGCGCCCATCGCCAACAACCTGGTGGTCATCGCCACCGTCGTCGCCTTCCACTTCCTGCCCGGCCCGCGCGACAATTATCCGCACCTGGTGCTCCTGGCCCTGGGGACCACGGCGGGAGTGGTGGCCCAGGCCCTGGTGCAGGTCCCGGCGCTTTTCCGCATCGGGATCCGCTATCAGCCCGTGCTGGACTTCCGCCATCCCGCCATACGCAAGATCGGACGCCTCGCCGTTCCCCTCCTCGCCTACATCCTGCTCTGGCAGGTGGGAGCGTGGTTCGTCTTCGCGCTGGCCATACAGGTGGACGGGGGCGTGCCCTCCTATCAGTACGCCCAGATGTTCTTCCAGCTCCCTTACGGCATCTTCGCCGTCTCCATCATAACCGCCGTCTTCCCAGCCATGAGCGAACACGCCGCCCTGCGCAGGATGTCCCGCTTCCGGGACACCCTCAACGCGGGCGTGCGCTCCACGGTGTTCATCATCGTGCCCTTTGCGGTCATCTACCTGACCTTGAACGAGCCCATCATCCGTTTCCTCCTCGAGCACGGTTTCTTCAAGGCGGGCGACACGGAGCTGCTCGCGAGCGTGCTCTTCTATTTCGCCCTGGGGCTGATCCCCTACTCCCTGGACATGCTGCTGACCAAGACCTTCTATTCCATGCAGGACACCCGCACCCCCATGATCATCAACTGCTTCGTGGTAGCCATCAACATCGGGGCCAACCTGCTCTTCTTCCGCTGGATGGGGGTCAGGGGCCTGGCGCTGGGGTTCACCGCCGCCTACCTCTTCGCCATGATCATCGACGCGATTGTGCTGCGCATCCGCCTGGGAAAGCTGGGGGGGAGGCGCGTCCTCTCCACCATTCTCAAGACCCTGGCGGCGGCGGCGGCCATGACCCTGATCGTCTACGCCTCCCACCACCTCGTCGCGCAACTGCACCCGGCGACCGGGCTGTGGAGGGACCTCGTGGACATGCTCCTGCCCATGGCCGGGGGCCTGGCGGTGTTCTTCTTCGTGGCCCACGCCCTGGGCATGGAGGAGCTCGCCGGCCTCTGGGACATGCTGGCGCGACAGCTGGGCCGGCTCGCGCCGCGGCGCCGCAGAGCATGAGCGAGGCGGAAAGGGCAGGCCCGGCGGGGCAAAGGAAAAGCCCGGCCGCCGGCGAAGCTAATGGGTAGCATGGATAACAACAGGCTTTTCTCCAGGCTGCGGGACGAGGGCGGGCAGGTATGGGGCTTCGTCCTCAAGTTCGCCCTCGTGGCAGTGGTCATAGGGGCGCTCATCATCCAGTTCGGCCCGGTGGCCTGGAACCACATATCCATCCACGGCACGGCCGAAGACGCGGCCGAGGAAGCGGTCGCGACCTACCGGGACTCCCGGGGGGACATGGAGAAGGTCAACCGCGTGGTCATGGAGCTGCTGGAGGACCGCGGCGCCCGCCTGGTGGGCACGGTCGACGTGATCAAGGGACAGGGCGGCCAGCCGGACACCATAAGCCTGACCGTGCGCAAGATCGTGAACACCCGCCTGATCGAGAACATCGGCTACCTGTGCCGTCTCGCCGAGGCCGTGGCCAGCAGCAGGAAGCCCGTTCTCTAGCGCCCCCCGGCACCCGCGCCCGCCCGAGTGCACGCGGCGCTCTTCCGCGCTCAAGGGCTCTCAGAAGCCGGGCGCAAACCCCTCCGCCGACGGCCTGCCGGCCTTGGACTCCAGGGGCCGGAGCATGACGATGTGGGCGCGATTTACATCGACGAAATCGGTGCGGAACAACTCCCGCCCGCTCGCTATCTCGTACACCTCGACATCAGTAAGCGCGAAGAAGGAGGCGGTCTCCCTCGACTGCATGATGTCGGTCAGGCGCGCGCCGGCAAAAATGTGCAGGTCGGCTACGATGCGGTGTACGGTGGTGAAGATCTCTACCCTCATCTTTTCTTTCTTCGCGTGCATCCCGGACCTCCCGCCTCAGGTCTTCTCCCGTAGCCATAGCCCTCAGCCGCCACATTCGCCATAAATATACCACAGGCGCCGCGCCCGGGACCCGCCGGCGGGAAGCTCTCTCCGTCAGGGGGAGGGGCCGCGCGAGCCGGGCAGGGGCGCGGGACCGCCGCCCCCCAGGAGGCGGTGCAGCCAATATGACCCGCAGAGCTCGAGCGCCGCGAGCAGCGCCGCTAGCAGCGCCCTGCCCGCGCTCAGCCCCCCCTCCCGCTCTGCGCCGGCGAGATAGACGAGAAGGAGGTTGAGGGACCAGAAGGTCCCCAGCATGCTCACCAGGAGCCATACCTGACCCAGGCGGAAGAGGGGTGCGGGACGCCACAGGAAGAGGAGGAGCGCGGCCCCTCCTGCCAGGCCCACCGCGGCGAGGTCGCGGGGGCGAGAGCCCACCTTGCGTGAGCGGTCCCCGGCGAAGACCTCGCGGTTGAGCAGCGCCGCCGCCGGGAGAGCCAGCCCCGTGCCGGCGGCAAAGCCGCTGAGAAACCTGAGCACATTGCCGCTCTCCCGCAGGGCCAGGTAGCTGGTGATGCCGTCCCAGGCCAGAAAGAGGACCCCCGCCCCTCCCGCGACCAGCAGGGGCCAGGGGGGCATCCCCGCCCTCTCCCTGCCGCGCAGCAGGGAGAGGGCGAGCAGCAGGGTGAAGAAGGAGACGAAGAGTCCGGCGTCCCGCGCGCATACGAAGAGGCATCCGTCCCCGAAGCGCAGCAGGCGCTCAGGGCGCTGATGGCATACGGCGAAACCCAGCTCCCACAGCCATGCGTCCCACCACAACGCGATCATCCTCCGCGCGGGGCCGCCCGGGCATGCCCACCCGCAAGCATGTCACAGCCCGTTTTCCAAGGCCCGGAAGGGCATCTCGAAGAAGCGATGAAAGGGAGCGGGCAGCCGGCGGTGATCCATGCCGGCGATGAGGGGGGAGAGGTCCACGCTGTTGTAGGTATCGATGAAAAGGATGCCCTCCTTTCCGCTCGGGTCCCCGCCCAGCTTGAGCGCGGCCGCCAGCGCCTTGCCGGTATAGGTGCCCTCGAGCTGCAGGCCCTCCAGCTCCCGCGCCTCGCGCACCGCGCCGACGTCGTCCGGGGTGAGGTGGGCATAACCCTCTCCCAGCTCGCTCGCGATATAGACGAGGTCGCGGGGGCGGGCCCGGGGTGCCCCTATCCCCGGATCCAGGCGGTTGAGCAGGGCGGCGGTCCTGTTCACCAGGCGCGCCCACAAAAAGGGGTTGCAGTAGGCCTTCTCCACCACCGCCACGCCCACCACGCGCGAGCGCAGCCCGGAGAGCCGCAGCCCCAGCCACAGGCCCGCCGAGGTCCCGTGGGTCCCCATGGCGCTCACCACCAGGCCCGGTTCCGGCAGCTCCCCCTTCGCCACCTGCTCCGCCAGCTCCAGCCCCGCGCTCACGTAGCCCAGGGAGCCCAGGGGGGAGGACCCCCCCGGCCCCAGCCAGTAGAGCCTCTCCCCACATACGCGGGCGCGGATCATCTCCCACGCGAAAAGCGGCGGTATCCAGGGGATGGAGGGAGCCCAGGCCATGCGCACCCCGCTGCGCAAGTCCATGAGCAGGTTGCGCCGCACGTATTCGGCGCAGGGCTGGCCGAAGAGCAGGGCGGTGGTGGAGAGGCCGAGGCTCTTGCCGTGCACGGCGGTGGCGAGCACGTGATTGGATCCCGCGGCCCCCATGGTCATAACGCCGTCGCACCCTTTTTCGCGCGCGTCCGCGAGGACGAACTCCAGTTTGCGCACCTTGTTGCCGCCGTAAGCCCGCGAGCTGAGATCGTCCCTCTTCACATAGAGCCCGGGGAGGCCGTGCGCCTCCTCCAGGGCGCGCATGCGCGCCACCGGGGTCGGCCATTCCCCCAGGGAGACCCAGGGCAGCGCCTCCCTCAGGCGGGGAAAGCGGCGGAAGAGAGCCGGTTCAGCCTGCATAGCGCTCACCTCAATGGCGCGGGAGCGCCCGCATGTCCCGCACGAAGAAGCCCAGGGAAACGACGCCGATGGCGAAGATGAAAAGGCCCCCGTAGGCGGTGAGGGCGCCGTATTCCCAGCCGGCCCCGGGGGCCATGCTCCAGAGATAGGCCCAGGCCCCCAAGGGCAGATAGAGGGCGGCGATGAGCAGCGTCAGATTGCGCCTTCTTGCGAGGATGGCCGCGGGACAGGCCGTGCTTACGGCCATGAGCGCGGCGAGCGCGCAGAACCACGCCAGCTCGCCGCTGCCCGTGAGGTATAGCGCACACAGCGTGAAACCCGCCAGGGCCAAGGCCGCCAGGCAGAAGAGGGCGATGAGCCGGAAGGCGGTGGGGCCGAGCGTGCGCGGCGGCTGCGGCCCGGTGACCTGGAGGTGGTGACACCGCTCGCACAGAACCCTGGTCCCGTCCACGCTTCCCCTCGTATCCATCTCGCGCCCACACCCTCCACAGGTGATCATATGCAAACGTTAACGGCTGCCGCCGCCGGGGTCAACCCGCCGCGGGGTCAAGCGATGGCGGCTCCCACGCGCGCGAGAAGCTCACGGTAGAGCGCGTCGGAGGAATCGAATTCCACACGGATGACCTCATGGGGACAGGCGGCGGCGCAGCGCCCGCAACCCTTGCACAGCACGGGATCGATGCGCGAAACCCCGCCGGCAAGCGATATCGCGCCCACAAAACAGGCATCCACGCAGGTGCCGCAGCCCACGCAGCCTTCGCCTGCGCGGACGCGCACCCCGGCGAGCTTTTTGATGGCCTGCTTGAACCCGGGTCCGGCCTCCCGGATGTCGGTGCGCACCAGGCAGCAGCAGTCGCAGCAGAAGCACACCACCAGAAAATTACGGAAATCGCGCAGCACCCCCAGGGTGGTGGCATCAAACCAGATGCGGCCGACCATGCCCGTGAGCCCGGTCTCGGACGCTCTCTCCAGGTGCTCCAGGCATTCCTCCACGCTGGCACGGTGCCCCAGGGAGGGATGCAGGCGCGAGGCCGCCTCGCCGAGAAAGATGCATCCCAGGTCGCGGGGGTAGTTCACGCATCCCTCCTGATTGCGGCAGATGCAGCCGTTATAGATGAAGCGGTGGGAGGAGGCGCGGATGAGCTCGGCGATGACCTGCCGGGGCAGTGCCGTGCTCTCCGGGGCGGGGATGTCCTCGTACACCGGGACGAAGGCGACGTCGAAAATGCCCTCCCTCACCAGGGGGGCGAAGACCTGCTTGAAGGGCGTATAGGCGCTGAGCTTCTTCACCGTATGGGTGAAGGGCCACAGCGAGAGGAACATCTTCACCACCCGCTTGGGATAACCCATGGATATCTCCCCGCCTCCCACTCCGCGTCCATCGGGCGCGCCGGCTTCGCATGCAGCCCCGGCCACCCCATTATTCCCCCTCCCCGCCATGCGGGCAAGGGCGGCGGGCCCTCAGCCGCAGGCGGGGTCGTCGGGGAGCAGCAGCCTCAACCTGCCGTCTTCGTAGCTCAGCCTGGGGAGGATGGCGGCGACCTCCTCTCCCGCGGGGGAGCGCAGGGCCTCCTCCACGTCGCAGAAGCCCCCCAGCGCCATGAGGTTGATGATGGTGGGGGGGAGCATGGGAAAGCTGCCGCCCTCGTTCCGCTCCAGGGCATCGGCGGGGGATATCCAGGCGTGGCCGGTGACCTCCAGGTTGTCGTGCCTGGCTTCCTGGCAAGGGGGCGCGGGGGCCAGGAAGAAGCGGGTATCGTAGCGGATGGGCGAGAACTCCGGGGTGATCCAGTGCGCGAAATAGGAGAGGCTGTCCGTGGCCAGCTTCAGCCCCTCCCCGGCCACCATCTCCGGGAAGGATATGCGCTTATCCCTCGCCTCCTCGCGCAGGGCGGCGAGCCTGGCCGCCCGGCCGCCCCGGCAGGACACGAACTCTCCCGGGCCTTCGCGGGCGAGGAGGATGCCCGTTTCCTCGAAGGTCTCCCTGATGCCCGCGACGTAGAGGGCCAAAGCCTGCTGTGGGGAGGGCGCGTCGGCGATCACGGACTGGGCCTCCGCGGGATCCAAGCCCGCGCACAGGTCGGCCACGCCGTCGCCGCAGTCCTGTTCCTCCACTCCTCCCCCGGGGAAGACGTACACGCCCGCCGCGAAGTCGCTGCGGTCGTGCCTCCTCACCATGAGGACCTCGATGCCCCCCGCGCGGGGGACCTCCCGCAGCAGTATCACGGACGCGGCGTCCTTGGCCTCCACCGGCATGCCGTTCCCTGCCTTCATCTCCTTCTCGCGCGGCGCATATCGCCGCCTCACCATCGCTTGCGCATCCCGGGCTGCCACCATCTTAACTCTTATCGCTCGCCCCAGACAGCGATGACATGCGGCTCGCATCGCTGAAATGTGCATGAGATGGAGAATGGCGCCGATGCCGCTGGGGGGGCTGCGGGGGCCCCACGGACGGGGAGGAGAGCGGCGTCCCCGCGGACGCCTCCACATTGCTTTAGCACAACGGCGGGCCGATAGGTATAATAGGGAACTGGCGGGCGGGACGCGAAGCCGTCCGCCAGACAGGTGAGCATCGCGGTCGGGGTGTGGCGCAGTTTGGTCAGCGCGCTGCGTTCGGGACGCAGAGGTCGGAGGTTCAAATCCTCTCACCCCGACCATTTTTCTTTTCCCGCGGGCATGCGTACCGGCGGCCCCCCCAGCGGCTTTCATCTCCCAGCGCGGTCGAATTGGCCTATTTTTCTTTCCCCGCGGGCATGCGTACCGGCGGCCCCCCCAGCGGCTTTCATCTCCCAGCGCGGTCGAATTAGCTTATAATACTCGGGAACGCCCTGCCCGATCGAAGGAGGAGGAAACCGCATGACCACGCCGCTGCAAGGCATCCGCGTACTCGACCTGACCATGCTCTATCCCGGACCCCTGTGCACCATGATCCTCGCCGACCTGGGGGCGGAGGTCATCAAGGTGGAGCCCCCCGGCTCCGGGGACCACGCCCGGGCCTTCCGCTTTCTCTTCAACCAGATCAACCGCAACAAAAAAAGCCTCGCCCTCAACCTCAAGGACGCCGCGGCGCAGGAGGCCTTCCGCGCCCTGGCGCGCACGACGGACGTGGTGGTGGAGGGCTTCAGGCCGGGCACCACCGCCCGCCTGGGGGTGGACTACGACTCCCTCAAGGCCGACAACCCGCGTCTCATCTACTGTTCCATCAGCGGCTTCGGGCAGGACGGACCCTACCGCGACCGCCCCGGCCACGACATCAACTATATGGCCCTGGGGGGCGTGCTCGGCCTCACCAGGGACGGGGGCGGCGACCCGGTCATCCCCGGCTTCGAGGTCGCCGACATCACCTCCGCGTTGAACGCGGTCATCGCCATACAGGCCGCCCTGCTGGCGCGGGAGAGGACCGGCGAGGGCCAGTACGTGGACATCTCCATGCTGGACTGCGTGGTCGCGCTGCTCCACAACAGCCTCGGGCCCTACCTGGAGACGGGAGAGGAGCCGCCCGGCAACTTCATCCACATGCTGCCCCATTACGGCATCTTCGAGACCTCGGATGGAAAGCGCCTGGCCCTGGGCATCGTGCACGAGGACTGGTTCTGGAAAAGCCTGTGCGAGGCAGCGTGCATGGAAGACGTAAAAGACCTGCTCACGGTGGAACGCCTGCTGGGGGCCGGAGACCTCCTGCCCCGGGTGGCGGAGGCCATACGCAGCCGCCCGCTAGACGAATGGGTGCGGGTCTTCGACGAGCACGATGTCCCCTGCGCGCCCCTGGCGAGCGTGAAGGAGGCCCTGGACGACCCCCAGGTCCGCCACCGCGACATGGTGGTGGAGATAAAAAGCGGGGACGGCGCCGTCAAGCAGCTGGGGAGCCCCCACAAGCTCTCCGCGACGCCCCCCCGCTTCGAGACGCCCGCGCCCGCGCTCGGCCAGCACACCGACGAGGTCCTGGCGGAGGCGGGCTACGACGCGGCGCGGATAAGCGAACTCCGGGAGAAAGGGGCGGCCGCATAGGTTTGCGGTTATAACCGCTATCGGATAGAATACGCGCAAATCGGGCGATGTCGCGCTCGCTGGGGAAGAGGCGGTCATGGTAAAAATCCTGGGGATCGCGGGGAGTCCGCGCACGGGCGGCAACACCTCCCTGCTGCTGAACGAGGCCTTGGGCGGCGCCAGGGAGGCCGGGGCCTCCGTGAGCAAGGTCATCGTCTGCAACCGCGAGATCGACCCCTGCCGGGGTTGCGGGGACTGCGCGAAGACCGGCGAGTGCAGCCTTGACGACGCCATGGGCAAGATCTACCGCCTCACCACCCAGGCGCACGGCATCATCCTCGCCGCCCCCATCTACTTCAACTCCCTCAACGCCCGAACCAAAGCGCTCATCGACCGCCACCAGTGCCTGTGGGCGCGCAAGGTGCTGTTGGGCGAGGAGGTGACCGACCCCGAGACCAGGCACGCCAGGCGGGGCCTGTTCCTCTCCACCGCCGGCGCCGACGACCCGCGCGCCTTCGACGGAGCCCTCAAGGTGATGGACATCTTCTTCGACCTCCTGGACATCAAGTATTACGAGCGCCTGCTCTTCTTCCGCATAGGCCGCAGGGGCGCCATCAAGGACCACCCCACGGCCCTGCGCAACGCGCGTACCTCGGGAGAGCACCTGGTGATGGAGATCTCGCGCAGCCTGGGCACGCTGGTGGAATAAGCCGCTCACGGCGGAGCCGGTGCGGGCGGCGAGCGCGGGGATACGCGGCACGAAGAGGCGTTCGTCCCCGGCGCCTGCAAGCGCATCAAGCCAAGGGAGGGGAAAAGACACCTGGCATCCCGGCATCCGCCCATTTATAATTATTTGTAATCGTGCTTATAAGGAGGTCTTATAATGCGGGAAAAGGTCAGGCTGACCCTTCTCTCCAGCAAGTCGGGGTGAGCGGCCAAAGTGGGTCCGGAGGACCTGGAGAAACTGTTGCGCCTGCTGCCGCCGGGCGAGAAACGACAGGACATCCTGGTGGGGCTGGACACCCCCGACGACGCGGCCGTGTACCTGCTGGACGGCGAGACGGCCCTCGTGCATAGCGTCGATTTCTTCACCCCCATCGTGGACGACCCCTACCTCTTCGGGCAGATAGCCGCGGCCAACTCCCTGAGCGACATCTACGCCATGGGGGGCGTGCCCCTCTCGGCCATGAACATCGTCTGTTTCCCTTGTTCGCTGGGCATGGACATCCTCTCCACCATACTCGAGGGGGGGCTGGACAAGATACAGGAGGCGGGCGCGGTGCTGGTCGGCGGGCACTCCGTCGACGACGAGGAGCCCAAGTACGGCCTGGCGGTCACCGGCAGGGTGCACCCCGACCGCGTGCTCACCAGCCTGGGCGCCGAGGCGGGCGACCTCCTGCTCCTGACCAAGCCCCTGGGCACGGGCATCCTCGCCACCGCGCTCAAGGGCGGCTTCCTGGCCGAGGAGGACATGCGCGAGGCCATCGAGGGCATGGCGGCGCTCAACGCCGCGGCCTCCCGGGCCGCGCTGTGCGCCGGTGCCCATGCCTGCACCGACGTCACCGGCTTCGGGTTGGTGGGGCATCTCTCCAACATGCTGCCCTCCCGGGGCCTGGCATGCGAGCTCTCCTCATCCCTCCTCCCCGCCTACGCGGGCGCCCGCGCCATGGCGGCCGAGGGCATGATCCCCGGGGGGGCGCATAAGAACCGCGACTTCCTCTCGGGTCGGACGCAGATATCGCGGCAGGTGGACGAGACCGACCGCGACCTCCTCTACGACCCCCAGACCTCGGGGGGGCTGCTCATAGCGCTGCCGCCGGAGGGGGAGGAGGCCTTCGCGCGAGAGATGGGCGGCGAGATGGGCTGGGGCCGTATCGGGGAATTCGTGAGCCGCGGCGAGCCCCTCATACGGGTGAGCCCGTGAGCCGGGGGCGCAAAGGCTGCTGAAAGGCTCGCGGGGCACGCCCGCCCCGGGCTTGGCCCGCCGGGGGTTAAACATGGGGAGGCGGCGCACGGCCCCGGGGGCGCCGCTGGCAGCCCACCCCCGCAGCGTTTAAACTAATGCCATGGACAAGAAGGACTACCTGAGGAACCTGTCCTCGGTGAACGACCTCATCCAGGCCGTTTACCGCAGCCATAAGCTGGGCGGGGGGGTACCGCGCGAGCTGGTCAGCGAGGCGTCGCGGGTGGTGCTCGACGGCGTGCGCGCGGCCATTCTGGCCGCTAAGGACGAGATGTCGCTGGGGAAGATCGAGACGGGCACCAGGGAACTGGTTGACCTGGTGGAGAAAGAGGTCGAGGAGAGGCTGCAGTGGAGCCTGCGCAGGGTGGTCAACGCCACCGGCATAGTCGTGCACACCAACCTGGGCCGCTCTCTCCTCTCCGCGCCCGCCCTCGCCGCCGTGGCGGAGGCGGGGGCGCATTACAACAATCTCGAGTTCGACCTCGACGACGGCTCGAGGGGCTCGCGGCAGGCGCATCTCAGGAAGCTGCTGTGCGAGCTAAGCGGGGCCGAGTCGGCGCTGGTCGTCAACAACAACGCCGCGGCGGTATTGTTGGCGCTGACCGCCCTCGCCGCGGGCAGGGAGGTCGTGGTCAGCCGCGGGCAGCTCATCGAGATCGGCGGCTCCTTCCGCCTGCCGGACGTCATGGCCCAGAGCGGCGCGCGCCTGGTGGAGGTGGGGACCACCAACAAGACCTACCTGGACGACTACCGCCGCGCCATCACCAGCGAGACGGCAATGCTCATGCGCGCCCATCCCAGCAACTACCGCATCATGGGCTTCACCTCCGAGGCGGACCTCCCGGGCCTCGCCTCCCTGGCCCGCGAATTCGGGCTGCCGCTGCTCGACGACCTGGGGAGCGGCGTTTACATCGACCTCAGTGGCTACGGCCTCTCCTATGAGCCGACCATCATGCGCTCGCTGCAGGAGGGCGCCGACCTCGTCTGCTTCAGCGGGGACAAGCTGCTGGGCGGACCCCAGGCCGGCATCATCCTGGGCAGGAAGGACCTCGTCGACATCATGGCCGCACACCCCCTGGCCAGGGCGCTCAGGGTGGGCAAGCTGACCATCGCCGCCCTGGAGGCCACCCTGCGCCACTACCTGGATCCGGAGAGGGCGGTGAGGGAGATACCCACCCTGGCCATGCTCACGGCGGAGCAGGAGGCCCTGCGGCGCCGGGCCCGCGCCCTGGCGGAGGGGCTCGCCCCCCTGGACGCCTTTCAAGCGGAGGTGGTGGAGGGCGTGTCCCGAGCCGGGGGGGGCGCCCTGCCCCTGGAGGACCTCCCCACCTGGACGGTCGCCGTCGTCTCCCCCTCCCTCAGCGCCAACGAAATCGAGGGGAGGCTGCGCGCCTCCGAGCCGCCGGTCATCTGCCGCATCAGGGACGGCCGCGTCATCCTGGACATGCGCACGGTGAGCGACGGCGAGGTCTCCCTGCTGGCGGAGGCCTTCGCGGCCATGGCTCCCCCGGATACGCCAGAGCGGGCATGAAGAGCTTCATCATCGGCACGGCGGGGCACATCGACCACGGCAAGACGGAACTCATCCGTGCCCTCACCGGGGTGGACACCGACCGCCTCAAGGAGGAAAAGGAGCGCGGCATCTCCATCGAGCTGGGCTTCGCGGACATCGCCCTCCCGGGCGGGGTCGCCGCCGGCGTGGTGGACGTCCCCGGGCATGAACACTTCGTGAAGAACATGCTGGCGGGCGCGAGCGGCTTCGACCTGGTGCTGCTGGCGGTGGCGGCGGACGATGGGGTGATGCCACAGACGCTGGAGCACCTGGCCATCGTGGACCTGCTGGGGGTGAAGCACGGGGTGCTGGTGATCACCAAGGCGGACCTGGTCGACGAGGATATGCTGGAGCTGGCCAGGGAGGATGTCGCCGAGGCGGTGGCGGGGACGGCCCTGGAGGGCGCCGAGGTCGTGGTCACCTCCAGCCGCACCGGCCGGGGCCTGGACGAGCTGCGCGAGGCGCTGCTGCGCGTGGCGTCCACCCTGGGCCGTCGCGACGAGAGCGGCCCCTTCCGCCTTCCCGTGGACCGCGTCTTCACCCTCAAGGGAATAGGAACGGTGGTCACCGGGACCATGTGGGAGGGCAGTGCCGCCGACGGCGATGAGGGGGTCATACAGCCCTCGGGGAGGAAGGTGCGCGTGCGCAATATACAGGTGCACGGGGGGGATGTGGAGCGCGCCTTCGCCGGGCAGAGGGTGGCCATGAACCTGCCCGGCGTCTCCACCGCAGACATCGAGCGGGGGGACGTGCTGGGGACGCCCGGCTACCTGCGCACCACCTTCATGGCCGACGCCGGCCTCCAGCTCATCGCGGCCGCCCCGCGGCCCTTGAAGAACCGCGCCCGGGTGCGCCTTCACCACGGCACCAGGGAGGTCATGGCGCGGGTGGTCCTCCTGGGGGGCAGGGAGGAGCTTCCCCCGGGCGAGAAAGCCTATGTGCAGTTCCGCCTGGAGAGCCCGCTCATCGCCGCCTACGGCGACCGCTTCATCCTGCGCAGCTACTCGCCGGTGACCACCATCGGGGGCGGGGTCATCCTCGATGCCCACCCCGCCAAGCACCGCCACCACCGCCGGGAGGTGCTGGAGGGCCTGGAGGTGCGGGAGCGGGGCATGCCGCGGGAGCTGCTGCTGCTGGCGGTGGAGGAAAAGGGCGTTCCCCTCTCGCGGCGGGAGCTCATCTCCCGGGTCGAGCTGGGTGAGTCGGAGGTGGACTCCGCCCTCGCCGAGCTCATCTCCGGCGGGAAGATGGCGGAGGTGGCGGGGGACGGCGCCCCGCTCTTCGTCACCCCCGCCCTGCTGGCATCGCTGCGGGAGCGCCTGACCGCCGCCACCGTGGAGATGCATGAGGCCAACCCGCTCAAGCCGGGGGTCGAGAAGGAAGCGCTGCGGCGGGGGGCGGACGCGGCGCTCACCCCCGAGGTCTTCGAGGCCCTGCTGCGCGACCTGGTCTCCGCCGGGGCGCTGGAGGTGGAGGCGGGGCGGGTGCGCCTGGCCGGGAAGGGCAGGTCGCTCTCCACGGCGGAACAGGCGGTCAAGGAGGAGCTGCTGGGCTCCATCCGCGAGGGCGGTTATTCCCCCCCTCTCTTCAAGGAGATGCTGGCCTCGTCGGGCCTGGAGAGGGGAGCGCTGCGCGACATGCTGGCCATGCTCGTGGAGGAGGGGGAAATCGAGCAGGTGAACGCCGACTATTTCCTGGCGCACGGCCTGCTCTCCCAGGCGGAGGAGCGCATCCGCGCCCATCTCGCCGCCAGCGGGAGGCTGGAGGTGGCGGAGGTGCGGGACATGCTCGGCGCCAGCCGCAAGTACGCCATCCCCCTGCTCGAGCACTTCGACCGCAAGCGTGTCACCCGGCGCGAGGGCGATTACCGCATGCCTTTCTGAGGCGCCTCGGGCGCGTGGGGGTCTGCCTTAAGCCTGCCTTCAGCCCTGTCGCCGCTGGTCGGCGCCGCGGTCGCGGGGAGGGTCTGCCAAGGCTCCGCGGGCGCTGCCGGGCATGAGCCATAGCCTCCCGCCCGCCCGAGGATACCATTGCGGCCGCAGCGCGATATCGGCGCGGGATGCCGCCGCGGCGGCAGAGGCGAGGAAGGCAGAGGCCCTCTCGCAGCGCTTGCGGGAGGCGTCCGCCGCCCTGCAGGTCTTCCTGCGCGAAACGGAAGGCGAATCCTTCCCGCGTCACCCGCGCTGAATAGAGGGCGGGCGCGGCGGCGCGGAGGGCCGGGGGGGCACCGGGGGCCACGTCTTGCATATGCGCGGCAAAACCCCGGGTGCGAACAGGCAAGATAGCGGAGCAGGCAAAGAACAAGACCTGACCCCATCTGCGCCATCTTCGTCCGCGTGGAGATGGCGGTGGCGGCGGCGGCGGGAAAGATTATAATATGGCGTGGAGGTGCATTCGTCCTGGTGGGCGGCCCGGTCTTCAAAACCGGTGCGGCGTCGTAACGGGCGCCGGGTAAGTTCGATTCTTACGCATCTCCGCCATTTATTCTCAGCGGGCGCGGGGGGGGTCTGCCAAAGCTCCGCGAGCGCTGCCGGGCATGAGCCATAGCCTCCCGCCCGCCCGAGGATGCCATTGCGACCGTAGCCGCGCGATATCGGCGCGGGATGCCGCCGCAGCGGCAGAGGCGAGGAAGGCAGAGGCCCTCTCGCAGCGCTTGCGGGAGGCGTCCGCCGCCCTGCAGGTCTTCCTGCGCGAAACGGAAGGCGAATCCTTCCCGCGTCACCCGCGCTGAATAGAGGGCGGGCGCGGCGGCGCGGAGGGCCGGGGGGGCACCGGGGGCCACGTCTTGCATATGCGCGGCAAAACCCCGGGTGCGAACAGGCAAGATAGCGGAGCAGGCAAAGAACAAGACCTGACCCCATCTGCGTCCGGGCGGCCTATGAAGGCGGTGAGGAAATCGATTATAATACGCCAAGGATGAACACCAAGACCCTGCGCATATTCGTGGAGGTGGCGAACGCCGGGGGCTTCTCCGCCGCCGCCCGCAAACTGGGGCTCACCCAGCCGGCCGTCAGCTCCCATATCCGCTCCCTGGAGAAGGAGTTCGGGAGCACGCTCATCGACCGCTCCACCGGCCGCAGCAGGCTCACCGATGCGGGGATCTCTTTTCTCCGCCACGCCCGGAAGATGCTGGATATGGAGGAGAGGATGCGGCGGGACATGGAGGGGTGGCGAGCCGAGGTCGCGGGCCCGCTCAAGGTGGCCGCCAGCAATATTCCCGGGGAGTACATCATGCCCTCCGTCCTCGCCCGCCTCCGCGCCCGCCATCCCCTGGTGGAACCGCGCCTGGAGATAGCGGATTCCTCCGCCGTCCTGCAGAGGGTGAGGGGCGGGGAGGTCGACCTGGGATGCGTGGGCTGGCGCGAGGAGGACGCGCGGCTGCGTTACGGGGTCCTGTGCGAGGACCGCCTGGCTTTCATCGCCCCCCCGGGGCATCCCCTGGCGGAGCGCCGCGAGGTCGAGCCGGCCGACCTCGCGGGGGCGCAACTGCTGCTCAGGGAGGAGGGCTCGGGGACGCGCGCACACATGCTCGCCATCCTCTCAGGCCTCGGCCTGGAAGTGGAGCCGGGCGCCGCCATGGTCCTGGGCAGCACCATGGCCGTCATCCAGTCCGTGGCCGCGGGAGAGGGCCTCTCGGTGGTGTCCATGTGGGCTGCCGCCGCTCACATCCGGCTGGGCCTGGTCGCCGCCCTCGCGGTCGGGGCGCGGGACCTGCGGCGCGATTTCCACTATGTCCTCCTCAAGCGCCGGCCCCCTTTCGCCGCGGCGGCGGCGCTGCTGGAGATGCTGGAGGATGAGGGCCCCCGCCTGGCGCAGAGGCTGGAGGAGCTCGCCGCGGGGGAATGAGTGCGGCTCCCGCACCCCGGCCCGCGGCCTCAGGGCTCGATCCTGCGCAGGGCCTCCCTGACCATGGCCTGCAGGCCGGCGCTGACGCGCACGGTCCCCTCTGAGTCCACGCTCAGCGACCCGACATCCCCCAGCCCCTCGAGCCAGGCCGGGCCATCGGGGTATCCGAGAATGAAGGCGGCGGTGGACATGGCATCCGACCAGGCGCCGCTCTCCCCCCCGATGACGGTTATGGCTATCATCCCCCCCGCCGGGTAGCCGGTGCGCGGGTCGAGGATGTGGTGGTAGCGCCGGCCCTCGTGCTCGAAGTAGCGCTGATTGTCCCCCGAGGTGCTGATGAAGGTCTGCCCGGGAAAGCCGAAGGTGGCCAGGTAACCCTCACCGCGCGGGTTGGATACCCCGATGGTCCATTCCGGCCCCCCCGCCGCCCGCGGCTTCTCCCCCAGGGTCAGGCTGGTGCTGATCATGTCGATGACCCCCGCCTCGACCCCCCGCGAGGCCAGGGCCTCCCGCGCCCGGTCGAGGGCATACCCTTTGGCAATCCCCCCCAGGTCGATGCCCATGCCGCGGCGGGTGAAGAACACGCTGTGCGCCTCCTCGTCCAGGAGCAGCTTGTCCGCCCCCACCAGCTGCATGGCCGCGTCTATCTCCTCCTGCGCGGGGGGGGCGCCGCCCCGCTCCGCGCGCCCCGTCACGTCCCAGACGTCCACCAGGGGGGCCACGGTGATGTCGAAGACCCAGCCGCTCGCCTCCCCTATCCGCAACCCGGTCGAGAGCATCTCCCAGAGCTCCTCGGACACCGCCACCGGCGAGTCGGCGGCCCGCGCGTTCAGCCGCGCCAGCTCGCTCTCCGGGTCGTAGCGGTCGGCCGTCTCCTGCACGGCGAAGACCTCCTGGAAAGCCGCGTCGACGGCGCCCTCCACCCGCGCCTGCTTCCTGCCGTAGGCGCTGATGGTGACCAGGTCGTCGAGGACATACTCCTGGCGCCGGTAGGGCTCCCGGGAGTAGCCGGGGTTCAGCCACAGGACGAGGGCGAAAGCGACCCCCGCCATGAGCAGGGCCGCGCCTATCACCAGCAGGGTGTCCCGCCGGTTCTTCCTCCCCAGCCTCTTCTCGTCGCAGTCTGCGTTCGTTTTCACGCCAGAGAGTATATCACCGGCCCGGGCGGAGGTGTTACCTGGGGAGCTCGGCCCGCCGGGCCCCGGGAGGCGGCGGACGCCTCTAGCTCGGCTCCTCCGCCTGGGCCCCGTCCCCCCTGCGGATGTAAGTCCTCATGTAGCGCATGGAGAGCTCCAGGAGCAGCCCGAAGAGGGCGGCGATGGCCAGGGTCTGCAGCATGATGATGAGGCCCGGCAGGTGCAGGTCGAAGAATGCGCGGAACCAGGGTATGGAGAGGACCCCGACGAAGGCTCCCGCCATCAGCGCGACCAGCCCTCCCCTCCACGAGAGCAGGGGGCGCGAGAGATAGGCGAGCACGGCCAGCCCCACGATGGTCAAGACGATGACCGCGACGGTGCGCGATTCCTGCAGGCTCGCCCCGTGGGCCCGCGACATGGCGTTGGCGGTGAAGGTGGCTGCGGCGGCGATGCAGCCCGCCGGGATGGCGAAATAGAGCACCCGGCGCAGCAGGCCCGGCCTATAGCGTTTCCTGCTGGGCGCGAAGGAGAGCGTGAAGGCCGGTATGCCGATGGTCAGCGAGCCGACCAGGGAGATGTGGCGGGGGAGGAGGGGGTAGTCCCAAGTGACGAGGGCGATGCCGATGGCCAGGAGCGCCGCGTACACCGTCTTGGTGAGAAAGAGGTTGGCCACCCGCTCCATGTTGGCCATGACCCGCCGCCCCTCCGCCACCACCCGCGGCAGGGTGGAGAACCTGCCGTCGAGGAGCACCAGCTGGGCCACGGACTTCGTCGAGGGGGCGCCGGAGCCCATGGCGATGCCCATGTCGGCGTCCTTGAGGGCGAGGGTGTCGTTGACGCCGTCGCCGGTCATGGCCACCACATGCCCGTCCGACTGCAGGGCGCGCACCATCATCCTCTTCTGTTCCGGCACCACGCGCCCGAACACCGTACTCCCGCGCATCGCCTCGCGCAGCTCGCCCTCCTGCGCGGGGAGGCCGCGGGCGTCCAGCGGCGCGGCGGCCCCCGGCACGCCCACCCGCTCCGCCACCGAGCCCACGGTGCGGGGATTGTCGCCGGAGATAACCCTCACCCCCACGCCCTGCTCCATGAAATACTCCAGCGTCTCGGCGGCGTCGGGGCGTATCCTCTCCTCGATGACCAGGAAAGCGGCGGGGATCAGGCTCTGCGGCAGCGACTCCTCCCTTGCCGGCTCGCCGGCGCGCGAGAGAAGCAGCACGCGCAGCCCCGAGCGCGCCAGGGAGTCCGCCCTCTCGCGCAAAGCGCCTTGCGCGCCTTCGTCCAGGAGCACCTCCGGGGCGCCCATCACCCAGGACCCGTGCCCCTGGAAAGAAGCCGCGCTCCACTTGCGGGCCGATGAGAAAGGCACGGTGGCCTCCGTCCTCCAGGCGGGAGCCTGCGGGAAAGCCGCCGCTATCGCCTGCAGGGTGGAGTTCTCAGCCGGGGATGCGGCCACGAACGCGCCCAGCACCTCTTCCAGGTCGGCCTCCTCCCCCAGGCCCAGGGGCTCGATGCGACCGAACTGCGGCGTGCCCTCGGTGAGCGTGCCCGTCTTGTCCAGGCAAATGACGTCCACGCGCGCCAGCCCCTCGACCGCCGGCAGCTCCTGCACCAGCACCTGGCGGCGCGCCAGGGCCACGGCGCTCACCGCGAAAACGATGCTGGTGAGCAGGACCAGGCCCTCCGGGATCATGCCCACCAGGCCGGCCACGGTGGAGATGACGGCCTGGTCGAAGGCGCTGTGCGCCATGAGCTGGCTGACCGCGAGGAGAACGGCGGTGGGGATCATGACATAGGTGATATAGCGCAAGATGGTGTCGATGGCGTCACGCAGGTCCGATTTCACCAGGGTGTAGCGCTTGGCCTCGGCGGCCAGCCTCTGTGCGTAGGCATCCTCTCCCACCGCCCTCGCCCTGGCCCTCCCCGAGCCCGCGGAGACGAAGCTGCCCGAGAGCAGCCCATCCCCTGCTTTCTTGACGATGGGCAGCGATTCCCCCGTGAGCAGGGACTCGTCCACCTCCAGGCCCTCGGAATGGAGCACCTCTCCGTCCACGATGACCTGGTCTCCCGCCCGGAGCTCGATGAGCTCGTCCAGCACCAGCTCATCGCGGGAGATCTCCCTGCTTTCGCCGTCGCGTATGACCCGGGCCCTGGGGGCGCTGAGCAAAGAGAGGCGGTCCAGGGTGTTTTTGGCGCGCAGCTCCTGCAGCACACCGATGAGGGTGTTGAAGACGAGGATCCCGGCAAAGAGCGCGTCCCTCACCGGGCCCATTATCACCACCACCACCGCCAGCGTCCCCAGCAGGGCGTTGAAGCGGTTGAAGACGTTGGCCCGGAGGATGGAGACGAGCGAACGGCTGGACTTGTCCGCCACCTTGTTTGTCTGTCCCCGCGCGACGCGTTCCCGCACCTCCGCCTCGCTCAGGCCCCGCTTGGGATATTCGTCTCCGAGGGGCAAAGACGCCGGCACCTCCACGGCTTCCGGCGTTTGCTCCAGCCTGTCTCTTTCGTCACTCATGCTGCGCCTCGTATGGATATGGCGGCTCCTGCCCTTCTCACTCCCGTCTATTGTTGCACAAACCGCCTGCATTTCCACCCGGAATTACACTCCGGCCCGCCGCATGGGCTCGCGTTTTGCCTCCGAGCCGCGAGGCGAGGATGCATGTGGTACGGGACCCGGGGGCGGATGTGCTTGTGGTGGAACCGGGGGCGCGGCCCTCGCTCCGCACTCGCAGGTCTTAAAGGACCGTCGTCTGCCCTCCTTGCTCTTCCCACCATCCGCAGCGTCTGCCCGCCTGACCCTTGCCACCATCCGCAACGTCTGTCCACCTCGGCTCTCTCTCCAGCCCGCCGCATGGGCTCGCGTTTTGCCTCCGAGCCGCGAGGCGAGGATGCCAAGACCGAGCCCACACTCGCGCATCGCGGCGGAGGGCGCGCAAGCGCTGGGGTCCGG
>CAZEAU010000010.1:0-79780 GCA_964510515.1 uncultured Actinomycetota bacterium | reverse complement strand
TAAGCATGCTGACAGACAGAGGTCTGAGGGGTTGACTTTTACCATGGCTTCTTTCTGTTAGAAAGCGCTCAATGAAGCCATAGCCCGTTCGCTTGCTGAAGATTATATAATCAGACCGGGCGTCTCTGTTCACAGCAGAGGTTGAGCCCACGAAGTTCTGTAAATTCCCTCAAGCGACACCGCCGCTTTGACTAGGGTGGCCATCGCTCTCCAAGATAGGGTGTCAACCCAATCGCCTTGAGCGACAAGGCACTCAAGCCGCCAATCGGGTATGATGGCGAGCCACGAGGTATTTTTGCCTTGCGGGCGGAACCGGGGCCTGGGCGAGGATAGCACGAAAGCGCGGGGCGCCGTTCAAGCGGTGCAGGCGAAATCCCGAGAGAAGGGATAGTAAAAGCCCGATAGAAACATAGAAGCAGGGGTCGATAGAAAAACCGAGGTGAGGAAGATCCCGCCGCAGAGCAGACAGGCAAGGTTCACCATCGTCATCCCCTCCTACTGGGGGAGGAAGTCCGGCGAGCCCTTCAATCCGGAGGACGCGGTTTACGACCACCCCACCCCCCTGGACGCGGATGGGACCCTGGCGCGCGCCCTGGAGAGCATACGCCTGCTGGCGCCGGGCGACTTCCGCGTGATGGTGCTGGGGGCGGCCACCTGCCCGGAGATCGAGGGAGAGGTGGAGCGGCGCCTGGAGGGGATCGTCGCGCCCTTCCGCCGCCATTACCCCGTCGCCCTGCTCACCCATTCCCACGAACGCAAGATGAAGGGGATGCTGCAGGAGAGGGGCCCGGAGGGATGCGCGGAGATGCTCTCCCTGCGCGGCTATTCCAACATCAGGAACTTCTGCCTGGTGGCTGCGTGCCTCAGCGGGGCGGAGGCGGCGGTGCTCTTCGACGACGACCAGACCTACGAGGACCCCTTCTACCTGGACAAGGTGGCGGAGAACATCGGGAGAGAGCGCGGGGGAAAGCCCATACTCGGCATCGCCGGCTATTACGTCAACCCCAACGGCTCGTACCGCGTGCCCGCCAACCGCGACCCGGTTCTCGCGGAGTGGCCCGCGGCGGAATACATGAACCGCGCCTTCGACATCATCGAGGGAGGGAAAAGGCTCAAGGTCACATCCTGGGTCTTCGGCGGCAACATGGTGGTGCACCGCGAGCTGTTCATGCGCGTCGCCTTCGACCCCCGCGTGACGCGGGGCGAGGACATAGACTACCTCACCAGCGCCAAGTTCTTCGGGCACGACTTCTACCTCGACAACACCCTGTGGATACGCCACCTGCCGCCGCCCAAGACCGCCCCCCCGTGGAGGAGGTTCCGGGAGGACCTGGACCGCTTTATCTACAGCCGCGAGAAGCTGCGCCTCCAGCGGGAAGGGGAGGGCAGGCGCGTGGTCGCGGTGGAGGAACTCGACCCCTACCCGGGGCGCTTCCTGCGCGACGATCTCGAGGACCTCGTCTTCCGCACCTGCGTGCTCATGGGCATGGACTGCCTCTCCCGCGGCGACGGCGGGGGGTTCTCCGAGTGCATGGCCAACGCCCTGCGCGCCCGCTCCGGCGCGCTCACGGCCGCAGACCCCTACCAGCGCTACCTGGAGTGGAGGGGGCGCTGGGAGGAGTTCATGGCATTTATTTCCGGGGACGCGGGACTGCGCGATCACGTCATGGGGCGGTACGGTTGAAAAGGGAGAGTGCATGATGGCGGGATCGCGCAGCGTCCTCGACCCCGAGGTCATCGGGAAATGCGAGGAGATAGGGTGCGCCGACATCGTGGTCGGCATCCCCAGTTTCCGCAACGCGGACACCATCGCCCACGTGGTGCAGGCCGCCGCCGCGGGCATGGTCAAGTATTTCCCCGGGCTCAAGCCGGTCATCGTCAACTCCGACGGGGGCTCCACCGACGATACCGTGGACGTGGTGCTGCAGACGCCGGTGCCCCCCGAGGTGGAGAAGATCGTAACCCCCTACAAGGGCCTGCCGGGGAAGGGCTCCGCCTTCAACGCCATCTTCGAGATCGCCAGCCGCCTGCGCGCGCGCATCTGCGTGGTGGTCGATTCCGACCTGCGCAGCATTACCCCGGAATGGATACGCCTGCTGGGGGAGCCGGTGCACACCAGCTCCTACGGATTCGTGGCTCCCTATTACATCCGCCACAAGTACGACGGCACCATCACCAACAACCTCGCCTATCCCTTGACCCAGGCGCTGTACGGGCGGCGCATCCGCCAGCCCATCGGCGGGGACTTCGGCTTCACCGGCTCCCTGGCCCTCATCTACTCGCACATGGACGTGTGGCAGTCGGACATCGCCAAGTTCGGTATCGACATCTGGATGACCACCACCGCCCTCACCGAGGGCTTCCGCGTCTGCCAGTCGGCCATGGGGGTGAAGATCCACAACGTCAAGGACCCCGGCAGCGACCTGGCTTCCATGTTCACCCAGGTGACCTCCACCCTCTTCTACCTCATGGGGCTGCACGACGTGAAGTGGATGCGGGTGAAGGGCTCCACCGCCACGCGCATCTTCGGCGACGTGCGCTACGAGGAGCCCGCCACCATGGAGATAAACGTGGAGAACCTCTTGGACCACTTCGAGGTGGGCTGCGCCGACTGCCGCGAGATGTGGGAGCGGGTACTGGAGCCCGCGAACATGATGGAGGTGGCCTTCGCCGCGCAGGGTGGGAACCAGGAAGGTTTTTCCTTCCCCGAGAAGCTGTGGGCCAAGATCGTCTACGACTACGCGGTGGCTTATAATTTCGACTGTGACGTCTCCCGCCCGGAACTTGTGCGCTCCATGGTGCCCCTCTACTGCGCGCGCACCGCGGCCACCGCCATCCGTACCCGCAACATGACCTCCATGGAGGCCGAGCAGCTGGTGCAGCGGCAGGCGGAGGAGTTCGAGTGGCTCAAGCCGTACCTGGTGGAGAAGTGGCTCAAGGCCAAGGCGCAGGCCACCGAGTCGCCGCAGGACCTCCTCCCCTTATCGTCGTGAGCGCCCCGGTGGTCGCGCCCCGCCGTCTCGGCAGGCCGGGTGCTCCAGGTGAAGGCAATGGGGGCATCCCGGGTACCCCGGGAGGCGGTCTCGCTCCCGCGCATGTCCCGCGGCGCGCCCGCATGCCGCAATCGCCCCCGGCCCCATAATTTGTGCTTATCCCCCGGAAAGCGGCCCCCTATATTGTGATTCAACGAAAAGTCCCGCGAAGTGGTTGATTTTTCTCTCCAAAAGGGCGAATATATGGGCATAGTGGAGTAAAGTGGTCTAGAGTGGCGCACAGTGGAGTACAGGAAGGCCTGAGGGGAGCGCCAGTGGGGGGCCGGGCCGGGAAAGGGAGCGGAAGGCAGGGGCAAGAGGAGCACGCGAGGAAGGCAGAGATGTTTTTCGGGTCCTTCGAACACGCGCTGGACGACAAGGGGCGCATCATCATGCCCTCCAGGTTTCGCTCCAAGCTGGAGGAGGGCGTGATCATAGCGCTCTGGCTGGAGCAGTGTGTGGCCGTCTTCCCGCGCAGCGAGTTCGATAAGATGGCCGAGCGCATAAAGGCCCTCCCGGAGGGCAACGTGGAGAAGCGGGAATTCACCCGCGTGCTCTTCGGGCATGCCTACGAGGCCGTGCCCGACCGGCAGGGGCGCCTCACCATCCACCCCAAGCTGCGCGAGAGCGCGGGCCTCGACCGCGAGGTCGAGGTGGTGGGGATAATGGACCGCGTGGAGATCTGGGACCGCGAGCGCTGGGTGGAATCCACGCGCGGCGGCCTGGAGCGCTTCGAGGAGACGGCGGGGAAGTTGTCGGAGATGGGTTTCTGAGGGTTTGAGCGGAGGAGGCCTGCAGATGCTGGAGATGATCATGCGGGGGAGGCGGCAGTGGCCGTGCCGCGTGCACGGCGCCCGCCGCACCCTGCGCCACCTCGTAGAGGTCAATGGACGAAGGTGATGCCAGGCATGTACCGGTCATGCTCGCGGAGGTCGTGGGCCTGCTGCGCCCCCGCCCGGGAAGCGTCGTGGTCGATGCCACCTTCGGCGAGGGGGGGCATGCCCTGGCTGTGCTTGAGGAGATGGGGGGAGAGGGTTGCCTGATCGGCCTGGACCGGGACTCGCGTGCGCTGCTGGGGGCGCTGGAGCGCCTGCGGGCGCAGGCGTGCCTGGCCCTCTTCCATACCCGCTTCTCGCGCCTGGAGGAGGTCCTGCAGGACCTGGGCATAGAGGGCGTGGACGGCGTCCTCTTCGACCTGGGCGTTTCCTCGCTGCAGCTGGAGGCGGCGGGGCGCGGGTTCTCCTTCCGGCGCGCGGAGCGGCTGGACATGCGCATGGACACGGGGCAGGAACTGGACGCCTGGAAGGTGGTGAACGGCTATGAGGAGAGAGAGCTGGCGCGTATTATCCGCGAGTACGGCGAAGAGCGTTGGGCTTCCCGTATCGCCAGGGGCATCGCTCTCGCGCGAGAGCGCTCGCCCGTCGACACCACGCATAGACTTGCTGAGATTGTAAAGGAGTCCATCCCCGCCGCCGCCCGCCGCACGGGCGGACACCCGGCGAGGCGGACCTTCCAGGCTTTGAGGATGGAGGTGAACGGGGAGTTGCGCGAGCTGGAACTGGCACTGCCGCAGGCGTTGCGCTGGCTCGCCCCCGGGGGCACCATGGTGGCCGTCTCCTATCATTCCCTGGAGGACAGGGTGGTGAAGAGGTTTTTCTCCGCGCACGGATCGCGTTGTTCCTGCGGCCCCGCGCAGGAGGCCTGCAGGTGCGGAGCGCAGGAGGAGCTGCGCATCCTCACCCCCAGGCCGATGTTGCCTTCGGCGCATGAAGTCGCGCAAAACCCGAGAGCCCGCTCGGCTAAGCTGCGGGCGGCGAGAAAGAGGTAAAAAGAGGATGTCGCTGGCGCTGGATTGGAGGGAAGGGGAACACCCCGCAGACGGGCGGAGGCGGGACCGCGCCGCCGTGACGGAGGAATCGCGCCTGCGCAAGCGCGAGCGCGAAAGGCGCAGGCAGCGCCTCACTTTTCTCTGTTTCGTGAGCGTGGCCGCCCTGGTCAGCGCGCTCTTCATCCTCATCATATGCCTGCAGGTCATGGTGGCCCAGAACGATATCAGGGCGAGGGAGGTTGAGAGGCGCATCGAGCTCGAGAGGCGCCAGCAGGAAGCGATGAGGCTGGAGATAGCCTCCCTTGAATCCCAGGCACGCATCGAGAGCCTGGCGGTCGGCCAGCTCGGCATGGTGCGGGCGGCACGGACGGAGTACCTGGAGACGCCCGCCTACGAGGCGGCGAAGAGGCAGGGGGAGGAGCGTAATCTCAGCGAGGAGGGGATGGTCAGCGAAGCGTCGCAAGGGGCCCACTAGACGCGGCACAGCAGTGCGAGCCGGGAGGTCTTTGCCTCCCGCGCGGCGAACCCCACCATAGAGCCGCACCGGGGCACGATATGTGAAGAGGCATCCGAGGAGGACGAGGTGTCAAGGAGAAGGAGTGGGGATGCCAGGATCGGCCTGGCAGCCCTGATGCTGCTATTGGGGCTGGGCCTCATCGCCTACCGCCTCTTCGACCTTCAGGTCGTGAAGGCGGACCGCTTCCGCGGCATCGCCGCGGATCAGAGGTACGAGCTCACCGACCTCAACCCCCGCCGCGGCTGCATCCTCGACCGGGACGGGGAGGTGCTGGCCATCAGCAAGGAGGCCTATTCCGTCTACGCCACCCCCTATCTTGTGGAGGACGTCCAGCTGGCGGCGGCCGAACTGGCCCTGGTGCTGGGCAAAGCGCACCAGGAGGTGGAGGAAAAACTGCGCTCCCCCGGCGGCTTTGTCTACCTGGAACGCAAGGTGAGCCCGGAGGTCGCGGAGCAGGTGGAGGCGCTGGGGCTCGCGGGCATAGGGCTGGACAAGGAGAGCAAGAGGTATTACCCGCAGGGGTCGCTGGCGGCCCAGGTCATCGGGTACGTGGGCACGGACAATGTCGGCCTCTCCGGGCTGGAGCTGGAGTACGACGCCGACCTGGCCGGCGCGAAGGGCGAGGCGGGGGTGGAGTACGATCCGCGCGGCGAGCCCATACCCGGGGTCACCGAGATCATCAGGGCGCCGGTGGACGGATGCGATATCCAGCTCACCCTGCATTCCGGGATACAGTTCAAGCTGCAGGAGCAGCTGGCGGACTCGGTGCAGGAGAGCGGCGCCATCAGCGGCTCAGGCCTGGTCATGGACTGCCGCAGCGGCGAGATACTGGCCATGGCGGTGATACCGGACTTCGACCTCAACCTCTTCCCCGAGGTCCCCGCGGGGGTCACCCGGGCCCAGCCCATCACCGACGCCTTCGAGCCCGGGTCGGTGCTCAAGATACTCACCGCCATGGCCGCCCTGCAGGAGAAGGTGGTGACCCCGGGGTCGGTGATCAACGTGCCCCGGAGCCTGCAGGTCGCGGACTACGAGTTCACCGACGACCACCCCATGGAGAAGTGCGACCTCACCTTTGCCGAGGTCATCGCCTACTCCTCCAACATCGGCACCATCAAGACCGCCCAGGCCCTGGGCGAGGAGGCCCTGAGCGAGTACATCGCCCTCAGCGGGCTGGGCGAGTTGACGGGAGTGGATTTCCCCGGCGAGAGCGCGGGCCTGGTGCTGGACCTGGAGGAGTGGTCCCTCACCTCCCTTCCGACCATCGCCATCGGGCAGGGGATCTCGGTGACCCCCCTGCAGATCGCCGTGCTCACCGCCGCGGTGGGCAACGGCGGGAGCACGGTCCAGCCCCATTTCCTGCTGCGCAGACTGCATGCGGGCAACCGGGCGGAGGAGGTGGAGGTCGCGGAGAGAGAGCCGATCATCTCCGCGAACGGGGCGGCATCCCTGCGCCACATCCTGGGGGAAGCGGTGAGGGTGGGCACGGGAACGCGCGCCGCCATGACTCTATATAATTGCGGCGGCAAGACGGGGACGGCCATGAAACCGGATCCCGCGGGCGGATACCGCGAGGCTTACGTGGCCACCTTCGCGGGCCTGGCGCCGCTGGAGAACCCGCGCCTGGTATGCGTTATCGCCCTGGACGAGCCGGACACCATGTACGGGGGGCTCGCCGCGGCACCGTGTTTTTCCCAGGTGATGGAGTTTTCCCTGCAGCAGCTCCAGGTGGTCCCCAGCCTGGAGAAGGTGAACACCGGGGACAAGGTGGTGGCGCAATGAGGTTGAGCACGCTCACCGCGGGCCTGGAGGCCCTGCGGCGCGAGAGAGGCGGCGACGTGGAGGTAAGCGGCATCGCCTATCATTCGCGGCGGGTCGAGGCCGGAGACCTCTTCGTGGCCGTGCGCGGACACGTGACCGACGGACATCTCCATATCGGGGAGGCGGCGGCGAGGGGCGCGGCGGCGGTGGTGGCGGAAGCGGGCCGCGGCTTGCCCCCGGGCCTGCCCGCGCACGTCGCGGTGTTGACGGCGCCGGACACGCGCCTGGCCCTGGCGCTGCTCAGCGACCGTTTCCACGGCCACCCCAGCGGAAAGCTCAAGCTGGTCGGCGTGACCGGGACCAACGGCAAGACCACCACCACCCACCTCATAGAGGCGGCCGCGGCCCGGGCCGGGAGGGCCTGCGGGCTCATCGGCACCGTCGTCTGCCGCGTGGCCGGGCGGGAGGTTCCGCTGGGAAGAACCACCCCGGAATCCGCCGACCTGCAGGAGATACTCGCGGACATGGTGGACGCGGGCTGCGCGGTGGCGGCCATGGAGGTGTCGTCGCATGCCCTGGCCCTGCGGCGCGTGGACGGCTGCGCTTTCGAGGTCGGCGTGTTCACCAACCTCAGCCAGGACCACCTGGACTTTCACCCCGACATGGAGGAGTACTTCCGCGCCAAGGAGAGGCTTTTTACCGCGACCTCGCGAGGCGGTCTGGGGGCGCGCGCGGCGGTGGTCAACATAGACGACTCCCGCGGCAGGCGGCTGGCCGAGGCGGCGGCGGGCACGCTGCTCACCTACGGCACCTCGCGGGAGGCCGACCTTGCGGGGGCTCTCCTGGAGGCCGGCCTGAAGGAGAGCCGGGTCGAGGTCTCCTACCGGGGGCGCCGCTGGGAGGGGAAGACGGCCCTCACCGGCCGCTTCAACCTCCACAACATCCTGGCCTCGCTGGGCGCGTGCATAGCCCTGGGCCTGGATGAGGAGACCTCCCTTGCCGCCATCCTCTCCTGCGGCGGGGTGCCGGGAAGGTTCCAGTCGGTGGAGGAAGGCCAGCAGTTCGCGGTCCTGGTCGATTACGCCCATAGCCCCGATTCCCTGCGCCGCGTGCTGGAGGCGGCGAGGGAGACCACGCGCCGCCGGGTCATCGCCGTTTTCGGCTGTGGAGGGGACCGCGACCGCGCCAAGCGCCCGATCATGGGCGCCATCGCGGTGGAGGCCTCCGACCTCGCCGTCATCACCTCGGACAACCCGCGCAGCGAAGGCCCCATGGCCATCATCTCCGATATCGAGGAGGGGGCACGCGGCGCCGGCGGGTCTCCTTACGTGGTCATCGCCGACCGCCGGGACGCCATCCGGGCCGCCATCGCCGAGGCCGCCGAGGGAGACGTGGTGGTCATCGCGGGCAAGGGGCACGAGAAAGGCCAGATCTTCTCGGACCGCGTGCTCCCCTTCGACGACGTCGACGAGGCCAGGGCGGCGCTGCGCGAGAGGATGGGCAAGAGATGATACCCATGAGCGTGGAGGAAATAGCGCGCGCCGTGGGTGCCTCCGTGCTCTGGGCGGGAGGGGACGGCGCGGCCCGCGTGGCGGAGGTGGCGACGGATACGCGCGCCATGCAGAGGGGGGCGGTATTCTTCGCCCTCAAGGGGAGGCGGTACGACGCGCACGATTTTTTGCCGGTGGCCCTGGAGAAGGGCGCGGCCGCGCTGGTGGTGGAGCGCATCACCCCCCAGGTCCTGGACGAGGCGCGCGCCAGGGGGGCCGCGGTGCTGCGCGTGCGCGGCACCATGAGGGCCATGGCCAGGCTGGCCGCCCGCCAGCGGGATGTGAGCGAGGCCCGGGTAGTGGGGATAACCGGCTCCACCGGCAAGACCCTGACCAAGGACTTCACCGCCGCCGTGCTGGAGCGCGCGGGGAGCACGGTGGCCTCGCGGGACAGCTTCAACAACGAGGTCGGCGTGCCCCTCACCCTGCTCGCGCTGGAGCCGGACACTCGCCACCTGGTCCTGGAGATGGGTTCGCGCGGGGTGGGCCAGATCGCGGCCTTGTGCTCCTTTGCCCGCCCGGAGATCGGGGTGGTCACCAACGTGGGCTGGACGCACATGCAGTACTTCCGCACCCGCGACAACCTGGCCGGGGCGAAGGGCGAGCTGCTGCGCGCGCTTCCTCGTGACGGCCGGGCGGTGATCAACGCCGACGACGACTATGCGAGCGAGCTGCGCGCCATGTGCCGGTGCCCGCTGCTCTGCTTTGGAAGGTCGCGCTCCGCCGACCTGCGGGCCGAAGACGAGCGCGTGGATGAATATGGGAAGGTAGCCTTCACCTTGAGGTCGAAAGGAGGTGGTGTGAAGAGAATCGCCGTGCCGTTGCCCGGTCGCCACAACGTCCACAACGCGCTGGCGGCCGCGGCGGTTGGAAAGATCATGGGGGTTGATATGGAAAACATTGCCGAGGGGATCGCATCGGCCAAGACGACAGGATGGAGGATGGAAATGATCACAAGACCGCAAGAGATCACCATCATCAACGATGCCTACAACGCCAACCCGGTCTCCATGCGCTCCGCCCTGATGGCCCTGGGGGACATCTCCCGCGAGAAGAGGGCCATCGCCGTGCTCGGGGACATGGGTGAACTGGGGCCGGTTTCCGAGCAGGCCCACCAGGAAGTGGGGGAGATGGCCGTTGACTGCGGCACCGATATTCTGGTTACCGTGGGCAGGAAGTCACGCCGCACGGCGCAGGCAGCCCGGGAGAAAGGCCTGCCGCGCGGCAGCGTCTTCAGCGCGGACAGCGTGGACAGGGCGGCGGAGATCCTGCGCGCCATCATCGAGCCCGGCGACGTGGTTCTCATCAAGGGCTCTCGTTTTCTGGGCCTGGAGCGCCTGGTAAACCTGGTGGCCTAGAGGACGGTCGCCCGGAGGAGTCGCCGGCACGGCCGGGCAGCCGGCCTCGGCGGCGACAGGCGAGGAGGAATACAGATTGCTGCGGGTACTGGCCGCGTTGCTGACCGGACTCATCATATGCATACTCTTCATGCCGCTGCTGGTGAGCTGGCTGAGGCGGCGCGGCATCGGCCAGTTCATACGCGAGGACGGACCGCAGGCCCATCTGGCCAAGGAAGGGACGCCCACCATGGGGGGCGCGCTCATCGTCCTCTCCACCCTGGCGGCCTTCCTGTGGTGGGCGCAGAAGCTGCAGGGCGGCACGGGTTTCGCCCTGGGGCTGGCCCTGCTGGGAGGAGGGCTGCTGGGCTTCGCCGACGATTACACCAAGCTCCACTACGCGCGCTCCCTCGGGCTCAAGGGGAGGAGCAAGATCGTCTGGCAGCTGGCGCTTTCCATCGCCCTGGCCTATCTGGCCACGCAGCATTTCGGGGTGGACACCAAGCTCTACTGGTTCCGCTCCGACGCGGTCATCTGCGACCTCGGCCCCCTGTATTACCTGCTGGTCTTCCTCATGGTCGTCGGCGCCGCCAACGCGGTCAACCTCACCGACGGGCTCGACGGGCTGGCCTCGGGGGCGACCATCCTGGTCATGACGGCCTATATCCTCATCACCTTCACCCAGTTCCGCAACCACCAGTTCCTCTACCCTCACGTGCAGGGGTCCCTGGACATGGCCATCTTCTGCGGGGCGCTCATGGGCAGCTGCATCGGTTTTTTATGGTGGAACTCCCCCCCCGCATATATCTTCATGGGGGACACGGGCTCCCTGGCCCTGGGCTGCAGCCTGGCCACGGTGGCCATGCTCTCCAAGACCGAGCTGCTCCTGCTCCTGCTGGGAGGGCTCTTCGTGCTCGAGACCGTCTCCGTAGCCGTGCAGGTGCTGGTGTACAAGGCCACCGGCAGGCGGGTCTTCCGCATGGCGCCCCTGCACCATCACTTCGAGCTCAAGGGTTGGTCGGAGGTGACCACCCTGATCAGGCTGTGGATAGTGGGGGGCTTTTTCGTGGGCACGGGCTTCATCATCTTCTATATCAATTACGTGGGGGGCAAGTAGCCGTGGCGGCAGACACGCCGCCGCGGGCGTTCCGGGCTGGGGCGGCGGGCGCCGCCCCCTCCCGGGGGGGAGCGGGCGTTGCGCATGCCTGAGGGGATCGGGCCGGGACTGCAGGGCGTCACCTCGGCGCTGGTGCTGGGGCTGGGCGTCTCGGGCCGCGCCGCCGCGGACAGGCTCCTGCGCGAGGGGGTCGAGGTCACGGTGAACGACATCTCGCGGGCGGACGCGGCGAGGGCCGCCGCCGCGGAGCTGGAGGAGCGCGGGGCGGGAAGCGCCCTCGGCCACCACCACCCCTCCCTGCTGGAGGGGAAGGACCTGGTGGTGGTGAGCCCGGGCGTTCCCCCGCGGCTGCCCCTCCTGCGCCGGGCCGGGGAGAGGGGCGTGGCGGTGTGGAGCGAGGTGGAGCTGGCCTGGAGGCTGGCGCGCGGCCCGCTGGTGGCGGTGACCGGCACCAACGGCAAGACCACCACCGTGAGCATGATCGCCTGGGCGTGCGAGCGCCTGGGCAGGCCCGCGGTCGCGGCGGGCAATATCGGGTACCCCCTGGTCAGGGCGGTGGAAGAGGCGGCGCAAGGGGCGCTGCTGGTGGCGGAGGTGTCGAGCTTCCAGCTCGCTTATACGCTGGACTTCCGGCCCGAGGTCGCGGTGCTGCTCAACATAGCCGAGGACCATTTCGACTGGCATCATGACCTGGAGGACTACGTGGCGGCGAAGAGCCGTATCTGGGCCCGGCAGGGGCCGCGCGAGGTGGCGGTATGCAACCTGGACGACCCGCTCTGCGTGCGCGCCAGTGCATCCGCGCCCTCGCGGGTGCTCTACTTCTCGCGCGCACCGCGCGAGGAGGCGGAGGTATTCGCGCGCGAGGGGGCGGTCTTCTGCCGCGACCCGCGCGCCGGCGCGCGGCAGGTGTTGCGCGCCGAGGACCTCCCGCTGCCTGGATGGCATAACCTGGAGAACACCATGGCCGCGGCGGCGGTGCTCGTGTCCCTGGGCATCGAGCCCGCGGCGGCGGGGGAGGCCCTGCGCGGCTTTCGCGGCCTGCCCCACCGCCTGCAGCTGGTGGGGGAGGCCGGGGGGGTGCGTTTCTACGACGATTCCAAGGCCACCAACCCGCATGCGGCGCTGCGCGCCCTGCAGGCGTTCCCGGGGCCGCTGGTGGTCATCCTGGGGGGGAGGAACAAGGGGCTGAGCTTCGCGCCGCTGGCGGCCGAGCTGGGAAGGCGCGGCGGGCGGGGAGAGGTGCGCGCCGTGTACCTGGTGGGCGAGGCCGCGGGGGAGATGGCGCAGGAGCTGGAGCGGGCGCAGGTCCGCCTCGAGGTGCGTTCCCTCCCCGGGCTCGAGGAGGTCTTCGCCCATCTGCCGCAAGTGCTGCGGGCCGGCGACGTGGTCCTCTTCACCCCCGCCTGCGCCTCCTTCGACCGCTATACCGACTTCCGGCAAAGGGGAAGACATTTCCAGTCGCTGGTCAGGGCCTACGGCGGGGGGAGGGGCGGCCATGGCTGAGAAAGCCGCGTCGAAGAACTCCGCCGCCAGGGGCAAGCAGCCGCCGCGGGCGCTGGTGGAGGCGCGCCGCAGGCGGGACAAGAGCGCCCTGCGGGCGGTACCCGCGTCGAGGGGGAGGGCGGCGAGAGACACCGCCGAGGGGCTCACGCCCACCGGTTACGCCGTGTTGGGCGTGACCCTGATCATGTTCCTCTACGGCATGGTGATGATCTTCTCCGCCAGTTCCGGTCTCGCCCTGCATGCCCACGGCTCCAGCTATTATTTCCTCCTGCGCCAGGCCATCTGGTTCGGGGTGGGGGCGGTGGCCCTGCTGGCCATGGCCTATACGGACTATCATCGCCTGGCTGCCTGCTCGCCGCTGCTCGTGGGCGTGGCCCTGCTGGCCCTGGCGGCGGTGCCCATCCTCGGTGCCGAGGTCTACGGGAGCAGGAGGTCGCTGGTCCTCGGCCCCATCGTGGTGCAGCCCTCGGAGATAGCCAAGCTGGCACTGCTTCTCTTCGCCGCGCACATCTACAGCCGGCGCGAAGGCAAGCTGGGGAGCTGGCGAGGGGTCATCGTGCCCGTGCTCGCGGCCACCGCCCTGGCCTGCCTGCTGATCCTCCTGGAGCCGGACCTGGGGAGCGCCATCGTCATCGCCGTCTCCGTATGCGCGGTGCTCTGGCTGGCCGGGGCCCCGCTGCCCAAGATGGCCCTGCTGACGCTGGGGGGCGCCTCCGCCACCCTCCTCTTCATCTTCATCTCCGCGTACCGCAAGGCACGCTTCTTCGCCTTTCTCGACCCCTGGAACGCTCCGCGCGAGGGGGGCTTTCACATCATCCAGTCCATGATCGCCCTCGGTTCCGGCAACGTCAGCGGCCTGGGCCTGGGCATGAGCCGCCAGAAATTCTTCTACCTGCCCAACGCCCACACCGACTTCATCTTCTCCATCATCGGTGAGGAGGCGGGGCTTTTGGGGACCCTCTCGGTGCTGGCGCTGTTCGCGCTCTTCCTCTGGCTCGGTTTCAGGATCGCCCGCAACGCGCCCGACCGGCTCGGGCGCATCCTGGCCATGGGCATCGCCTGCATGCTGGGGGTGCAGGCGGTGATAAACATGGGGGCGGCCTGCGGGGTGCTGCCCATCACCGGCATCACCCTGCCCTTTTTCAGTTACGGCGGTTCTTCGCTGGTGATTTGCATGTGCCTCGCAGGTATACTCATAAACGTCTCCCGCCACGAGGGCGGGGCGCCCGCCGCACATGATGGGAGGAGAAAGCGTGAAGGTGGCGATATGCGGAGGAGGGACCGGAGGCCATCTCCACCCCCTGCTCGCGTTGGCAGAGGAGCTCGCATCGCGTGAAGGCGTAGAGGTCGCCCTCTATCTCAACCGCAAGTCGCCGTCGAGCGCCCTGCTGGAAGGGAAGAAGGTCGTCCCCGTCGAGGCCAGCGGCCTGGTGCGCCGCCTGGATGCCTCCAACCTCAAGGCGCTGGCGGAGGTGTGCCGGGCATGCGCGCACTGCCGGCGGGAGATGAGGGGGGACAGGCCCGCGGTGGCGGTGGCCTTCGGGGGCTATGCCAGCGTCCCCGGGGCGCTGGCCGCACTGAGCCTGCGCGTCCCGCTCGTGCTGCAGGAGCAGAACGTCATCCCCGGGCTGGCCAACCGCCTGCTCGCGCCGGCGGCGAGCGCCATCGCGGTCGCCTTTTCCCGCACCCTGGAGGGCCGCCGCGGCTGGGCGAGGAAAGCGGTGGTGACGGGGAACCCGCTGCTCAGGCCGCCGCGCCCGCAGGCGCGCGAGGAGGCGCTGCGGGCCTTTTCCCTGCAGAGCGGGCGCAAGACCCTGGCGGTGGTGGGCGGAAGCCAGGGGGCGGCGTCCCTTAACCGTGCGGTGTTGGGGGCGCTCCCCAGGTGGGGGGGGCGGCGGGACATGCAGCTCCTGCATGCCGTGGGCCGGGACAAGTTCGGGGAGTTCATGGCCGCGGCGGGGAAGCACGAGCCGGCGCCCTTCATCTACCGCCCCATGCAGTTCGTGGAGCGCATGGACCTCCTCTACGCGGCGGCGGACCTGGTGGTGTGCCGCGCCGGCGCCGCGACCATCTCCGAGCTGGCGGCGGCGGGGTGCCCGTCCATCCTCGTGCCCTACCCGCATGCCACCGCGGCGCATCAGGACGCCAACGCCGAGGTGCTGGCCGCGGCGGGGGCGGCGCTGGTGCTGGATGACGGGGCGCTCGACGGCCGGCGCCTGGTCGCCGAGGTGGACACATTGCTGCAGGACGAGGGCAGGCTGGAGGAGATGCGGGAGGCGGCCCGCGGGCTGGGCAGGCCCGACGCGGCCGCCAGGCTGGCGGAAGTGGTGCTTTCCCGGGCATAGGAGGCAGATGTGGATAGAGACAAAGCGGTGCACCTGCTGGGCATAGGCGGGGCGGGCATGAGCGCCATAGCCGTGGTCCTGCTGGCCAGGGGGATAAGGGTCAGCGGCTCGGACCTCAAGGAATCGCGCAACACCAGGCGCCTGATGCAGATGGGCGCCCGCATACATATCGGCCACGACGCCCGCAACGTGGAGGGGGCGGATATGCTGGTGGTGTCGTCGGCCATCCCGGAGAGGAACCGCGAGCTGGCACGGGCACGGGAGTTGGGGGTGGAGGTGATCCCGCGCGCGGCCATGCTGGGCATGATCATGGGCGAGGGCAAGGGCATCGCCGTGGCCGGCACCCACGGCAAGACGACCACGACCTCCATGGCGGCCATGATCATGCGCGAGGCGGGCCTGGACCCCACCTACGTCGTCGGCGGCGAACTCAACGACGTGGGCAGCAACGCCCACGCCGGCAGCGGCGAGCACATCATCGCCGAGGCGGACGAGAGCGACGGCTCCTTTTTGCTCCTGCGCCCGTGGGCGGCCATCGTCACCAATATCGAGGAGGACCATCTGGACTTCTTCCGTGACGGCGAGGAGGTGCACGAATATTTCCGCCGCTTCGTCTCCCTGCTCCCCCCCGGCGGCATGCTGGTCTTCTCGGGGGACGACCGGGGGTCGGCGGCGCTGCGGGGGCAGGGGGCGGCCCGGGAGGTCTCCTTCGGCGAGGCTGCGGGCAACGATTACCGCGCCGTGGACGTGGACCTCTTCCCGGGTGGAAGCGCCTTCCGGGTGCAGCGGGGCGAGGAGACGCTGGGCGAGGTCAGGCTGAGCATACCGGGGCGCCACAACGTGCACAACGCCATGGCGGCCCTGGCCCTCACCCTGTCCATCGGCGTGGACTTCGCGCCGGCGGCCCGCGCGCTGGCGGCCTTCAAGGGGGTGCAGCGCCGCTATCAGTTCGTGGACGAGGTCGCGGGTGTGAGGCTCATCGACGACTATGCCCATCACCCCTCGGAGGTGCGGACCACGCTGATGGCCGCCGCCTGCGAGGGGGCAAAGCGCGTGGTCTGCGTCTTCCAGCCCCACCGCTATTCGCGCACCGCCGCCCTGTGGCGTGACTCCGCGGAGGCGTTGCTGCAGGCCGACCTGGTCATCGTCACCGATGTCTATGCGGCGGGCGAGGACCCCGTGCCGGGGGTGAGCGGGAAGCTCATTGTGGACGCGCTGCTGGAGGCGGATCCCCGCAAACAGGTGATGTACATACCGCGCCGCTCCCAGCTGGGAGCGGGGGTGGCGAGCTTTGTGCGCGGGGGCGACCTGGTGCTGACCATGGGGGCGGGCGACATAACGCAGTGTGCCGGGGAGGTGGCAGGGATACTGAGGGGGGAGCGGAGCGAGGGCGCGGGGAGGATGGGGGGCGCGGGGGCATGACCTGGCGGGAGGGGATGCGGGAAAGGCTGCGTGCCGGGTTCGCCGGGACCCTCATGGAGGGCGTGCCGCTGGCGCGTTTCACGACCTTCGCCATCGGGGGGCCCGCGGCGCTGCTGGCGGTGCCCTCGGGTATGGACGACCTCTGCATGCTCCTGGAGGCCGTGGCGCAGACCGGTGCGGACCTGCTGGTGATGGGAGGGGGATCCAACCTTCTCGTCTCCGACCGCGGCTTTGACGGGGTGGTGGCCGTGGTCGGCGAGGGGCTGAAACGGATAACCAGAAAGAGTAAAGATGAGGTTTACGTTGAGGCAGGGTGCGGGCTCAAGCGGGCTATAGACTGGGCCATCGATATGGAGATGGGGGGCCTGGAGGATCTGGCCGGGATACCGGGAAGCGTCGGCGGCGCCATATGCATGAACGCCGGGGCCATGGGGTCCAGCATCGGCGAGCTGGTGCTGGAGGTGGAGGTCATGAGCGTGAGCGATCGGGGCGTGGCGGTCAGGAAGCTCGACCGCGGGGCCATGGCCTTCGGATACCGCGAGAGCGCGCTGCGGGAGGGCGACGTCGTTTACGCCTCCAGGTTGCGCTTGCGGCGGGCGGGGAGGGGCGAGCTCGCGTCCCGCCGCGGGGAGGTCATGGCGTGGCGCAGGGAGAACCAACCATTGAGGCAAAGATCCGCGGGCAGCGTTTTCCGCAACCCTCAGGGGACGTCCGCCGGGGAGCTCATCGACCGCTGCGGCCTCAAGGGGACCCGGGTCGGGAGGGCCATGGTCTCGCACAAGCACGCCAACTTCATCGTCAACCTGGGGGGGGCGAGCGCCCGCGAGGTGTTCGAGCTCATGAGGCGGGTCAGGGACGAGGTGGCGAGGGTGGAGGGCATCGAGCTGGAGGAGGAGATCAGGCTGGTGGGGATGAGGGGAGAAGAGCGGCCGTGAGCCGGGTAGCTGTTCTCATGGGGGGGCTCTCCGTGGAGAGGGAGGTATCGTTGCTCTCGGGAGCGGCCGTGGCCGCGGCGCTGGCCGAACTGGGCCACGAGGTGCGCGAGGTCGATGTGGGGGAGGCGGTGGTCGAGCAGGTCGCGTCCCTGCGCGACCGCGTCGACGCCGTCTTCATCATGCTGCACGGGCGCCTGGGGGAGGACGGCACGGTGCAGGGGCTGCTGGAGCTCCTCGGCATCCCCTATACGGGCTCGGGGGTGATGTCCAGCGCCGTGGCCATGAACAAGCACATGAGCAAGCGGATAATGCGTTCCCACCGCATACCCGTGGCCGACGACGTGATGGTGACCGCGGAGGAAACGGCGCGCCTCGGCGCGGGGGCGGTGGCGGAGGGTATAGCGCGGGACCTCGGCTTCCCCTGCATGGTCAAGCCGAACTGCGAGGGCTCATCGGCGGGCGCGAGCCGGGTGCACGGCCGGGAGGAACTGGCGCGCGCCATCGAGGAGGCACACCTTTACGACCGGCTGGTGATGGTGGAGCGCTATATCGACGGCAGGGAGGTGACGGTGGGGCTGCTGGGGGGGGAGCCGGCCGTGCTCCCCGTGCTCGAGGTGCGGCCCAGCAAGGATTACTACGACTACGAGTGCAAGTACACCCGCGGCATGACCGAATACATCGTCCCCGCGCACATCCCGGAGGCGTCGGCACGGGAGCTGCAGGACCTCTCGCTCGCCGCCCACGACGCCCTGGGCTGCGAGGGCCTCTCACGCGTGGACTTCATGCTCGACGCGCAGGGCAGGCCTTACTGCCTCGAGATCAACACCATACCGGGCATGACCGCGCTCAGCCTCATTCCGAAGGCCGCCGCGGCCGCGGGTTATTCTTTCGCGGAGGTGGTGGAGATGGTCCTCGCCACCGCCGCGCTCAAGGTCGGGCGGGGCGCGAGATGCCGCGGTGGCTGAGGGGGCGGGAGCGGGGAGGCGCGCGCGCCGGGGGGAGGGGTGCCGCGCCTGCACCCGGCGGCAGGGAGGAAAAAGCTGCGGACATGGAAGGGGAAAGGGAGAGGTCCGGCGCGGCGGAGGCGAAGGCCTCGCGCGCCCGCCCCCGGGCCAAGGCCGCAAAGCGCGCGAGGCGGGCCGCGGATGCGCGAAGGCGAGCGCAAGCGCCGCGGGGCACCGGGCGGAGCGCGCGCGGGCGGAAAGGCCGCGCCGTGGAGGCGGAGGCGAAGGCCTCGCGCGCGGGGGAGAGGCCGCAGCCGGAGCGGCGGCGGGCTGCGCGGGGCCGCGACAAGGCCGCGGGCGGCCCGGGGCCCGTGCGCACCGCGCTCCTGGGGGGCCTGCTCGTCCTCTCCCTCGCGGCCCTGCTCTGGACCTACACCGGGACCGGGGTCCTCAACGTGAAACACGTCGAGGTGAGGGGGGCGAGCGCCCTGAGCGAGGAATACCTGCGCGCCCTCTCCGGGATAACCCCGCAGACCCACCTGCTGAAGATGAACGTCAAGGCGGTAGAAAAAGCGCTGCTCTCCGAGCCTTGCCTGGCCGCCGTGGAGGTGCGGAGGCGCTTTCCCGGCACCGTGGTGCTGAAGGTGAGCGAACGGCGCCCGAGCGGGGTCATCGTCCAGGGCGGCAGGTTCCTGCTCGTGGACCAGGGCGGGGTGGTGCTCGCGAGCGTGGACGAGATGCCGCCGGGCCTGGTGGAGATCAGGGACCTGCAGCTTCCCCTGCTGCTGCCGGGAAACAGGGTGAGCGGCCTGGATTTCGCCATGGTGACCTCCCTTCTGGGAAGCCTTCCCGCCCCCCTGAGGGAGCGGACGCAGGTGGTGGGGATGAGGCACGCACATGGGCTTTACCTGGAGGCGAACGGTGCGCTGGTCATCTACGGCGAGGCCGACGACCTCTCGCGCAAGAACGCCGTAACCCTCATGGCGCTGGGCGTCCTGCTCCCGCGCTACGGGGCGGTGGAATATATAGACGTTTCCCTCCCCGAGCATGCGGTGATCAAGCCCTCCCCCTGAGCGCCCCGGCGGCAGGCGTTTCCGCCGATATACATCGAGACTTAACATTCAGGCTGTTTTGCAAGTATAATGTTTCCGTTAAGGTATAATAATCCAGAGCGAGGACTGGAGACGCCGCCCCGGGCCGCGTTCGGGAGGCAGCCGGCGCCGGCGCAGGGCTGGGCGAGCGGAATCGAGGGGGCGTTGGCGGCCGACTTTCCCTCGCGCTCCCCCTCCGGGGGGGGCGGAGGGCGGCGTGCGCTTCGCGCCAGCTGGAAAAAGTATGAAGGAATGGAGCCGAAGGGAAGGAGTCGGGGAACGCGTTGTCGTAAACTAGGGTTAGGCGGAAGGGGTCGCAGTCGAGCCCTTCGCGAAAACTCTAAAGTGATGGTTTAAGAATGGAGTGCTAGCCTCAACGATTTTTTCACAGGGGCAAAGGATAAAGGAGGGACTGGAAATGCCGGAGACCGCAACCAATTACCTGGCGGTGATAAAGGTCGTCGGTGTGGGAGGCGGTGGCACGAACGCCATCAACCGCATGATCGATGCAGGGCTCAAGGGAGTGGAGTTCGTGGCCATCAACACCGACGCGCAAGCCCTCCTTATGTCCGACGCCGATGTCAAGGTGTACATCGGCGGCAACATCACCCGCGGATTGGGGGCAGGCTCCAATCCGGAGGTCGGCGAGCAGGCGGCAATGGAGAACCGGGAGGCGGTGGGGGAGTCCATCAAGGGCGCGGACATGGTCTTTATCACCGCCGGCAAGGGAGGGGGAACCGGGACCGGGGCATCCCCCATCGTCGCCGAGATCGCCAAGGAGCAGGGTGCGCTGACCATAGGCGTGGTCACCCGCCCGTTCTCCTTCGAGGGCCGCAAGCGGGCCCAGCAGGCGGAGGAGGGGATCGACAAGCTGCGCGAGAAGGTGGACACCCTGATCATCATCCCCAACGACCGCCTCCTGGAGGTGGCGGAGCAGAAGACCTCCATCCTCAACGCCTTCCGCATGGCCGACGACATCCTGCGCCAGGGGGTGCAGGGCATAACCGACCTCATCACCGTGCCCGGCCTGATCAACCTGGACTTCGCCGATGTGCGCACCATCATGTCCAGCGCGGGTTCGGCGCTCATGGGCATCGGGGTGGGCGCGGGCGAGAACCGCGCCTCGGAGGCGGCGAGGACGGCCATCTCCAGCCCGCTGCTCGAGGCCTCCATCGAGGGCGCCAAGGGGATCCTGCTCAACATCTCGGGCGGGACCGACCTCGGCCTCTTCGAGGTCAACGAGGCGGCGGAGATCATCGCCAGCGTGGCCGACCCGGATGCCAACATCATCTTCGGCGCGGTTATCGACGATTCGCTGGGCGACGAACTCAAGGTCACGGTGATCGCCACCGGGTTCGAGTTCGGCACCATCCCGCAGAGGTCGGGGCGGCGGGCGGCAAAGCCGGAGACGTCACCCGAGAAGACCGCGGTCTTCGAATCTGAGGACCTGGACATCCCGGTCTTTCTGCGCAACAAGTAAGGCGCGGCGGGCGGCGGGAACGGGCCATGCCCCTGGAACGGCCCCCGGGCCGGATGATATGGTTGTGAGGCGGCTTCGTGCCGCCTTCGGTTTTGTGGAGGAAGAAATTTGCGCGAGAAAACGGCATCGTTCCTGAGCGAGGAACTGGCGGGGGTATCCCGACCCGGCCGCTATCTCGGCATCGAGGTGAACGCGTGCCGCAAGTCCTTTTCCGGCGCGGAGGTCACCTGTGCGCTCGTCTACCCCGATGCCTACGAGATCGGCATGTCCTACCCCGGCCTCTCCATACTCTACGAGGAGATAAACGCCCGCGAAGACGCCATGGCCGACCGCGCTTATCTGCCCTGGGTGGATATGCAGGAGCGGATGACGCAACGCGCCGTCTCCCTCTTCGGGCTGGAGAGCCGCGTGCCGCTGAGCGAGTTCGATATCCTGGGCATGACCCTGCAGCACGAGCTGACTTATGCCAACGTGGTGCGCGTGCTCGCCCTCGCCGCCATTCCCCTCGCGGCCTCGCAGCGCGGCAGCGGGATGCCGCTGGTGGTGGGGGGAGGGCCGGGCGCGTTCAACCCCGAGCCGCTGGCGGAGCTGTTCGACCTCCTCGTGCTCGGGGAGGGGGAGGAGGTCATCCACGAACTGCTCGATGTGGTGAAGTCATGGAAGAAAAAGGGAGGCGGAGACCGCGCCGCCCTGCGGCGCGAGTGCGCCTCCATCGCGGGAATCTACGTCCCCTCCCTCTATCGCGTCACCTACCTGCCCGGCGGCGAAGTGGAGGCCATCGAGCCCGCGCCCGGCGCCCCCTGGCCGGTGCGCAAACGCCTGCTCACGGACCTCGACCGCCGGCGCCCGTCCTGCCGCCCGGTGATAGCGCTCATCGAGCCCGTCCATGACCGCTGCAGCCTGGAGATATTCAGGGGGTGCACGCGCGGCTGCCGTTTCTGCCAGGCGGGCATGCTTTACCGCCCGGTGCGGGAGAGGTCGGAAGAGCGCTTGCGCGGATGGGCGTGGGAGCTGGTGAACAACACCGGCTGCGACGAGATCTCGCTGGCCTCGCTGAACAGCGCCGATTACAGCCGCATCCTCTCGCTCGCGGGCACCCTCAGCGAGGAGATGGAGGAGCGGCACATCGCGGTATCGCTGCCCTCGCTGCGCACGGATACCTTCTCGGTGGAGCTGGCGGCCCGCCTGCGCAAGGTCAAGCGCACGGGGTTGACCTTCGCGCCGGAGACGGCCTCGGAGCGCCTGCGCAAGGTGGTGAACAAGGGGGTCAGGGACGAGGACCTCCTCGCCGCGGTGGCCGCGGCCTATCGCCAGGGCTGGAGAAAGATTAAACTCTATTTCATGGTGGGCCTCCCGGGCGAGAGCGAAGACGACGTGGAGAAGATCTGCGCTCTGGTGAGGCGCATCATGCGCGAGGGGGCGGAGGGAGGGCCGGCCAAGGGCCTGCGCCTCGCGGTCAGCGTGTCCACCTTCGTGCCCAAGGCCCATACCCCGCTGCAGTGGTCGCGACAGATGTCTCTGGCCGAGATAGCCAGGCGCCACTCCATCCTCAAGCAAGGGCTGCGCCTGCGCGGCGTTACCCTGAGGTGGCACAGGCGCGAGATGAGCTATCTCGAGGGCGTGCTCTCGCGCGGAGACCGCCGGCTCTTTCCCGCCGTGGTCGCCGCGGCACGGGAGGGGTGCCTGGACGGCTGGAGCGAGTTTTTCTCCTGGGAAAGATGGAGGGATGCGCTGCTCTCCCGCGGCCTCGACCCCGCCTGGTACGTGGAGAGGGAGAGGGCCCGCGCGGAGGTGCTGCCCTGGGACCACCTCCACGCCGGAGTGGACAGGGATTTCCTCTGGGAGGAATACGGCAAGGCCTTGCGGGGCGAGGAGACGCCCGACTGCCGCTTCGGCGAGTGTTCGCACTGCGGCGCATGCGACGATGCGGAGACGGTGGTACGGCTGGCACGAGGGGCGGAGGGATGAGGAGGCTGCTGCTCAGATACCGCAAGGAGGGTGACGCCGCCTACCTCTCGCACCGCGAGACGGTGCGCGCCATGGAGATGGCCCTGCGGCGCAGCGGCATCCCGCTGGTCTTCTCCGCGGGGTTCAGCCCCAGGCCGCGCATGAGCTTCTCCCCGGCGCTGCCCCTGGGGGTGGCCGCCGAGGCGGAATACCTGGAGGTGGCGGTGGAGGAGGGAGCGGACCTGGCGGGGCTGGAGGAGAGGATGAACGGGGTGCTGCCGCAAGGGCTGGAGGTCGGCGGGACGCAGCTGCTCGCGCCCACCATGCCCAAGCTGTCGCGCTGGGCTCGTTACGGGCTCTTCCGCCTCGAGGATGCGGAGGGGACCGCTTTCCTGCTGTTGCCCTTGAGCGGCGAGAGGCAGGGGCGCCTCAAGGATGCCCTGGAGGCGTTCGCCGCGGCGGTGCGCCCGCTCTCGCGTCACGCCGGCGTGACCAGGATGGGCCTTTACGCCTCGCCGCACGAGGTTTTCGAGGATGCAGCGGGGAGCGTATTCTTCTACGACGGAGCGAGTGGTGAAGTGAAAGAGATGAGGGATGAGGAATGGCCATGATCAGGCATAGGCGGGTGCGGCCGCCGACAGGTCCTGGATTCCACGGGGGGAGAGATGGCGATGGAGAAAGGTCCCGGATAAGAGATGGCTGAGAGAAGGAGAAGAAGGCCGCGCAGGCCGGCCAGGCCGCCCGCGGCCAAAAAGGAGATCGTGGTGGCCGCCTATCAGCACGAGACCAGGGTGGCGGTGCTGGAGGACGGCGTGCTGCAGGAGATACTGGTGAGCAACGAGGATCGGCGCTCCATCGTGGGAGACATTTACAAGGGGCGCGTGCAGAACGTCCTGCCGGGCATGGAGGCGGCCTTCCTCGACATCGGCCACAACCGCAACGCCCTGCTCTACGTGGGTGACATCTTCGTGGACGGCCCGCGCCAGCGCCGGGACATAACCAAGATCCTCAAGCAGGGCCAGGAGGTCATGGTCCAGGTGACCAAGGACCCCATGGGGAGCAAGGGAGCCCGCCTCACCACCTACATCTCCCTCGCCGGGAGGTACCTGGTGCTGCTCCCCCAGGTGACCACGGTGGGCGTCTCGCACAGGTTGAGCGAGGAGGAGCGGGCGCGCCTGCGCAAGGTGGTGGAGGAAGTGCGTCCCAAGGACGTCGGCGTCATCGTGCGCACGGCGGCGAAGGACGCCGATGCGGCGGAGCTGAGAAAAAGCCTCGTCTATCTCAACAAGGTGTGGAGGCAGGTGCACCGGGCGGCGGAGAAGAAGCGGGCCCCCGCCCCCCTCCACCAGGAACCGGAGCTGGAGCTGAAGGTGGTGCGGGACATCATGGACGCCAGCTACGAGCGCATCCTGGTCGATTCCTCCCGTTCTTTCCGCCGCATCAAGCATTACCTCAGGCTGGTGGCTCCCGCCCTTGTGGAGCGCGTGGTGCGCTACGCGGATGAGACCAAGGTTTTCGAGGCGCTGGACATCAATCGCCAGATCAGGGACGCGCTCAGCCGCAGCGTGCCATTGCCCTCGGGCGGGTCCATCGTCATCGACTCCACCGAGGCGCTCACGGCCATCGACGTCAACACCGGCAGATACGTGGGCAACAAGTCCCTGGAGGAGACCGTCCTGCGCACCAATATCGAGGCGGTGACCGAGGTGGTGCGCCAGCTGCGCCTGCGGGACATCGGGGGGATGATAATCATCGATTTCATCGACATGAACGAGGCCAAGAACCGCCGCGCGGTGCTCAAAGCACTTAACCAGGAACTGGAAAAAGACCGCACCAAGACCTACGTGGTCGAGCTGACCAGGCTGGGCCTGGTGGAGATGACACGCAAGAACGTGTCCGAAGGCCTCATCGAGGCCTTCGGGGAGACCTGCCCGGTATGCCATGGGCGGGGCATCGTTTTCCGCGATCCCTAGGCGGTGAGGAGAGGCGATGCCGGGCGAGGGCGCGCGGGCGGCGGCGGGGGAGGGAAGTGCCGGGGTGGAGGGAAAGCGCCGCCGCCGGGGGAGGGTGCTCATCATCGCCGGCCTCTCTCTGACCTTCCTGGGTCTGCTCCCGCTGGCGGGGAGCTACCTCTACATCCACCTCACCGACCGCCGCGCCGCGGCCGCGCAACAGGAATTGATGCGGCGCTGGGAGGATAACCCGGCCTCATCCGAGCAGGGAAACGTCTCTATCGGCGGCGGCGTGGCCCGGATAATGGCGCCCGACATCGGGCTGGACGCCATCGTGGTCCAGCTCGCGGGGCTGGATGACACGGTCAACCTCAAACGCGGCCCCGGACACATACCCGGCACCGCATACCCCGGTCAGCACGGCAACTGCGTGATATCCGGACACCGCACGACCTACGGCGCGCCCTTTCGCCATATCGAGCAGCTGGAGCAGGGGGACGAGGTCGCCCTCGTCACCGCCTCCCACCGCCATGTCTATTCCGTGTGCGAGCAGCGCATAGTGCGGCCCGAAGACCTCACCGTGCTGGAGCAGGGGGACGAGGCCAGGCTGACGCTCACCGCCTGCCATCCCTGGTACAGCGCGGCTCAGCGTATCGTGGTCGTCTCCCGGCTGCTGGCCAGCGAGCCCCTGTGATGCGCCGGCGGTCAGCGGGCGGGGATGGGAGCGCGCGCGAATGCTGCCGCCCGCGCGGGGCGAAGACTTCCACAGAAGGGAGACCGGGAAGCGGGCAGGCTTCCCGGCCATGACCAAAACTCGTTCGGCGTAGATTTTTGGCAATTTAACTATCGGCATCCATCCCCCTTGACTTTAGGCTTTTGCGCCGCGAGTCCCGCGCCAAGGCCGGGGGGTGGGGAAGGGCTCAAGCATCGCCCGCCGGATGTCGATAGGATATGCAGACCTTGAGAATCAAATATACCTCAGGTGATAAAGGCAAACTCTTCCGAAAGGAGAGGGCGCAAAGCCATGGGTCTAAGGTCGCGTAAGCGGCTAGGACAGCCAGGCTGCCGCCGAAAGCGACGCCCTTTCCACCGCGGTGGAAAGGGCGTTTTGTTTTCAGGCACACGAAGCGGGCGGACGATGCGGAGGGCTTGCCGCCAGACCTCGGGGACAAGAGGGGGGAGACAAGATGAGAGGACTCGCTCGGTGGCAGAAAGATGCGGCGGCGGTCTTGACCGTGACCGTCCTCGCCCTGGCCCTCATGCACCCTTTGCCGATGGCCGGGGGCACGGCGCAGGCAGCGGTGAACGCCTCGGCCGAGGAGGCCTGCATGCTGCAGCTTGTGAACCAGGCCCGCAACGGGGCGGGGCTGCCCCTCCTGAGCGCGGAGCAGCGGCTCACGGACATGGCACGCGACTACTGCAACGAGATGTATGAGCACAAGTTCTTTGCTCACGTCTCCCCCGTGTCGGGGACCCTGCAGCAGCGCATCTCGGCACGCGGCATCACGGGTTGGAACCTCGCCGGCGAGAACATCGCCAAGGCCCCCAGCGTAGAGGTGGCCTTCAATGCGCTCATGAACAGCCCCTCGCACCGGGCTAACATCCTGCGGCGCGAGTTCAACTGCATCGGGATAGGGGTGATCAAGGGCGGCAACACCCTGTACGTGACGCAGGAGTTCATGGCCTTCTCCTCCCTCCCCGCCAGCGCGGACCGCGCGCCCGTCCCCGCCGCGGCCCCGGCCGCGGCTCCGCCCCCGGCGCCCGCCTGCGACAGCTTCGACGCCTATCTCCTGGTCATGAACCCGAGCGAGCGGGAGGCGCAGGTCGAGGTGACCTTTCAGGGGGATGACGGCTCGAGCCGGAGCTTCGCCTACAGCGTGGGCGCCAACAGCCGCTTCACGGTGCCGGTGCGAGAGACCGTGGGCTGCGGATCCTTCTCGGCCCACGTCAGAAGCGATACCCCGGTACTGGCCGAGCGCGCCATGTACTTCAGGTATAAAGGCCGCAAGGGCGGTTCCGATTCCATCGGCACCGACGCGCCCTCCAAGACGTGGTTCTTCGCCGAGGGCTACACCGGGGCCTCCTTCGACACCTGGGTGCTTCTGCAGAACCCCAATCATGCCACCGCCAACGTCACCCTGAGCTTCATGCGTGCGGACGGGGGGGTGATCACCAGGCAGGCGAGCATCCCGCCGCGCTCTCGCCACAGCGTGCACGTGGACGAGGTGCCGGGCCTCGAAGCCTGCGATGTCTCCACCCAGGTCTTCAGCGATATCCCCGTGGTGGCGGAGCGGGCGATGTACTTCAATTACGGCGGCAAGGACGGGGGGCACGGCTCCATCGGCGCCAGCTCCACCTCGAATACGTGGTTCTTCGCCGAGGGCTACACCGGGGAGTCCTTCGACACCTGGGTGCTTCTGCAGAACCCCAACGACGGCACGGCCACGGTCACCCTGAGCTTCATGAAGCCGGACGGCGCGATAAGCTCCCACCAGGTGAGCGTGCCCGGGCGCAGGCGCCACAGCGTGCACGTGGACACGCTGCCGGGCCTGGAGGCGACGGAGGTATCCGTGCGCGTCGACTCCGACCTTCCCATCGTCGCGGAGCGCTCCATGTACTTCGACTACCAGGGCCGCAAGGGGGGACATGCCAGCATAGGCGCCCCGGAGCCCAATCGGCAGTGGTACCTGGCCGAGGGCTATACGGGGGGGGAGTTCGACGAATACGTGCTCTTCCTCAACCCCGGCGACGAGGTCGCCAGCGTGGACATCCTCTTCATGCGCTCGGACGGGGTGACGGTCGGCCGCAAGGTGGAGATGAGGCCCCATTCCCGCTACACCGTGCACGTCAACGACATCCCGCAGCTGCAGGATACCGAGGTGAGCACGAAGGTCGTTTCCTCCTCCCCCATCGTGGTCGAGCTGGCCCAGTATTTCAACTTCCGCGGCATAAGCGACGGCAACAATGCCATCGGGTCTAACCAGCCCGCCGTCGACTGGTACTTCGCGGAGGGCTGCGTGAGATAGGGACGGTTGAAGGCATCATGGGGGGGCCGCCTGGACCCGGGCGGCCCCCCGGCATTCCTTTACAGGCCCTTCAGGCCGTGTTAGTGTTTCAAGCTGTGGTAAAATAGCCGTGGAGGTAAGCATGTACGCAGTGATCGAGACGGGCGGAAAGCAGTACCGCGTGGAGAAGGGCTCTCTTATCCGGGTGGAGAAACTCGATGTCCCCGAGGGGGACAAGGTGGTGTTTGAGCGCGTACTCCTGGCCGGCGGCGAGGGCAATGTGCTCGCCGGACCGGAGGCGGCCAAGGTCAAGGTCGAGGGGACGGTCACCCGTCAGGGCAAGGGCGCGAAGATCATCGTCTTCAAATACAAGCCCAAGAAGGGATACCGCCGCAAGCAGGGTCACCGCCAGCGGTTCACCGAGGTCAGGGTGGACCGGATAAGCGGCGGGCCGCGAGCGGCGAAGGCAAAGAAGGAGACGGAGGAGCCGGAGGCGGGGGTCGAGACCGGCTGAACGTTTGCGGAGAGGTGATGGCGTATGGCGAGTAAAAAAGGCGTGGGAAGTTCCCGCAACGGGCGGGACAGCCATTCCAAGCGCCTGGGGGTCAAGAGTTTCGGCGGCCAGTATGTGACCGGGGGGTCTATCCTGGTGCGCCAGCGCGGAACCAGGCTGAAGCCGGGCGATAACGTGGGGTTGGGAAGGGATTTCACCCTCTTCGCCAAGGTGGACGGTTACGTAAAGTATCACAGCAGCGGCGACAGGCGTTTTGTGAGCGTGTTGCCGCAGGAATAGACATCCCGGTCCGCCGTGGTCCGTTTTGAGCGCAAGGTCCCGGCATGACCGGGACTTTTTATTAACGCTTCTGGCGGCGACCGCGGCGGCGGAAGCGGGGCGGGCTCGGCAGGGAGAAGGCCCATGTTCATCGACGAAGTGGAGATATGCGCGCGCGGTGGGGACGGAGGAGCTGGCTGCGCCAGCTTTCTCCGCGAGAGGTTCCGCCCCCTGGGCGGACCCGACGGCGGGGACGGAGCCAGGGGGGGCTCGGTGGTGCTGCGCGCCTCGACGGGGGTGAATACCCTGGTCGAATACAAGCGCCGGCGCCATTACCGCGCCGGCCGCGGCGGCAGCGGCGCCGCCAACAACCGCCACGGCGCCGCGGGCAGCGGCCTGGTGCTGCGCGTGCCGGTGGGGACGCAGGTCAGGGACGAGCAGGGCAAGCTGCTGGCCGACCTCACGCGGCCGGACATGGAGGCGGTCATCGCGCGCGGCGGCAGGGGGGGGAGGGGAAACGCTTCCTTCGCCACCCCGGCGCGCCGCGCGCCGGACTTCGCCGAGCGCGGGGAGCCGGGAGAAGAGAGAAAGGTCCTGCTCGAGCTCAAGCTGCTCGCCGACGTCGGCGTGGTGGGTTTTCCCAATGCGGGGAAGTCCACCCTTATCTCGCGCGTCTCCGCCGCCCGTCCCCGCATAGCCGACTACCCCTTCACCACCCTCGAGCCGGTGCTGGGGGTGGTGAGGATGGACGATGAGAGGAGCTTCGTCATCTCCGACCTGCCCGGGCTGATCGAGGGGGCTCACGCCGGGAAAGGACTCGGCCTGAGATTTCTCCGCCACGTGGAGAGGACGGTGGTCCTCCTGCACCTGCTGGACGCCTCCCCGGCGGCCGCGTGTCCCCCGGCACGGGCGCTGCAGGTGGTGGCCGGGGAACTGGCTTCATATAACCCCGCACTGCTGGAGAGGCCGCAGCTGGTCGCGGCCAATAAGCTCGATGTCGCCGACGCGGAGAGGGTGGAGGAAGCACGGGAGGCTGCCGCTGCACGGGGCTGGGAGTTCATGGCCGTGTCGGCGGTGAGCGGGGAGGGCGTGAAGGCTCTCACCTGGCGGCTGGCGGAGGTGGTGGAGGAGGCCAGGCGAATGGAGGAGCCGGGAGTCTGCGAGGGACACACGCTCTACAGCTTCGATCCTCTGCGGGAACAGGCCTTCGGGGTGCGGCGGGAGGAAGAGGGCTTCTACGTTGACGGCGAACGCGTGGAGCGCCTGCTGCGCTCCGTGGACATGGCTAACCCGCAGGCACTGGCCTATGTGCAGGAGCGGCTCAAGCGCATGGGGGTGGAGGACGAACTCTTCAGACAGGGAGCGCGCGAGGGCGACGCGGTGATCATCGCGGATTACGTTTTTGACTTCATGCCCGAGAGATAGGCAGCGCGCGCAGAGAGGTGCGCGCTGCGGGGGGCGGGCGCCGGGGATGCGGAGAGGAGATGGCGGGATTTGAGTCCCAGAAAGAGGTTCAGCGAGGCCGGGCGCATAGTGGTCAAGGTGGGGACCTACACCCTGAGCGACGCCGCGGGGCGGCTCGACCGTGCGCACATGAGGTCGCTGGTGGAGCAGATTGCTGCGCTGCGCGGCGAGGGACGGGAGGTGATCCTGGTGTCCTCCGGGGCCATAGCGGCGGGGGTCGAGCTGCTCGGGCTGAGCGAGCGCCCGCGCGACATCCCCTCGCTGCAGGCGTCGTCGTCGGTGGGCCAGGGGCTCCTCCTGCACCTCTACAGCAGCCTTTTTGCCGAGCACGGCCTCCGGGTCGGCCAGGTGCTCTTCACCCAATATGATTTCTCCCACCGCCGCCAATATCTCAATGCCCGCAACACCTTCGACCGCCTGCTCGAGCTCGGCGTGGTGCCGCTGGTCAACGAGAACGACACCGTGGCGGTGGAGGAGATACGCTTCGGAGACAACGACCGCCTCGCCGCGCTGGTGGCGGTGCTCACCGAAGCGGACCTGGTGATAATGCTCTCCGATATCAGGGGCCTCTATACCGCCGACCCCAAGGTGGACCGCGAGGCCCGCCTCATCCGCGAGGTGGAGAGGATAACCTCGGAGATGATGAGGTCGGCGGGCAGGACGGTGGAGGAGCATTCCTCGGGGGGGATGCGCGCCAAGCTGGAGGCGGCGCGCATCGCCACCGCCTCCGGGATCGGGGTGCTCGTCGCCCCGGGGCATGAGCCCGGCGTGCTCCCCACGCTCATGCGGGGCGATATGCTGGGCACATATTTCCATCCCAGCTCGAAGAGGCTGCGCAACCAGAAGCACTGGATCGCGTACGGCACGCGCCCACGCGGGACCATCGTCATCGACGCGGGAGCGCGGGAGGCCATATTGCACGGCGGCAAGAGCCTGCTCCCCGCGGGGGTGGTCGAGTGCAGGGGAAGCTTCAATGCCGGCGATGCCGTGGAGGTCACGGACGAGGAGGGCCGGAGGATAGCGCGCGGCCTTTGCACCCTCTCGGCGGGAGAGCTGGACGAGGTGAGGGGCTTGCGCAGCGCGGAGGCGGCCAGTCTGCTGGGTCATGAGCGCTGCGAAGAGGTCATCCACCGCGACCACCTGGTGATAGTGGAAAAAGAGGGGTGAGGGAGGCGCCGCCGCCGCGGCGGTCACGCTTCGAGGACAGGCGTGCGGCAGTGAGGAGATAAGATGTGCGTGGATGTGCGTGGGGAGGGCGGAATGAAGGCAATGGAAGAGCTGGGAAAGAGGGCACGCGCGGCCTCGCTCGGGCTGGCCGTGACCACGGCGGAGGTCAAGAATAATGCCCTGGAGGGGATGGCGCGGGCGCTTGTCTCGCGAACGCGCGAGATACTCGCCGCCAACCTCGAGGACCTCGAGGCCGGGCGCGAGAGCGGCCTCAGCGCTGCGCTCATGGATCGGCTGGCCCTGAACGAGAAGAGGGTCGAGGAGATGGCCGCCGGGCTGCGCGAGGTGGCCGCCCTCGCCGACCCCGTGGGCGAGGTGCTGGAGGGCTGGAGGCTGCCCAACGGCCTGGAGATAAGCAAGGTAAGGGTCCCCTTGGGGGTGGTGGCCATCATCTACGAGGCGCGGCCGAACGTCACCGTGGATGCCGCCGGGCTGTGCGTGAAATCCGGCAACGCTGTCATCCTGCGCGGCAGCTCCTCGGCCATTTTCTCGAACCGCCTGCTGGCGGAGATACTGGCCAGGGCGGCGGAAGGTGCCGGGCTCCCCGCGGGATGCGTTCAGCTGGTCCCGGGAAGCGACCGCGAGACGGCGAGGCAGCTCATGCGCCTGCGCGGGTACGTGGACGTGCTCATCCCTCGTGGCGGGGCCGGACTCATACGCAGCGTGGTCGAGGAGAGCACGGTGGCGGTGATCGAGACGGGGGTGGGGAACTGCCACACCTACGTCGACGCCGCCGCCGACCTGGAGGCGGCGGAGCGCATTGCGGTCAACGCCAAGACGCAGCGGCCGGGCGTGTGCAATGCCATGGAGACCCTGCTGGTCCACGAGGCGGTGGCCGCGGAGTTCCTGCCCGCCGCGGCGCGCGCCCTCGAGGAACACGGGGTCGAGCTGCGCGGCTGTGAGCGCACGCGCGCCATCCTGCCGGGCGCCGAGGCGGCGAGGGAGGAGGACTGGCACGAGGAGTACCTGGACCTGGTCCTGGCCGTGCGCGTGGTCGCGTCGCTGGAGGAGGCCATCGCCCACATCAACACCTACGGATCCAAGCACTCCGACGCCATCGTCACCCGCGACCTGCACGCGGCACGGCGCTTCGCCGCAGCGGTGGATTCCGCCGACGTCTATGTCAATGCGTCGACGCGCTTCACCGACGGGGGACAGTTCGGCCTGGGAGCGGAGATCGGCATCTCCACCCAGAAGCTGCACGCGCGCGGCCCCATGACCCTGCGCGAGCTCACCTCCAGCAAGTTCGTCATCTACGGGGACGGTCAGGTGAGACCCTGAGATGGGCGGGATGCGGGTGAAACGCATAGGGATCATGGGGGGCACCTTCGATCCCATCCACGTCGGCCACCTGGTCATCGCGGAGGAGGCCCGCACTCGGTTCCAGCTCGACCAGGTGCTGTTCGTGCCCAGCGGTAACCCGCCCCACAAGGAGGAACGCGAGCGCCTGGACCCCGAGAGCCGCTATCTCATGGCGGTCATCGCCACCGCTGCCAACCCGCGCTTCCGGGTGTCGCGCATGGAGATAGAGCGCCCGGGGTTTTCCTACACCGTGGACACCATGCGCGAGATGCGGCGCCTCTATGGCCATGGCAGCGAGGTCTTCTTCATCGCCGGGGCCGATGCCGTGCTGGAGATACTCTCCTGGAAAGAACCGGAAGAGCTGCTGGGAGAGGCGGTCTTTATCGTGGCCAACCGCCCGGGCTACGACCTCGCGGACCTTGAAGGAGCCCTGCCCCCCGCCGCGGGCGGGGGAGGGGCGCCCCCCCGGGTGCTGGTGATGGACATCCCCGCCCTGGAGGTCTCCTCGACGGAGATAAGGGCGCGGGTGAAGGAGGGGAGGACCATCACCTACCTGGTCCCCGAGGGCGTCGCGGCGTTCATCGAGAAGAACGGGTTCTACCTTTGAGGGGAAAGAAAACGGCCGAGGGGGATAGGCCCGCTGAGGCGGCGGCCCCTTCCTCGCACAAGCAGAAGCTCTCGCGCTTGAAAAAGAGGCGGAGCAGGGAAGCGAGGAAGAAGCGCCGCATCGTTTTGGCGATACTGCTGCTGCTGGCGTGCGTGCTGGCCGCGGGGGCCGTATTCGACATTCCGTATATCAACGTGGTGCGCGAGGCCGCAACCTGGGCGAAGGGACGTTTTGCCTCCGGGGGAGTGGGGGAGGAGGGCGGGCCCGCTTACCTGTACTTCACCCATCCCCAGGAGGCGAGAGAGCTCGGGGGGGAGGTCTCGATCCTGCTGGGGGTGTACGCGGGCGAGGTAAAGGGCGAGCCCGCGCGGGACATCCTTGCCCTGGCGCTGCTGACCTTCGACCGCGAGGGGGGTGGGGGCGAGCTCTATCTCATACCGGAGACCTCGGCGGCCTACAATGCCGAGGGCGGAGAGACCGACCTCAGCCGCGCCCTGTACGAGGAAGGCGGCGAGGACCTGCTGCGCTCCACGGTGAGCAATCTCGCGGGCACGCAAGTCGACTACCTGCTGCTGCTTGACTTCCGGGGGGCGCTCAAGCTGCTGCAGGGCACGTTGCCGCCGGCGGTGCTCCTTGAGGAGGAAACGGTGCTCGTAAGCCCCCTCAACGGCGAGACGGACTTCCTCTTCTCGGGCCAGGAGATAAGGGACGCCGACAGGCTCATCCTCTACCTGCTCGCCGGCGACGAGCCCGAGGCAGGGGCGTCCTTCTCCTCGCGGCTGGCGCGCACGAAAGCTTACCTGCCGGATTTTCTCTCCGCGTGCGGGCAGGTGGAGGCGGAAGCACTGGCGGTGGTGCTCTCCGCGCTGGACGGGGGGTACCGCCTCGAGCCGGGCGCCGGCTCGGCGCGGGGGGATGCGGACTACCTGGCGTCCATGCTGCGCTCCTTCGCCGACCTCGGGGAGGGCAGGCTGGCGGTGAAGGCCGTCCCCGCGGTGGAGGTGCTCAACGGCTGCGGGGTCCCCGACCTGGGGAGGATGCTGGGCGACCGCCTCGCCGCCCTGGGGGTGCCGGTGGCGGGCACGGGCGGCAATGCCAAGATAAGCGTGGACGGAGAGGAGATCAACGATTTCTCGCACGAGAAGAGCACCATAAAGTACCGCAGCCAGGACCCCAGGACGGAGGCCTTCGCGCGTTACCTGGGGGTGCTGCTCTCCATCGCCGAGCTGGTCTCGGAGCCGGGCCCGGGGCCGCAGATAATCATCGTCGCCGGCCGGGACCTGGTCTGATGAGCGCGGAGCAGCGCAGATAATCATCGTCGCCGGCCGGGACCTGGCCTGATGAGCGCGGAGCAGGAGGGTGGGGGCGAGATATGATAGTCTATGCATGTGGACGTCATGCGCGCGAAGACGCGCCCGCAGGCGAAACGGACGCGGAGGTCATGGGAGGTGCATAACGGCGGAAAACAGGAAGATCGCCATCGCGGCGGCTGAGGTCGCTTTGGACAAAAAAGCACACGATGTCCTGGTGCTCGATATGAGGGATGTAATGGCCATAACCGATTATTTCGTCATCTGCAGCGGAGGCACCGACCGGCAGGTGAGGAGCATACAGGAGGCGGTGGAGGAGCGGCTGGCCGCGCTGGGGGTCAAGCCCGCCCGCCGCGAGGGCGTGCAGCACAGGCGCTGGGTGCTGCTCGACTACATCGACGTCGTCGTGCACATATTTCGCCAGGAAGAGCGCGAATACTACGAGATAGAGAGGCTATGGAAGGACGCGCCCTGCGTGGACGCGCTGGAGGACCCCCAGGGTGCCGTGCGCATATGAGCGCCGCGCGGCCTTCCGTGCCGTTGACGCTGTATTCGCCAGTCCTTATACTGCTTAAGGTGTCTTCGAGGGGCCGTAGCTCAGCTTGGGAGAGCGCTACCTTGGCATGGTAGAGGTCGTGGGTTCGAGTCCCATCGGCTCCACCAATATAAACAGGGCCGCAAGGCCCTGTTTTTTTCTTGCCGTGCCGGGCATGCCGGGCGGCCCGGGGGTGAGAATCCCCTGTCCAACCCGGCGGAGGCGAGGGAGCGGCGAAGCGCAAGGGCTCAATCGTGAGGTTGGGCCTGAAGGAAGCGAAAGAGCGCCCGGAAGCGTGGAAGCGGCGCTCCCGGACCGCTGCACCCCCGCCCGCGCGGGCATAATATCCTGCCTCGCATCCAAGACTGCCTGCGCGTAGCTGCACCCCCGCCCGCGTGGGTATAATTCACCAGGGCCGCCATTCTGGGGCCTGGTCGACGCTGTACCCCCGCACGCGTGGGTATAAAGGCATCAGGGCCTCTCACTCGAAGAGCTCCTCCGCGCTGCATCCCCGCACGCGCGGGCATAATAGCGGAGCTGAAGCAGGGGGAGCGGGCTTGGCTGCTGCAACCTCGCACGCGTGGGTATAATAATCGCGTAACGGGAGAAAGTTGTGTGCGGGATGGACCCGCAAGACGCAGCCGGAACGAGGAAGGGAGGGAGAGAGTTGAGGAAAGCACTGGTCATGATGCTGCTGCTGAGCATGGCGTTCGCCCTGGCCGTGAGCGCCGGGTGCGGCGACAAAGAGACGGTTGAGACCCCGCTTGGCGAGGTGAAGGTGGAGGAAGACGGCGGCACCGTCACCTACAAGACCGAGGAGGGTGACGTCAGCTACAATTACTCCGAAAAGGTCCCCAGCGAGAAAGAGCTGGGAGCCCCGATCTACCCCGGCGCCGAACTCGTGCCGGGAAGCGGAGCCATGGTGTCGGGAAGCGGCCCCGAGGGCGAGTTCACGACCGCGGGAGCGGTGTTTATCACCACGCACGGCTTCGACAAGGTGGTCGACTTCTACAATGGCAAGATGGGAGACCCGCTCATCGTGGAAGAGACCGCCAGGGAGGCCACCTGGATGAAGGAGATGGACGACGGCTCCATCGTCACCGTGACCGTGAGCGACGAGGACGGAGAGGTGCACATCCAGATCGGGAGGATCGGCGGCGTCCTCTAGGGCGCCCCGGGCCAGGATATCTGCAGGGGCCGGGCGACCCCGGCCCCTTCCCCCCTTGCGCCATATTGCCCGCATGGCCGCGGCGGGAAGGCGTGACGCTTGCGCGCCGCTCGCGGCTTGAGGGCACCGCTCCCAGGCGGCAGGCCAAGCCCGCCGCATACCGGCAGGGCGCCGCGCCGGAGCGTCTGCGGTGCTCCATTTTCGCGTTGCGCTTATATCCGAGACATGCAATTGCGGTATAATATATGTCTCGGCGAAATCGGTCCAAGGCCAGCGGCAGAAGGGGGTTGGGTCCATGGATTATCCCTGGTTCAAGGAGTACAAGATCGTCGGAATCCCGCGTTCTCTACAGCCTTATCCGCACCAGCCCAGCCATTACCTTCTGGACCGGGCGGCGAAGGAGAAACCGCGCATGGGCTGCGTGCAACTGGGCATGGAGATCTCCTATCCCGAGGTCAAGGACCATGCCGAAAGGCTGGCCAACGCCCTGGCTTCCATGGGGGTGACGAAGGGCAGCAGGGTGGCCACCCTGCTGCCCACCTCGGTGCAGTTCATCATCGCTGACGCCGGGATATCCAAGGCCGGCGCGGTGCACGTGCCGTGCAGCTTCCTCGAGCCCCTGGACACCCTTTCCCACAAGTTTCGGGAATGCACGCCCGAGGCGCTCATCTGCCTGGAGGAGAACCTTCCGCTGGCGGAATCGCTGCGCGAATACATGGCCGAGCCGAACATCATCGTCACCAGGGTGGAGGACTATTCCGACCGGCCGCCCCGGCACGAGGAATTGCCCGACGCCATGTGGTTGAGCGACATCATCGCCCAGGCCGAGCCCGGGGCCCCGCGCATCGACCTCGACCCCTCCCGCGACCTGGAGACCCTGCTCTTCACCGGGGGCACCACCGGGCTCCCCAAGGGGTGCATGCTCACCCACCGCAACATCGTGGCCAACGCCCTGCAGAACCCCGCCGTCTTCGGCCCCATCGTCAAGATACTCGAGGGCAACACCTCCGTGCTCATCGGCCTGCCCTTCTTCCACAGCTACGGGCACTGCATCATGCACACCATGATCAGCGGCGCCTACAAGCTGCTCGTCGTCACCGACCCCCGCGATACCAAGGGGATGCTGCGCATGATACACGAGCACAACCCGGTGCTGCAGTTCGGCGTGCCCACCCAGTTCATGAAGCTGCTCGAGGAGGACATCAAGGCCACGCGGGTCATCGGCATCTCGGGGTCCGCGGCCCTCCCTCCCAACGTGCAGGAGAAGTTCGAGCAGGAGAGCAAGACGTTCGTGTCCGAGGGCTACGGCCTCTCCGAGCTCTCGCCGGTCACGCACTTCAACGTCTCCGCCAATATACGCGCCATGGGCGGGCGCAAAATGGTCCCGGTCATGAACGCGCTGCTCTTCAACCCCTTAAGCCGGGCCTTCATGAACGCGCAGGCGCGCCTGCTGGGGCCGAAGCTCTACGGCAAGGTGTTCTTGACCATCCTCGGCATGATCTCCGACTACAACCGCAAGCGCTCCGGCATCAAGGGCGAGGAGAAGCGCGCCACCATCGGCATCCCCGTGCCGGACACCGTGGTCAAGGTGGTGGAGGTGGACTCGGGGGCTCCGGTCCCGTTTGGGGAGATGATAGCCGAGGGCAAGCTCGGGGAGATGCTGCTCTCCGGCCCCCAGCGCATGCTGGGGTACTGGCCGGAGCCGGGCAAGGGGCTTGACGACGAGGGCTTCGTGCATACCGGCGACGTGGTCAAGATGGACGAGAACGGGTATTTCTCCATCGTGGACCGCACCAAGGACATGGTCATCGTCTCCGGCTACAAGGTCTATACCAGGGAGGTCGATGATATCCTCTACGACCACGAGGCGACGGAGGTAGCCGCCGCCATCGGCGTTCCCGACCCCGAGAGGGAGGGCAGCGAGCGCATCAAGATCTTCATCCAGCTCAAGGAGGAATACAAGGGGAGGGTGAGCGAGGAGGACTACCTTACCTATTTGCGGGGAAGGGTGGCCAAGTACGCGCTGCCCAAGGCGATCATCTTCATGGACGAGATGCCGCTCACCGAGGTCTTCAAGGTGAACAAGAGGATCCTGCGCGAGATGGAGCTGGAGGGGCTCGGGGGGGGATAGCGCGCCCGGGCCGCCGCGGGCACCTAGGAGAGGAAACCGCCCTCGAGAATCTGCGCCCTCACCGCTTCCAGGGCGGGGCAGGCGGGAATGTCCAGAAAGCCCCGGGCCTCGGAGTCGTATTCCCTCACCGTATCGTCTTCCGGGATCCAGCCCAGCAAGGGCAGCTCCCCCTGTGCGGCGAGGCGCCGTGCCTCATCCCCGCCGCGGGCGCGGTTGACGATGAGCCCGATACGCCTGTAATCGACCGCCTCGTCGGCCACCTTGGCGATGGACTCGGCGACGCGCAGCGCTTTCACGGTGGTATCGCTGACCAGCAGCAGGTGGGAAACCGAGCGCATGACGCGGCGGTTCACCTGTTCCACCCCGGCTTCCGCGTCGATAAGGGTGATGTCGAAGTGGGAGGAGAGGGTCTCTATGGCCTCCCTGAGCAGGGTGTTGAGCTGGCAGTAACAACCCTCCTCCTCGGGGCGTCCCACGGAGAGGAAGCCGAGGTTCCCGCTGTCCATGACTATCTCCATCATCTTGTAATCGACGGAGGCGGCGAGGTCCAGGCTGTCGGTGGAGCGCTCGCGTACCGCGGTGATGATCTCCTTGCGGACGTCGTTGACCGTGCGCTCGGGAAAACGGTTCAGGGCCAAACCAAGCCCTATGGCCGGGTCGGCGTCGACCACCAGCGCCCGGGAGGTCCGCTCCTCGCGCAGGAGGCGCGATAGCAGCGCGGAGACGGTCGTCTTGCCGACCCCGCCCTTGCCGCATACGGCGATGACCTTGCCCGCGCCGCCGCGATCCCCGTCGGACATGGCTCAGCCGCCGCCTTCCCGCTTCGCCTGGAGCTTTTCGCGTATACGCCTCAATTCCACCACCTCGTCACAGACTTCCACGTATTCGCACTCCTCGCAGTCGAAGTTCATCTCCTCGTACATCTTGATCAGGGCTTCGACGATGTCCATGACCTTGTCCGCCGCGCTCGCGAGCCCGTCCACCTCTTCCTTGCCCGCGGTGACGAAGAGCACCTCGACGCCGCGCACGAAGTCGAGTCCCTTGAGGGACTGCATGAGGGCGCTGCCCAGGAGCTGAGCGCTGAAGCCGCCGGCCAGCGCCTCCCTGCTTATGCGGCACCATATGGACTGCCGCCCCGGAAAGACGCGGGTCATGAAGCCCCGCAGCCGCACGTTGTAGATGGCATCACGCAGGTCGCGGTAGCAGTCGTACTCGTCGCTGAAATCCCCGCTCACTATGATCACCTGTGCGAAGGGCAGGCTGGAGGAGGGAGCCTGCGTGAAATCGGGCCCCACCAGGGTGATGCGCCCGTCATGCAGGGTTTCCTCCGCATCCCAAAGCAGCAGTGAGCGCGAGGCCGTGCCCGGGTTCCCCAACTCCAGGCCGGTATCCTCGCTCAATATGACCTGGGCATCACCCGCGTGGGGCAGCACCGGGGTGAAGGGCAGTTCCCTCGCCGTCCCATCGCGGTACCAGCCCTCTATGCGGGCCCTGATCTCTGCCAGGGGCTGATCGAAGAGACCCATGCAGGCATACCTCCGTAGAGAATCCGACCTTGCCAGCCACTGGGTATGATTCTATGTTCATCCCCGCGCGGTGGGCAAGGGGGCGCGGGGGGCGCGGTCAGCGGGCGGGCTGCGGCCGCGTCCCCGCGAAGGGCGGAGGGGGGCCCGGATCGGCTCATTTCAGCAGGTGGTAAAGGCGCAGCGCGCTGTCCGCAGCCATCTCGGTGCCGATGCCACGGCCGCCGGCATCCGCGCCCACCAGGTACAGTCCGCGCAGCGGAGTGTCCGCCGCGGGGCGCAGGCGGCCGCTCTGTCCAACCTCCTGGGCCAGGCCGATACAGTCGCCCGAGTTCCTGCCGCTGAGAGCGGAGATGTCGGCCCCGAGGACTCTCTCCACCCCCGAGGCCGAGGAGGCGATCTCGGGGAAGAGGTCCAGGGCGATATCCTGCGCCCTGTGCAGAAGCGCCGCGCACTGCGCCCCGCGGTCGAGCCGGCTGGGCGCGGGGACCCCGACGATGAGGCTGTCCCCTCCCGGCGGGACCAGGGCGGGGTCCCATTTGCCGGGGGCGGTGACGAACAGGAAGAGGTCTTCGGGCACGCTGCCGTCCTCGAGGTAGTCGAACATGCTCTGCGGGGGCAGGGAGGGCATGTGCAGCAGGCAGGGGGTGCGCAGGGAGGAGAGCTTGCGCTCCAGGGTGAACCTCAGGGCGACGAAGGCCTCGGAGTCGCGCATGGCGTCCGCCCTCTCCAGGTAATCGCGCGGAAAGGCGTCCCGGCCGGCAAGTTCGATGCTGCGGCGCAGCCCGGCATTGGAGACCACCACGTCGGCGGGGAGGTGCTCCCCCCCGCAGGTGATGACGCCCCGCACCCCTCCCCCCTCGACCTCTATCCTCGCCGCCTCGCAGCCAAGGCGGACAACGCCCCCCCTGCCGGCCAGCGCGCGCAAAAAGGATGCGGGTATGGCTCCGCACCCCCCGCGCGGATAGCAGAGATAGGATGCGTGCATGGTGGTGCCGAGGATATAGGCGAATTCGCCCATGCTGGCGCGGTGCCAGGGGAGCGCCATGGTCAGCATGGCCTGGGCGTGGAAGGCGCGCAAAAAGTCGTCGGCGCCGGAGACCCGCAGCATGAAATCCCGCACGCTCACGTCCTGGAGCTCGCCGTAGAGGGGATAGCGGCGGTGGTTGAGCTTCCTGTGCAGGGAGAGCAGGGCGGCGGGCCCAAAAGAGCGCATGGCGTGGGCGGCCGTGGCCGCCCAGCCCATGTTCTGCCATCCCCTGAGGCGCCCCTTGAGGAAGCTGAACGCGTTGAGAGGATGGAGGATGGAGGAGGCCATCTCCAGCCGGCCCTTTCCCGACAGGCTGAGGGTGAAGGAGGGAGTGGTCGCGCACCATTCCGGGCCCTCCCCGAGGATGCGGGCGATGTCGCCAAAGGGGCCCCGCGGCCCGCGACCGAACATGTGCACGCCGCCGTCGAGCGCGTAGCCGCCGCGGGCCAGGGAGGAGCATTTCCCTCCCGCAAACGGGTTTCTCTCCAGCAGCGTGACCTCGTGGCCCGCATGCGCCAGGAGGGCCGCGCACGCGGACCCTCCCGGGCCGGACCCGATGACCACGACCTTCATGGCCGGCATATCTCCCTCCCGGGTGTGCGGCGGATGTCTGCCGCGCCCACCCTCTCCCGGCGGGGAAGGCAGGCGCCCCAGACATTATGAAGCATAAGGACGCTGCAAGACAGGCCCGCTGCCGCCGCGGCCGGCCCGGATATGGTCGCAGCGCGCAAGGCGGATCTGCCCCGGAGGCAGGGCTCAGGCGCCGTTTCGGCGGGCCGGGTATCGATCATGCGGCGGGGGGCGCCCGCGGTGAACGCGGGTCGGCGCGCCCGCGGAGGCAGCGGGTATGATATTGCCCCAGCGATATGGTAATATCGAAAAGCCGGGCGGGAGCTTGCGGCGTCGGCGGAAGCAAGCCAGGCGGGATCGGGTTGTAGGATCGGGTATATAATGATAGGGCCACCCGGGCGGCGGGTATCGTGTTCTAACAGGGCCATCAACTCAGCGTCGGCCTTGCTCGCGATGGCGGGCTGGGTGCAGGCGAGACAGGAAACAGCGTGGGGGGCGCACCCCCGAGGAAGGAAAGGAGAAGGTCTATGGCGGAGGTAAGATTCGATGACCGCGTCGCAGTAGTGACCGGGGCCGGCGGCGGCCTGGGTAGGGAATACGCCTTGCTCCTTGCCAGCCGCGGGGCCAAGGTCGTGGTCAACGACCTGGGGGGCGCCTTCGACGGCACCGGCTCGGGGCACACCGCGGCGGAGGAGGTCTGTAAGGAGATCAAGGACGCCGGGGGAGAGGCGGTTCCCAACTTCGACAGCGTCGCCGACTGGGAAGGGGCCTCGAACATCATCCAGACGGCCCTGGACTCTTTCGGCAAGATCGACATCCTCATCAGCAATGCCGGCATCCTGCGCGACAAGAGCTTCATCAAGATGGAGATGGAGGACTACGAGAAGGTCATCTCCGTGCACCTCAACGGCACCTTCTTCTGCTGCAAGGCCGCTTTCCCCCACATGCGCGAGAACAGCTACGGCCGCATCATCGCCGCTACCTCGGGGGCCGGCGTATACGGCAACTTCGGGCAGGCCAACTACGGGGCGGCCAAGATGGGCATCGTCGGACTCATGCACGTCCTCAAGCAGGAGGGCGCCAAGTATAACATCCTGGCCAACGCCATCCTCCCCGTCGCCGGGACGCGCATGACCGCGACGGTGATGCCCCCGCAGATGCTGGAGGTGCTCAAGCCTGAGTACGTATCCCCCATCGTCGGCTGGGCCTGCTCCGAGAAGAACAGCTTCTCCGGGTGCATCTTCGTGGCCGGCGGAGGCTATTTCAGCCGCACCGCCTTCATGGAGGGGCCGGGGGTGCTCTTCGACGTCAAGAAGGAGCCCATCACCCTGGAGATGATCGACGAGAACATCGACAAGATAACCAGCCTGGAGGGAGCCCAGACGGTGGGAGGCGCCACCGAGCACGCCGGTCTCATCCTGGGCAAGATGAACCTTACCTGATGGCCGCAAGCGTCATTACGGAATGAAGGGGTGATAAGATGCCCATCGATCTGTCCGTGGTAGGAAAAGAGCTGCCGCCGCTCGACTTCGACTTCACCACCCGGGACGTTATCCTCTACGCCCTGGGGATCGGAGCCGGCTACGAAGCGGACGAGCTCAAGTTCGTGTACGAGAACGGCCTGATGGCCCTGCCCACCTTCGGGGTCGTCCCGCCCTTCCCGGCCCTCATGGGCCTGGTGGCGGTGGAGGGGGTGGACATCAACCTGGTCATGCTGGTTCACGGCGAGCAGTACCTGGAGGTTCGCAAGCCCATCCCCACGAGTGGCAAGCTCACGAGCAAGCCGAAAATAGCCGCGGTGTGGGACAAGACCAAGGGCGCCGTGATCGAGCTGGACGCCGACACCGTCGACGAGGCCGGGGACGTGGTCTTCTACAACAAGTTCTCCAGCTTCATCCGCGGCGAGGGAGGGTTCGGCGGCGAGCGCGGACCCGATCCGGGCAACGAGCCCCCGGAGCGCGACCCCGACGCGGTGGTGGAGACGCCCACCCTCATCACCCAGGCCATGATCTATCGCCTCTCCGGCGACTACAACCCGCTGCACGTGGACCCGAACTTCTCGGCCATGGCCGGGTTCGACCGTCCCATACTGCACGGGCTGTGCACCTTCGGACTCGCGGGGCGCGCCGTGCTGCGCCAGTACTGCGACAACGACCCGGCCAAGTTCAAGGCCATCAAGGTCCGTTTCAGCCGCCCGGTGTGGCCCGGAGACACCATCGTCACCCAGATGTGGAAGGAGGCGGACGACAAGGTCGTCTTCCGCTGCACCACCAAGGAGCGCCCGGAGGAATACTGCATCACCAATGCTGCGGTGTGGCTGAACGTATAGGCGAACGACGGGTTAAGAGGGCGGGGATATCCCCGCCCTCTTTTAATTATGCGTAAGTCCGCCCATTGCAGCGGGCCCGTTCCGCTTACGCGAGGGGCGCGCATGGGAGCCGCCATTTCGCCCGCCTCGTAAAGGAGATGAAGTGGAGGTTCCGCTTACGCGAGGGGCGCGCATGGGAGCCGCCGCGGGAAGGGGGGGAGGCCCGGGTGCCGCGCCCGCACATGGACCGCTGCCCGGGCTCGGCCGCCTCGCCCTGACGCGACCTTCGCGGGCAGCATATCCGCCGCAAGCCCGCGCTCCGCACCCACAGGGCCGGGCCGCAAAGAGCTCAGAGGTCGGGGACGAAGGACTCCTCGCGTACCGCCCGCATGGAGATGGCTTCCTCGGGGCAGGTGACCTGGCAGAGCCCGCAGCCCATGCATCTCTCCGCGGCGATCATAGCCACCTCTCCCCCGCCGAGCTCCTCCATGGCGATGGCCTCGAAGAGGCAGCGCTCGACGCAGGTGGCGCAGCCGTTGCAGGACTCCCCGTCCACCACCGCCAGGAAGCGGCTGGGGTCGACGATGGCGCTGGAGGGTATGGGCAGCCCGAAGGCTATGCAGCAGTCCCCGCAGCAGTTGCAGATGATATTGCTGCCGTAGGCCTTGTTCATGGCCACGTGGACCAGCCCCGCTTCCTCCGCCATGTGGATGATATCCAGGGCTTCCTCAAAGGTCACCTCGCGGCCGCTGCCGCGGTCGATGGCATAGTCGGCCCCCCTGCCCAGCTGCAGGCATACCTCGAGGGGCTTCCCGCAGGCACCGTCCACGAGGCGGCAGGTGCATCTGGCCACCGCGAGCCTGCCCGCATCGCGCAGCATGCGCTCGACGTCCTCGAAGGCGAGTATGCTCTGGCGCGCCTCCACCGGCTGGTTCACGGGCACCACCCGGGTGAAGGGCTTGGGGGCGATCATGCTCACCATGTTGATATACGCGGGCAGCTCCTCCCGGGTCTGTCGCTTCCAGAGGTCGAGGTATTCCCGGCTTGCGCCCTCCCAGAGGATGGTGGCGTCGTGGAACTGGGTGATGTCGCGCACCATGCGGTACAGGGTGCCCTGGGGCTTGTCCGATTTGAAGATGAGCCCCTTGCGGTACAGCGTGGCGAGCTTCTCCTCCACCTCCCCCACGGCGCAATCGAGCCTGGCGGCCAGCTCCTCCGCCGTGCCGGGCGTGGCGAGCATGATGCGCGCCTCCTCCTCGTCGGCGACCATGCGGAAGAGGTCCGGCACGAACCTGCTCCCCTTGGTGAGTATGCGTTCCGACAGCTTCTCGTAGAGGTTTTCTCCGTTCATGCGTTCCCTCCTGTTCGAGCCGTGCCAAGCCGACGGGGTGATGTCAAGATTATACACCGCGGGCGCGGCGCATGCGCTCCCGTGCGCGGCGGCGGGGGAGAGGGTTGAAGGGGGAGGGGTGCCGAGCCGATGCATGCTGATGGGCGGGCGCGCATGCGTCTGCACGGGCCCAGCGAAGATGTTTACGGGCCGGCCCGGAAAGGAATCATAGAGTAAAACAGGCTTCGATCGGGGAAAGGGGTGAGGGAGATGGATGCGAAGACGATGCAGAAGACGGTCCTGGAGGGCATGCGCTCCGGTATGCTCATGTCCTTTGATGCCATGAATTCGGTGCAGGAGCAGACGGAGAAACTGTGGAAGACGCTGCTGGACCAGGGCGGAGATCTCCAGAAGGAGGGAGAGAAGGTCCTGCAGGAGTGGCTGGAGAACATGCGCAAGGGACGCGAGGAGTTCCGCCGCAACCTCGAGGAGGGGTTGCGCAAGATGGAGGAGCTGCTGGCGAAGGAGTAGGCGCGTAGAAGGAGATGACCCATGCCGGAGAGGACCGATAGCCACTCGGATGTGTGGAAGAAGTGGCAGGAAGCCCAGGCGGAGATGTTCAAGGGATGGATGGACGCCTGGACGCGTATGGCCGGAGGGTGGGGCCAGGGAGGGGAGAGGCCGGACGGCAGGCCGGAGCCCGACGCCAGCGAGCTCTACCGCAGGTGGATGGATTCCGTGCAGGAGATGACGGCGAGGTTCACCCCGCCCGCGGGCGGCATCGGCCCGGACGCGTACGCCAAGATGTTTCAGGCCGCGGACGTGTATGCGCGACTCCATGCCATGTGGGTGGAGATGTTCGAGGCCTACCGCAAGGCCGCCGGCGAGGGCGGGGAGTACGATTTCAACGCCGTCAAAGAGGTGCTGGAGAAGTGGTCGGGGCAGTACCGGGAGATCGTGCAGAAGGTGTTCGCGCCCGCGCTGCCCCCCCAGCTGCAGTGGATAGCCGAGCTCTACGACGGCGAGATCCCCCTCCTCGCCTCCGGGCTGCTCGTGCACCTGTGGTCGCCCTGGTACGAATACGGACGCCGTATGGTGGACCGCGCCATGAGCATGGAGAAGCTCTCCCCCGAGGGCACGGTGGAGGCCTACGGGGCCTGGAAGAAGGCCTACGAGGAGAGCTTCGGCCGCCTGCTGCGCGCCCCGGCCATGGGTTATTACCGTGAGGCGGCGGAGAAGCTGCGCTATACCGTGGACTCGCTCGCGGAGTTCAACATCGTCCTCTCGGAGTTCTACGCCGCGCTGCAGGGGGCGGGCGCCAGGTCATTCGAGGTGTTGCAGCGGAAACTGGGCTCACTGCAGGCGGAGGGCACGGCGGAGCCCATGTCCTTCCGCGACCTCTACCGCCTGTGGTGGGAGACGAGCGAGGAGCTGTACATCGATCTCTTCCGTACCGAGGAGTTCTCCCGCCTGCAGGGACAGCTCGTGGACAAGGGCATGCAGTTCCGGCGCGACTTCCAGGCCTACGTGGAGGAAGCCACCAAGGAGCTGCCCTTTCCCAACCGCTCGGAGATGGACCACCTCTACAAGGCGGTGGACCGCCTGAAGCGCGATGTGCGCGCGCTGAAGGCGGAGGTCAAGGAGCTCACGGGAGCGGGGGAGGAGGGATGAGCATGCTGAGAGAATTCATGGACCCCGGCTTCTTCGTGCAGGAGCTGGAGGACATAAACCGCAAGCTGGTCAAGGGCACCGAGATACTCACCACCATCAGCGACGTCGAGGTGGAGCCGACCCCCAAGGAGCTGGTCTTCGAAGAGGACAAGATGAAGCTCTACCACTACCTCCCGGGCGAGGCTCTTGCCTGCCCCACCCCCATCCTCATCTGCTACGCCCTGGTCAACCGGCAGTACATGATGGACCTGCAGTCGGACCGCAGCCTCATCCGCAACCTGCTCGGCCAGGGGCTGGACATCTATATCATCGACTGGGGGTATCCCGACCACGGTGACCGCTACGTCACCATGGAGGACTATATCGACGTCTACCTCGACGGCTGCGTCGATTTCGTGCGCGAGCGCAGCGGGTGCGAACAGATCAACCTGCTCGGCGTATGCCAGGGCGGGACCTTCAGCATCATCTATTCCGCCCTCTACCCGGAGAAGATACGCAACCTCATCACCATGGTCGCCCCGGTGGATTTCCAGACCACGGACGGCTTGCTCAACGTGTGGAGCCAGCACATGGACATCGACAACATGGTGGACACCATGGGCATCATCCCGGGCGAGTTCATGAACGTGGGTTTCCTCATGCTCAAGCCCTTCCAGCTCATGGTGGATAAGTACGTGGGCCTCATGGACAACCTGGACGATCCGGCCACGGTGGCCAATTTCGTGCGCATGGAGAAGTGGATATTCGACAGCCCGGCGCAGGCCGGCGAGGCTTATCGCAAGTTCCTCAAGGACCTCTACCAGGAGAACAAGCTGGTGAAAGGGGAGCTGATGATCGGGGAGCGGCGCGTGGACCTCGCGAACATCACCATGCCCCTGCTCAATATCTATGCCACCGAGGACCACCTGGTGCCGCCCGCCTCCTCCATACCCTTAAACGACCTGGTGGGCAGCGAGGACAAGACGCTGTACAGCTTTCCGGGCGGGCATATAGGCATCTATGTCAGCTCCCGCTCTCAGAAGGAGCTGGCCCCCGCCGTGTCGCGCTTCCTCATCGAGCACTGCCCCGAGGGCAGGGACGGCAAGCAGGTGTGCGGCATGCCCGCCAGTAGCCTGCTGGAGGAGAAGGAGGCGAAGCCGAAGCGCGCGAAGAAGGCGGCGGGGTCGGCGGCGAAGAAGGCGGCGGGGTCGCTTGGCGGGAGGAAGCCCGCGGCGAAGGCCGGGGCGGCCGCGAAGAAGGCCAAGAAGCCGGCCGCGAAGCCGGCGAAGAAGCCGACCGCAATGAAATGATGCCGCGCGGATGGTGCGGCTGAAGGGGAGGGCGGCGGGGAGGGGTCAAGCGCGCCCGCCGCTCTCGGCCATGTAATCCCTCCACAGCCGCACCATGGTCGTGCAGCCCAGGCCGAGGGCCCAGAGGTGGATGGCCAGCATGGTGGAGCGGTCGCTGTCCAGGGGCCAATACTTGCGGTTCTCCAGCCCATAGAGGATGTCCAGCAGCGCCAGGAAGACGAGCGAGCTCCCCGCCGCCGTCCCCAGGAAAGCGCCCTCGCGCTCTCCCCGCCACAGGTGCCAGGCGGCAAGCATGCACAGGGCGCTCATCCACGAGTCGGCGACCGGGAAAGACCGCTCGAAAGCCTCGTCCTGTTCCGTCTCCGTGGCCTTGATCCTTCCCGAGAAGAAGAGGATCCAGAAGGTGGCGGTACCCAGCCCGGTGATGCCAAGCAGGACGCCCAGCAGGCGGCGCCCCCATTCCCTCTCCCGGCCCGTATCCTTGCCCATGCCGACAGTATAACAGCATGGCGGCCCGTTTTCAGGCGGCGGCATCGCGGCGCCGCTTCCGTCCCGGCCCGGCACCTCCGCCCCTCATTCCGTGGGCGAATCCTCCAGGGAAGTGAAGATGCGCGGGTCCTCCGCGAGCTCCCTCAGGGCGCGCAGCTCGTGTTCGCCGCGCACGCGCGCCGCCAGGCCCACGTAGAAGCGCGCCGCCTCCAGTACCTTGCGATAGGTATGGGGATAGAGCTCGCGCACGGCCATCTCCAGGGAGTCGTCCAGGGAGAAACCCGCCTGGCGCCGCTGCTGCGCGAGCAAGAAAATGCGGGGGAAATCGGCGATGGCGTCGGGGCGCTGCGACGTGCGTGCGGGTGGGGCCGCGCCTTGCGCGGCGGGCCTGCGCATGCGGTCGGCCAGCCCCGGTTTGTCCGCCAGCTCCCGCAGCGTGCGCAGGGGGCCCCATTCCCGTTCCCGCCGCAGGCGGGAGACGATGCCCCTCGCCTCGGCGAGCATCTCCGTGTAGGTGAGGGGGTAGCTCCGCTTGAGGCAGGACTCGAGCGCTTCGGAAACGCTGGCGCCCCTACCCACCAGGGTGAGGGCCTGCGAGAAGACCGCCTTATAATCTACAAAATCCGTCGGCTTGGGATCAACCTCCATGCCCATATCTTACACCCTTAGGCGCGAAAGCCCGCGAGGTGCGCCCGCCCGGCCGCTTGCGGGCATGATGGCCCGAGCACAGGGAGCACGTGGGACGCTCGCGGATGAGGGGGCGGCCGGAGGTCGCAGCGGTCGAGATGCAAATGTCCTGCTCCCGCGCCCGCGCCCATACCCGCGGCGTGGCGGATGTGCGGGCCCGCGGCGTGGTTGCGCATCCGGATCGGCCCCCCCATCCTTATATTTTTGTCCGGGCCGGCGTTATAGAATAGCCGCAGCGCACGCGGCGGGGCGGCCGGAGTCACGGGGAGGAGTGGGCGTGAAGAGAACGCTGACGCTGGTCTGCATGGTGATCTTCGTGGCCAGCCTGGGCTACGGGGTGGTGGTCCCGGTGATGCCGCTTTACGCGCGGGAGCTGGGCGCGGGGGAGTTCGCCCTGGGCATGCTCTTCGCCTCCTACGCCCTGGGGAACATCGTGGCTGCGCTGCCCTTCGGGATGGTCTCGGACCGCTTCGGGCGGCGCCCTTTCCTCGTCTTCGGCATGCTGGCCATGTCACTTGCCTTCGTCCTCTACGCCTATTCGACCTCCTATGTTTCGCTCTTCCTCTCCCGTTTTCTGGACGGGGTCACGGCGGCGGCCGGCTGGTCGGTGGGGCTGGCCATGGTCGCGGAGGCCTATCCCGCGGGGGAGAGGGGGAGGGGCATGGGGCTGGTCATGGGCTCCATGGGGGCGGGGGCCGTCGCCGGTCCCGCGCTGGGGGGCCTCCTCTACGACTGGGTCGGGTACCGCGCTCTCTTCCTCAGCGTGGCGGCCTTTTGCGCGGCGACGGCCCTGCTCGCCCTGGCCGGCGGCCGCGAGCCCCGGGCGGAAAGGCGGGCCGGCGCGGCCTACGGCGGGACGGCGAAAAAGGTGCTCTCATACCCCGGGGTCGCGCTCGCCCTGGCCGTGGTGATGATGGGAACGGTGAGCCTGGGCGTGCTGGAGCCGCTCTTCCCTGTGTACCTGGAGAAGAACCTGGGCCTGGGGAGCAGCGCCATCGGCCTGCTCTTCGCCCTCACCGTTTTCACCTACACCGTATCCAGCCCTGTGGTGGGAGGGCTCTCCGACCGCGTGGGCAAGAAAGGGCTGATGACCTGGGGGCTGTTCGCCACCGCGCTGGCCGCCCCCTCCCTGGTGCTCGCCCCCAACCTGGTCCTGGTCGCGGCGCTGTTTGCCGTCTGCGGCGTCACCATAGCCGTCTTCGAGACCCCCACCCTGCCCCTCATCGCGGATATCATCGGGGAGGAGGAGGGGGGGGAGGCGTACGGTGCCGCCTTCGGCCTCTTCAACATGGCCTGGTCCATGGGCTACCTGCTGGGCCCGGCCGCCGGCGGCTTCCTGGCCCAGAAACATGGGCTCCCCGTGGCCATGATCCTCCTCTCCGTGCCCCTGCTGCTCATCGCCTGGAGGGTTCACGACACCCTTTAGCGGGCCTCCATGCGCGCGGGGCGGTCTTGCGGCGGGGTATACTTAAGCGGCAGCGGGGGCGGCGGGGATGGCACGAAAGGCGGGGAGCGGCTGGAATGCGCGCGGCGCCTGCCGCCTGCGGGCGGCAGCGGGAAGCGATGGCCGGGAGGGCGGCATGGGAGAGGCGAGGCGAGGAGCGGGCGAGAGGCGCAAAGCGCTGCTGCTGTTCTCCGGCGGGCTCGATTCGGCGCTGGCGGCGGAGCTGCTGCGGCGCTGCGGCCTGCAGGTGTCCGCTCTCACCTTCACCTCGCCGTTCTTCGCGAGCGCGAGGGCGCGCGAGGCCGCGGCGGCGCTGGGGCTGGACCTGGAGGTAGTGGATATCACCGCGCCCTTTCTGGAGACGCTCAGGAGCCCGCGCTACGGCTACGGCAAGAACCTCAACCCGTGCATAGACTGCCATGCCCTCATGGTGCGCGAGGCCCTGGACAGGCTGGAGGAGCGGGGCTGTGATTTCATCGCCACGGGAGAGGTGTTGGGTGAGCGCCCCAAGAGCCAGAACCGCCAGGCGCTGGAGCTGGTGGCCAAGGCCTCGGGGGCGGGCGGCCTGCTGCTGCGTCCGCTCTCCGCACGCCTGCTCCCCGAAACCGTGCCCGAGCGCGAAGGCTGGGTCGAGCGCTCCTGCCTGCTCGACATCTCCGGGCGCTCGCGCCGCCGCCAGATGGACCTGGCGGCGGAGTGGGGAATCGGCGAGTACGAGAGCCCCGCGGGGGGCTGCCTGCTCACCGACGCCGCCTACAGCGAACGCCTGAGGGGGCTGATGCGCAGGGTTCCGTCCTTCGACGGCGAGGATGCGCAGGCCATCAGGAGGGGACGCGTCTTCTGGGCCGCGAGCACCCTCATCGTGCTGGGGCGCAACCACGAGGAGAATCTCCGCTTGCAGGAGGTCGCCCTTCCCACCGACATGCTTTTGAGGGAAAGGGACCGGCCGGGCCCCACGGCCCTCCTGCGCGCATATCCGCGCGGCGCCTCGCCCAACCGCAAGGATCTCAAGGAGGCGGCCCGCCTGCTCGGCGTCTTCGGCAAGGGCAAAAAGCCCTTGTCGCCGCGGGAGGTGGTGGAGGTGCGGGCCGGGGAGGGGGAGATTGCCCCCTGAGCGGGCGCTCTCCAGGGCAGCCGCGGGGGGCCGCATGCCAGCGTGGGCGGAGAGGCCAGTCCTTCAACTTGCCAATGTTATATAACTATATTATAATCACGGCCGTCGGCGCCGCGGCGCGCACCGGCGCCCGACTTGCGCCGCGAGCGGGCATAAATTAAGTTACTTATACGTGTCGAAGGCATGAACGGGAGCGGGAAGGCGCCGCGGGCGCGCGCTCCCCGGCGAACGGGAAAAACATGGAAGGCAAGTACGATTTCACCGCCATAGAGCGGAAATGGAGGCGCCGCTGGCAGGAGGACGACCTCTACGCCGTGCGGGAGGAGCCGGGACGCGAGAAGAAGTACGTGCTGGTGATGTTCCCCTACCCCTCCGGCCCGGCCCATATCGGCCACGTGGCCAACTATAACCTCGGCGACGTGCTCGCGCGCTATCTGCGCCGCCGGGGGGTGAACGTGCTTCACCCCATGGGCTGGGACGGCTTCGGGCTGCCGGCGGAAAACGCCGCCATCCGCTCGGGGGTGCATCCCGCCCGGCACACTCACGAGAACATCGCCCTGCTCAAGGAGGGCCTGCAGCGACTGGGCTATTCCTACGACTGGGAGCGCGAGCTGGCCACCAACTCCCCCGAGTACTACCGCTGGACGCAATGGCTCTTCCTCCGCTTCTACGAAAAAGGGCTGGCCTACAAGGCCGAGGCCAGGGCCAACTGGTGCCCCTCCTGCCGCACCGTCCTCGCCAACGAACAGGTCGTGAACGGCCGCTGCGAGCGCTGCGATACCGCGGTCAAGCAGAAGATGTTGAGCCAGTGGTTCCTGCGCATCACCGCTTATGCCGAGAGGCTGCTGACGGACATGGAGCAGCTCGCCGGGTGGCCGGAAGGCGTGCTCACCATGCAGCGCAACTGGATAGGGCGCTCCGAGGGATGCGAAGTGCTCTTCCGCCTGGGCGGGGAGGGCAGGGAGATGCCCATCTTCACCACCCGGCCCGACACCCTGTGGGGGGTGACCTTCTTCCTGCTCGCCCCGGAACATCCCCTGGCCGACGAGCTCACCCGCGACACGCCGCATGAAAAGGACCTTGCCGCCTTCCGCGAGCGGCTGCGCGGCGTCTCCGACATCGAGCGCACGGCCATGGAGGCGGAGAAGGAAGGCGTCTTCACCGGGGCTTACGCCGTGAACCCCGTGAGCGGCGAGGAGGTGCCCATCTGGGTCGCCAACTTCGTGCTCATGGAGTACGGCACCGGGGCGGTCATGGCCGTGCCCGCCCACGACCAGCGCGACTTCGAGTTCGCGCGCAAATACGGCCTGCCCATACGGGTGGTCGTGCAGCCGCCGGGAGAGGACCTGAGGGCAGACGCCATGAGCGAGGCCCGCACGGACCCCGGCATCATGGTGAACTCCGCCCATTTCGACGGCAGCGACAGCGAGAGGGGCAGGCTGGAGCTGGTTCCCGATTACCTGGAGGAGAAGGGCTGGGGAAAGAAGACGGTAAACTATCGCCTGCGCGATTGGCTCATCTCCCGTCAGCGTTACTGGGGGGTGCCCATCCCCGTCGTTTACTGCGAGGAATGCGGCACGGTGCCGGTCCCCGACGCCGACCTGCCGGTGCTCCTTCCCGAGGACGTGCAGTTCATCTTCCAGGGCCCCTCGCCGCTCGAGCGCTCGCAGGAGTTCCGCAACACCACCTGCCCGTCGTGTGCAGGCCCGGCGGTGCGGGAGACGGACACCATGGACACCTTCGTCGATTCCTCCTGGTACTATATCCGTTACGCCAGCCCGCGGGAGGACACGCGGCCTTTCGACCCCGACGCGGTGCGTTACTGGCTCCCGGTGGATCAGTATATCGGAGGCATAGAGCACGCCATCATGCACCTGCTCTACTCCCGCTTTTTCACCAAGGTACTCAAGGATCTGGGGCTGCTGCATTTCGACGAGCCCTTCACCAACCTGCTCTGCCAGGGCATGGTGGTCATGGGCGGGGCTAAGATGAGCAAGTCCAAGGGCAACGTCATCACCCCGGAGCAGTTCTTCGAGCTCTACGGGGCGGACACCCTGCGCCTCTTCATCCTCTTTCTCGGGCCCCCCGAGGCGGATAAGGAATGGAACGAGTCGGGGATAGACGGCGCGCACCGCTTCCTCCACCGCGTATGGCGCCTGGTGGACAGGTACCTGGGCATCCTGACCTTCAAGACCCAGCCCGTGCCGGGGGACTCCGGGGCGCTGCGGCGCCTCTCCTTTCTCACCCACTTCACCATCAGGAAGGTGACGGAGGATATCGACCGCTTCGCTTTTAACACCGCCATCGCGGCCATCATGGAGTTCACCAACGCCCTCTATAAGGTCATCGAGGAGTCGCCCGATGCCTTCAACACCTTCGAGGGGCACGAGGCCATACGCGTCCTGGTGCTGCTCCTGGCCCCCTTCGCTCCCTTCATCGCCGAGGAGCTGTGGGAGGAGCTGGGCGGGGAGTACAGCGTGCACGAGCGCCCCTGGCCGGAATTCGACCAGGAACTGGCCCGCGCCGAGCGCATCACCCTGGTGGTGCAGGTGAACGGAAAGGTGCGGGAGCGCATAGAGGCCGATGCCGGCATCTCCGGCGAGGAGATGGAGGATTTGGCCATGGCTTCCGCGCGCATCCGCGGCCTCATCGAGGGCCGGGAGGTCGCCAGGGTGATCACCGTACCCGGCAAACTGGTCAACATCGTCATCCGCTGAAGCCCCCCGCGCGGCGGGAGGCCTCCAACCACGCACCGGCAGGCGGCATAAGCCGCCACGGACCCGGACAAGGGCAGATGCTGGACAAGATATCCGATTTCCTGGACAGGCTCTTCGGCCTGCCGCGCTGGCAGCTGGGCGTGATAGCGCTGCTGGCGGCGCTGGGCCTGGTCGCGGCCTATGCGCTGCTCAGGCCGCCCTCCCGGCCGGCGGGGGAGTTCCAGCCGGCGGAGGGAGGGGAGGGCGCGCGGGAGGAGGAGGCGCAGGAGCTGGCCGTGCACGTGGCGGGGGCGGTCGCCCATCCCGGCGTCGTCCTGCTCGCCCGCGGGGACCGGGTCATCGACGCCATCGAGGCGGCGGGTGGACCCTTGCCCGAGGCGGACCTGGAGGGTCTCAACCTCGCGCAGCCGGTGCAGGACGGGCAGAAGATAGCGGTGGCGCGGCGGGGAGAGGGCGAGCAGGCGGGAGGGGCGCCCGCGGGCGGCGGCGCGGGGGAGAAGAGGGTCAACCTGAACACCGCCGATGCCAGGCGCCTGGAGGAACTGCCCGGCATCGGGCCCACGCTGGCGGGGCGCATAGTGGCCTACCGGGATAAGCACGGCGGTTTTCGCAGCGTGGACGAGCTGAAAAAGGTGTCGGGCATAGGGAACAAGAAGTTCGAGGAGCTGCGCGAGCTGGTGGAGATATGAAGGAGGCCGCTCGGGCGGCTGGCCGGGGGGGGTTTGGCGCGCATGGCAGATGAGCGGTCGGCTGCGGCGCCCGCGCGGGGCGCCGGGAGGACTTGAGCGCCTTTCCGGCCCGCGGCAGGCTGCTGGTGCCAGCCTGCGCGGCGGCGGTGGGAGGAGTGGCGGGGAAAGCGGGGGCGCACCCGCTGTGGGCGCTCCTGGCCGCAGCCGCCCTGCTCGCCCTGCTGCCTTTATGGCGGCGCCGCGGCTGGGGGGCGCGCTGGGCGCTGCTCTGCACGGCCTTTCTCTGCGCGGGCATGTGTCTCGGCCACGCGCGGGCGGAGGCCTGGCGCGGCCGGGGTGGAGCGGCGGGCGAGGTGGTGGTGCTGGGGGAGGTGGGCATCGGCTCCCGCGGCGGGCGCGACGACGCGGTCGATCTTTTGCGGGTAGTGGAGGTTCTGGGTGGGGAGGGAGCCAGGGCCGGGGACGGCTACCTCATGCGGCGCAAGGAGGGCGCGGAGGCGCCGAGGTGGGGCGACCGGCTGCGGGTCAGGGGGCGCCTCTTCGTCTTCACGCAGGAGAGAGGGGGGGTGGGGGGGACGCTGCTGGCCGAGGAGGTGGAGGTCATCTCCCATGCCCGCAACCCGCTGCTGCGCGCGGCGCTGGCCTATCGCGCCAGCTTCCGTGCCGGCGCGGAGAACATGGGTGATCCCGCGGCGGCGGGGCTCATCCAGGGCATGGTCCTCGGGGATTACCGCCTGCTGGAGGCGCGCGACCTCAGGGCCTTCAGGATGACCGGGCTCATCCATCTCTGCGCGGCCTCGGGTCTGCACCTGGCTTTCCTGGCCGCCTTCCTGGTCTGGCTGGGGCGCAGGGCGCGCCTGCCGCCGCGCTGGGTCATGCTCCTGCAGGTGCCCGTCATCGCCGTCTACGCGCTCGCCGTAGGTCTTTCCGTGCCCATCATCAGGGCGGCCGTGGTGGCCTTCGCGGCGGCGGCCGCCTATCTCCTGGGCCGGGACTTCGACCTCCTTCCCGCCATGGGACTGGCGATGTTCTTGCTGGTGTGGGAGGATGCGGCCGCGGCCTCGGGAGTGAGCTTCCAGCTCTGCTTCCTCGCCGCCCTGGGCATGGCGCTGCTCTACCGCCCCCTGGGCGGGAAGGGGGGGCCGCGCGCCTCGAGGTTGAGGGAGTTGCTGGCGGCCACCCTGGCCGCGCAGATGGCGGTGGCGCCTGTCCTGCTCTACCATTTCGGCGAGGTATCGCTGCTCGCGCCGCTCAGCAATCTCCTGGTGCTGCCGCTGGTCCCGGCGGTGATGGCCCTCTCCATGCTCTCCAGCCTGCTCGGCGCGGCGGGGCTGCCGCTCGCCGGGGCCCTGATGAGCGCGGCGGGTTTTCTCGCCCGCGGCGTCCTCGCCGTGGCGCGCGCGCTGTCCTCGCCTCATTGGGCGGCGCTGCGCATCTATCCCCTCTCCCCCCTGTGGATGGCCGCCTATTACCCCGCCCTGGCCGCGGGGCTGCTGGCGCGGGGGAAGGCGCGCAGGTGGGGGCGGGCCGCCCTGGCCCTCCTTCTCGCCATCGCGCTGTTGGTGGGGACGCCCGCGTCGCTGTTGAAAGGGGGGGCGGAGCGGGGGACGCGCATCACCGTCATCGACGTCGGGCAGGGCGACGCCATACTCTTTCAGATGTCCTCGGGAGCGACGGTGCTGGTGGACGGGGGGATGGAGGTGAGGGTGCTGCGGGAGGACCTGCGCGCGCGCGGCGTGCGCTGCATCGATGCCGTGATCGTGAGCCACCCGGACGCCGACCACATCGGGGGCCTGGAGTGCGCCTTCGAGGACTGCGTGGTGGGGATGCTTATCCACCCAGGCACCAGGAGCAGCGTGCAGGCGGAAAAACTGATAGCCCTGGCGGAGGAAACGGGCGCGCAGGTGAGGATCATGCGCGTGGGAGACGTGTTGGCGCTGGAGGAGTTGAGCCTGGTCGCCCACGGGCCGCCGCGCGAGGTGCCCGAGGACGCCTCGGTCAACGATTACTCCCTGGTCCTGCGCGCCGCCGGGCCGGGGTTCAGCATGCTCCTCACCGGTGACATAGCCGAGTTGGGCCAGGAGATGCTCCTGGAGGGAGAGGAGGACATCGCCTGCGACATACTCAAGGTGCCGCATCACGGGGGGTACTGCGAGGAGAGCGGCAGGCTTTTTTTGCGGGCCGACCCGGGCATCGCGGTGATAAGCGTGGGCGAGAACAACCCCTACGGACATCCCGCCCGCGACACGCTGGCCCTCCTCGAGCGCATGGGCTGCGCCGTCTACCGCACCGACATGCACGGTGATATAGTAATCCGTGTAGTGCAGGGCGGCTACCGGGTCGAGTGCGATAGGCGCTGAGCGCCGCGCCCCGTCTCGCGGAGGAATCCTTATGCATCAACCCGCGGCAAGCGTGGTATATCTCATTTTCGGCAATCACCGCTTCCTGGTCGAGGAGGAGCTGAAGAAGGCGCGGGCCAGGGTGGCTCAAAGCGGCGAGGCCGAGTTCAACCTGGACCTCTTTGAGGCCGGCGGCGACTCCATCGACGACATCCTGCAGGCGGCGGAGACGCTTCCCTTCGGCTCCGAGCGCAGGTGGGTGATCGTCAAGGAGGCCCAGGAGCTCAGCGCCGCGGAGGTTAAGAAGCTTGCGCGCTACCTCGAGGACCCCTCCGAGACCTCCACGCTCATCCTGGCTGCGGTGGGCCTCAAGGCGGCCTCCCCGCTGGTGAAGGCGGTGGAGAAGAGGGGAGGATTGCGCGAGGTGAGCAAGCGCAGGGGCCAGATACCGGGGTGGATACGGACACGCTTCAAGCGGCGGGGGATGCAGGTCTCGGGCAAGGCCATCGCCTACATGCATGAAGCGCTGGGGGACGACCTCCTGGCCATCGAGGCCGCGGTGGAGAAGGTGAGCCTGTATCACGAGGGCGGAGAAGAGGTGGACCTGGGCGATGTGGTGCCGCTGGTGACGCCGTCGGCCGAGAGGTCGGTCTTCGAGCTCGTCGACCGGGTGGCCCTTGGCGATGTCGAACAGGCCCTGAAGCTGCTGCGGCGCCTGCTGCAGCAGGGAGAGAGGACCACCTTCGTCCTCAGCGCCCTGGCCAGGCGCTTCCGCCTGCTGCTCCTCTACCGCGCCCTGCGCGAGGAGGGCCTGCGCGAGGCGGAGATGAGCGACCGCCTGGGGCTGGCGAAGAACCAGGCCTGGATGGTGGCCAAGAAGCTCAGGCCGCAGTCGGCCCGCTTGAGCGAGGAGGCGCTGCGCGAGGCCCTCTCCCTGCTGGTCGGGGTGGAGGCAGGCGTCAAGACCGGCGCCCTGGAGGATGGCTTCGCCGCGGAGGCGGCGGTATCGGGGCTGTCGGCCCTGGCGGCGGGAAGGGATTTCGCGGCCCGCGCCCTGTGGCGAGGCGACTGAGCGGCAGGCGCTGGAAAGGCATTGACTCCATTACATAGATATGCAATTATGTGCATATTATGTTGTTGAGTAAGTGAGGAACAGGACATGCAAGTGGGGATAGTGGGCGCGTCGGGGTATACCGGCGCCGAGTTGATGAGGCTGTTGGGTGGCCACCCCGAGGCGGAGGCCGTCTATGTCAGCGCTCATAGCCATGCGGGAGAAAAGGTGGCTGCGCTCTACCCCAATCTGCATGGATATGGAACGATGCGCTATCAGCCCTTCGACGCGCGGGAGGCGCTGGCCCGGGCTGACCTCTTCTTCGTGGCCCTGCCGCACGGCGAGTCGATGCGCGTGGTGCCGCGGCTCCTGGAGGGGGGGGCGAAGGTTATCGACCTCTCGGCGGATTACCGCCTGCACGATGCCGGGGCATACGCGCGCAGCTACGGCTTGGAGCACACCTCGCCCCACCTCCTGGCCGAGGCGGTCTACGGCCTGCCGGAGATAAAACGCGGGGAGATAGCCGGGGCCAGGCTCATCGCCGTGCCGGGCTGCTATCCCACCGCGGCGCTCCTGGCTCTCGCGCCTCTTGCCGCCGCGGGGTGGGCGGGAGTGGACGGCGCGGTCATCGATGCCAAGTCCGGGGTGTCCGGAGCGGGGCGCTCGCTCTCGCCGGCCGCTCACTTTCCCCAGGCGGAGGGGAGCGTGAAACCCTACGCCGTGGGGAATCACCGCCATACCCCGGAGATGGAGGAGGCGCTCTCCGCTCTTGCGGGCGCGCGGGTGGCGCTGACCTTCGTCCCCCACCTTGCCCCCATGAGCCGCGGCATACTGGCCACCTGCTACGTGCGCTGCGGGGATGATGCATCGGCGCAGGAGGTGGATGCGCTCTACCGCCGTTTCTACGCCGATTCCACGTTCGTGGTCATCCTTGAGGACGGGGTCTTCCCGGAGACGAAAGCGGTGTGCGGGAGCAACTACTGCCACCTGGGCAGGCACCTGGAGCGGGAGAAGGGAATGCTCTGCGTGGCCGCGGCCATAGATAACCTGGTCAAAGGAGCGTCGGGGCAGGCGCTGCAGTGCATGAACATCATGCGGGGATGGGACGAGGAACTGGGGCTGCGGGCCCCGGGGATATTTCCGTGAGGGAGCGGGCATGAAGGTGCGCACGGGAGAGGGCGGGGTGTGTGCGCCGCGCGGCTTCAGGGCCGCGGCGGCGGCCTGCGGCCTGAAGGGCGGCGGCGAGCTCGACCTCTGCCTGCTGGCGGCGGAGTCGAGATGCGCGGCGGCGGCGACCTTCACCACCAACGCCTTCAAGGCCGCCCCCCTCCTGGTCACCGCGGAGCACCTGGCGAGGGACGGGCATCTGCAGGCGGTGGTGGTCAACGCCGGCAACGCCAACGCCTGGACCGGCGAGGGGGGCGGTCGCGACGCGGTGGAGATGGCGCAGCTGGCGGCGCGGGAAACGGGCATCCATCCCCCCGACGTGGCCGTGGCCTCCACCGGCGTCATCGGGCGCCGCCTGGACATGGGCAAGGTGGCGGCGGGGATCGCGGAGGCGGCGGGGCGCCTGCACGCGGGCGGCTCAAGCGAGGCGGCGGCCGCGATCATGACCACCGACACCCACCCCAAGATCGCCGTCCTGGACGGAGACGGTTTCCGCGTGGGCGCCATGGCCAAGGGCTCGGGGATGATCAAACCGGACATGGCCACCATGCTGGCCTTCATCACCACCGACGCGGAGGCCGACCCGCAGAGGCTGTCCGCGGCCCTGCGCCGGGCGGTAGACCGCACCTTCAACCGCATCACCGTGGACGGCTGCACCAGCACCAACGACATGGCGCTGGCCCTGGCCGGGGGGGCGTCGGGCCGGCGCCCCGGGGAGGGAGAGCTGGAGGAGGCGCTGCTGCTGGTATGCTCCGAGCTCGCGCGCTGCATCGTGGCCGACGGCGAGGGCGCCACGCGCTTCGTGACCGTGCGCGTGCGCGGCGCCGCGGACGAGGCCGAGGCGCGCAGGGCAGCGGACGCGGTGGCGGAATCGGTGCTGGTGAAGACGGCCCTCTTCGGGGGCGACCCCAATTGGGGGCGCATCCTGCAGGCCCTGGGGCAGGCGGTGAAGGGAGCCGATCCCGCCGCCGTGCGCGTGGACATCGGGGGGATGACCGTGGCCGAGGCGGGGGCCCCCGCCGCCGTGGACGGGAAAGAGCTGGCGGCGGCGGTCGCGGGGCGGGAGATACTGCTGGAGGCGAGCCTGGGTCGCGGCGAGGGCAGCGCGGAGGTGTGGACCTGCGACCTCGGATACGGATACGTGAAGATCAACGCCGAATACGGCACCTAGAGCGGGGGGGCGGCGAAGTCCCCCCGGCGCGGCGGGAAGGAAAGCGGGGCATGGAGAGAGCGTATGAAAAGGCGAGGGTGCTGGTGGAGGCCCTCCCCTACATCAAGGATCATTACGGCAAGACGGTGGTGGTTAAATTCGGCGGCAGCGCCATGCAGAGCGACGAGCTCAAGCGCAGCTTCGCCTCCGACATCGTGCTCATGCGCTACGTGGGCCTGAACCCGGTGATCGTGCACGGCGGCGGCCCGCAGGTCACCCAGTACATGGAGCGCCTCTCCCTGGAGGTGTGCTTCGTGGACGGGCACCGCGTCACCGATGCCGCGGCCATGGAGGTGGCCAAGATGGTCCTGGCGGGAAAGGTGAACAAGGAGGTAGTCTCCCTGCTGAACGCGCACGGCAACATGGCCGTGGGCCTTTGCGGCGAGGACGGGAACCTGCTCACGGCGCGGCGCAGGATGCACGCGGCAAACGGCGAGGAGGTGGACCTGGGTTTCGTGGGCGAGGTGGAGGCGGTCAACCCCAGGGTTCTCGACAACCTCATCCGGGACGAGTTCATCCCCGTGGTGGCGAGCATCGGGGCCGGCGGCGGAGGCCAGAGCTACAATATCAACGCCGACCTGGTGGCGGGGTCGCTGGCGCAGGCCCTGGGCGCGGACAAGCTCATCTACCTCACCGACGTGGACGGCATATACCGCGACATGGAGGACGGGATGAGCCTCATCCCCGAACTGACCCCGCGGGAGGCGGGGGAGCTCATGGCCTCGGGCGCGCTCAGCCGCGGCATGATGCCCAAGCTCTCGAGCTGCGTGGACGCCGTGCGCTCGGGGGTCAGGCGGGCCCATATCATCAACGGAACCGTGGAACACGCCCTGCTCCTGGAGCTGTACACCGATGCCGGCATAGGGACCATGGTGCGGGCCTAGCGCGGCGCGCCAGCGGGAGCGGAGGAGATGGAGGACGCAGTGAAGGAATATGATCTGGATAAGGCCCGCAGCCAGGAAGCGGCCTTTCTCATGCACAATTACAGCCGCCTGCCGGTGCTCTTCGTGCGCGGGCACGGCACGCGCCTCTGGGACGATGCGGGCAAGGAGTACGTAGACTTCGTATCCGGCCTCGGCGCCTGCGTGGCCGGGCACTGTCACGCGGAGGTCATCGCCGCGGTGGCGCGTCAGGTCTCTCAGCTTATCCACGTCAGCAACCTGTACTATACGCGCCCGCAGGGCGAGCTGGCGGAGATGCTGTGCGCATGCACCTTCGCGGACAGAGTCTTTTTCTGCAACAGCGGCACCGAGGCCAACGAGGCGGCGATCAAACTGGCGCGCAAGTACATGCGCGAGGTGCGGCGCGAGGACAGGCACAAGGTGGTCTCGGCCCTGAAGTCGTTTCACGGGCGCACCTACGCCGCGCTGGCGGCGACCGGACAGGCGGGCAAGACGCAGCCTTTCTCCCCCCTGCCCCCCGGGTTCGCGCACGTCCCCCTGAACGACCTGGACGCCCTGGAGGAAGCGGTGGACGAGAGCACCTGCTGCGTCCTGCTCGAGCCCATACAGGGCGAGGGGGGCGTTTACGTGAGCGAGGCGGCATACCTGAGGGGTGCGGCCGAGATCTGCCGCAGGAAGGGAGCCCTGCTCATCCTGGACGAGGTGCAGACGGGCATGGGGCGCACGGGAGCCCTCTTCGCGCACGAGCATTACGGCGTGACCCCGGACGTGATGACGGTGGCCAAGGGGCTGGCGGGGGGACTGCCCATCGGGGCGGTGCTGGCGAGCGCGGAGGCCTCCCGGGGGTTCTCGCCCGGGGACCACGGCAGCACCTTCGGAGGGAACCCGGTGGCATGCGCGGCGGCCCTGGCGGTGATGGCGGTTCTGCGCGACGAGAAGCTGATCGAGAACGCGGCGCGGGTGGGCGCATATTTCCGGGAGAGCCTGGAGGGGCTCGGGGAGGAGAGCGGTGCCGTGGACGAGGTGAGGGGCATGGGCCTTTTGCTGGCCGTGGAGCTGAAGCAGGAGCGTGCCAGGGAGATCGTGCTCTCCTGTCTGCGCAAGGGGTACGTGGTCAACAGCATCGGGGAGGCCGTGCTGCGCTTCCTGCCCCCGCTCTCCGTATCCACCCGGGAGGTGGATGGGCTGCTGGAGGCGCTGCGGGAGGCGCTCGCCGGCGGCGGGGGCCCCGAGACGAGCGTGAAGGACGAGACATGGCGGGCTTGAAGGGCAGGGATTATCTGAGCGTGGCCGACCTCGACCGCGGCGAGCTGCGCACGCTCCTGGACGGCGCCGACGCGTTCAAGGCCTCCCTGGCCGGGGGGGGGATACGGCGCAGTCTCGAGGGAAGGATGGTGGCTCTTATCTTCCAGAAGCCCTCGACGCGCACCAGGGTGTCCTTCGAGGCGGCGGTCTTTCATCTCGGCGGGCACCCGCTGGCCCTCAACGCCTCCGAGCTGCAGCTGGGCAGGGGAGAGACGGTAGCGGATACCGGCAGGGTGCTGTCTCGTTACGCCTGCGCCATCGCCTTGCGCACCTTCGGGCATGACGAGGTGGAGGAGCTGGCGCGGGGGGCGGAGGTCCCGGTGATCAACGCCCTCACGGACCTGGAACACCCCTGCCAGATCCTGGCGGACCTGATGACCATACGCGAGCGCTTCGGCGAGCTCACAGGGCTGCGCCTGACCTATCTGGGGGACGGCAACAACGTCGCCAACTCCCTGGCCCTGGGCTGCGCGCTGGCGGGCATGAGCTTCACCTGCGCATGCCCGCCGGGTTATGAGCCCGACGCGGGCATCGTCGCGCGCGCGCGCGCGCTGGCGGGGGAGGAGGCGGTGCGGGTGGTGAACGACCCGCTGCAGGCGGCCGCGGGCGCGCAAATCCTCTACACCGACGTCTGGACCTCCATGGGGCAGAAGGAGGACGGGGGGAGAAAACGCGACCTCGAACCCTTCCGGCTGGACGCCGCGCGGCTGGCCGCGGCGGACCCCGCAGCGGTGGTCATGCACTGCCTCCCCGCCCACCGCGGCGAGGAGATAAGCGGCGAGGTGATGGACGGACCCCGCTCGCTGGTGTGGGACCAGGCGGAGAACAGGATGCACGCGCAGGCGGCCCTGCTCGACCTCCTGGCCGGTGCGTGAAGCGGAGGGCGCGGGATGGAGAAACGGCGCCGCAGGGATGTGATCAGGGAAATCATCGCCTTTCGCCCCCCCGCCAATCAGCGCGAGCTGGTGGAGCGGCTCGCGGAGCGGGGTATCGAGGCCGATCAGTCCACGGTATCCCGGGACCTCAGGGAGATGGGGGCGGCGCGCCTGCCGGGCCCGGACGGGGGCACGGTATATGCCTTCCCGGGGGAAGTGAAGGCCCCCGCCGCCGCGGATGAGCTCAGGCGGGGGCTGAGGGAGTACCTCGTCGGCCTGGAGGCCAGCGGCAACATGGTGATCATGCGCACGGCCCCCGGCAACGCGCAGGCCATGGCCGCCATCCTCGACCGCAACAGCATGGAGGAAGTGGCGGGCACGGTGGGCGGCGACGATACCATACTGGTGGTGGTGAGGGAGGGCCACGAGGCCGGGGAGCTGGTGGAGAAGTTGCGCGGGATGTCCGGCTGACCGCGGCGGCGGGGGCCATCCGCGGAGGGAGGGCGTCATGGAGAAGAAACGGAGCGTGAGCATGAAGGAAACGGTCATCCTCGCCTACAGCGGCGGGCTCGACACCTCGGTGGCCATCAAGTGGCTCGAGGACAGGTACGGCATGCGGGTGGTGGCGATGGCCGCCGACCTCGGGCAGCCGGGAGACATGGAGGCCATGCGCCGCAAGGCCCTGCAGGTGGGCGCGGTGGACGCGGTCTGCCTCGACCTCAAGGAGCGGTTCGCCGAGGAGTTCGTCCTCCCCGCCCTGCACGCCAACGCCCTCTACGAGGGCCGATATCCCCTGGCTACCGCGCTGGCACGTCCGCTCATCGCGGCGGTGATGGTGGAGGAGGCGGAGAGGCGCGGCGCGGCGGCGGTCGCGCACGGCTGCACGGGGAAGGGCAACGACCAGGTGCGCTTCGACCTTACCACCATGGCCCTGGGCCCGGAGCTGAGGATAATCGCCCCCCTGAGGGAGTGGAACATGTCGCGCGAGGACGAGATGGCTTATGCCCGGGAACACGACATACCCGTGCCGGTGACGCTGGAGACCCCCTATTCGGTGGACGAGAACCTGTGGGGCAGAAGCTGCGAGGCCGGGGTGCTGGAGGACCCCATGGCGGAGCCGCGTGAAGACGCCTACGAGTGGACGGCGGCCCCCTCCGAGAGCCCGGACGAGCCCCTTTACCTGGAGATCTCCTTTTCCTCCGGCCGCCCGGTGGCCCTGGACGGCGAGGAGCTGGGACTGGTGGAGCTCATCGCGCGCCTCAACCGGCTGGGCGGCGAGCACGGGGTCGGGCGCATCGACATGGTGGAGAACCGCCTGGTGGGCATAAAGTCCAGGGAGATCTACGAGGCGCCGGCGGCCGTCATCCTCATCGAGGCCCACCGCGCCCTGGAGTCGCTCACCCTCACCCGGGAGACCATGCACTTCAAGCCCCTGCTGGAGGCGAAGTTCGCCGAACTTGTCTATTACGGGCTGTGGTACGATCCGCTGCGCAGCGCCCTTGAGGCGGCGATGACGGCGACCCAGGAGAAGGTGAGCGGGGAGGTGAGGCTCAAGCTCTACCGGGGGACATGCTGCGTGGTGGGCAGGCGCTCTCCGTACTCCCTCTACGAGTATTCCCTGGCGACATACGACCGCGCCGACGAGTTCAGCCACCGCTCCAGCGAGGGCTTCATCGAGCTGTGGGGGCTGCCGCTCAAGGTCTGGGGCATCAGGCAGGGAGGCGGGGGCGAATAAGTGCGCGCGTAAAGGAACGGGTCGAGGTCGCGCTGGATGGCGCGGAAGCTTCGGGGGCCGGGCGGGGAGCGAGACGGCGCGAGGAAAGCGAGGGAAGATGAGACTATGGGGGGGCAGGTTCGAGAAGGAGACGGAGCGGCTCGCGCACGCCTTCAGCGCCTCCCTCTCCTTCGACCGGCGGCTGGCGCCCTATGATCTCGCCGTGAGCGAGGCGCACGCGCATGCCCTGGAGGGATGCGGCGTGCTGAGCGCCGAGGAGGCGGAAAGGATCGTTTCCGCCCTGCGGGAGATGGGGCGGGAGATGGAGGAGGGGTCCTTCCCCTTCCGCGATGACGAGGACATACACAGCGCGGTGGAGCGCTCCCTGGTGGAGAGGGTGGGGGAAAGCGGGGCCAGGCTGCGGGCGGGCCGCAGCCGCAACGACCAGGTGGCGGCGGACATGCGGCTCTTCCTCAAAGACGCATGCGATCAGCTCCAGCGGCGCCTGCTCGAGCTCATGCGCGCCCTGCTGGAACAGGCGCAGGCGGGCCGGGGCGTGATCATGCCCGGCTTCACCCATCTGCAGCCGGCCCAGCCGGTGCTGCTCTCCCATCACCTGCTCGCCTACTTCGAGATGTTCAAGCGCGACGCGGAGAGGTTCGCGCAGTCACGCCGCCGCCTCGACAGCTCCCCCCTGGGAAGCGGGGCGCTGGCGGGGGTCACCTTCCCCCTGGACCGGCGGAGGATGGCCGACGAGCTGGGCTTCGCGGAGGTGAGCGCGAACTCCATGGACGCGGTGTCGGACCGCGACTTCGTCACCGATCACCTCTACGCCTGCGCGGTGACCGCCCTGCACCTCAGCCGCCTGGCGGAGGAGGTGGTGCTGTGGTCCAGCCCCCCCTTCGCTTTCCTGGCCCTGGACGAGGCCTATGCCACCGGCTCCTCGATCATGCCCCAGAAGGCCAACCCGGACATGGCCGAGCTGGTGAGGGGGAAGTCGGGCCGGGTGATCGGACACCTGGTGGCGGCGATGACCATGCTCAAGGGGCTCCCCCTGGCCTACAACCGCGACCTGCAGGAGGACAAGGAGGGGACGTTCGACGCCACGGACCAGCTCTCCTCCATGCTCGAGATAACCGCCCGCGTCCTGGCCACGGCGGCCTTCCGCCCCGGCCGCATGCGCGAGCTGGCCGGGGTCGGATACGCCAACGCCACCGACCTCGCGGACTACCTGGTGCGCAAGGGGGTGCCCTTCCTGCGCGCGCACGAGGCGGCGGGGAAGCTGGTGCGCGCCTGCCTGCAGAGGGGCATCCCGCTGCAGGACCTGGAGATCGAGGAGTACAAGGCCGTGGAGCCGCTGGTGGAGGAGGACATATACGGCCATCTCACCCTGGAGGCCTGCGTGGAGGCGAGGGACCTGCCCGGCGGCACCGCTCCCGGGAGGGTCGATGAGGCCCTGCGCGAGGCCCGCGCCTGGCTGGATGGGGTCACTTGACCTGCATCACCCGGGGAGCATGTCCGCTCCCGCGGGGCTACGTCTTGCAAGCCCGAGATAAAACCCCCGCTGCGAACAGGCAAGATAGCGGAGCCGCCAAAGATAAAGGCATGACCCCATCCGGGTATACTGGGGAGGGGAGGAGGTGGAGGTGTCGTGAGCGATGCCGAGGAGCTGGCCGTGGCTTTCGAGACCCTGGCTGAGCTCTCGGAGATAAAGGGCGAGGTGCGTTTCAAGGTCAACGCCTACCAGCGCGCCGCCGAGGTGGTGAGGGCGCACGGCGAGGAGATGCTGCTCCTGGACGAGGCCGCAGAACTGCGTAAGTATCCCGGCATAGGCGAGGCCCTGGCCGCGAAGATCCTCGAGTTCAAGCGCGAGGGGCGGATATCCTCTCTCGAGGAGATCAAAAAGGAAGTCCCGCTGGAGCTCATCTCCCTGCTCAAGGTCCCCGGTCTCGGCCCCCGGCGGGTCAAGCTCATCTACGACGAACTCGGGGTGCGCACCATCGACGAGCTGCGCGCCGCCGCGCGCGAACACCTGCTCGCCGAACTTCCCGGCCTCGGCCCCAAGGCGGAGAAGAACATCCTCGAGGGCATAGGGCACCTGCAGGCGGCCTCGGGGCGCCTGCTGCTGCACGAGGCCAACCGCCTGCAGGAGGATATCGCGGAGATGATGCGGGAGAGGATGCCCGGCCTCGTCCTCTCCCCGGCGGGAAGCCTGCGCCGCATGAAGGAGACCGTCGGCGATATTGATATCCTGGTCGCGTCGGACGCCGCCGCCGCGGTCATGGACGCCTTCTGCACCCTCCCCAACGTGGACCGGGTCCTGCTGCGCGGGGACACCAAAAGCTCGGTGCTGACCCGCGGCGGCCTGCAGGTGGACCTGAGGGTGGTCCTCCCGGCGGAGTTCGGGGCCGCCCTGCAGTACTTCACCGGCTCCCGGTCCCATAACGTGCGGGTGAGGGAGGTTGCCAAGAAGAAGGGGCTGAAGGTGAACGAGTACGGCGTCTTTCGCGTGTCCGGCGACAGGCGCATCGCGGGCGAGACGGAGGAGGGGGTGTACGCGGCTTTGGGGATGGCCTGCCCGCCGCCGGAGATGAGGGAGAACCGCGGCGAGGTCGAGGCGGCCCTCTCCGGCGACCTGCCCGTGCTGCTCGCGCGCGGCGACATCCGGGGAGACCTGCACGCGCATACCGCCGCCAGCGACGGCACCGCCTCCCTGGCCGAGATGCGGGAGGCGGCGGAGAGGCTGGGTTATCGCTACCTGGCCATCACCGACCACGCCGCTGACCTGAAGGTGGCGCGGGGCCTGGAGAGGGAGAGGCTGGAGAGGCAGGTGGAGGAGATAAGGAAGATGAACGCCTCCGGCACATCGCCCGTCACCCTGCTGGCGGGGACGGAGCTCAATATAGGCAACGAGGGCGGTCTCGACTACGACGACGGCATGCTCTCCCTGCTGGACGTGGTCATTGCCTCCGTACACGGAGGCTTCAAACAGGAGCGCGCGCACATCACCCGCCGCATGGTGGCCGCCATGCGCAACCCCCACGTGAAGGTCATCGCCCACCCCACGGGGCGGCTGCTGGGGCAGCGCCCGCCCTACGATGTGGATCTGCAAGCGCTCATGCGAGAGGCACGCGACACCGGTACGGCGCTGGAGCTCAACGCCTTCCCCGACCGCCTCGACCTCCGGGACGAACATCTCGCCGAGGCCAGGGAGGCGGGAGTGAAGATCTCCATCGGCACCGACGCCCACCGCCCCGAGCACCTGGCCTTCATGCTCTACGGGGTGGCCATGGCGAGGCGGGGCTGGCTGGGCCGGGGGGACGTGCTCAACTCCTTAGGCGAGGAGGAGCTCCTGGCCTGGTTGTGGGAGGGGCGCGCGAAGGGGTGAGGAAACGCTACCCCCGGGGGCTTGAAAACCCATATAATATGTCTGGTATCGCCGGAGGCGGATGCGGCCCGTCGGCGGCCGCTTCCGGCCCACCGCTGTCCGGGAAAGCGGGAAGGGGTGCGGGAAGGGGTGAACATGGAGATTAGAAGGAACGAGATCATCCCCCTGGGATACGGCAAGTATTACCGCTCGGACAAAATCGTCGGCCTCGAGCCCATCGGGGATGAAAGGGGGCCGGCGCGGCGCACCTACGTCCATGTCGAAGGGCGCTCCGAGCCGGTGGTGGCGTCCCGCAGCGAGGAGGCCATCATCAAGGACCTGGCCGTCTCGCGCGAGGAATACGAGGCCTCCCGGGTGGCGGGGGTGCTCGAGCGCGTGATGCACGAGATGGAGAGGGTGGGGCCCATACTGCGGCGCAGCATACGCGAGGAAACGGGACTGGACCTCGACGACCTCATCATGCGCGCGAGGCGCGCCCTCTCCCGCGAGGGGGAGGGGGACGATTACGACCAGGGAACATTATTCACCTCCTGAGCCGTGCCGCCGCGCCGATACAGGAGGCTTCGACCCAAGGAGGTAGCAAGTTGAAGCTGGGAGAGATCTACAAGCTGGCCGTGCGCATGGGCATAGAGAAGGACCCCCGCGGCAAGGCGGAGATAAAACGCCTGCTGGCCCGCAACAAGGAGAAGTACGAGGGCCTGCCGGAGAAAGAGAGGCAGTACTTTGACGTCAGCGGCCTGGAGAACCCCTTCCCGGACTCGCGCATCCTCGTCGGCGACCCCTCCACGGAGGTGAAGTCGGCGCTGGTGGGGGTGGACATGGAGGTCCCCGAGGTGCTGCTGGCCGACCGCCTGCGGGAAAAGGGCCAGGCCGTGGACCTCATCATCAGCCACCATCCCGAGGGCCAGGGCCTTACCAACCTGGACAAGGTCATGGCCCTGCAGGCGGACGAATGGTACCGCCACGGCGTGCCCATAAACATCGGGGAAGCCCTCATCGGCAAGCGTATGCAGGAGATATACCGTGCCTTCCTGCCGCGCAACGTGGAGCGCGCCCTGGACGCGGCCCGCATCCTGGACATGCCCTTCATGAGCATGCACACCGTGGCCGACAACCAGGTGCACGCCTACCTCGCCGACTACTTCAACCGCAAGAAACCCCGCAGCGTGGGCGACATCATCGACCTCCTGCTGCAGATACCGGAATATCAGACCGCCGCGCGCACCCAGTCCGGGCCGGTGCCCATCGTGGGCGCCAGGGAGAACCGCGCCGGGAGGGTCATGGTGGACATGACCGGCGGGACGGAGGGGCCGCGGGAGGTGCTGGAGAAACTGGCCGCGGCCGGCGTGGGCACCATCGTGGCCATGCATTATTCGGAGAAGCACCGCGAGGAGGCGGAGAAGCAGCGCATCAACGTGGTCATCGCCGGGCATATCGCATCCGATTCCCTGGGCATGAACCTCATCCTCGACCGCCTGGAGGAGAAGGGCGTGAGCATCCTGCCCGTCTCCGGGCTGGTGCGGGTATCGAGAGCGGCCAAGAAAACGGCGCGCGCCGGGAAATGAGGGCGGGCGGAGCGGCGGCAAGCCCTGCTTGAAAAAGGACGCCGTTTGGATTAAAGCTGGGATGTCGCTTTATCGGGCGCGCGGGCGCACGGAGAATGAAGCTGGGGGACGGAGAAGGTATGAGTGATGCTTACAGACTGCTCGAGCAGGGAGAGCGGCTGCTGGCCGAGAACCGCATCGACGAGGCCATAGAGCGCTTTCGCCGCTTCCTCGACGATTACCCGGACGACATCGAGGGACAGTATCAGCTGGGCATAGCCCTGTACGAGAAGGGGGAGCTGGAGGAGGCGCTGCTGCGCTTCGAGCGGGTGAGGCTGCTCAACGAGGACGATCCCCGTTCCTACGACGGCACGGCCCTGGTGATGATGGAGAAAGGGGAGTTCGAGGCCGCGATCGGCTGTTACGGGGAGGCGCTTAAAAGGGACCCCGAAAACATCGACCTCCTCAACGAACTGGGCATCGCCTATCACGAGCTGGGCGACGAGGAGACGGCGCTCTCCATCTACGAGCGCGCCATGCAGATCGAGCCCAACTTCGGCTACCCCTATTACAACAAGGCCCGCCTGCTGGTGGCGAGGGGGCGCTACGAGGAGGCCATCTGCAACCTGGAGACCGCCGTGAGCCTGTACAAGGGGGAGCGCGAGAAGCTCACCGACGTCCTCTTCGAGCTCGCCGGGGTCCACGAGGACAAGATGGACGACACCCGCGCGGTGGAGGTCTACGGCGAGATACTCATGCTCGACGTGGACAACCTGGAGGCGCTGGTGAGCCTGGGGTCCATACACCTGGACAACTGCGAATACGAGAAGGCGGCCGCCTATTTCGACCGCGTGATCAAGCTTGACCCCCAGAACGACGCTGCCTACCTGGAAAAGGGCTACGCCCTGGGATGCATGGGGGACGTGGAGACCGAGCTCGAGTACCTGGACAAATGCCTGGCCATCAACCCGGAAAACAAATACGCGCTGAGCAACAAGGGCGCCGCCCTCATGGAGCGCGGCCTGCTGGACGAGGCCGAGGAGTTCTTCCGCCGCGCCATCGAGGTGGACATCGAATACTCCTGGCCTTATTACAACCTCGCCTGCCTCTGCGCCCTGCGCGGGAAGAGGCAGGTGTGCATCGCCTACCTCAAGAAGGCCCTGGAGCTGGACCCCGCCCTCAAGGAAGACGCCCTGCGCGACGTCTGCCTGGAGCAACTGCGCTGCAGCGATTCCTTTCGCAGGCTGCTGGAATAGCGCGCCCGCGGCCTCAGCCGCTCTTGCCCACGGTGATGATGACCTGCGAGCCGGGCCGCCCGGCCGACGACCCCGACCCGGGGAACTGGCTGATGACCACGCCCGCTTGCGAGGGCTCCGCCGGGCTGTACACCACCTTGCAGGTGAATCCCGCCGCGGTGAGGGCCTCGCTGGCCGCGGCCTCGCTCATGCCCACCACGTTGGGCACGTTCGACTGCGGGGACTCCCCCTGGCTCACGGTGATGGAGACGGAGGACCCCGCGTTCACGGTGGTGCCCGCGAGCGGGGACTGGGAGATGGCTATGCCCCGGGTGATGACGCTCGAGTAGGCGTAGCTGACAACCGGGTTCAGCCCGGCGGCGCGTATGGCGGCGACCGCGTTGGCCTCGCTGAGGCCCGTGACCCCGGGCACGGCGACCCTTTCCACCTGCATGTCGTGCAGGTTGCAGGGCAGGCGGGGCTCCTCGCCGCGGCGGAATGACCTCGTTTCGGTGTGCGGACAGAGGGGGGTGGCCAGCATGCCGCTGTCGCTGCAGACGGTCACGCTCACCCACTCGGACTCCTCCCTGGGGGCGAACTCCGCCTTGGGAAAGTCCGATGCGGGCACGTCCGCCAGCGCCTTCTCCATGAACCTCCTCCATATCTGGGCCGGGAAGGTGCCCCCGTACACGGTGATGCCGTGCACGCTGCGCATGGGTATCCTGCCCTCGCTGTGGCCCACCCATACGGCGGCGGCAAGGTCCGGGGTGTAGCCGCAGAACCAGGCGTCGGCGTAGTCGTCGGTGGTGCCGGTCTTCCCCGCCTGCGGGCGGTCGATGCGGGCGGCGCGCCCGGTGCCGTACCTCACCGCGTCCTGGAGGATGGAGTTCACCACCGCGGTCACGTCCTCGCGCACCACCCGCTTGCCCTCGGGGTGGTTCTCGAAGACGATATTGCCCTCCGCGTCGGTGACCCTGGTGACGCAGATGGGAGGGACATAGACCCCGTTGTTGGCCAGGGTGCCGAAGGCGCTGGCCATCTCCAGCGGGTTGACCTCGCTGGTCCCCAGGGCGATGGAGGGATAGGGCGGGATATTGGATTTGATCCCCATGGCCTGGGCCGTTTGCGCGACCCTCTGCGCTCCCACGTCCTTGATCATGCGCGCATAGACCACGTTCACCGAGCGCACGGTGGCGGTGTAAACGTTGATGGTGCCGTAGCTGGAGCCCTCCGCGTTGCCCACCTTCCACTTGGTCCCGTCCGCGAACTCCAACGTAGTGGGGGAGGAGTCGTAGGTCTTATAGGGGGAGATGCCGTTGCTGATGGCGGTGGTGAGCACGAAGGGCTTGAAGGAGGACCCCGGCTGGCGCCCGCCCTGGGCGGCGATGTTGTACTGCAGCTCGCTGTAGTCCTTGCCCCCCACCATGGCCTTGATCTCCCCGCTGCGGGGGTCCACGGCGCAGATGGCCGCGCTGGGGTCGCCCACGCGGTCGAGGATGGCGGCGATGGCCTCCTCCGCGTATGTCTGCAGGTCGAGGTCGAGGGTGGTATAGACGCGCAGGCCGCCGCGGAAGATGATGTCGTCGGGGGAGAGGTCGCCGAAGCGCGCGCGCAGGTCCGGGTCCGCCGCGAAGACGTTGTAGAGGTATTTCTTCACGTACTCCACGAAATAGGGCGCGGTGGGGCTGGGCGCCTCCTCGGGGATGGGCTGCACCGCCACCGCTGAGGCCTTGGCCGCGGCGCAGCGGGAGGCGGAGATGTACCCCAGCTGCAGCATCTTGTCCAGCACCACGTTACGTCTGCTCCTCGCGGCCTCGCTGTTCGTATAGGGGGAGTAGTAGTTGGGTATCCTGATCACCGCCGCCAGCAGCGCGGCCTCCTCCAGGTCCAGCTCGGAGGGCAGCTTGCCGAAAAAGGTCTGCGAGGCCGTCTTCACCCCGTAGCATCCCTGGCCGAAATAGACGTCGTTGAGGTACATCTCGAGTATCTTGTCCTTGGAGTAGCGGCGCTCCAGCTGGTAGGCCAGGCTGGCCTCCACTATCTTCCTCCAGTAGGTGCGCTCCTTGCCGGTGAGGGTGTTCTTGACGTACTGCTGGGTGATGGTCGATGCCCCCTGCACCACCCTTCCCTGCACGACGTTGATCCAGAAGGCCCTGGCGATGGCCTCCCAGTCCACCCCGCCGTGCTGGTAGAAGCGCTCATCCTCGATGGCGATGACCGCCTTGCGCAGGTCGTCGCATATCTGGTCCAGGCTCACGTTCTCCCGGTTCTGTTCCCCGTGCAGCTCGGTGATGACCTCCCCGTTCGCGGCGATGATCTTGGAGGTCTGGTCGAGCTGATGCCGCTCCAGGTCCTCGAGGCGGGGGAGGCCCACCCCGGTGTAGAAACACAGGAAGAAGCCCCCCGCCATGAGCGAAAGGCAGAGGAATACCGTGAGCGCTATGCGCAGCAGTACCCGCATCCGCCACCCCGCGTGTCGAAACCGGTCGCTGTTCTGTGTCCTCCCCTGATTCTAACCCCTGCGGCGGGGCGCTGGAAGGGGGCATGCGGCGGGCGGCGCGGCCCATACCCCCGTGGGGGCGCCGCCTGGACGGCCCGCCCTGCGCCCATGCGCGCGGCGGGAAGCCCGGAGTGCTTGCATAGCTTGTGCGCCAAGCGGGGCATGCTATAATTAGCTAGGTTTTTACCGGGGGCGTATGGGATCGCAGAGAGGAATCGGCCATGGTTACGCGCTTCACGGCACCTGCGTGAAGCCGTAAAGGCTGAAAACAGAGTTCGCGCATAGCGTTCGGGGGAAGCTTTGAACGCCGGCCCGCAGCCTGGTCACCGGGGCCGGTGGGAGCGAATGGTGAAACCGGCCCGATTGCGAACGGCAATCGGGATTTTTTATTGAGGGCCGCGCGGAAAAGGGCGCCAGCCGCGGAGGCCGGATATAGAGCGGGGACAGCTGCCACTGTCCCCTGGGGTTAACGCGTCCAGCCGGCTCCGGCCTTATGCGTGCCCTGTCTTCATTATAGGCCGGGGCGGCGGGGATGGAAAGGCTTGCGGAGGAGGGCGCGAGGGCGCGCCGCGACCCCTTCCTCGCGCGGAGCGGGGAGGCGGGGTGGCGCTGGAGGGAGGCCGTGATGAAGAGGAAAGCCGTATCGCTCGCCGTCCTGCTCACCGTGGCCCTCGCCGCCTGCTCCCTCCCCGCATTCAGCGGCGCCTACTTCACCCACACCGCGACCCTGGACGGCCTGAGCGTATCCACCGGGAGCTGGGCCGAACCCCCCCATATATGCTGCGTCGCACCCTGCAGCGGCCTCACCGGCTGCGGCGTGCACCTCCTCATCCTGGGCACGGGCTTCGTGCCGGGCGCCCGGGTGGAGCTGCTGCACGGCTCCAGGGCCATCGCGGCTGACGGCGAGCTCCAAATCTGCCCGGGCTCCATCGCCTGCCACTTCAGCCTGTGGGGAGCCTGCGGGGGCCACTGGGACCTGCGCGTGACCAATCCGGACGGAGGCAGCTACACGCTGAAAAAGGGCTTCCTGGTGCTGGGATGGCCGTGCAGCGGGTGCGGTGACGATGGGGGCGGCGCCGCCCCGGCGCCGGATGCGCTGGAGGGCGGGGTGGGGCTTGAGGGGGAGGGGTCGGCGCCCGAGGGGCAGGAGCCCGAGGGCGGCACGCATCCCGCGCAAGGGGGGGCGGGCGGCTCCGGCACGGAGGAGGAGGAAGGCGGCTGCGGCGCCCTGCCTCCTGCCGCGCGGGAGGCGGAGGAGGAGGAGACGGGGCGCGGAGGCGGGGCTTCCGCCGAGGGGGACGCCCTGGCCCCGTCCGCCTCCGCCTTTTCAGGCGGCGGAGCGGGCGCTGCGCCGGCATATTCGGGATGCAGGGCACGAGCCGATGTCGCTTGCGATGGGGGGTGATGACAAGGGCAGGCAGCGGCGAGGGGCGGCGCCCTCGGGGGGGCGGTAGAGGGCGCTGCTGGACACGGGAAGAGCAAGTGGACGCACATTGGATGACGGCGACAAGGAGGATGACGTGAAGAAGAAGGTGTTGATGCTGCTGATGGTGGCGCTCGCGGCCGGCCTCTTCGCCATGGCCTGGACCGGAGCCTGGTTCACCGCCACGGAGGATGCGGGCGAGCTGAGAGTAGCTACAGGCGAGCTGTCGATTGGGGTTGGAGGCGCAACATTCAAAGTAGAGAACCTCATGCCGGGAGAGGGATATGAGAAAGCTGCGGATTTAAAGATAACCAACACTTCAACCTGCGACGTGAAGTGGCGCATGCGGCTCGACGACCCCGACGGCAATCCCGCCCTCGCGGACAAGGTGTGGGTCAGGTGCACGAAGGACGGCGACCCAAAATGGGTGTGCACAATGAAGCAGCTTGAGGGTGGGGTCGCCGACGCCTTCGACGTACTGGCGGAAGGGGCGGATGCGGCGCACTACACACTGGAGGTCAGGTTGGATGAAAGCGCCGACAACGACCTGAAGGAAGCGTGGTGTGCTGCAAAGGCAAAGATTGAGGCCACGCAGGCCATCAATCCCGGCTGGGAGGAATGATAAAAGGAACGGCCCGCAGGGCGTGACGGGCTGAAACGGGCAAGCCCGGCCTCATCCACTGGGAGGCCGGGCTTTTTCATGCCCTTTTCGCCGCGAGAGCAGCTCGGCGGCGATGTCCCAGAGGAGAGCGGCGATGATGACCGCGAAGGCGGACATGACGAGGACGAAGCCGGGCGGGCTCCTCAGGAAGGATACGGCATGGCCGAGGCGGGGGAGGGTGAGGACCACCTTGCCCACCACCTCCGCGGGCCGCACGCGGCGGTCGTCCGCGCGCTCGTTGGCGTCCCCCCTGGTGACGTAGAGGGTCTCGCCTTCCTCCTCGACCACCTCGCTTATGCGGTGCGTGGTGCAAGCGGCCCCCTCCGGCTGATAGGTGATGACGTCTCCCGCCCGGTATGCGCGCGAGGCGCGCACGAAGACGAGGTCGCCCGCGCGTATGGCCGGGGACATGGAGCCCGAGGAGACGGCGAAGGCGCGTATGCCCAGGTCGAAGACGGAGAGGGCGAGGAGGGCGAGGAAAAGGCAGAGCGCAGCGAAGCAGGCCCAGAAGAGGGCGCTTAAGGCCGCCTTGACGGGGCGCATGCCCCTGCGGGGCGCGGCGCGGGCCTCCGTGGCCCCCCCTGCATCCGGCCGCGCCGCATGCGCGGGGAGCGGGGACGGATTCGCATGCGCTCCCCGGGGCGCGGCGGGATCGGCGGCAAGGGCGCGGCCGCCAGCGGCCTCCTGCGGCGGGGGAGAGGCGGCGGCGAGCGGCGCCGCGCGGCCTTCGGCGCCCGCCTCAATCTTGCCCTCCGGCGGCGTCAGCATGCAGGTGTCGGCGGACGGTGCCTCCGCATCCTTTGCGAGAACCTGCGCGGCGATGCGCGCGATGACGCTGCCGTCCTCTTTGCGCAGCCCCTCCTCCCATTCCTCCCGGCGGGCAAAGGGCCCCTCGAGGCGTCGCCTCAGGGCATGGAGGATGGCGCCCCGCGCCGGGAGCACCAGCCTCTCGCAGGCGGCGAGGTCCTCGCCCGCGAGCTCATCCTCCTTCGTATCCAGTATTCGCAGGACCTTCGCGGAGACGCTTTTCCCCCGCTGCTCGAAGTAGCTGCGCAGCTCTGCGCAGAAAAAGCCCATGCCTTCGCCCATGAGGCCCCCATGCTGCCGCCTTTACGCGGCTCCCGGCGCCGCCCGACGGGATTATCATAACCGCAAAACCCCCTCTCTTCCAGGGATGCATGCTCTCCTCGAGGCGCGGCCCTGTGGTGCCCCTGCCCGCCGCAGGGACGCCCAGGGGCCGAAAGCCGGGACGTTCGCGACGGGAGGTGAAGGTGAGCCCGATTCCACGCCGAGCTCGCCGCGAATCCCCCCCGCGCGCGGCATTGGGGTAGCGCCGCCACGCCGGAGGCGTTATCGTTGTGCAAATCCCCCGCGCGCGCGGCCGCGGCATTGGAGCCTCCGAGGTGGCGGGCAGGCGGACCTCGACCGCGAATCCCCCGCGCGCGCGGCATTGGAGATATATTCACGGCCCCCGCTCGAGGACCTGGAACGAATCCCCCCCGCGCGCGGCATTAGGGCTCTCAGAGATGCCGCGGCCATCAGGCGCAGCGTGATTCCCTGCACGCGCGCCATCGAGGGGGCGAGCCCGCCGCCGCGCTTTACCGCCCGCGCCCGCTTGCTGTATCCTTACCTCGACGCGGAGGAGGTCGCGCATGGGGCCGGTAAAAGACCTGGATTACCAGATGGAGGTCATCCTCTCCGGGACGGCGGAATGCCTCCCGGAGGGGGATCTGCGCGCCAAGCTGGAGAGGTCCATAGACGAGGAGCGCCCCCTGCGGGTGAAGCTGGGGGTGGACCCCACCCGGCCCGACCTTCACCTGGGCCACGCCGTCCCCCTGCGCAAGCTCAGGCATTTCCAGGACCTCGGCCATACCTCCATCCTGCTCATCGGCGACTTCACCGCCCTGGTGGGGGACCCCTCGGCGCGGGACGCGACCCGCCCGCAGCTGGCGGCGGAGGAGGTGCGGGCGAACGCGCGCACCTACACCGAGCAGGCCTTCCGCATCCTGGACGAGGAAAAAACGCTGGTGGACCGCAACGGCCGCTGGCTTGCCCCCCTCGATTTCGAGCAGCTGCTGCGCCTCGCCGCCCATTTCACCGTGGCGCGCCTGCTGGAGCGCGACGATTTCTCCCGGCGCTACGCGGAGAACCTCTCCATCGGCCTGCACGAGTTTCTGTACCCGGTCATGCAGGCCTACGACTCGGTGGCCCTGGAGACGGACGTGGAGATAGGCGGCACCGATCAGCTGTTCAACCTCCTGGCGGGCAGGGAGCTGCAGAGGGCCCTGGGGCAGGAGCCCCAGAGCGTGCTCACCCTCCCCATCCTGGTGGGGCTGGACGGCGAGAAGAAGATGAGCAAGAGCCTGGGCAACTACGTGGGCCTCACCGACCCCCCCGAGGAGATGTTCGGCAAGCTGATGTCCCTGGCCGACGGGCTCATGGAGGATTATTTCCGCCTCACCACCGCCCTGCTCCCGGGCGAGGTGGACGCCCTCCTGGAGGAGCTGAAAGCGGGCTCCCTGCATCCCGCCAGGGCCAAGCGGCGGCTGGCGGGCGAGGTGGTGCAGCTCTACTGGGGGGCCGAGGCGGCCCGGGAGGCGGAGCGGGCCTTCGACCGCGTGCACGTGGCGAGGGAGCGCCCGGAGGAGATCCCGGAGGTGCGCATAGGGGCGGCCGACTTCGAGGACGGCAGGATATGGCTGCCGCGTCTGCTCGTGCTCGCGCAGCTCGCCTCCAGCACCAGCGAGGGCAGGCGCCTCATCGCCCAGGGGGGGATAAGGCTCGCGGGAAAGGTCGTCTCCGGCGAGGACGCGGAGCTGACCCCGCAGGAGTGCGAGGGGCTGGTGATACAGAAAGGCAAGCGCCATTTTCGCAGGATAACCGGGCTTTAGGGGGAGAGTTCCCTATTTGACATGCCCCTATCCCGATGCTATGATAATAACTGCGGCGCAGCCGCCGGGTTTAACCCGAAAGGAGCAAGGAGGCGGTATTCAGGATACCAGGGCGTTTGCGAGGATCTGGAGAGCGGATGCCGCCGAAAAGGCGGTTTTTTGATGCGGCCGTTGACAGGTGAGAACATGCATGCTATCTTCTAGCATTGTCTGTTGAATTCGGTGTTTGAGTCATGTTCCTTGAAAACTAAACAGCGTAACAGAGAGAGAAATTGAGCTCCAATCAATTCCGTTCGGTTCACCGTAAGGTGGGCCACAACCGGTATGGAGCCCGGATACACGCTTCAAGCATGTAAGTCCGCAAGGACTGCATTTTCATTGGAGAGTTTGATCCTGGCTCAGGACGAACGCTGGCGGCGTGCCTAACACATG
>CAZEAU010000009.1:0-80213 GCA_964510515.1 uncultured Actinomycetota bacterium | reverse complement strand
AAGGGTCGGGTGGGCAGACGCTGGTCCTTTAAGACCTGCGAGTGCGGAGCGAGGGACGCGCCCCCGGTTACGCCACAAGCAATCCCCGGGATCCGTGGGCCTGCCCGAAGCGACTTTCGCGAGCAGTGTGCGCGAGAGAAGGCAGATGCCGGGCCTTTAGCGCCTTCGAGTGCGGAGCGAGGGCCGCGCCCCCGGTTACGCCACAAGCAATCCCCGGGATCCGGGGGCCTGCCCGAAGCGACATTCGCGAGCAGTGTGCGCGAGAGAAGGCAGACGACGGTCCTTTAAGACCTGCGAGTGCGGAGCGAGGGCCGTGCCCCCGGATCCCGTTCCACATGCAGCACTTGCTGTCAGGTCCCGGCATCCTCGCCTCGCGGCTCGGAGGCAAAACGCGAGCCCTGGAGAGAGAGCCGGGGCGGGCAGACGCCGGACCCCTCTGGGCTATTCCGGCATGAAATACCGCATGTCCTGCAGGGAACCCGTGCGCTCCTCCGCCCACTTCACCCTCACGCGCATGCCCACGCGCACATCCTCGGGCTTCACGCCCTCGAGCACCCCCATGATCCAGGAGTCGCAGCCGTCCATCTTCACCACCGGGGCGATGCGGGGTTCCTCAAGGGGATTGCCGCGCACGTCGGCATAGCCGATGGTGTAGCTCATGACCTGTCCGCGGTCACCAACCTCGACCTCCTCGTCGATGGGGATGAAGCACTTGCGGCAGCAGTATGGGCCCGGCAGGTACACGGTGCCGCACTGCGGACACTTGAGCCCGACGAGCTTCTTCTCCTTCATGTTCTTGAGCATGGTCTTGAGCCCCCGTCCCTCGACCCTGAACCTGAAGGTGGAGAGCTCCCACGCGCCGTTGACGACCTTGGTCTCCTCCATCTCGCCCACCCCCTTATCCCCGCCCGGGCTTATCGCCCAGAATGGTGATGGTCACGTACTGCATGAGGCCTCCCCAGCCGTGGGCCAGCGCCTTGTGCACATCCTTCTCGACCTGGTGTTCTCCGGCCTGGCCCATGACCTGCAGGGCGCATTCCGTCACCCGGTTGAGGGCCGAGGTGCCGATGGAATTGGTGCTCACCACGCCCCCCGAGGCGTTTACCGGGCACCGCCCGCTCATCTCCAGCTCGCCCGCCTCCTGGAGCTTGTGGGCCTCCCCCACCTCGCACATGCCGATCTTCTCCAGGTACATGAGGGTCTGATGCGCGAAGCCGTTGTAGATCTCCACGTAGTCGATCTCCTTTTTGGGGTCCTCTATGCCGGCGCGCTCGTACGCCTGACGCGAGGCGATGATCGCCGGAAGATGCTCCGCCGGGTCGGTGATCTGGCTCTCGATGAGGTTGGCGGTGGTGGCATCGGAGGCGCAGTTGGCCACCGACAGCACCCATGCCGCCCTGTCCGCCAGCGCGGCCGCCTTCTCCTGCGAAGCCAGTATGCATACCGTGGCCCCGTCGGTGGTGGGACAGATATGCCCGAAACGGATAGGCCAGGAGACCAGCGGCGTCCGCGCTATCTTCTCCGCCGTGGCCTCCGGGTCCTTGAGATGCGCGTAGGGGTTTTTGGCGGCGTTGCGCCTCTCCAGCGCGGCCTGGGCATCGATATGCTCTATGCCCGCGCCGGAATGGTAGAGGTAGGAAGAGGCCTGAAAGGAGATGCCCCCCGCGCTCCCTCCCCCGATGGCGCCCATGCCGCTGCCCCCTGAGACGTCGATGCCGGCCGCCAGCATGGTCATGACCTCGGGGGTGATGATGCCCATGAGCCCCACCTGGGCGTCGCCCTCGGAGTGCTTCTCGTAGGTCACCACCATGACCACGTCCGCCATCCCCGAGGCCACGTGGTAGTAGCCGGCGTGGAAGGCGGCCATGCCCGTGGTTCCGCCGGTGGCGATACGCATCACCGGCTTTCCCAGGGAGCGGATGTGTTCCGCCGCCCACAGGTGCGGCAGGTTGACGCCCTCGAAGGTATGCATGTTCCCGAAGATCATGGCGTCGATGTCCGCGGGGGCAAGACCGGTGTTGGCGAAAGCGGCGTCCACCGCCTCGGAGATCAACTCCGGGATGTTGACGTCTTTCCTCTTGCTCACGAAGACAGGGGTGTATCCTATGCCGATAATGGCCACGTTACGCATCATCACCACCTCCTCATGTCCCCAGGATGACGACCACGCTCTGCTGCGCGCACATGCCGTCCTGCCCGTGCGCCAGGGCCACCTCGGCCTTTCCGACCTGGTTCCCCCCCGCCTCTCCCCTCAGCTGCAGGGCCGCCTCCGCCGCGCGCATGAGCCCGGTGGAGCTGATGGGGTGGCCGCCCAGGGGGCCCCCCGAGGGATTGATGGGCAGCGCGCCCCCGACGGCGCACGCGCCCGCCCTGTAGGCGTCCTCGGCCCCGCCGGGCTCGATGAGGCCCATGGACTCGGCGAGCAGGGGCTCCTGATGGGCGAAGAGGGAGGAGACCTCGGCGAGGTCGATCTCCTTGCGCGGATCTCCCATCCCCGCCATCGCATACGCCCTCTCCGCCGCCTGCGCCGCGGACAGGGAGGTGGAGAGGTCGCGGTCGCCGAGGTAGTAGTTGTCCGTGCTCCGCCCCATGCCCTTTATCCACACCGGCCTGTCGGTGAGTTCCCGGGCGCGCTTCTCCGAGGCCAGCAGCATCATGCAGCCCCCATCCGTGGGGGGGTAGCAGTGCAGTTCGCGCAGGGGCTCGTAGAGATATGCCGAGGAGGAAACCTGCTTCCTGTCGATACCTTCGATGCGGCGGGCCTGCACCGGGTTGGCGGCCGCGTTTACCAGGCTCTTCCAGGCCACCTCGTCCAGGAGCTCCTCCGCGTACCCGTGCGCGGTCAGATAGCTGCGTGCCTCCAGCGCCGCCGCCGAGAGCTCGTTGAGCAGCTTCAGCGGGCGGTCGTAGCTGGCGTCCAGAGTGTAGTCGATGTGCAGGTAGGGGCTGACCTGGGAGCCGGTCAAACCCAGGGAGGCCACCAGCGCCGTCTCGTACTGCCCGGAGAGGATGCGCATCACCGCGTAGACGAGGGCGTTGAGCCCGTCCATCTCCACCTTGCTCTCGTCCTTCATGTAGGCGCCGACGTTGGGGGTGAGAAAGACATTGGAGATGGTCCTGCCGTCGAGGAAATCGTTGCTGCAGATGATGAAGGTCCCGACGTCGTCGCGCTCGATGCCCAGGTCGTCGAAGAGCCCCCGGGTGAGGTCGAAGGCGAGGCGCTCGCGGGTGGTCTCGATATCGAGCGCGCTGGCCATGCGGAAACCGACGATCGCCGCCCGGCTATCCACCTCCCTCACCCCCTTGCAGCGGCTCGAAGTGGTCGAGGTCGGAATAGTCCCCCGCGGTCTCCTCTTTCCACACCGCCCTGACGCGCATGCCCGCCTTCACCTCCGCGGCGGAGACGCCCTCCACCTTCGCGACCAGCAGGTTGTCCGCCCCGTCGAGCCTGATCATGCCGACGACATAGCGGCTCTCGGCCGCGTTGAGGCGGCCCTTGTCAAGGCTCACGTGGCCGACGGTGAAGTTCTCCAGCGTGCCCTCCTGGGAGAGCTCGACGTATTCCTCCCGCACCCGGTTGCACTCGCCGCAGTACTTGCGGGGCGGCACCACCACCTCCCCGCACTGCGGGCATCTGGCCGCGATGATCTTCTTCTCCTTGAGGGCGTCGATGTAGCGCTGCAGGCAGGAGCCCACGCGGTATTTGTAGGCGAAGTCGAGGGGCGCCACGGTGTCATAGAAGGTGTCCTTGATATCCCCCATTTTTCCCTCCTTTGCCGAGACGGAAAGCCGGCACCGTCATCGTTTGAAATTACCCCAGCGAGATGGAGAAAGCCTCCCAGCCCCTAAATCCTACAATGGATTCGCGCGCTTGTAAATTTCCCGTACTCTCCGGCCCAAGCACCCGCCATGGCCCCGGCCCGGCGATGCGGCCTCTCGCAAGCACGCTCGCCCGCCATCGCCACGGGGAGCACGCGGGCGGGTGATCGCTATCAGCGGGCCCGGGGCTCCGTCGTGGGAGGCATTGCGCCCCACGGGATGAGGGAAACGCGGCGGCGGAAGCCATGGGTGCCCGGGCTGCCCGGCCCGGCGGATGCCCCCCCTATTTTCTCCTGGCCAGGGCGGCCGCCGAGGAGCCCCGGCCGAGGTCGCGGCGGGAGACGAGCCTGGCCTCGAGTTCCTGGGCCGCGGCCAGGATGCGGTTGGAGGAGGGGATGAGAGTCTGCATGCCCTGCGTGCACTTGCTGCGCCCCGAGGTGATGTTGCCGCGCCACATATAGTAGCGGATGAGGGGGTGGACCAGGGTGGTGTAGCAGGTGAGCCTTATGGTCTCGAAGCCGCTTCCCTCCAGCAGCATCTCCATTTCGCGCCGGGTATAACGGCGCAAATGCCCGGCCAGGCAGTCGAAATCGTTGTAGAGGTGCGGCCCCGACGGCAGGGTGGCGAGGAGATAGCCGCCCGGCTTGAGCACCCGGTTGAGCTCGAGAAAAGCGGGGAGGTCGAGGCGCAGGTGCTCGATGACGTCCAGGCAGGTGACGAGGTCGTAGGAGGCGTCCGCATAGGGGAGTTCGTAAATGCTGGCCACCCGTGCGGGGTGCGTCCCCCTGATGGTGCAGAAGCGGATGGCCTCCTCGGAGTAATCGCAGCCCTCCACCTCCCCGTAGGCGTCGAGGAAGGGGAAATTGCCCCCGGTGCCGCAGCCCACGTCCAGCACGCGCCAGTTCCCTGGGGGGTTGACGCCGGCAAGGAGGGCCGCCAGCACCTTGCGCCGTCCCAGGAACCACCAGTGCTCGTCCTCCCTCTCGTAGATGGAGGTGTACGCGCTCTCGTGCAGCTTCAAATCGATGCTCCCTCTCCTCGCACCTTGCGCTCTCTCTTCCGCCCCGCCGCGAGGCGGGCCGTCATCTCAGGGCGGCGCAGATGCGCCTGCAGCCCTCTACCAGTTCCGCCATGATCTCCGCCGCGGTCTTGATCTCCTCGATCATGCCCGCCACCTGGCCGCTCATGAAAGACCCCTCGTCGAGGTCGCCCTCCAGGCAGGCCTTGACCGAGCGCCCGGAGCCTATCATCTCCTGCAGCTCATCGGGAGGCATGCCCTCCCTCTCCGCCTGCAGTATCGCCTCCGCCAGGCGGTTGCGGAGCACCCGTGTGGGCCCGAGGGCCCTGCCGGTGATGACCGTGGAACGGTCGTCCGCGGAAAGGATGAGCTCCTTGTATCTGGGGTGCGCCGAGCTTTCCCGGCTGGCCAGGAAACGCGTGCCGAGCTGCACGCCCTCGGCCCCCAGCGCGAAGGCCGCCGCCATGCCGCGCGCGTCGCCGATGCCTCCGGCGGCGACCACCGGCACCTCCACCGCGTCCACCACCTGGGGGAGCAACACCAGGGTGGTTATCTCGTCGAAACCGTTATGGCCGCCGGCCTCATATCCCTCGGCCACGATGATGTCCACCCCGGCCTCCTGCGCTTTGCGCGCCATGCGCACGTTGGAGACCACGTGCACCACCTTCATGCCCGCCTCCGCGGCGCGCGAGGTGAAGGTCATGGGATTGCCCGCCGAGGTGGTGAGCACGGGCACCCCCATGGCGGCGGCGGTCGCGAAGATGCCCTCGGCGAAAGGGCTGATGACGGGGACGTTGACGCCAAAGGGCTTCGCGGTCAGCTCCCGCGCCCTCGCTATCTCCTCCCGCACCGTCTCCGGCGGCATCCCTCCCGCCCCGATGACCCCCAGGCCGCCGGCCTCGGAGACGGCGGCCGCCAGCCCCGCGTCGGATACCCATATCATCCCACCCTGCAGCACGGGATGCTCGATGCCCAGTATGCCCGGAACCCTGCTCCTCATATGGCCTCCTTATCTCGCGAAGACGGTGTTGGCGGAGATGAGCCCCCGCGCCCGCGCCCGGCACCGTTCCTTGATGGCGGCTCACGACGCGCACCCCTGCATGCACTCCGCCAGCTCCCCGCACATCCCCCCGGTGAGGCTCACGCCGCCGTCCAGGGCGAGCGACAGATGTTCCTGTTCCATGCAGAGACTGCCGTAGCCGCTGCCTACGCGTACTCCACGCAGCAGCTCCGCCGCGCGGTAGACGCCGCCCGGCCCGCATATTATAACCCTAACCCGAGCGGACCCCCCTATCGCGCCCGGCCCTGCCCGCGGGCTCGCCCTCGGACAGGGCCGGAGGGGGGTCATTCCGCGCCGCGCTCATCGGCCGGGGCCACGTCTTGCAAACCCGAGGCAAAACCCCTGGTGCGAACAGGGAAGATAGCGGAGCAGGCAAAGAACAAGACCTGACCCCATCCGGGGGGATGAAAAAGGGCGCGGAGAGGTCCGCGCCCTTTTTACTGCCAGTGCTCAGTCCACGCCGAAGATGGCGATGGAGCACACGTTGTTGTTGGGCACTCCTCCCAGGTTGTGGGTGAGACCGAACTTGGGGTCCTTGACCGCGCGGTCCTCGGGCCAGCGCCCCAGGAACTGGTTGTACATCTCGAAGATCATCCTCAGTCCGGAAGCGCCGATGGGGTGTCCGAAGCACTTCAGCCCCCCGTCGGGCTGGCACGGTATCTGCCCGTCCAGGTCGTAGAACCCGTTGAGCACGTCGTCCGGCGCACCGCCGTCCGGGGAGATGAAGAGGTCCTCCATGGTGCACAGCTCGGTGATGGAGAAGCAGTCGTGCACCTCCATCATGCTGATCTCCTTGCGCGGGTCCTCGATCCCCGCTTCTTCGTAGGCCCGCTTGGCCGCCGCGCGCGTGGTCATGAGGCTTCCGCCGTCCCACTTGTCGAAGGCCGCCTCCTCGCCCGAGCTCACCGCGATCTGCAGGGCCTTGACCTTGACCAGCGTCTCGTTGGGCTTGAGCTTCTTGGCTATCTCCGGGGTGCAGACGATGGCCGCCGCCGAGCCGTCGGAGACGCCGCAGCAGTCGAAGAGTCCCAGGGGATAGGCCACCATGGGCGAGCCCATGATCTGCTCCTTGGTCACCGCCCTCCTCAGGTGAGCGCGGGGGTTCTTGACCCCGTTCTGATGGCTCTTCCAGGAGACGTGGGTGATGGCCTCCTTGACCCTGTCCATGCTGATGTTGTGCTTGGCCGCATAGGCCGTGGCCAGCTGCGCGAACATGCCCGGAGCGGTGGCGTTGGGCCCGACCATGATCGCCTCCTGCCCGAAGGCGGGAGAGTCGGGAAGGCCGCCGTAGCCTGTGTCCTTGAGCTTTTCCACCCCGATGGCCAGGGCGATGTCGCAGGCGCCCGAGGCCACTCCGTAGGCCGCGCCCCGGAAGGCTTCCGTCCCCGAGGCACAGAAGTTGTCCAGCCGGGTGACGGGGAGGAAGGGCAGGTGCAGCGCATTGCTGGTATAGGTGCCGCCCTTACCGATGTTGATCTCGTCGATGTGTACTCCCACCCAGGCCGCCTGGAGGTCCTTCTTCTCTATGCCGGCGTCCTCCATGGCATCGGTGAACGACTCCACCAGCAGGTCGCTGCCGCCCATCTCCCAGCGCTCACCGAACCTGGTGCATCCCATGCCCAGGATGACCACCTTGTCCCTGATTCCGTCCGCCATTTCACTTCACCTCCTCAAGCGCGGGTATCGCCTTCCAGAAGTAGTTGGTGATGTCCCGCTTAGGATCATAGAACTTGATGCGGAAGCTGAAATCGAGGCCCTTGCCCACCGCCAGGTCCTCGACGGTGCAGTCGGTGAAGTCCATCACCGTCCTGCCGCCGCCGTTGAAGGACACCGTGCCGTACACGGCGGGGGGATTGAGCGAGGCGGCCAGCATGTCTCCGGTATAGGAGAAGACCGTGCCCCCCTTCTCGGCGAGATAAACCGGCTCCATCTGATCCGTCGCCCCGCATTCCGGGTTTACGCACATGCGGCGGGAAGGCCACTGCTGGGAGCCGCAGGCCTTGCACTTGCCGCCCCACAGGCCGAGGATGGAGCGGCGATCCCTCCACACCAGCGACCAGCGCGTCTCCTTGTCCACCTCGCCCCTCAAGCCCGTATCGGGCGGGGCCATGCCCCTCCACACCAGGTATTTCTGATAATTGTCCAGGTCGGCCCGGCGCGCCAACCAGCGGGAGACGCCGCGGCCGTCCTGCTTCTTGGCGATGGCGTCGGTGACCTCGAAGTAGAGGGCATCGCAACCGCTGCCGAAGGAGACGAGCAGGATCTTCTCCCCCGGCTTGGCCGTCTCCAGGGCTCCCGCCATCATCAGCAGGGGATGGGCGGTGCCGGTATCGCCGACGGTGGCCAGCATATCGTCCTGTTCCTTGCCCTCGCCCTCGCCGAACATGGCGTTGATCTTCTTGCGCGCCCCGCCGTAGTAGCAGGGATAGATCACCTTGTCGAAATCGGCCGGGCTGAGGCCGTACTTCTCGCACAGCCCGTTCACCGCCTGGGGGATGAAATCCTGGTAACCCAGGTCGCGTATCCAGCGCTCCTCCCACATGCGGTCGTACTTGGTGTTGGCCCCGCGCAGGTGGTCCACGAAGTCATAGGACACGGAATAGCTCCCCTTGTATGCGGCGATGACGTCCTCGTCTCCCACCGCCAGCGCTCCGCCCCCGTCCCCGAAGACCATCTCCTGGGTGGAGGCCATCTTGCCCAGGCGGCAGTCGCCCGCGCACACCACCGCTTTCGCCCCCTTGTTCGCGGCCGCGAACTCCAGGGCGGAGAGCAGCGCCGTGGTCCCCGCCTTGAGGGAGGCGGCGAAGTCGGCGGTGCGTATCTCCTCTCTCGCGCCCAGCGCGCCCGCCACGATGTTGGCGTTCTGCCTCTCCTTGTAAGGCGAGGTGGTGCTGGCGTAATAGACCGCGTCAATGCCGGAGCGGTCCACCCCCCTGAGGCAGTCCATCCCGGCGGCCACGGCCATGGTGATGGCGTCCTCGTCGAAATTGGCGACGGCCTTCTCTCCCCGCGCATTGGTGATGATCACCGGGTTCAGCCAGCCCATGCTGCCGAAGACGATCATGCGGTTGAGGCGGTAGCGAGGCACGTAGCCGCCAAAGGACGTGATACCGACCATGTCCATCCTCCTTTCTCTCCAACCTGTTACAACCCAACAGCGACATCTCTTCAGGCGAAATTCACCTGCTGAAAACCCGGGTGCCTGGCGCGCAGCAAGCCGGTGATCTCTTCGCGTTCCCCGGCATCCTCCACCCTCTCCACATCCGAAACCCACAATCCCATGTCGTTCGAGCGCGACTTGAGGGCGTTGACGTAGCCGGGGACCATTATGAAACCCATGCCTCCACGCCCACAACAGGACGTCTCCACCGCCGCCGCCTGCACCAGATAGAGCAACTCGCGGCCCCTGTATTCTAGCATGCCTTCCTCGAGGACCATATAGTAGCCCGCGATGCTCCTTATCTCCTCCTCCAGCGGCTGATGAACATGCTCCGCCACCGGCTCTCCTCCTCCCCATGCCCGGAACGGACGCCCGCCGCCCGCCCTTCTTCACTCAATCCGCGGCTGCCGACCCCGCGCCGGTCAGCTCCACGCCGGCCGCCCCGGCCTCGCCGCCCCTACTCGCGAAGGCCATCTCCGGCGATTCCAGGTAATCGCGCTCCGCTCCCCCATAATATCTCTCCAGAAACCTGCGATGCGCATCCGCCAGCCTGCGGTGCGAATATATCTTGGCCAGCGACACCAGCCACAGCAGCTCGCGCAGGGGCCGGTGCCCGCGATAGATAAGCAGCGGGAACCAGTCGCGCCGCCTGCCCACCTGCCGCTTGCTGAACTGGGGCATATCCAGCACCGGCCTGCGGCGCTCGAGGTAGGGATCCGCGGGGCCGTCGATGAGCCCGAGGCGGTAACAGGCGTCGCTGAGCTCCGTGCCAGGATAGGGATAGAAGACGGAGAGCAGGAACCAGTCGGGCTGACAGGCGCGGTTGAGCCGCACCGTCTCGCCGAAATCGCGCGGCGTCTCATAGGGCAGGCCGATGAGGTTGTAGATGCCCACCTGCAACCCGTGCCGCCTCATCGCCTCCACCGTCCTCACGATGTCCCGGTTGGAATAGCGGCGGTTGAGCACCTCTCGTCTTATCTTCTCGCTCCCCGACTCCACCCCGATGTTGAGGAAGCGGAAATTGGCGGAGGCCATGGCCGCGAAGAGCTCGTCGTATCGCGCGTTGGGCGTGACCCTGAGATTGGACCCGAAGGTGATGGGGAACTGCAGGGTCGCGTTGAACTCTCGCAGCTTCTCGCACAGCTCCAGGGCCCATTCCCGGTCGACGCCGAGGGTCTCCACCTCGAGGTAGGCCTCCCCGAAGCCCGGCTGGGCCCTCTTCATCTCCGCCAGCTCGGCGACCACGTTGTCCGGGCTGCGCAGGCGCACGTAGCGGCCCGGAGCGGTCTTGCGCAGGGCGTGATTGCAGCAGTAAGTACAGTTGAAGGGGCATCCCCTGCCCACCAGCACCGAGGGGCGGGAGCCGGGGTTGGCGCACCAGGGCACCCACATCTCGCGGTCGGGGAAGGGCAGGCTGTCCAGGTCCTGCAGGAAGGGGCGGGGGGCGTTCCTCTCCACCCCTCCGCCCGGGCGCGCGAAGATGAGGTTGGGGATGCCGCCGGGGACGGCGCCCGCCTGCAGCTGCTCCGCCAGCTCCAGGGTAGGGTATTCCCCCTCGCCCACGCAGACGGCGTCGAAGACCCCCTCCGCCAGGCATCCCTCCGGCTTGAGGGTGGCGTGGGGGCCGCCGAGCAGGGTGAAGCGCCGCGGATACCCCCTCTTCACCCTCTGCGCGGCCTTGAGGATGATGTGATATTCGGTGAAGACGGAGGTGAAGCAGACCAGACCGGGATCGAAATCGCGCAGGTGGCGGTCGATATCTCCCAGGGTCTCCTCACACAGCACCACCAGCCTGGTGGCGTGGCCGCGCTCCTTGAGCAGCGAGGAGATATAGGAGATGCCGAACTGCACCCGCTCCAGGACCTCCAGGGGCTTATCGGGGGAGTAAGGGTCCTGCTCGGTGTGCACGAATAGAACGTTCATTACTGCCTCGTATGCTGTCGCCGCAACCGCCGGGGTTGCCGCAGGCGCCCCCGGGGCGGAGGTCTCCGCCGTCTCATGCCCCTATATTTATACCAGCCCGGGGCGTTTGCCGCCAGAGAGCCGGGGCTGCGGCCGGGCACGGCCGCGTGTTTTCACGCCAGCCTCCGCGTGAGGCCCGGACGTTTCGGGGAAACGAAGGGCCGCTCACCCGTTCTTTGCGCCCCCTTTCGCCTCCGCGGCCCGCGCAAGAGGAGAGCGGTATCGAGCGATCGCGGGGCGGGCCCGCGGGAGCCACACGCCGGATGTTAAAATCGTGCCCTCATCTTATTGACATTGAAAAATCGGCGGTGATAATATGTGACAGCTAGTCATGTTTAAATCGCGGCATCATTCCATGCAACGGACGCAGTCGGCCGGGGGTCGAACTTTTTCTGTGGGGGCCGATTGCGGCATCATTCCCTGCCGGAGAGGCATAAGGGCGCGGCAACTTAAAGGGGAGGTAAGGGAGATTGGCGGAGACACGCACTATCTACATCCTGGCGGAGACGGCCGCGGGGGGGAAGCCCACCGCGCTGACCCTTGAACTCCTGGGGCTGGGAGGTGAGCTCTCATCCTCGCTGGGCACACGCCTCTGCATCATCCTCGCGGGAAGCGGGGTGGGGGACGCGGCACGGGAGCTGTCCGCCCACGCCGCCGCCGAGGTGCTCGTGCTCGACGACCCTCGCCTCTCCCGCTGTGAGCCCGAGCTCCTGGCCGGGGCGCTCACCTCCTTTCTGACGGCGCGGCACCCCTTCGTGCTCCTCGCCGGGCATACCTCCATGGGGCAGGACCTCCTCCCCCGCCTGGCTTTCTCCCTCTCTTGCGCCCTGATCACCGACTGCGTCGGGGTCAGGGCCGACTCGTCGGACGGCGTGCTCTTCACCCGTCCCGTGTACGGAGGCAATGCCCTGGCTACCCAGAGGGCGAACACCGCTTCCGTCATGGCCACGGTGAGGGCGCGGGTGGGCGAGGCGCTCCCGCCGCAGGGCGGCGCCGCGGAGGTATCGGACCTTGAGGCCGCGCTCCCCGAACACAACCGGCTGCACTTCAAGGGAAGAGAGACCCTTGCCTCCCGGGAATGCCCGCTGGAGGAAGCCCCGGTGGTGGTATCGGGGGGAAGGGGCATGAGCGGCGAGGAGGGCTTCGCGCAGTTGCGGGAGCTCGCCTCCCTGCTGGGCGGCGCCGTGGGGGCGTCCCGTCCGCCCGTCGACTCGGGCTGGGCCGTGTCCACCTGCCAGGTGGGCATCACCGGAAAGGTGGTCTCGCCCGAGCTCTACATCGCGGTGGCCATCTCCGGGTCCACCCAGCACCTCTCGGGCATGGGCGAGTCGGGGAAGGTCGTGGCCGTCAACAAGGATCCTGACGCTTACATCTTCAAGGTCTCGGATTACGGCGTGGTGGGCGGCTGGCAGCATGTCCTCCCCGCCTTCACCGCGGCCTTGCGGGAAACGGCGAGAGAATAGGGGGTGCGTCATGGGCCTCGACATAATCGTATGCGCCAAGCAGGTCCCGGACCCGGAGGGCCCGCCCTCTTCCTTCGAGGTCGATGAGGCGGAGCGCAGGGTGACGCCGCGCGGCATCCCCCCGGTGATCAACCCCTTCGACGAGAACGCCCTGGAGGCGGCCGTCCGCGTCAAGGAGGCCGGCGGGGCGAGGATAACCCTGCTCTCGCTGGGAAAGGGCATATCCCGGGCGGTGATCCTCAAGGCGATAGCCGCGGGCGCCGATGCCTCGGTGCTGCTCGAGGACGATGCGCTGGACGCATCCCCGCTCGACTCCTTCGCCACCGCCCGGCTCCTCGCGGCGGCGGTGGAGAGGATGGAGGGCTGCGACCTCATCCTCTGCGGACGCCAGGCGGCGGACACCAACGCCGGGCTGGTGGGACTGGGGCTGGCCCAGCTCCTGGGCATCCCCGCCATCACCCTGGCCCAGAAGGTAGAGGTCAGCGACGGCAGGGTGATGGTGGAGAGGGTACTTCCCGACGGCTACGAGGTGGTGGAGGCGGACCTGCCGGTCCTGGTCACCGTATCCGGGGAGGTAGGAGACCTGCGCTATCCCAGCCTGCAGGCCATCAAGGCAGCCAAGGCCCTGCCTCAGACCGTGCTCACCCTCGCCGACCTGGCCCTGGAGCCCCCGGGGGAGGGGCTGGTCGAGACGGTGGCCCTCTCCGCCCCTTCCCGGGAGCGGAGCTGCGCCATGGTGGAGGGAGAGACGCCGGAGGAGGCGGGAAGAAACCTGGCCTTGCTGCTGAGACGGGACAAGGTGATATAGAGGTATGCACGGGTATGAACAGCGAATTCTTGTGGATAAGGTAGCCGATTCTGTGGGGGATGCGGCCGGGCGCCGGCTTTCCGCCGCGCACCTGAGCGCGGGGCCGGACGGACACGGCGCGGGGCGCATTCCACCCCGCGGGACGCGCAACGCGCCCCGCTCGGATAGCTGGAGGTGAATAGATTGTCGCTCGATCCCGCCGATGTCTTCCGGGTCATGCAGTGCGCCTACCGCAACGGTGTGCTGGATAAGTTCATGGTCATTCAGGGCGAGGCCCTGGAGGGAGTGATGGCCGACACCGGCATGAACATGGGAGACCTCCTCAACCGCCTGGACGAAGCCGACGAGGCCACGGTGATGAAGATCGACCGCCTCCTGGACCGTGCCGGCCCCTTTCTGAAGTATCTGGACAACGACCACCTGATGAGGTTCGCGTCCCGCCTGCTGGGCATCGCGGCGGTGAGGAAGCTGATGGTGAAGGGCATGCGCACGACCATGGGAAGGGCAGCCGCCGGTACCGCTCCCCCCTCGCTGGGAGAGCGACTCAAAGCCTTGGCCGGACGGGCCGCTTAGGAAGGAGGAACGCAGATGGGTATAGATAAGGACAAACTCGCGGCCGTCGTGGGCGCGGACAACGTGTCGGAGGACCCCTCCTTCCTCTCCACCTTCAATACGGCGGGTGCGGTCGGGGGCGGCAGGCCCCTGGCGGCGGTGCGCCCCTCCTCCACGGCGGAGGTCAGGCAGCTGATCAAGCTGGCCCGCACAGACGGCCTCAACCTCGTGTTTTCCTCCTCGGCCCCCCCGCGGCTGCGCGGAGACTCCGTGCCCTCCGGAGAGGCGGTGATCGTGGACATGTCCGGCATGGACAAGATCGTGCGCCTCGACCGCAGGAACAAGGTCGCCCTCATCGAGCCGGGCGTGACCTTCGAGCGCCTCATCCCCGAGGTGGACAAGATGGGCCTCAAGGTGCTCATGCCGCTCCTGCCCCGGCGGGGGAAATCGGTGCTGGCCTCGGCGCTGGAGCGCGAGCCCATCATCATCCCCAAGTATCACTGGGACATGACCGACCCCATGCTCTGCACCGAGCTGGTCTTCGGCACCTCCGACCTCTTCCGCACCGGCTCCGCCGCCGGGCCGGGCTCGCTCGAGCAGCAGTGGGCGGTGGGCGGGGCGCAGAAAAACCCCATGGGGCCGGCGCAGACCGACTTCGTGCGCATCGTGCAGGGCTCGCAGGGCACCATGGCCGCGATGACCTGGTGCTCGCTCAAGCTGGAGGTCAAGCCGAGCATCCACAAAATCTATTTCGTCCCCGACGACGGGCTCTCCCGCCTTTCCGACTTCACCTACCGCGCCATGCGCCCCAAGCTGGGCGACGAATGGCTCATCTTCAACGCCCGCCAGCTGGCCACGATCATCGCCGAGGATGCGGAGAAGGTGGACGCGCTGGCCGAGGAGCTGGCCCCCTGGACGGTGGTTTACGGCGTCTCGGGCTACGAGTATCTGCCGCAGATGCGCATGTCCTACCAGGAGAAGGATCTCGCCGCCCACGCCCAGGCTTGCGGCGTGAAGGCGCTGCCCGGAGTAGCGGGGTGTTCGGCCCGCAGGATGGAGCGCATCCTCGCCTCCCCCTCTCCGGATCCCTATTACAAGGCGGCCCCCAAGGGGGCCTTCGCCGACATCTTCTTCCTCACCACCCTGGACAAGGTGCCCTCTTTCATGGAGGTCATGGAGTCCACGGCGGAGCGCTTCGGCTACCCGCCGGAGCGGGTAGGCACCTATATCCAGCCCATACAGCAGGGCCGGAACGTGCACCTGGAATTCACCCTCTACTACGACCCGGCGGACGCCGCCAAGGCGGGGGAGCTCTTCACCGCGGCCTCGCAGGCCCTCTCCGCCGCCGGGGCCTTCTTCAGCCGACCCTACGGGCCCTGGGCCGACCTGGCCTATGCCCGCTGCCCCGACACCGTGGCCGCATTGAGAAAGGTGAAGGACATGCTGGACCCGGATCACGTGCTCAACCGCGGCAAGCTTTGCTTCCAGGAGGAGGTGGTCTAAATGGCGCTCGCCGACTACAAGAGGGACATGGAGGGATGCTCCCGCTGCTCCTCCTGCAAGTGGGTCCCCTTCAACCAGATCAAGAGCTGGCGTTTCGCCATGAATTGCCCCTCCATCTGCCGCTACAACTTCCACGCCTACTCCGGCTCGGGGAGGATGATCATCGGCAATTCCATCCTCTCGGGCCGCAGTGAACTCAACGACAACGTGGCCGAGATCATCTTCAAGTGCCAGCTGTGCGGGGCCTGCGATACCGCCTGCAAGGTGTACCGCGACGATATCGACCTCACCGAGGTGCTGCTGGAGCTGCGCGCCCACTGCATCGAGGCGGGCGAGCTCATCATCGAGCATATGGCGGTGATCGATGCTCTCAAGCGGGAGGACAACATGCTGGGTGAGCCCAAGGCCAAGCGCGGCGAGTGGGCCGAGGGCCTGCCCCTCAAGGATATCAACAGCGAGCGCTGCGAGGCGCTCCTGCACGCCGGCTGCCGTTACTCCTACGACCCCGACCTCAGGGACACGGTGAGGGGCGCGGCCCGGCTGCTGCTCGCGGCCGGGGTGGACCTGGGCATAGCCGGTGCCGAGGAGTCCTGCTGCGGCGGCCGTGCCTACGAACTGGGCTATCGCGGCGAGGCCGAGAACTACGCCGACGACCTCTTGAGCCGGGTCAAGGCCTCGGGCGCGGAGATACTGGTCACCCCCTGCGCGGACGGCTACGCCCACCTCAAGTACCTCTATCCGCGCATGGGCAAGGAGCTGCCCTGCGAGGTGCTGCACATCACCCAGTATCTTGAGCGCCTGGCGGATGAGGGGAGGCTGCGCCTGCGCGAGAGCGTGCCCATGCTCGTCACCTACCACGACCCCTGCCACCTGGGGAGGATGGGCGAGCCCTTCCTGGCGGACTGGAGCGGCGATAAGCTCGAGCGTCCCATGTCGCTCAAGCGCGCCGGGCGCAAGGGCATCTTCGACGCCCCCCGCAACCTCATCCAGGCCATCCCCGGCATGGAGCTGGTGGAGATGGAGCGCATCCGGGAGTACTCCTGGTGCTGCGGCGCCGGGGGCGGGGTGCTCGAGGCCTGGCCGGACTTCGCGCTGTGGACGGCGAACGAGCGCCTGGAGGAGGCCCGCGCCACCGGGGCCGAGGCCCTGGTCACCGCCTGCCCCTGGTGCGTACGTGTCTTCCGCGACGCCGCCGCCGAATCCGGCCTGGAGCTGCCCGTCTACGACCTGGCCGACCTGGCGCTGCGCGCGGCGGGCATAACCGAGACGGCGACAGCCTGAGGAGGGGGTGGGCGAGATGACCTCTGCAAGCACGACCCTCCCCTTCAAGACCATCAGCGACGAGGCCTACCGCGACCTCGAGAAGGCGGTGGGGGCAGAGAATGTCTCCCGCGAGCCCGGAGTGCTTGACGGCTATACCTGGCAGCCCACCATCAACACCGATCCCGCCAAGTGGGTCAAGCGCCCGGTGGCGGTGGTCCTGCCCGCCAGCACCGAGGAGGTGCAGGAAGTGGTGCGCGCCTGCAACCGGCACGGCCTCAAGTTCAAGGCCTTCTCCACCGGCTGGGGGGTCTATTCCGGGTGCACCTATGACAACGCGGTGCAGGTGGACCTGCGGCGCATGAACCGCATCCTGGAGATAGACGAGAAGAACATGTATGCCGTGGTCGAGCCGTATAACTGCGGCGCCCAGCTGCAGGCGGAGTGCATGAAGCTGGGACTCAACATCCACATCATCGGAGCGGGGCCGGTGTGCTCCCCCCTGGCCAGCGCCACCTCGGGATGGGGGGTCGGCTGGGACGGGGTGTATATGAGCTACGGACACCGCAACCTCCTGGGCGCGGAATGGGTGCTCCCGGACGGCGAGGTGCTGCGGGTGGGGTCCCTGGATTCTGGACTGGACTGGTTCTGCCCCGACGGCCCCGGACCCTCGCTGCGCGGCATCATGCGCGGCTCCGCAGGCGCCCTGGGCGGCCTGGGGATATTCACCAAATGTTCCCTCAAGCTCTACAACTGGCCGGGGGCCCCGCAGATGAAGACGGAGGGGATGCTGCTCGACTCCCAGACCGAACCGCCGCAGACCATGCGCTTCCACCTCTGTTTCTTCCCCGACCTCGCCAGCCTGAACGAGGCCGTGTACAAGATGGGGGAATCGGAGCTGGCCTACCTCTTCACGCGCACGGCGGTGGGGGCCTATATCAACACCTTCGCCCCCCACCTGCTGCAGAACATCTCCAGGACGCGCGCCTTGCGGGACGTGTTGAGCAAGACGCTTAAATGGGGGTGCACCGTCGTCCTGGTGGGGAGCTCACCGGGGGAGATCGACCATCAGGAGGCGGTGCTCAAGGAGATCATCGCCGAGTTCGGAGGGCTTTCCATGGAGACCATGCAGGCCGCGGCCATCGGCCCCATGATGGTCATGAACTTCCTCAGGGTCAGCGCCATCCCCATGGTTTTCCGCGCCGGGGGACTCTTCAGCACCGCCTTGGCCCGCAACGAGGCCTGGGACACCCAGATGAGCTGGGCGGCCGCGGGCGAGGCGATCAAGCAGAAGTGGATAGACCGCGAGGGCATCCTGGACGACCTCGCCGACAACCCCTTCATGGCCCTCTACGAGCAGAACACCTGGGGGCACTGCGAGGAGATCTTCCAGTACCGGGCCAGCGACCCCAAGCACCTGGCCTCGCTGGAGCCGCTCTTCGTCGAGTTCTCGGTGGGGGCGATCGAGCTGTGCATGGAGCCGCTCTCGGTGACCGACGCGCGCCTGCGCGAGGTGGTCAGCCCCATGATGGGCCACTACAACGACTGGCAGAAGAAGATCTCTCTCTTCCTCGACGCGGGACGCGCCGCGGATACCGGCATGTACTGCGACGAGGTCGATTTCGATTTCTCCGTTGTGGACTCCGCGGTGAAGGAAAAGCTGGACCGCCTGGCGGCCGAGTTCTCCTGGACCGACGAGGGTCCTCCGGCTTAGACGCAAACAACCGGCGGCGGGGCGCTGCCCGCACGCTGCGCGGCCGGACGGAAAGGACAGGGGGGGAAGGGGGGAAGAATACGGGCTTGGGCGGGGGGCGGTCTGTTCTGTCTGGGACCCCTTCGACACAGCAACTTCCGTGCATCGAGCAGCATCAGGCTCCAAGGCTCCGGGGGTAGTTCACGAAGGGGGTGCTGCGGTCATGGAGAAATGGGACGTGGTGGTCGTCGGCGGAGGCCCGGGGGGTTCCTACGCCGCCAAGACGGCCGCCGAGGCCGGGCTGAAGACGGTCTTCTTCGAACGGGGGCGCAAATCGGGGGAGAAGAACTCCTCCGGGTGCGGCTTGGGCCAGAGGTGGTGGCGTGATTTCCCCGAGCTCACGGAGGAGCTGAGCAAACTCCCCTCGGTACGCAAGATAGAGATGGTGGTGATAAACCTCGTCGACGAGCACAACCGCCTGCGCTACCGCAGCGGCACCACCGGCTCGGACCTCTGCGCCAACCGCTGGACGCACGGCATGGACGGCATCAGCATCTACCGCCGGGACCTGGATCCCTTCCTGGCCGACAAGGCGGTGGCGGCCGGGGCCGAGTTGCGCACCTCCACCCTCATCTCGGACGTGATCATGAAGGACGGCGTGGTGACCGGGGTGAGGACGGAGAAGGGCGAGCCCGTGGGCGCGGAGGTGGTCATCGCCGCCGACGGAGCCATGTCCACCATGGCCCGCAAGGCGGGGATGCGCGGCCGCTGGGATGGGGGCTGCACCCTGGTCCCGCAGCTGGACTTCGGCTGCAACGAGGAGAAGATGGACGACGTCATCGGCAACGCCGAGTGGGTGTGGTTCGGGCCCCTTTACGGCACCTATCAGGTCAACTTCCGCGACGGCTTCCACATCGGGTGCGGGCAGTGGCTGCGCGACGACTGGGACGAGAAGCCCCTGGACATGATCAAGAAAGTGGTCAAGATACCGGGCTTCCAGGCCATGTGCCGGGCCATCGAGGCCAAGCCGCGCGAGTATCAGGCCCACCTCCTGCCCTGGCTGAAAAAGCCTCCCAAGACCTACATGGGGGGGATGATGCTGGTGGGAGACGCGGCGGGTTTCCCCTGCCCCCTGGAGGCGGAGGGCATCTGGCACGCCCTCATCTCCGGGCGCGAGGCCGCGAACACCGCCGCCTGGGCCATCTCCCGGGGGGATACCTCGGAGAGCGCCCTGGTCGAATACGAGCGGCGCTGGAAGGCCTCCGACCTGGGCAAGGAGCACGAGTTCGGGGAGGAGTTCGTCAACCTCTGGAACTCCACCGTCTTCGACCCCAAGCTCATGGAGCGGCAGATACAGCTGCTGCTGGAGTTCTCCATGCTTCACCCCTTCTCCATCGTCTTCGACTGGGGAGACGCCCACATGGACTGCTTCAACCAGCACCTGGGGCACCTCATGGACCTGGCGCCGGAGTTTGCCGATTTCGGCAAGACCCACATCGCCCCCATGGCCCGCGGCATCTGGCCCAGCAACGTGAAAAGGATGCTGCTCGCCGTCAAGCCCAAGATACCGGGGCTGCGACGCCTCTCCGACGCCAACTACTTCAAGGTCGTCGCCAAGCTCTCCAGGAAGATGGCTCCTTATCTCGACCCGGCAGCGAGGCAGGACGCCCCCTTGCCGCGCGAGGCGGTAGCGCGGGAGGTGAGGTAGATGGACCTGGACAACCTCGATTTCTTCGAGCTGGTGAAGCGGGTCGATTCCGACAAGATGGGGGACTTCATCCACTACGACCGCGAGAAATGCAACGGCTGCGGCCTGTGTGCCATGGTCTGCTCCTTCAACCTCTGGGCGGTGAAGCAGGGAAAGGCCAAGCTCGCGGTGAGGTATCAGGACCTGTGCCTGGAGTGCGCCGCCTGCTGGGAGGTGTGCGAGCCGGGAGCCATCGACTTCTCCTACCCCGCCGGCGGCACCGGCGTGGTCATAGAATACGGCTAGGAGCGCATTTCCGGCTCGAGCCCCGGGGCAAGGGTCTCGCTCCGCTGTGCACGCTCCGCTGCGGCCGACCCCATAGTTATCGGGCAAGCGGGCAGCACAGATAGACACCCTTACGGCTTGAGGCTCCTGGCAAGGCCCCGTGCGCGGCGCGGGGACGCCGGCCGTTCAAACCGTGCGTGCCGACCCCGCGCCGCATCTCCCTCTCGCGCCTGCGAAGGAGTATTATCGGAGGCGGGAGGTGGCGGCATGCGGCGCTACGCCATAGAGAAGCTAATCGCGGAGCACTCGCGCCTGCGCGAGGGCGGATTGAACCTGGTGGCCTCGGAGAACTTCCTCTCGCCGCGGGTGCGGGCGGCCCTGGCCAGCGACCTGGCGGGGAGGTATGAGGACGAGGGCTACGGCGGCTCGTCTTGCGCGCGCGAGATAGTCGCGGCCACCGAAAGCCTGGCGCGAAGGCTCTTCCGGGCGGAGCATGCCCTGGTCTCGTCGGTGTCGGGAAACCTCTGCGTGCTGGCGGCGGTCTCCGCTTTCACCTCGCCGGGCGACGCCGTGGCCATGCTTCCCTTCACCGCGGGTGGATATCCCTTCGGTCTGGAAAAGTTCCACCGCCGCAGGGTGACCATACCTGCCGATGAGGAGAGCCTGGCCATCGACACGGCGAGCACGGCAAAGCTGCTGGTGGAAGAGCAAGTGAAGCTGGCTTTTCTCGGCGCTTCCTTCATCCCCTTCCCCCATCCCGTGAGCGATATCAGGCGCGGCCTGGAGGAGGCGGCCCACGACTGCCTCCTGGTCTACGACGGCTCCCACGTGCTCGGACTCATCGCCTGCGGCGAGTTCCAGGACCCCCTGCGGGAGGGCGCCGACATGCTCATCGGCAGCACCCATAAGACTTTCTACGGGCCGCAGGGCGGGCTGGTCCTTACCGGCTCGCCGCTTGTGGCCGCCTCCATGCGCGGGATGCTGGAACTCGACCTGGAATACGGCATAGGCCTGGTGGACAACCCCCATCTCAACCGTATCGCCGCCCTGGGCGTCGCCCTGGAGGAAATGCTTGACGATCCCGGCTACGGGGCCCGCGTGGTGGAGAATTCGCGCGCGCTGGCCCGCGCCCTGGACGGGCTCGGGGTGCCGGTGCGCTTCCGCGAGCGCGGCTACACCGCATCCCACCAGGTGCTGCTCGACCTCGGCGAAGCTGAAAAGGAGAAGCTGTGCCGGGACCTGGAGGCGGCAGGGATATTTATCGACCGCTGGGGGCGCCTGGGGACCGCCGAAGTCACCCACCTCGGCATGGGCCCCCGCGATATGCAGGACATCGCCGACCGCATCGCCCGCAATGGGGTCAAGCGCTCTGGCGGCACTGACGGGAATAATCATCCTGTGCGTCAGACACCGCTCACGTAGAAGCTGGCCTCGCTAGAAGATTCCGTGTTTGCCCTCGCCCCGGGTGAAACGACCTGCGCCGGAAACGGTCTCCCCGCTCTCCAGAGTCTTGATGCCGAGCTTGTACTCAAGCTCCAGACCGGCGCCGAAAGGCTGGCCGATGCCGCGGTAAAGAGCCTCGCGGTCGTTGCGCATACAGGTCTGGGGAAACTCGCAGAGCCGTGCGGCGATTTCCTCGGCGGCATCGCGGGACTTCCCTTTTTCCACGACGCGATTGACCAGCCCTATCTCCAGCGCCTCCCGCGCCCCCACGGGGCGCCCGGTGAGGATCATGTCCATGGCGCGGCTCATGCCGATGAGGCGCGGCAGGCGCTGCGTGCCGCCGTCGATGAGCGGCACGCCGAAGCGGCGCTCGAAGATGCCCAGCACGGCGTCCTCCTCCGCCACCCTCAGGTCGCACCATATCGCCAGCTCCACGCCCCCCGCCACGCAGTAACCGGAAATGGCCGCGATCACGGGTTTGGAGAGGAGCATACGCGTCGGCCCCAGGGGGCCATCCGCCTCCATGTCCTCGCTGAGGCGCTGCGCCTCCCGTAAGGGGTCAGCCGCCAGCGCCTTGAGGTCGGCACCGGCGCAGAAGGTGCCGTGCGCCCCCCAGAGCACCGCCACGTACGCCGAATCGTCCGCCTCGAAGGCGCGGAATGCCTCGGCGAGCTGCCTGGAGGTCTCGTAATCTATGGCGTTCTTCACCTCGGGCCGGTTGATGATGACCGTGCAGACCTTGCCGCTGCGCTCGACTTCGACCTCCATGTGCACACCTCCCTGCCGCATACATCGCTGAAGGTAAGGCTGAACCGCCCCCTGCTCTTCCCGACCCCGGGGAGGGTCGATGGTGGCCGCGCAGCCCCGGCCCCGCGCGCTCAGGCGCCGAGGCGGCGGGCGAGAAACTCGCCCTGTCTCTCCACCACCTCCTCGAACCACTCGCCCGCGTAGATGTCGAAATGGCCCACGGGCAGGTGGAGGATGCACGCCTCCCGCATGCGGGAGGCCGCCCGCTCCACCGCCGGGGGATAGATGAGGCTGTCCTTCTCCCCCATGATGACCAGGGCCGGGCAGTTCACCTCCCTCGCGCGGGAGATGGGGCGGTAGAGCAGGAGCTGCAGGGCGGCCCGCGCGGGACACTCGTTTCTCCACGTCGTATCCTCGGGGACCATGGCCATGTAGCCCTCCATGCAATCGGGGGTGTTGAGGATGCCGAAGGCGTCGGGGGTGGAGATTATGGGCACGCGGTAGGAGCCGCGCAGGGTGAAGAGGCGCAACAGGTCCCGGGCCACGGCCAAGGTGGCCTGCGCGGCATGCCTGACCCCCGTCCACCACGCCGAGGTGATGCCGTCTACGAAGGGGACCTGCGCGCAGATGGCGGCGATGCCCCCGTCGCGCGCGGCGGTGACCATGACGTGCCCACCGCTGTAGGACGACCCCCACAGGGCTACCCTGCCCCCGTCCACCTGCGCCAGTTTGCGCACATAGGCCACGGCGGCCTTCCAGTCCCGCAGGTGCCGCCACGGGTTGACCAGGTTGCGCGGCTCTCCCTCGCTGGCGCCGAAGCCGCGGTAGTCGAAGAGGAATACGGCCATGCCGCGCTGCGCGAACCTCTCCGCGAAGGGGGGCAGGCCGAAATCTCTCTGGGCCCCGAAGCCATGGGCCATGACCACCAGCGGCGGTTTCTCCTTTCCGTGCGGAAGGTAGAGCCACGCGGCGCAGCGCTTTCCCCCGCTCTTGAAATGGTGGTCTTCCCTGACATAGGCTTGCCGATGCGCGCTATCCCCCTTCATTTCACCCTCCCCCTGCGTGGTTCACGGTCCATCTTCCCCGCCGATGTCGGATGCCATTATATCAGGCCATATCAGGCGGCACGGACCGCATGCCCGCGACGGCAAGCCAAGCAGAGCGCGGTGTGATAATATCAGTACGCTCCACGGCGAGCCGCACAGCGGTGCCTGCGCCCCGCCGCGACAGCACGGTAAGGCCGACCCGAGGGAGGAGGAAAAGCAGAGATGGTATCACGCCGACAGATGCAGGAATTGATGGTAGCTTATATCGGCGAAGCCGAGGGCTTGCCGCCCCCGGACCCCACGGGGCAGATGGAGTTCATCGAGGAATACTTCGCGGCGGGCGCGGCGGAATTGAAGGTCATCTTCTTCGTGTGCAACTGGTCCCTGCGCGCCCTTTCGCTGCTGCTCAAGGGCAGGCCGTTCTCGCGCCTGGGGCCGGACGGGCAGGAGGAATTGCTCAACCGCCTCATGTCCTCCCGCAACCCCCTGCTGCGGGGCGTGGGCGTGCTGCTCGGCCTCCCCCTGCTCATGTCCTACTACCGCAGGCCGGAGGTGGCCATCCCCCTGGGCTTCGATTCCCGGGCGCTCAAGGCGGAGTCCGACCTGCGCGTGGTCACCCGTGACCGAGATCTCCCCCCCAAGCAGGAGGCACAGCCATGATACTCGCGCCGCAGGACATCAAGGGCGACGTGTCGCGTTCCGCCGACGTGGTCATCATCGGCAGCGGCGCGGGCGGAGGGCCCATCGCCAGGGAACTGGCGGGCGAGGGGTACTCCGTGGTGGTGCTCGAGGAAGGGGGCTACTTCACCCGCGAGGACTTCAACGTCGACCCCTCGCAGGCCTATATCAAGCTCTACCGCGATGCGGCCCAGACCCTGACCATCGGCGTGCCTTTCGTCCTCCTGCCCCTGGGCAAGACGGTGGGCGGCACCACCACGGTGAACTCGGGCACGGCGCTGAGGATGCTGCGGCCGGTGCTCAAAAAATGGCATCTCACCCACGGCCTCGGCGACATCAGCGAGGAGGAGCTGAACCTCATCTACGGGCACCTGGAGGAGTTCCTCTTCGTCAAGCGGGCCGACCCCGAGGTGGCGGGCAAGGTAGGCAACACCTTCCTGGCCGGGGCGGAGAAGCTGGGGCTCTCCTGCGGCTGGCTGCCGCGCAACGCCAAGGAATGCGAAGGCTTCGGCTCCTGCGTATTCGGCTGCCCCTCCGGGTCCAAGCAGAGCGTGGACGTCTCCTTCGTGCCCGACGCGGTGAAGTCGGGCGCGGACATCTACACCCGCTGCCGCGCCGACGGCATCCGCATGTCCGGCGGGCGCGCCGCCGGCGTCACCGGCTTTTTCATCGACCCCGCGACGGGGCGGCCCAGCGGCCGCCGCATCGAGGTGGAATCGAAGGTAACCGTGCTGGCCGCGGGCGCCATCTACTCCCCCTTCTTCCTGCTCAAGCAGAAACTGGCCAATTCCAGCGGCCAGGTGGGGAGGAACCTGCAGATCCATCCCGCCACCCAGACCATAGCGCTCATGGGCGAGCATATGGGCCCCCCCAAGGGCATCCCCCAGTGCTGCTACGTGGACGAGTTCAAGCACGAGGGCATCACCCTGGAAGGGGGCACCGTGCCCCCGGAGATACACTCCCTGGCCTTCCCCTATGCCGGGAAGCGCAGCGCGTCGCTCATGGCCCGGTACCCCGACATGGGCATCTTCGGCGGCATGATCTCGGAGAGCGATTCCTGGGGACGGGTGGTGGACCTGCACCGCCCCGGCTACAGCCCCGGCATGCTCTACATGCTGCGCGGGAAGGATTTGCTCAAAGCCAAGGCGGCCACGGTGCTCATGGCGGAGATATGGTTCGCCGCGGGGGCGAAGAAGGTCTTCACCCCCTTCGCGGGGCACTACGAGCTCACGAGCCTGCGCGACCTCAAGCGCTTGGAGCGCGCCCGCGTGCGCGCCACCGACATTCTGGCCATGAGCGCTTATCACCCCCTCGGCACCTGCCGCATGGGGAGCGACCCCACCTGGTCCGTGGTCAATCACACCTGCGAGAGCTGGGACGTGGAGGACCTCTACATCTGCGACGGCAGCGTGCTCCCTTCCTCGCCCGGGGTCAACCCGCAGCTCACCATCATGGCCATGGCCATGCGCTGCGCCGGCTTCATAGACGACCGCCTCTCGCAGCCCTGACGGGGTAAAGCCCGGCTCGCGCCGCCGCTGCGGCGAGCCCCCGGGCGATGGGGGCGGCGGCAGGCGGCGCGAGCGCTCCGGCGCCGCATGAGGGGCGGAGGACGGGGAGGGGGCGGGCCCGGCCGGGGCGGGCGCCCGTCGCGGACTTGAAGGCCGGGGCGCCCGCGTATAATCTGGGGGGCGGAGGTTGACAGCCATGGAAGACAACGGCTCCGGCGACATAGCGCACGCGTTCAAGGCCCTCCCTGCGGACGCCCCCCGCCGCAACATCCACGACCTCAACCAGCTGGAGGAGGAGGCGAAGGAGCATCTCTATTCCCGCCTGATCCCCGTCCAGGTGTTCGAGCGTTTCGGCATCGACCGCGAGACCCTCCTCGACCGGCAGGGAGAAAAGGTGGTCGAGGTCAAAGCCCACCCCCAGAGCACCTATGCCATCATCGAGGTCAGGGAGCGCCCGCGGGACCAGGACTGCATCTTCTTCCTGGAGATAGAGGACACCGCCTTCTTCAAGGTCGAAATCAACTTCCTCATCATCAACGACCCCCACGCCCCCCGCTATGACACCGACATCGACGAGAGCGGCCGCAGGACGAAGTTCGCCACCGTCAGGCGCAACATCCCCGAGGAGATCCGGGCCATGGAGGCGGGACTGACCCCGGGGCAGGTGAGGAGGGGCCTGCGCCTGCTCAGGCATTTCGTCCCCATTGCCTGGTCCTTCATCTCCGCCATGGGGCAGGACATGATACTCGTGGAGCCCCTCGCCTACAACAACGCCATCATCTTCGAGGCCTACGGCTTCAACTACATCCGCGGCCGCCGCAAGATGGAGGAGATAAACGAGGGGTTCGAGCCTGGCGGCGAGTACTTCAAGAAGCTGGACGGCAGCACGCCCTTCCGGCTTCCGGGCGCGGAGAAGACGGTGCGCGGCCGCGCTTGGGCCATACACGACGGCATCCTGGGGGAGCCGTGGAGGGGCATCGAGATGTACCGGCGCCTGGCGCCGGCGAAGGTGAACACCTTTCCACATGGCGCGTATTAAGCGAGCGAGGGGGGCGGCGGCGCGCCGGGCCCTGCCCTTGCCCCGCCGTTTCACTTGCGGAAGCGGTAGCCCTTAACGCCCTCGACGACGATGCCCGCGAGCCTGGCGTCGGTGAGGTCGACGTCGGTCATGACGGCGCCGGTGAAATCGGAACCCTCCAGGTTGGTCCCCAGCATCATCACCGATTCCATATCGCAGCCGCTGAAATCCACCCCCACCGCCAAGGCCTTGTTGAGCACGGCCCCGGCCATCCTGGCGCCCGCCAGCCTGGCCTCGGAGAGGTGGCAGCCGCGCATGTCGGCTCCCTCGAGGTCGGTTTCCACGAGCAAAGCTCCGTGCAGGTAAGCCCCGACCATGAAAGCCTTGCGCAGAATGGTTCCGGAGAGGTCGCATTCCCCCAGGTTCGTGCGCATGAGGTGGATGTAAGTGAGGTCCATGCCGCGCAAGTCGGCCCCGTAGAGGTCGGGTATGGTCTCCCGGTCCTCCCGCCTCCACTCGTTCCAGGCCTTTACGCCCTTCCTCAGTATCTTCAGGTGCTCCTCGTTCGCCACTTTGCTCTCGCCTCCCTGCTCCCGCAAACCCCCGTCGGCTCGTAATTATGTATGCGTGCGGGGGCGGTGTCAAACCGGCCGCCGCCTTCCTTGCGCAGAACGGCGCAGCTCGCCGGGCGGTCGCCGCAAGGACATATCCGCCCGCTTCGATTACTATGGAGACATGTATTAAGGCGAGGCGTGAGCCTGGAAGGAGTGGTGCGCATGGAACAGGGACAGCAGCCGCCCACCCCCGTGCTGACGGAGGAGGCCAGGGAGAAGGCGGAGAAGCGGCTGAGCCAGAAAATGGTCCTCTACTCCCACATCGCCGCCTACATCATCGTGAGCGCTTTTCTCGTCCTCATCTGGGCGCTCACGAGGGCGGACTCGAACTCGGACTGCTTCTGGCCGGTATGGGTCATGATCGGATGGGGCATAGGGCTCTGCTTCCACATCTTCGCCTACCTCATCGGGCGGCGCGGCGAGACCATGCGCGAGAGGATGCTGCGCAAGGAGCTCGACAAGGCGCAGAAGGAACGGGGGCGGCCGCCGCGCACCCGGCGTAAGCGCGGCAAGGAGCCGGCCGGGGAATAATATGCAGGGGGAAGCGGAGCCCCTGGTCGAGGTGGCGGAGAGCATAGCCACGCTCACCCTCAACCGGCCCCGTCGCAGGAACGCCCTCGCCGCCGCGCGCTCACGCCGGGAGGACGTCCCCGGAGGCGAGGCGCAGCGTCCTTCCCCCGGCCGCGAGGAGCAGGTTCCCCGCCTCGTCCACTCCCTGCAGCACGGCCGCGAAATCCTCGGTGCCGCCCGCGCCGCCGCTGAGGGCATAAGGCGCGCGCACCTTCACCGCCTCCCCCCGAAAGGCCAGGTGCTCCCGGTATTCCTGCATCCATTCCCCGCGCGCCTTTTGCAGGCGCGCCTCCAGCTCGCGCAGCAGGGCCTGCAGCAGGTCGGCGGGGTCCCATATCATCCCCTCCTCGATGAGCAGGGACGTGGGCGGCAGCTTGGCCTCCATGCCCAGCTCCCCCGGCAGGTAGGCCACGTTGAGCCCCAGGCCCACCACGGTCAGGTCCGCGCCGCGCGGCGCGGCGGCGCTGCGGCAGGCCTCGGAGAGGATGCCGCCCGCCTTGGCGCGCCCGTACACCAGGTCGTTGGGCCACTTCAGGCGCGGGCCCACTCCGCCCTGTGCCACGATGGCCGCACGCGCGGAGAGGGCGACCAGGACGGATGGCTCGGGGCCGCCCACGCCCTCCAGGGCCAGGCTGACCAGCAGGCTCTTGCCCGGAAGGTCCAGCCAGCCCCTCCCCAGCCTCCCCCTGCCGCCGCTCTGATGGCGGGCGACGACCACCAGCCCGGGGGAGGCCCCGGCGGCCAGCAGCCTCCTCGCCTCCAGGTTGGTGGAGTCCAGGCTCTCGTATGCGCGGACGTCCCAACGGGGCGGCCGCGGGCCGTTTGCGCGCGCTGCGCCTTCCCTCATTTCTCTCTCCCCGGCTGCAGGCCCCCCGAGCGCCCCTGCGGCCATGTTAGCAGTTCGCGCCGCCTCCTCCCAGGCGCGCCCGGCCCGCGGCTCCGCCGCTCCCGCCCGGCGCGCGTTTTCTTGACAGGGGCCAGGCCCTGCTGTTGAAATATTAGCGACCTCGCAGGGGAAGGCCGCATGCGCCCGCGGCGGGCGGGCTGGATCACGTAGAAGGTCAGCCTGAAACGCGGGCAGGCTGAGGGCGCCCTACCGGCCGGGCGGCTGACGCGGGTATTATAAGGATTGGCGGGCGGGCCCCCGCGGCGGGGCCGGGCCCTGAGAGCCGCCGGGGATACATGCGCTTTCGCGCAACAACAGCAAAGAGGTGGAGATGAAAAAGAGGGAGCGCCGAGTCGGCATCACCGACACCACCCTGCGCGACGCGCATCAGTCGCTGTGGGCCACGCGCATGCACCTCACGGATATCCTCCCCATCGCCGACCGCATCGACGAGGTGGGCTACCATTCCGTCGAGGTCTGGGGGGGAGCCACCTTCGACGTCTGCATGCGCTATCTCAACGAGGACCCCTGGGACCGCCTGCACCGCCTGCGGGAGAAATTCAAGCGCACCAAGCTGCAGATGCTGCTGCGTGGGCAGAACCTGGTGGCCTACCGTAACTTCGCGGACGACCTGGTGGAGGAGTTCATCAAGCGCGCCGTGGCCGGCGGCATGGACATCATCCGTATCTTCGACGCCCTCAACGACGTGCGCAACATGCGCAAGTCCATCGAGGTCACCAGGCGCGAGGGCGCGCACGCCCAGGGCACCATCTGCTACACCATCAGCCCCGTGCACGATATGGACCACTTCGTGGACACGGCCAAGGCCCTGGTGGAGATGGGCTCGGACTCCATCTGCATCAAGGATATGTCGGGCATCCTCGCCCCCTACGCCGCCTACGAGCTGGTGAAACGGCTCAAGGACAGCCTGCAGGTGCCCATACAACTCCATTCCCATGCCTCCACGGGCATGGCCTCCACCTCCTACATCAAGGCCATCGAAGCCGGGGCCGACGTGGTGGACTGCGCCGCCGCCCCCCTGGCCCTGTACACCAGCCAGCCCGCGACGGAGAGCCTGGTGGCCTCGCTCAAGGGCACCCCCCACGAACCGGACCTGGACTTCGGCGCCATCCGCGACGTCTCCGAGTACTTCGAGGTGGTCTCCAAGCAGCGCAAGCTCATGGGCGCGGAGCAGCCCATCATCGACGTCACCGTCATCTCCCACCAGATACCGGGGGGCATGGCCACCAACCTCATCGCGCAGCTGGAGCAGCAGAACGCCCTCGACCGCATGGAGGAGGTGCTGGAGGAGATACCCATGGTGCGCAGGGACATGGGCTATCCGCCCCTGGTCACCCCCACCAGCCAGCTGGTGGGCACCCAGGCCGTCTTCAACGTCCTTTTGGGCGAGAGGTACCGGATCATCCCGCGCGAGATCGAGAACTACGTCAAGGGATACTACGGGCGCCCGGCGGGAGAGATAGGCGAGGAGCTCAAGCGCAAGGCGCTGAAGGGCGAGGAGCCCATCACCTGCCGCCCCGCCGACATGCTCGGGCCCGAGCTGCCGCGGGCCAAGCGCGAACTGGATCCGGACCTGGTGGAGAAGGAGGAGGACTACATCTCCTACGCCATCTTCCCGGACATCGCCCTCAAGTTCTTCCGCTGGAGAAAGGACCCCGTGATCGACGACGAGGAGGCCCCGCTGCGGCAGATGGAGAAGCGCGAGCGCGCCTACCTGGAAGAGGGCGCCATCGACGAGCTGGCGGACAACCTCTCCAGCCTGGTCAGCGAGGGGGTCGCGCAGGCGCTGCAGAACCTGACCATCACCGTGAGCCTGGGCGGAGCGGTGAGCGGCGAGGCGGTGGGGATATCCGCGCCGCCCGCGGGTGGGCGCGCGGGAGCGGCCCCGCAGCGGCGGGAGGAGCTGGGGCTGCTCGCGGTGCGCGCCCCCATGGTGGGCACCTTCTACGCCACCCCCTCGCCGGGCGAGCCCCCCTTCGTGAGCGAGGGGGACGAGGTCGAGGAGGGGCAGACCCTCTGCCTCATCGAGGTCATGAAGCTCTTCAACGAGATCCCCTCCCCCGCCGCGGGCACGGTCAAGCGCATCGTGGCGCAGCACGGCGAGGGGGTCGAGTACGACGAAATGCTGATGGAGATCGAGCCCCTGGGGAGTTGAGAGTTGTTCAAACGCGTGCTCATCGCGAACCGTGGCGAGATAGCCCTGCGCATACTGCGGGCCTGCCGCCTGCTGGGGCTGGAAGCCGTGGGAATATATTCCAAGGCGGACGCCGACGCCCTGCACCTGCGCTACGTGGACGAGAAGATCTGCGTGGGCCCGGCGGCCAGCGCCGAGTCCTATCTCAGCATCCGCAACGTCATCGGCGCGGCGGAGATCAGCGGCGCTGACGCCGTGCACCCCGGCTACGGCTTCCTGGCCGAAAGCGAGGGTTTCGCCCGCGCCTGCGCGGATGCGGGCCTGGTCTTCATCGGACCCCGCCCCGAGGCCCTGGCGCTCATGGGCAACAAGGCGCGGGCGCGGGAGGCCATGGCGGCGGCCGGGGTCCCGGTCCTCCCCGGGGTGACCTCCGAGGGCCTCGACGAGTCCACGGCCCTCAAGGTGGCGGAGAAGCTGGGCTTCCCCGTGCTCGTCAAGGCCTCGCTGGGGGGCGGGGGCAAGGGGATGCGCGTCGTGCACGACCGCCAGGAGCTGATCCGCGCCCTGCCCCTGGTGAAAGCCGAGGCCCGCCACGCTTTCGGCAGCGAGGAGATCTACATGGAGAAGTTCCTGCGCCGCGCCAGGCACGTGGAGGTGCAGGTGCTGGGCGACGCGCACGGCAGGCTCATCCACCTCGGTGAACGGGAATGCTCCATACAGCGCCGCAGCCAGAAGCTGGTGGAGGAGGCGCCCTCCCCGGCGGTGACGCCGCGGCTGCGGGAGCGCATGGGCGAGGCGGCGATCAGGGGTTCGGCGGCCATCGCCTACGACTCGGCGGGCACCGTGGAGTTCCTCCTGGACGAAGCGGGCGAGTTCTATTTCATGGAGTTCAACGCCAGGATACAGGTGGAGCACCCTGTGACCGAGATGGTCACCGGCGTGGACCTGGTGGCGGAGCAGATCGGCAACGCCATGGGCCGCCCCATGCGTCTGGAGCAGGAGGACATCGTCGTGAGCGGCCACGCCGTGGAGTGCCGCATCAACGCCGAGGACCACCACCGCGGCTTTCTTCCCTCCCCCGGGGTGATAGAGGGGTGGGTGCAGCCCGGGGGACCGCACGTGCGCGTGGACACCCACTGCTACCGGGGCTACCACATCTCCCCCAATTACGACTCCCTCCTGGCCAAGCTGATAGCGCACGGGCGGGACCGCGAGGAGGCGCTGCACCTCATGCGGCAGGCGCTGGGGGAGTTCGAGATCGAGGGGGTAGCCACGCTCATCCCCTTCCACCTCCGCCTGCTGGCCAACCCCGACTTCCTCGCCGGCGACTTCCACACCCGCTGGGTGGAACAGGACATGTTCTGAGAGCCCGCCGCACGGCACTTCCGGGGTCAACCCTCGAAAGGGACATCAGCAAAAACCATTTGCAATCGGCAAAGGGCTGGGTTGACCCCGCAAGAGACGTCAGCGAAAACCATTTGCAATCGGCAAGGGGCTGGGTTGACCCCGCAAGGGACTCCCAGGCCGGAAGGCATGACAGCTCAGGAGTCAGCCCAAATGAGAGAGAATGCGTATTGCGCGGTGCGGGGTTGACCCCGCAAGGGACGCCGGCGGAAACCTTCAGTTATGGCACAAGGCTGGGTTGACCCCGCAAGGGACGCCGGGGAAGCGGGTCACGGCGCGCGGGAGACGCCCTCTCCCCCCTCCCCCGCGAGGCCGCGGCGCAGGACCAGGGCACCGGCCGCGATGATGAGCAGGCCTCCCGCCAGGTCCTGCCAGCCGGGGTGCTCCCCCAGGAAGAGCGAGCCGAAGAAGACGGCGCCCAGGGGCTCGAGATAGGCGATTATCCCCACGTGCTGCGCCTTCACCTTCTTCACCGCGTAGACGTAAACAAGGCCCGCGAGCGCGGTGTGCACCGTCCCGAGGATGATAAGGGAGGCCCATCCCCGCGGCGAGACGGGAAAACTCCTGAAGGCGCAGAAGGGAAGGAGGATGGCGGCGTTCACCGCGGTCTGCCAGAAGCTGATGGTGAGGGTGGGCGTGTCCTCGCGCAGCACCTTGAGGATGATGAGCATAAACGCCAGTGAGGCGGCCGCCAGGAGGCCGTAGACGAGCCCGATACCCCCCAGGCCCTCCGCGCCGCCCCGCCCGGTGAGGGAGATGAGATACATGCCGCCGAGCGCCAGGAGCAACGCCAGCACCGTGCTCCCCTCCAGCCTCTCCCCGAGGAGGAAGGGCGCCAGCACCGCCACGAGCACCGGTGCCAGGTAGGTGATGAAGGTCCCGTCCCCGATGGAGAGGTTGTTCAGGGCCTTCATGAACATCACCCAGTGGAAGGCGAGGAGGGCGCCGCTGAAAATGAGGAGCAGAGGATGCCTGCCGGGGTGGAACCGATGGCGCTTGCCGCCCGCGCACATCACCGCGGCCAGGAAGCATATGCTGATGGTGGAGCGGGCAAAGACCACGAAGTGCTCCTGCCCGGGCAGGTCTATCCAGCGCAGGAAAACGCCCACCGTGCCCCACAGCGTCGCCGACGCCGCGACCATGAGGTATTCTTTTCTTCCGCTGCCGTCCACTACCGCCTCCTGCGCCCGCCGCCGGGCCCTCCCCGGCGGGAATACGACCTGCGCTAATTATCGATCACGGCGTCAGGAAGGCAAGAGCGACGGTCGCGAGCACGCTCTTCACAAGGCGATGGGACGCGGGCACCTGCGCGCACGGTAGGCACGGTGGGGACTCTCGGGGCCCCCGCCAGCGGCCCTCCTCGTGCCACGGGCATCTGCGCGCACGGTGGGGACGCCCGTCGAGGGCGCCGGGGTCGCATGCGCCGGGAGTACGGCTCCGGCGCGCGCGAGGGAAACGTGCATGCACGGCCGAGGCCAGGGTCGCATGCGCCCGGGAAACGCCGATACGGGCGCGGCTTTCATCCCCTGGAGGCCGGGGTCCGCGGGAGGGTCAGCGTTCGACGGCGAAGACCATGCGCAAGTCCCCGTCCTTGCACAGTTCCCATTCCACCCGGGACTCCTCCACCCGATAGGCCAGCTCCACCAGCGCCTGCGCCGCCCCTATCATCAGCAGGTGCAGGCAAGAGTTCTCGATGCATACCTCCAGGTGGTCGGCGTCTCCCTCGAAGCGGACGAGGTTCCCCAGCCCGCGCAGGGCGATCATCTGCTGGAAAGTGAGGCCGTCCCGGTTCCAGTTCTCCACGTCCCAGGTCGCCTTGATGTAGCGCCGCGCAGCCTCGATGACCGTGTCCGGGATCGCCTCCCCCAGCTCGGCCTCCAGGTCGTCGCAGATGGAATCCAGGCTGAAAGGACCGAAGATGGCCATCCTGCGGCCCGCCTCCTCATCGGTTATGGTGCCCGCGGCGAGATCCCAGCGACGACGCGACACGGCGAGGGGGACGCCGCACCGCGGGCACGGCTCGTGGGCGGCCCCTCCCGGCTTGAAATCGTACCTCCTCCGCTTGAACCTATCCTTCATCTCCAGGGAATGCGCTCCCGGATAGACCTCCATGCGGTAGGCGTCCTCTCCGATGCGCTCGTATCTCACCTGCATCTCCACGCCTTCGAAGGCCTCCACGGAACCCAGGTTATCCGCGACCAGGAAGAGCCGCGAGTAGGGGTTGCGCATGATCTGGACCCGCCAGGGGAAATCGACTCCCTGCTCCCACAGCTCGCTCATCTCCTGCACCCCGTAACCGTAAGCCCTCGCTATGTCGAAGATGTTCCCGGTTATCGCCTTCATGGTGGCGTAAAGCGTTTCCTTCTCCCCTGCCGACATCTTCGCCAGGCGTTCACCCAGGTTCGTTTCCCGGCTGTCGATCAGTGCCCTCACTTCCGGGGGGAAGGCCCTCTCGATATATCTCCTCGTCTCCCGGCACCTGCTCTCCACCACAATGTGCTCTATAGGCATGCCGATGAGGTCCTCGATGCCCTCGAATACGTGGTCGATGGTCTCCGATTCGAAGAAGACCATGCGGTTGGCGGGAGAGGCGGTGAGCGCTATCACGCCGTTCTCCTGCCACCTCAGGGTACTGCCGACCATGGCGGGAACGCCGCACCGTTCACATACTTCTATCATCGCAACCCTTTTTCTCATGCCCCGGCCGCCCAACTCGACGGCCCATCTATTATACAGCTTCGCCCCTCGTCACGCTCTTCCTTCTCAGCTTCGGCGCCGGCGAGGACCTCCGCAGGAAATGGCGCGGGGGACGCAGCTCGCCCTCCCCTTGCCCGGCATACCCTCCGCGGCGGGGTCGAACAGGGCCTTGCGCTGCATCGCCGCCTGCCTCGGGCGCGCAGTGGGCAGGACGGCCCTCTTCCTCGACCAGGCCGGGGCGGGCCCGACCTGCGCGCGGGCAGCGGGAGAATCGGGCGGGGGCGCCCGCTGTGATAGAATGGCCGCACGGGCAGCGGGCGGGGATACTCTTCCCTGCCGCACGGGCCGGACGGGGGCGGGCATACTTCAGGCAGGGAGGTCGGGATGGATTGGGAGATTCTGGGAAACCGTGCTCTCGAGGTCCTGGGCGAGTACCTGCGCATCGACACCAGCAACCCCCCCGGCAACGAGGCCCGCGGGGCCGAGTTCCTGGGCGACGTCCTGCGCGGTGAGGGCATCGGGTTCCAGCTCTATGAGAGCGCCCCGGGGCGCTCCTCCCTCCTGGCCCGCCTGGAGGGGAGCGGCGGGGGCAAGCCGCTCATCCTCCTCAACCACATAGACGTCGTCCCCGCCAACCCCGAGAACTGGCAGGTGCACCCCTTCTCGGGGGAGGTAGCCGACGGCTTCGTGTGGGGCAGGGGGGCGCTGGACATGAAGGGCATGGGGGTCATGGAGCTCATGGCCTTCATCGCGGCCGCGCGCGGGGGCCTGGAGCTCGAGCGCGACGTGATCTTCCTCGCCGTGGCTGACGAGGAGGCGGGCGGCCACTACGGCGCCCGGATGCTGCTGGAAGAGCACGGGCATGAGCTGGAGGCCGGGGTGGTCATCAACGAGGGCGGTTACGCCGTCATGGACCTGCTGCCCGGCCGCCCCTTCTTCATGGTCGCCAGCGCGGAGAAATACGGATACGGGCTGCGCCTCACGCGGCACGGCGTGGGCGGCCACGGCTCCATGCCCACCGGCCAGGGAGCCCTGGAGCGCCTGGTGCCCGCGCTGGCCAGGCTGCTGGAGCGCGCTCGCCCCGTGAGCATCAACCCCACCATGCGGGACTTCTTCGCGCGCCTGGCGGAGCACTGGGAGATACTCGCCCCCTACCGCGAGGACGGCGACCCCGAGACCTTGCGGCGCCTGGTCGAGGAGAACGCCCTCGACGCCATTCCCGCCCTGAGCGCGGTGCTCAGGGACACCGTGAGCCTGAACATGCTCAACGCCGGGATAAAGATCAACGTCATCCCCGACGAGGCGGAGGCCTTTCTCGACTGCCGCCTGCTGCCGGAGACGCAAGAGGACGAATTCCTCGCCTATGTGCGCACGTCGCTGCACGACCCGGAAACCAAGATCGAGGTCTTCACGGACATGGGGAGGGCGCCCGCATCTCCCACGCAAGGGCCCTGCTTCGAGGCCATCGAGAGGGCGGTCCTGGCCAATTACCCGGACGCCGCGGTCAGCCCCTTCATGGTCTCAGGGCTCTCCGACTCCCGCTTCTTTCGCGCGCGCGGAGTGCCCTGTTACGGCATCATCCCCGCCCGCCTCGGCCTCGCGGACCTGGCCCGCATCCACGGCGTGGACGAGAGGATAGCCGCGCGGGACGTGAGGGAGGGCGTGAAGTTCCTCTACGACCTCATCGTCGAGCTCTGCCGCGCCTGAGGGCGCGCACCCCGGGCCGCCGGGCACGCGCGCATGTTCCCATGCGGCCTCATGCCGTGGAGCACGCCTCCCGGCGGCGGCTGGCCGCACGGGCCGGTTGCGGCCCTATATCAGCGCCACCATCTCGTGCAGGGTGGTGCCGCGCTCCTCAAAGTCGCGCCCCTCGTGCTGCACGCGCAGGGTGAAGTCGGACTCGAAGCGGAACCAGCCCGGGCGCATGAAGCGGTTGACCAGCCAGCGCACCGCCGCGTTCATGATCACGGGGTTCAGGTCCCGCAGCAGGTCGTTGGAGTCGATGATCCTCTTCACGTCGAAGCGCAGGTGCAGCTGTCCGGGTATCTCCATCTCCAGCGCGGTCGGATAGGTGCGGTTGGCGACGGCGTCGAAGACGGACTTGCCCTCCCGCAGCTCCATCTCCCCCGAGGAGAGGATAACCTTGTCCTTGTAGGCGAGCATGAGCGGCTTGGAGGCCACGTTGCCGAAGCGCTTGCGGGTGCGCACATAGGCGTAAAGGAGGGTGAAGTCGTCGCTGTAAAGGCGGCCCCAGTACCACCAGGAGATGATGCGCCGCGCGTCGGCGGTGATCACGTTGTGGTCGTGATAGCCGATGCCCCTGGCCTGCAGGGCCTTGCCCTCGAACTTCACCGTGCCCTCGACCCTGGCGCGCGGTATGGGCACCACCCAGCTGAAATAGCCGCGCTCGCCGTACCTCGTCCTGCCCCTGCCCGGCTTCCAGCCCGGCACCTTGCTCACGAAGGTGAGGTCCAGCTCCATGCCGCCCTCGCTGATGAAGAGGTGATGGGTGGGCAAGTCCCCCTGCGGCGGCCATTCCGCCCAGCAGTGGTTGTCCCCCACCCAGACGTCGCACTTCTCCTCCGAGGCGCGCAGCTGCGAGGCCGGGAATCTCTTCACCACCGAGACCTTCTCCCCCGAGGGCTTGTAGACGTGGATCTCGATACCCGGCTTGCGCGTCATGAGCTCCGATGCCTGCAGGAAGCCCACCACCACGTGGCCGTCCTCCAGGCGGGCGTCGAAATACCACCACTCGCCGTAGAACCTGCTCCCGGCGGCCTCGCGGTTGACGGCGTTGTCCTGCGCGGTGAGGGGCGTGATGCTCCCGTCCCGCTCCCCTGGCCCGGACCACTCGTCGATTACCGGCTCTGTCTTCATAGCATCCCCCTTAGTTAAACTGACACAACGTCAGCATTATAGCATTTCAACCCTCGCGTCCGGAAAACGCGCAGCCCGCGCGGCGCCCTGGAAGAGGCCGGGGTCAAGCGGTAAGATGTTCTCGGGAATTCGACCGCCGCCTGTGCGGGAAAAGATACAGCGAGAGGATGAGGTCATGCGTGAGCTTCCGCAGGAACCGGTCGATGCGGTCAGGCTGAACTCGTTTTACAATCTCTGCTGCGGCAGGGATGCGAGGACTACCTGGCGGGGGGAGGCGCGTCCAGCAGGGCCTCCTGCATACACGGCGGCCAAGACGCATGAGATCCACTTCAGGAAGATAGCGCCCGGCCTCAAGATGGAGCACTTCGAGCTCAGGCCGGACGGGGGCGACACCTGCATCTTCCAGGTGACGCCGTAGCATCCGCCAGGCGGTGGACGTGTTCCGCTCGCCGCGTTGTAAAGGGGGTTGAAAATGCTCGATCTGGGTATCGTGCAGATGAACGCCGAGCCGCTCAACGTGGACGGCAACCTGCACAAGGCGGAGCGCCTGCTCGCCGCGTGCGCCGCGGACGGCGCCCGGCTGGTGGTGCTCCCGGAGATGTTCAACGTCGGCTTCCACCTCGGCGAGTCCCTGATGATGGTCGCCGAACCACTGGACGGGAAGACGGTGCAGTGGATGCAGCGGCAGGCACAGTCGCACAACGTCTATATCACCGGCAGTATCTACGAGCGCTTCGAGGGCCATTTCTACAACACCATGGTCATGGTGGGCTATGACGGCAGCGTGCAGCACTACCGCAAGCGCAATCCTACCTGGTCCGAGTCGGCGGTGTGGCGCCGCAGCGAAGTCCCCGGCCCCGGCATCTTCGACACCGCCTTCGGGCGCATCGGGGGCGTCATCTGCTTCGACTCCTTCGCACGCGAGACCTACGAGGGCTTCAAGAACAGCGGCGTGGATGCGGTGGTCATCGTCGCCCTCTGGGGGGCCAACCGCTCGCGCTCCTTCCTCTGGCGGCCAGACCTCCTGCTCAGCCGGGCGGGCCTTATGCGCTGGTCCCGGCTCGCCTCGGAGGACGTTCCCCGCGGGCACGCCCAAGGGCTGGGGGTCCCGGTCGCCTTCGTCAATCAGAGCGGCACCATACGCATGACCAGCCCCATTCCCTTCCCGGACTGGCCGGTGCAGAACACCCTCTACGATTTCATCGGCAAGTCGCACGTCCGCGACGCCTCCGGAGAGGTCATCGCCAGGGCGGACGAGGGGGAGACCGATTCCTTCCTGGTGGTTGCTGTGGAGGTCGAGCCCGCGCGGGAAAAACCGCAGATTAAAAGGTCCAACATACCGGCCGCCTACCTGGACAAGGACTACTATTTCGTGCAGCCGCCGCTCATCTGCAAGCTCTTCCAGTTGTGGTTCCTCGGCAGCCTGGTGCCGACGGAATACGAATCGAGGCGGCTGCGCCACCTTTTCTGACGCGGGCCGGGACCGACCATTTCCTCATGGAGGATGCATGAAGGCACGCAAGAAAGCACATTCCGGCCCGTTTTTCCGCGCCGTCGAGGGCACCCTTCTCGGGATCTTTCATGCCACCGAGCTCCTCTTCAGGCATCTGCACCCCCGCGTCCTGGATGTCCTCTTCACCGCCCTCGGCCATCTCGCCTATTACGCCATGCGGGGGATGAGGAGCCGCCTGCTGGCCAAGCTCTCGCAGGGCCTGCCGGAGACAGGAGACAGCCGGGAGCTGAAGCGTATCGCCCGCGAGGTATGCTCCTCGGCCCTGCGCCCCATCTACGACCTCTTCCTCTTCGGCACGCACGAGCAACGCTTTATGAGCGGGCTGCGCATCGAGGGGATGGAGAACCTGAATGAGGCGGAATCGAGGGGCAGGGGGGTGCTGCTGCTGGGGGCCCATCTGGGGGCCTTCACGCTGCGCCTGGCGGTGATGATGCGCCTGGGAAAGCCCTACACGGCGGTGATGTTCCACCCCGACGACTCGCCCCTTCCTCGCTACGTCAGGACCATGGCCGAGTACGGCAGCTCCCTGGGATACGACGAGGAGAACAACCCGGTGGTGTTCGCGGGGAAAGACGCTATCACCCGCATAGAGGAACGACTCCGCGACGGCGGCACGGTGTCTATCAACTTCGACGTCGACGGCGGCTTCGTCGTGGACTTCATGGGCAGGCCGGCGGCCCTTGCAGGCGGGGCCGCGCATTTCGCGCTCAACACCGGTGCCGCCATCGTGCCCTTCTCGCTGCAGCGCGGCGAAAGATTATTCGACCACCAGCTCAAGATCCATGCGCCGCTGGATTTCACGCTCAGCGGCGACCGCGCCGGAGACCTCGCCGCCATCATGGATGAGGTGGCCGGGGCGGGAGAGGCCATGATCTGCGAGGCACCCGGGCAGTGGATGAGCTGGTTCGGCCTGTGGCACTGGTGGGAAAAGGCGGAGGAGATACGCTAGCGAAGAGAGGGGCGCGCTGCGGCCGCCCGCGGCCCGCATGCTCCGCTCGGCGCCGGGCCGTCTTGCGGCCGACCGCGGATCCCGCCATCCTCCTGGCCGCCCCCCCGGGCACGCGAAGCGGGCCCCCGCGGGCGAAGACCCGACCTATCCCGGTTTGCTAATATATATGTACCCTCAAAGCTTCGGGGATGCCAGACGGCAGAGGAACGGTTCAGGCCTGCGCCACGGCGAGGAGGTTTCGCATGGAGACACTCAGTCCGGCCAAGCGGTTCAACGAAGAGGCGTGCACGCGCTGCGGCCTCTGCTTCAGCGAGTGCCCGGTGATGGGGCTGTCGGTGAAGACGGCGAGGGAGGAGATACGGCGCCTCATAGCCGGGGAGCCCACGAAGCACGTGCTGCGCAAATGCGCCAGCTGTTTTTCCTGCGACCACATCTGCCCCGAGGGCTGCAACCCAACGGAGCTGGTGCTGCAGCGCTGGTATGAGCAATACCGCCGCAAGGGACTCCCCCTGCGCGCCAGGTACTACACTCCCCACGAGGAACTCAACTTCCGCACCTACGTGGTGTCCAGGATGCCCGCGCGCGAGCGCGACCTCCTCCGCGCCTGGGCGGACCATTCCCCCTGTGAGGAGGTCCTCTATCCCGGCTGCAACATCATCACCGCCCCTTTCGTCACCCGCACCAGGGCCCTGGAGGGGGTGGAGATACGCGGCACCCTCGACTACTGCTGCGGCGAGACCTATTACCGCATGGGGCTCCTGGAGGAGGTGCAGAAGGTGGCCCGCCGCCTGGAGAAGTACTTCAAGACCTTGGGGGTGAAGAGGGTGAATCTGCTGTGCACCGCGGGCTGCAACATGTTCACCAACGTGCTCCCCTCCTTCGGCGTGGACTTCGACTTCGAGGTGCGCCCCTATCTGCCGGTCATCCTCGGCAAGCTGGAGTCCGGCGAGCTGACTGTCACCAATCCCCTGCGGGGCACGGCGACCATTCAGGAGTCCTGCTACGGCAAGCAGCTGGGGCAGGAATACATGGATGTCCCCCGCCGCATCCTGGAGCTCATCGGCCTGGAGGTGGTGGAGGAGAAGAAGAGCCGCGAGCGAGCGCTGTGCTGCGGCATCGCCGGCGGCTTCCCCCCCGATTCCGGCTATCACGTCATGGACGTCACCCGGGCCACGCTGAACAGCCTGCTGCAGGCGCGCGGCACCGGGGCCGACTACACCGTGGGCTACTGCGCGGGCTGCCTGCAGATGCTCTCCGTCGGCCGCCTGCTGCTCCCCCTGGGGGCCCCCGTCTATCACCTCCTGGAGCTGCTTTCCAAGGCTTTGGGAGAGCGGCCAGAGCACCCCATGGGCTGGCGGACGCGCGCCTTCCTGGCGGGAGTGCTGCGCCATCAGGTGCCCCTCACCCTCTCCAGGAAGAGGTACCGCATCCCGAAGATACCCGAGGTACCCGCCTCGCAGGCGCAGGACGGCGCCGCGCCGGGCGCGGCCGCGGAATGAACCCCAGGAGGTGATGGGAGATGAAGGCTGATTTGTTCCGTTTCTTCCGCGCAGACCTCTGCGATCGCTGCGGCGACTGCTTCGCCGCCTGCCCCTACCTGGAGCTGCCGCAGGAGGCGGCCAAGGGAGAGATAGCCGCGCTCATCGAGAGGGGGGATGCGCGCCCCCTCGAGGTCTGCAACACCTGCCACACCTGCGATGCCGTCTGTCCCACGGGCGCCGACCCCTACGAGCTGGTCCTGGAGCGCTGGAGCGAGCGCCGCGAGGGGACCCTTCCCACCACCGCCCGGCTGGTCACGCCGTCGGAGCCCTGCAACATATGGACCTCGCTCAAGGCCATCATGCCCCCGGACGAGCTGGCCCTGCTGCGCGCCTGGGACGATTTCTCCCCCTGTGACGAGATATGCCTCACCGGTTTTCACACCAGCGTGGTCCCCTACCTCCTCAAGGCCGAGGTGCTGGAGAGCCTGCCCAAGATCGTGGGCTCGGAGGCCCTCTTCGGGTGCGCCGGGGACATCTACAAGACGGGGAGCTTCGACATGGTGGAGCAGATAACCCGCCGCCTGGAGCGCGTGTTCGCGGAGATGGGCGTGAAAAAGGTGGTGGCCTCCATGAGCGCGGAGGGCATGGTGCTCTCCGAGATCCTCCCCCGCCGCTTCGGGGCTGAATTCGATTTCGAGGTGGAGGCCCTGGACGACTGGCTGCTGCGCAAGCTGCGGAATGAGGAGATCCTTCCCGTGCGCGAGCTGGGCATGAGGGTGGCCGTGCACGACAACTGCCTCTCCAAGATGCAGGGAGGGCGGCTGCAGGAGGTCAACCGCGAGATCGTGCGGCGCACCGGCTGCGAGGTCGTGGAGCCCCGGCACACCCGGGAGCGCTCTCTGTGCTGCGGTTTCGGGGCCGCCGCGGCCAGGTTCCGGGTCATGGACATCATGTCCTCCGGCTACCGCCGCCTCAAGGAGCTGGAGGCCACCGGGGCGGACGCCGCGGTGGTCTATTGCCCCGCCTGCCTCTTCATCCTCTCGGTGATCAAGGAGATGGCGGGCTCCACCATGCCCCTCTACCATCCCGTGGAGCTGGTGGAGATGGCCACCGGAGGGCAGCCGCTGCGCCGCCACGAGTACCGCGCCTGGGACATGATGGCGGTGATCAGCAATCACCTGGTGAAATACGCCCTCTTTCCCTCCTGCCGCAAACCTTTCCAGCCCGCGTATATCGCGCCCCAGATAACCCCCCTGCCGGGGCTGCCCTGGGGGGACCGCCTGCGCACGCAGGCCCTGGCTGCCCTCTATCACGGCCCCATCGTGCAAAATAGGGTGACGCGCACCGTCCTTTCCCTCGGCTTCAAGGCGGCGGTGGGGATCTACGGTGCTGCGCGCAGGCATAGCCTCGGGCTGAAAATATGACGGCATGCCTGGGGTCAGCCCTCGCAAGGGACAAGGGAACGCTCGCCACGCCAGGAGCGCTCGACCCGGAAGAGGCGCCGGCGATGAGACGATGCGGAGTTGAACGCCGGTAATGGCACACCCCGGGGTTGACCCCGGAAGGGACAAGGGGAGCTCGCCACGCCAGGAGCGCTCGACCTGGAAGAGGCGCCGGCGATGAGACGATGCGGAGTTGAACGCCGGTAATGGCACACCCCGGGGTTGACCCCGGAAGGGACGTTTCAATATGCGCGGCGCGGATGGCACGGGGCAGAGTTGACCCCGGAGGGGATGTCGGCGATGGGACGATGCGGAGTTGAACGCCGGTAATGGCACAACCCGGGGTTGACCCCGGAAGTGCCGCTGAGGACTCGAAGGAGGAAGATGATGGCTGAGAACGGCGCATGGAGTTTCTACCGCTACGAGGACTGCGAGGAGTGCGGCGACTGCCTTTATCGCTGCCGCTACCTGGGCCTGGAACGGGAGGAGGCTATCGCGGAGATAAAGCGCCTGCGGGCGGGGGAACCGACGCGCGTGGTGCACAAGAAATGCATAAGCTGTTACGCCTGCAACGCCTTCTGCCCCAATGACTGCCATCCCTACGAACTCATCATCGGCTCCTGGCACCGCCGTTACCGCGAGCGGGGGCTCCCGGTGAGAGCCTCCTATCTCATGCCCGCCTCCGCCACCAACTTCCGCACCGACGCGGTGAAAGCCATGGCGCCCTGGGAACGGGAGCTCCTGCGCCAGTGGAGGGAGACCCCGCCCGAGGGAGAGGTGGTCCTCTATCCCGGCTGCAACGCCCTCACCCTCCCCCACCTGCTGCAGGCCCCCTTCATGGAGGGGGTGGTCATCTCCGGCGATTTCGACCTCTGCTGCGGCGAGATGTATTTCCGCATGGGCCTCTTCGACGTGGTCAAGGAGGTGGCGGAGAGGCTGACCGCCCACTACCGGGGCCGGGATATCGGCACCATGCTCTTCGTCTGCCCGGCCGGAATGAACATGTTCCGCAACGTCCTGCCCGGGCATTTCGGAGCCGAGCTCCCCTTCCGCACCAGGTTCCTCGGGGATTACCTGCTGGAGAAGGTGGAGAGCGGGGAGATCGAACTGGTGAAGAAGCTGGACCGCTCCATAGCCCTGCACGACTCCTGCCACGGTCGCATCCTCGGCGAGGAGGTCACGGCGACCTCGCGCCGCCTCTACTCCCTCATGGGCCTGGAGATGCGCGAGCTCGCCGGCAGCGTGGACGAGGGCTTGTGCTGCGGCATGGCCGCGGGCTGCAACCGCTACCGCCCCGAGGACATGTACCTGGCCGCGGTCAAGGAGCTGCGCGCGGCGGCGAAGTCAGGGGCGGACGACCTCGCCAACTACTGCAGCGGCTGCCACCTCACCCTGGCCTTGATGCGCTGGCTTTACCCGACGCGGCAGCCGGTGCGGCACATGCTGGAGTACCTGCAGGAGGCCACGGGGATGGAGCCCCGCTACCCCGCCCCCCGGCGCGGCCTGCGCATGCTGGGCAACATAGCGGTGAAGGCTTTCCCGAAGCTGTTTTCGAGCAAGACCTACCGCATCGAGCTCTAAGCGGGCGGGGATCCGGGCCGCGCCGCCGCCGCCTCCCGCGACCATCCCCTATAGACGTTGGCGTGGCCGAAGCCGGGGGTGCCGAAGGGGAGGGGATACGGGGGCCGGTCCCGTTCGCTCATCTTCAGCAGGCGGTTCACGCGCTCGACGCCGAGCAGGCGCACGTGCCTCTCCAGGCGCCCGACGTAAGGACGGACGAAGCGCTTCCACATCTCCTTGATGTAGAAGCTGCGGCGGAAGCCCGCCAGGAAGCGGTCGAACTCCGCCTGGGCGGCGGCGGGGTCGGAGACGGCCATGGCGGCGACCTTGCCGCTGACCAGCGCGCCGCTTATCCCGAAGCCCATGAAGGGGTCTATGGCCCCGGACATGGTGCCGCACATGATGAGCCCGTCGCGGAAAAGGGCGTAGTTGTCGGGCCTGGCCAGGGGCACGGCGCCCTGGTGGCGTTCCCACTCATCGTGCTCCACGCCCTCGTTGCGCAACATGAAGTCCTTGTACCTCTCGAGCGCGTCCTCGCCCACCCGCCTGCCGAAGGAGAAGAGGAGGTTGAAATAGTAGTTGTTCACCGCGGACAGGTATCCATACTCGGTGATGCACTCGTCGAACCACAGCCAGGCGTAATCGCTGAAGCCGATCTCGCCCCGCGACAGCCACATGTGCACGGCCACGTAGGGGATGTCCATCATCTTGTATGCGGCCGGGATGAGGCCGCAGGCGATGATGGTGCCGGGCGCCAGGCGCGGGACGTCGCCGGGGCGCAGGGGGGTGGAGAACTCGAACTCCACCCCCAGCTCCAGGCATTCCCGGTAGAGCAGGGTATCCAGGCTGCCCTCCCTGTCCCCCCGCTCCACCCCGTAGACCTCGTAGACGGGCCACAGGGTCCTGGTGTCGTGATAATAGGCGGGGCACTCCACCACGGGGTGAAAGACCTCGCCGAGGTCGATGCCGATATAGCGCGAGGTCCTGGCGACGTCAATGGGGGTGACGTGGGTGGACGGGTTGTAGATCTTCGAGCCGCCGTAGCCGTCCTCCAGGTCCCGCACGATGACGCGGCGTCCCTCCCGCGCAAGGTTGATGGCAGCCACCAGACCGCTCATGCCCGCGCCGTAGATGAGCGTCTCTTTCTTCGCCATGATACCCTCCCCGCAGCCGGTCCCCTCCTGCAGGACGAAAGCGCGAACGCGCCGAGGCCTCGCGGCCCCCTCCTCCGCATTATGGCACGCTTCCGCCCGCGGCACCAAGCGGAGAGCGCCCCCTGCTCGAGGGGTCGGGGCGCGTCCGCGCCGATGCCCCTGTCGGCGCCGTGCGCTATCCTGTTGCCTATCGCCGCCATCAACGGATGCTCCGTTTGCGAGCGGGGCCGTAAGGAGAGCAGGGTATGGCCAGGGAGAGCAACCTCCTGACGGAGAGCCTGGGCGAGCTGTGCGCGCAGCACGTGCTCAGCGAGAAATGGCTGCTGGCCCCCTCCCTGCGCACGGGCTGGCAGTGGCTGGAGACGGTGACGCGCTGCGGCCGCCCCGTGCTCAATGCGCGCGTGAAGACCTTGCCGGCCATGGCCCTGGAGCTGGCGGCGCCGGAGATGGAGCGCCGGGGCCTCGCCCTTGCGGCGGGAGCGCGTGTCGAGCTCATCCTGGGCGCCCTCCTCGCCCGCACGCGTGAAGGCGGGGCTTACCTGGCCCGGCTGGAGCCCAGCCCCGGCCTGCTGCGCGCGGCGAGCGCCACCGTGCACGACCTGCGCCTGTGTGGGGTGGACTCCCGGGACCTCTCGCCCCACGCCTTCGAGGTCGCGGCCAAGGGGCGCGACCTCATCTCCCTGCTCGCCGCGTACGAGGAAGCGCTTGCCTCCCGCGGGCTCGTCGACCTCGCCGGCGCGCTGCAGCTGGCGGCGCGGCGCCTGCGCGACGATGCCTCTGCGCTGCCCGCGGGCTGCCTCCTGGCCATGCCCGCGGATATGGCGGAGGAGCTGCGCGGCCTGCGCCGCCTGATGTGGGACGCGGTTCCGGAGGAGAAGCGCGCCGTGCTCGCCGTGGACCGGCCGGGTGAAGAGGACGGCGGCGGTGGCGTCCGGCGGCTGGCCTGGGCGGCCAGCCCGGGCAGCGCCCCTCCCGCGCGCGGCGAGGGCGGGGTGCACATGCTGCGGGCAGCGGGCGAGGCCAACGAGGTGCGCGAGGTGCTGCGCCGCTGCGCCGCCGCGCGCATCCCCTTCGACGAGGTGGAGGTCCTCTACACCGATTCCTCCACCTACGTGCCCCTCATCTACGAGCTCTGTTCCCTGCTCGCCCCGCAGCCGGGGGACGTCCTTCCCGCCACCTTCGCCGAGGGCATACCGGTTCGCTATTCCCGCCCCGGGCGCGCCCTCGCGGCCTGGCTCTCCTGGGTGGAGGAGGGTTTTCCCCAGGCGGCCCTGGTGCGCATGGTGCAGGAAGGGCTGCTCGACCCGGGGAGGACCCTGCCCGCGGGATGGGGTTTTTCCCGCCTCGGCTCCCTGCTGCGCTCCCTCCCCATAGGCGGGGGACGCGAGCGCTATGCGGAGAGCGCGGCCTCGGAGATGGACGCGCTGGCCCGGAGGGTGTCCAACCCCGAACAGGATGCAAACGGCGAGGACGCCGAGCAGCGCCTGGCCCGCCTGGAGGAGCGCATGTGCGCGCTGAAGGTCCTGGACGGGCTGACCCGGGACCTGCTGCAGGGCATCCCCGAAGCGGCGCGTGAGGGGCGGGAACTGCTGCGCGCGGCGGAGTCTTTCCTGCTCACGCAGGCACGCGAAGTGAGCGAGCTCGACCGCTACGGCCGCCGGCGTCTGCTCGACGAGATAGAGGAGTTCTCCGCCTGCCTGGAGGAGGAGTCCGCCCCCTTCTCCTTTGCCGCCGCCCACGCCTGGCTCACAGGGCTCGCCCGCTCCCTCCGGGTGGAGGGGATGGGGCCGCGCCCCGGCCGCCTCCACGCCGCCCCCCTGGCGGCGGGAGGCCACAGCGGACGCATGCACACCTTCATCGTGGGGCTGGACGACGGCCGCTTCCCCGGGGGCGGGCTGCAGGATCCGCTGCTCCTCGACGCGGAGCGCACAGCCATCTCCCGCGAGCTCGGCACCGCGGCCGAGCGCCTCACCGCGAGCCTGCAGGGCTTCGCACGCCTGGCAGCGAGGCTGCGGGGGGAGGTCACCTTGAGCTATTGCTGCCGCAGCCTCAACGACGACAGCGAGATGTTTCCCAGCCCGGTCCTGCTCGCCGCCTACCGCGTGATGAGCGGAGAGCACGATGCGGTGCAGGACGACCTCGTGGCCGCGCTCTCCGAGCCCGCTTCCTTCTCGCCGCTCGACCCCTCCCGAGCTCTGGACATGGGCGAGTGGTGGCTCAGCCGCCTCTGCGGCGAGCCCGCGCTCCGGGAGCCCGAGCGGGCCGTGGCGGCGGCTTTCCCCCACCTGGGGAGGGGCATGCAGGCCCGCCGCGCGCGGGAGAGCGATTCCTTCACCGTCTACGATGGCTATGTGCGCGAGGCGGGGGCGGACCTCGACCCCACCCTCCCCGGCGGCCCCGTGCTCTCCGCCAGCCGCCTGGAGACCCTGGGGAGATGCCCGCAGGAGTACTTCTTCTCCCATGTCCTGGGCGTCAAGCCGCCGGAGGTGTTCGACCTCGACCCCACGAGGTGGCTCGACCCTGGCGAGAAGGGCAGCCTTCTGCACGCCGTCTTCCACGCCTTTTTCGCGCGCCTGCGCGAGGAGGGCCGCCCGCCCGCGCTGGAGAGGGACTGGGAGGTCATGCGCGCCATCCTCGCGGAGGAGATAGCGGCATGGACGCGGCGCAAGCCGCCGCCTGGCCGCGCGGTGCAGGCGAGGGAGGCGGAGGAGCTGCGGCGCGCCGCGCGCATCTTCCTGCGCGAAGAGGAGCAGCACTGCCGGGGGCGCCGCCCCCTTTTCTTCGAGGTGGCCGTGGGGATGGAGAGGGGCGGGCCCGGCAACGCCGTTGACTCCGAGCGGCCGGTGGAGATAGGGCTCCCGGCGGGTGGGAGCGTGCGCACGCGTGGCTATATCGACCGCATAGACGAGGTGGGAGAGCCCGGCAGCCTGCTCTTCTCCGTATGCGACTATAAGACCGGCTCCACCTACACCTACCGGCGCGAGGACCCCTTCCGCCGGGGGCGCCGCATACAGAACTTCATCTACCTCATGCAGGCGAGGTCATGCCTCGCCAGCCTCTACGACGGCGCCGAGGTGGAGTCGTTCGAGTACTTCTTCCCCTCGGCGCGGGAACACGGGGAGCGCATCGCCTGGGAGGCGGCGGAGCTCGCGGGGGGCATACGCGTCCTGGAGCGCCTCTGCCGCCTGCTGTCCACGGGCTGTTTCCCCTTCAGCGACGACGCCGATGACGCCTCCAGGAGCGACTACCTCGGCGCCTTCGGCGATACGCAGGCGGCGGCGGCGGCGGTGCGCAGGAAGCTCGAGAACACACGGAACGAGGCGCTGGCTCCATTGCGGGAGCTGAGAGGATACGTGGAGGGCGGAGATGGCTGAGCGCAAAGGCACCGCGCGGGATGGCGCCCCGCCCCTGCCCGACCGGGAGCAGCGCGAGCTCATCCTGCGCGAACTCGACCGCAACATGCTGGTGGAGGCGGCGGCGGGCACCGGCAAGACGACGAGCATGGTGGAGAGGATGCTCGCCCTGCTGCGCAGCGGCAGATGCAGCCGCACCGGCAACATGGCCGCGGTGACCTTCACGCGCAAAGCGGCGGCGGAGCTGCGCTCCCGCTTCCAGGTGGGCCTGGAGCGGGCGGCGCGGGAGGCCACGGGCGAGGAGAGAGAGCGCCTGGAGAACGCCCTCGCCCATGTCGAGCAGTGCTTCATCGGCACCATCCATTCCTTCTGCGCGCGCCTGCTGCGGGAGAGGCCGGTGGAGGCGGGGGTGGACCTGGCCTTCGAGGAGATGGATGAAAGGGAGGATAATCGCCTGCGCGCCGAGGCCTGGGAGGTCTTCGCGGCCGGCCTGCTCACCCACGACCCCCACCGCCACCTGGAGCGCCTGAACGAGCTGGGGCTGGAGCTCTCCGACCTGCGCGACGCCTTCGCGACCTTCGCCGATTTCCCGGACGTGGACGAGTGGCCCCTCCCCCCCTCCGATACGGGGCCGGACCTCGCCCGCGCCCGCCGGGAGCTGGAGGGCCGCATCGCGCGCATGCGCGAGCTGGCGCCGACGCTGCCGCGGGATGCGGGAAACGACACCCTCATCCCCGAGCTGAAACGCCTGCCCCGCATCGTCTCCCATTACGAGGACCTGGACAGCCCCCGGGAGCTCATGCGAGCGCTGGAGCACTTCGACAAAAGCGTCCGGATCGTGCAGAAGGAGTGGAAGAAGACGGCCCGCTACGACGGCGAAGACGCCAAGGCGGAGCTTGCCGCCTGGAACGCGTTCCGCGAGCAGGTGGTGAGGCCGCAACTGGCGGCGTGGCGCGAGCTTCGCTACGCCGCGGTCATCCCCGTCCTGCTCGCGGCGCGGGACGAATACGACGCTCTGCGCCGCGAGCGGGGGCGCCTCAACTTCCAGGACCTGCTCATGCGGGCGGCCGCGCTGCTGCGCGACAACCCCGAGGTGAGGCGCTATTTCCACTCCCGCGTCACCCACCTGCTGGTGGACGAGTTCCAGGATACCGACCCGGTGCAGGCCGAGGTCATACTCCTGCTCGCGGGAAGCGACCCCCGGGAGACCCGCTGGAGGGCATGCGTGCCGCGTCCCGGCTCCCTCTTTCTCGTGGGCGACCCCAAGCAATCCATCTACCGCTTCCGCCGCGCCGACATCGTCACCTACAACGAGGTCAAGGGGATGGTCGTCGCGGCGGGCGGCCTGCTGGTCAGGCTCACGGTCAATTTTCGTGCCGCGCCCTCCCTGGTCGAATGGGTCAATGCCTCCCTGGGGCCGGGCCAGCCCGAGTGGGACGACAAGGGGCGGGCGCTGCTGCGCTTCCCGGAGCAGGACGGCGAGGAGTCCCCCGCCTACGTGCCCCTTTGCCCCGGACGGGAGGAGGGCATGGCCGGCGACCTGTGCGGCGTGTACCGGCTGCTCGTCCCGGAGGAATACACGACGAAGGAAACGGCGGTGGATTTCGAGGCGGACATGATAGCGCGCTTCATCCGCCACGCCCTGGACGCGGGGAGCAGCGTGCCGCGCACGGCGAGGCAGCTCGCCGCCGGAGCCCTGCATGCGGCGGGGCCCGAGGATTTCATGGTCGTCACGCGCAATACCGGCAACCTGGGCGCTTATGCGCGCGCCCTGCGCGTATACGGCATCCCCCATCAGGTCACGGGAGGGGACGCCCTCAACGAGCTCGAGGAGCTCGGCCTCCTGCACACCTGCCTGCGCGCGGCCGTCTTTCCCGACGATCCCGTGGCACTGGTGGCGGTGCTGCGCAGCGAACTCTTCGGCATCAGCGATGCCGCCCTCTACGCCCTGCGCAAGGCGGGCGGGACCTTTTCCTGGAGGGCGACGCTGCCCGAGGCCCTGCCCGCCGAGCACCGCGAGATTTTCGCGGACGCCTTCCGCCGCCTGCGCGAGTGCTCGCTCTATCTCTCGCGCCTTCCCTGCGCGTCCGCCTGCGAGAGGATAGCCGCCGACCTGGGGCTGCCGGCCCTGGCGGCGGCCCGCCCCGACGGGGACATGCGGGCGGGCTCGCTGGGCAAGGCCCTGGAACTGCTGCGCGCCTTCCAGGCCGAGGCCTGGAGCGTGGCCCAGGTGGTGGAGTACCTGGGCGCCCTGACAGAGCGCGAGGAGAAACACGACGGCGTGTCCGCCCTCTCCGGCGCCCGTCCCGCGGTGCGGGTCATGAACCTGCACAAGGTGAAGGGGCTGGAGGCCCCCGTGGTCTTCCTCGCCGACCCGTCGGGGGAATACGAACACCCCGCGGGCAAGCATATAGACCGCTCCGGGGAGAGTGTCCTCGGCTATCTCGCCATCTACGGCGAGAGGACGCCATGGGGCCCGGGCAAGCTGCTGGCCCACCCGGCGGGATGGGAATCCCTGGCGGAGAGGGAGAAGGAGTTCGAGAGGGCGGAGGCGCTGCGCCTGCGCTATGTCGCCGCCACCCGCGCCGCGGCGGCCACCGTCGTCACCCAGCGCGAAAAGCGTAACGCCGGCAACCCCTGGTGTCATTTCGAGCCCTTTCTCGCTGCGGGACGCGACCTCCCCGACCCGGGGCCCCAGGAGGCGAGAGGGCCGCAGGGCGTCCTCCTGGCCGCCCAGGAAGTCGATGCGGCCCGGGAGCGCCTGCGCTCGCGCCTGGAGGCGGCGCGCCGGGCGACCTATGAGTCGTATCCCTTGAAGGAATATGCCCTCTCCCGCGGTGCCGGGGACGCGCCCGCAAAGGTCGGCGGGGCGCGAGTAGAAACGGCTCCCACCTCCGCGGCGCCCGCGGGCGAGCACGGCGTGGAGTGGGGCGAGGTCATACACCTCCTGCTGCAGGCGGCCATGAGCGCGCCTGGGGCCGAGCTGGAGCGCCTGGCCTCGTCGGCCCTCGCCGCGGCCGGGCTGCGCACTTGCCTGGCTCCGCAGGCCGCGGCCCTGGCGCGCTCGGTGATGGCCTCCGACATCTGGCGCAGGGCGGAGTGCAGCCGCGAGCGCCTGGTGGAGGTGCCCCTGCAGGCCCTCTGGGAGGAAGGCGTACCCGCCCCCACCCTGCTGCGCGGGGCCATCGACCTCGTCTTTCGCGAGCAAGACGGCTGGGTGCTGGTGGATTACAAGACGGACCTCCCGGGCGTGGCGGGCCTGGAGGAGGCGGCACGCAGATACGCCCCGCAAATGCGCCTCTACGCCGAGGGGTGGGAGAGATGCACCGGGGAAGCGGTCAAGGAGGCCTTCCTCTACTTCACCTCCGCTTCCGCCCTGGTGGAGGTGGAGGTGTGAGGCCGCGGGCGGCGAGGGAGCGAGGGGAGCGCTCCGCGCCGCAGCGGGGCTTGCGGCCCATCGCCGGCGCGTCCACGGCAGAAGCGTGCGGGGGGCGTGAAGGGCTTGCCCGCCCGCGCTCTCCCCGCGAGCTTTGACTTCGCGGTTTATTATCCCCCGGGGGTTCCGCTACAATATCTGCGACGCGGCGGATGCGCTGCCGGCAGCGCGCGACCGGGAGGTTCATGCACATGAAAGCCCTCGTCCGCCCGGCCGTCCCCGGGGACGCGCGCGAGGCGGCGCAGCTCATATACCTGGCGGGAAAGAGCCACCTGGAAAAATCCATCTACGACCTCATGTTCCCGGGCGAGATGGCGGAGCGCTTATCCAGGCTCGCGGCCCTCTTCACCGCCCGGGCGCGCTCTTTTTTTCACTATTCCCATTACCTGGTGGGCGAGGTGGACGGCGCGCTCGCGGGCTGTCTGTGCGGCTTCAACGAGTCGGAGTCGGGCGGCATCCTGCTGCGTGACGCCTTCGTGGAATTGGGCGTGGACCGCACGGAGGGCAGGGCCATGTTCACCCGCCTGCTCCCCTTTCACCGCGTCAATCCCGGCCATTACGAGGACTCCTGGGTGGTCGAACACGTGGCCGTCTTTCCCCGCTTCCAGGGCCGGGGCGTCGTCGCCGCCCTGCTGCGGGAGATACTCGAGCGGGGGCGGGAGCGCGGCTTCGGGCGCTGCGAGCTCAACATGCTCACGGGCAACGCCCAGGCCCTGCAGGCATACCGGAAAGCCGGCTTCAGCATCGTCGAGGAGACCAGCGACGAGGAGTTCCTGCGCATCTTCGCCACCCCCGGCATGCAGCGCCTGTGCCGGGAGCTTTAGGGCGCGAGCCCCCGCGCCCGGCCGGCGCGCTCCGGGAGCGCGGGGGGTGTAGAATGGATGCATGGCAAGCCCGCTCCGCGGCGAAAAGGAGGATGCGGTGAGGAAGCAGGTCATTTTACTCGTATTGCCGGCGCTCTTGCCCGCGCTGCTCTTTGTCTGCGGGTGCGGTGGAGGCAAGGTGGACGGCGCGGAGGAGAGCAGGGCGGCGGAAGAGGAGGCAGGCCGCATCGCCTACGCGGAGGGCTTCGAGCGGGGGCACGAGGAAGGCTACGCCCGGGGGTACTCCGATGGGGAGCAGGGGATTTATGAGTCCGGGGGGCCCGGCGATGCGGCCGAAGGCGACGATTACGCCCTCGGCTTCAACGAGGGATGGGCGGAAGGGTATGCGGACGGCCATGCCGCCGCGCTGAAGGCCAAGGCGGGAGCGGAAGAGGAAATGGCGGAGGTGGAGAAGGCCATGATCGCCTTCGTGCAGGCCAACGCCGCCCCGGGCCTGGAGTTCCGCATCGAGAACATCGTCATCCACGGCAGCGAGGCGGCGGGCATAGCCGTGTGCACCAGCGAGGTGCTGGAGTCTCCCCTGGTGGTGATGAAACGGGGCGCCTCCGGCTGGGAGGCGGTGGACTTCGGCACGGGCATCGAGCCGCCCCCCTGGTACGGCCGCTGAGGCAGCGGCGGGGGCCTCATCATCTGCCGGTGTACATCTCGGCGAAATACCACTCCGCGGCCGCGCTCTGCACGCCCAGCGAGACATGGCCTCCCCGGATGCGCTCCCGGCCCCCTGCCCCCCTGCCCATGTCGAAATACATGGCCCTCTCCGCCACCACCGGCCGGTCGGAGACGAGGTCCAGCGCCACCTGGGAGGGAGCGCCGAAGGCGGAGAGCTCCCGATTCACATCTATGGTGAGGCGCGAGCGCGGGGCGATGGTATAGGACCTGGAGTGAGCCCCCTCCCCCGGCCCCAGCAGATAGGTGGCCCTCACTTTCGCCGTGGACCCGCCGGGGTTGACGATGAGCACATATTCCTGTATCCCCTTGTAGGCCGCCCCCTCCGCGAACATCCAGCGGGTGGCGGCGGAGCGATTCCCCGGCGAGACATGCCCGTCGTCGCAGGCGCCGCGAAAATCGAAATACATCGCCCGCTCGCAGGCTATCTCCGCGTCGCATTCCACGGCCACCGAGACATCGCTCGCGGCGGCGAAATCATGGTTGACCAGCACGGTGCGGCGGGATGAGGGGGGCAATTCCACCTCCCGCCTGCCCGCCTCCCCCCGCGGGGTGTAATAGGTGAGGGTGGCCACGGCCCGCCTCCCGCCGGGATTGGCCAGGCATATCCATTCCTCGAAATCGCGGCTCACATGCCCCTCGGCGAAATACCAGCTGCGAGAGAGGGCGTTCAGGCCCGGCTTGCTGTGCCCGCCGTCCGCCCTGAAGGTCCCCTGCTGCGAGAAATACTGGAAGTAGAGGGAACGTTCCGCCACCACGGGGCGATCCGTCTTCACCTCCACCGCGACATCCCCCTGCAGATAGGCGTTGATGTAGAGGGTGCGCCGCGCCCCCGGCGGGACGGCTATCTCCACCTCGCGCGGGCCGCCCGCGGCGGGGAAGAGGGTCATGGTGCCCCGCGCGGGCTGCGAGCCGAAATTGGCCAGACAGATGTATTCGTGGAAGGGGCGCGTGTCCGAGGCGTGGCCCTCGGCGAAATACCACCTCACGGAGGGCCGGGGCGTGCCGAAAGCGCAGGAGCCCCCGTCCATCCAGCCCCTATAGCGGAAATACATGGGCCTTTCCGCCAGCAGGGGGGTGCCATCCGTGGAGCGCACCCGCACGGCCAGGTCGCGGTCGCGCAGATGGCGGTTGGCGTTGCAATTCAGGGTGATGCGCGTCTCTCCCGGCACCTCGCGATAGACGGTGAGGTATTCCCCGCTTTCGTCGTAGAAGGTCACCTCCGCCCAGGTGGAAGCGGGGCCCGGGTTGGCGATGCAGATGAAGGGAAAGAAGTTGTAGGAGGTGTCCTCCGCCGCGAAGAAGTCGCGCTTGTCGTGGGGGAAGCAGGGCTCACCCAGGTCGGTGTTGTTGCCGTTGCCGTTTTTATCCCCCGGCACCATGCCCAGCGCCCTCCTCACGGTGAGGGTGGGGTCGCCGGCCCAGGCGGGCTGGCCCCAGACGGCAGCGTTGTTGGCCCCGGGAAAGCGATTTTTGCGCCACATCATGCCCGAGCCCCCCAGGTATTGATGGCTCCCTATCATCAGTTGATAGCCGCTTCCCGCCTGAAAGGAGGCGCTCAAGTCCGGCACGGTGAGCTGCGCGATGGGCACCGAGTGGTTGCGGAAGAGGTTCTCCAGGTATGAGGGCGTCGCGCCGACGACGGCCGTCGCCGTATAGGAGCGCGCATCGCCGCCGAGAAAGGTATGGGAATACTCGTTCAGCCTGCGCAGGATCTCCGCCTGCGGGAGGAGGGGCGCACCGCTGCGCAGATCGACGGCCTCCAGGCCGTGCGAGTAGCAGGTATGCCGCAGGATGACCATGGCGTTGGGCGCCAGCCTTATCTCTCCCTGCCAATGCGCGCGGTGGTCGCCGAACTCCCGCGCCTCGTCGCGGCCCGGCGGGGTATCGGTGCGTCCCGTCCAGTTCCTGTCCTGGGGCAGGCAGAAGGCCCAGCGAGAGGCGTTGCCGTGCCCGTAATAGACCACCATGTTGTAGCGGTTCTCGTCCAGGTGACGGTGGAGCTGATGATGCGGGCAGGCGGTGATGCCGCCGGAATCATGATAGGCATCGACGACGGACACCGCGAACCCGTATTCCTGCAGCGTGCGCTGCGTCGCCTGCAGATCGGAGGCGGCGTTGGCCCTCAAGCTCTCTCCGGGGGCGAAAGCCATCACCAGCAGGGCTTTGGGGGAAGCGGCCGCAGCGGCCTCGGGGGCCGGGGACAGCGGAGCCGCGAGCATGCACACAAGCGCCGGCACCAGGGCTAAAAAGAGCCCTCTCCGCGCCGTCACTTAGCCTCACCGCCCCCTACTGCCGGCGCACGGGGGGGGCGAAGACCTCCCGGATGCCGGTGCGCTGCAAGGTCACGGCCTCGCTCTCGCAGTGATGGGCGCAGACGCCGCAACCGATGCACAGCGCGTCCTCGATGCGGGCGATGCCGTCCGCCATCTTCACCGCCTCCATGGGGCACATGTCCACGCAGATCTCGCAGCCATTGCACAGCTCGCCGTCCACCACCGCCCGGTAGGAGGTGTAGGTGTGCATGGGGGCCGCCCCGCGGTAGTAGAGGTCGAAGGTGCCGCAGCAGCACTTACAGCAGTTGCAGATGGCGAACTCGTCCCGCTCCAGGCTGCTCTTCTCGTGAAAGAACTTGTGTACCAGGCCCGCTTCCTCGCAGTCCTTGAGTATCCGCTTGGTCTCCTCGGCGCTTATCTCTTTGGCGAAGCCGTAATCGATGAGGAACCTGGCCGAGCGCCCGAAGGAAAGGCAGTTGAGCTTCTCCTCCGTGGCCTCGCAGGGGATGCCAAGGAGGTCCTTGTGGTGACGGCAGTAGCAGTAGCTGACGGCGAAGGTATCGAACTTGTCGACTACCCTGCCCGCGTCCTCGTAGGGCATGACGCTGTCCAGGCTGACATCGACCTCGCATTCCACCGGCACCACCCTCGTCAGGGGGGAAAAGGTCTGCAGCGCCTCCATGACGACGTCGTAATTAGCCTGCGTGAGCCGCGAGAGCTCCTCGAAAAGGCCCTCGAAGAGGAGGGCCAGCTTCCTGTCCTTCTCCCCCTTCTCACCCCGCATCATGGTCATCTCGAAAAGCCCCGGGAAAGGCGGCATGAGCGTGTAAACCTCCGTTCCCGTGCTCCTGCTCCTGGTGAGCATGACCGCCCCCTTGTGCATCAGCCCGTCCAGCATGGCTTGCAGGGAAGCATCGTCCGAGTCGCTGCGCTCCCTTATCTCCTCCAGGTTGAGCGAGGGCTTGTCGAAGATGCGGATGAAGCGAGCCTCGTCCTCCTCCAGGATGGCCTGCAGCAACTCGAGCAGCGTCTCCGTCACCGGCATGGGGACCCCCCCCGCCGCCACCATGGTGTTTGCCGCTTTCTTCCAAACTTTCTCGGACATGCCTGCCCCCTTTGCTATCCGCGCCATGATCCGCCGCCGTGCCCTTCAGGGTCAAACATCTTCGTAACACATGCCCGCGGGTATGGCAACGGGCGCGGGCCCGCCCGGCGGGCGCTTCAGGCATAGACCCGGGTGGAATGGGCCCCGCGCAGCCTCCACAGGCGGCTGAAGAGCCTGACGAAGGGGGAGACCATCCACATGGGGGCGTTGAACGCGCCGCGCGGACACGAGCGCACGCATTGATAGCAATACAGGCACTTTATAGTGTCGTCGATATGGGGCAGGTCGTCCAGCCTCCCCGCCGGGCACCTCTCCCGGCAGATGCCGCAGGAGTCGCACCTCTCCGCTTTGAACCTTATGGGGGGCCAGAAATGGCGCATGAAACCCGGCCTGCTCACCGTGGCGTCGAGGGCGGCGACGAGCGCGCCGGGGCGCACGCTGGAGGCGTCGATACCGCCGCCCCCGCCCCGCTGCAGCGCGGTCGCGACCTCCTCGACCCACCCCTTGAGCAGCGCGAAGTCCCCCGCGTGGGGGCGGCCCGCGCCCAGCGGCCTGCCCGACCTGAACATCATGGCGTGGGCGGAGATCACCTCCGCAAGCCCCCGCACCTCGTAACCGCGGCCATGCAGCGTTTTCCACAACTGATGCAGGGAGGCCCCGCTGGAGACCTCTCCGTAGGTCACGAAGGCGAGCGCCGGCTTCCCCTCGCCGCGGGGCAGCGACGCCAGGAACGATACAAAGGGCTCCAGGGCATGGTCGGCGTAAACGGGGCTTCCCGCCAGCAGGAGGGAAGACTCGCGCACCCCCCGCAGGACCTCCTCCTCCCTGCCGCGGCAGCGGGCGAGGTCGAACTCCGCCGCCTCAAAGCCCCACTCCGCGAGCCAGGAGCATATCCTGCGGCCGACCTCGCGCGTCGAGCCGGCGGGGGACAGGTACACGAAGGCCACCGTTTCTTTACTCATCTTCCATCCTTTCTCCCAGGGCTTCTCCTGCCCGCACCTCTCCCCGCGAGGGGGGGTACCGGCACCCATGCGGCGCGCGCGCATGTGCTGCGTACTCACGATATTACACCGGCGGGAACGCCGCAACGGCGCAGGGCTCCCAGCGGCGGGCAGCGGGGCGGCGGGAGCGCATCATGACGCAAGCACTTGCATGCGCGGTGCCCTTGTCCTATCATTTGCATGTGGGATGAAAGGCCGAGGCGGCGCGAAACCGCCCCGACGGCGAAGAGAAGCGGCGTAAAGAGACGCGGACCACGGAGGTCGCACACCTTCGTGGTTTCTTTTTTTGCCGCATCCGGGGGCGGCATGGCCTGAGGACGGTTTCCGATATCTGCGGAGGTGATGGGAATGCCCAAAGTGATCGTGAGCGGTAGAGGCGGGAGCGGCAAGAGCACGCTCGTCTCTCTCCTGGCCAGGGAGCTGGAGCAGGAGGCGCAGGTGCTGGTGCTGGACAGCGACGAGTCCAACCTGAGCCTGGGCCTGATGCTGGGCCTGGAGCCGCCCCCCCAGACCATCATGGAGAGCCTGGGAGGCAGGCCGGCGGTCTCCGAGAAGATGCGGGTGCTCTTCGACAGCGACTTCAAGGAGAAGCCGCGCTTCTTCGAGGGGGAGATGAGCATCGACGGGCTGCCTCAGCGGAGCGCCAGCAGGAGCGGCTCCCTTTCCTTCGCCCGGGTCGGCAAGATCGAGCACAGCCACGAGGGGTGCGCCTGCCCCATGGGCGCGGTGGCCAAAGGTTTCCTCAACCATATCTCGACCGGGGACGGGCAGTGGGTGCTGGTGGACACCGAGGCCGGCGTGGAGCATTTCGGCCGCGGCCTGCTGGAGGGGGCGGACGCCGTCCTCTTCGTGGCCGACCCCTCCCACGAGGCCGTGCTGCTGGCCGCAAAAGCGGCGGAGCTGGCAGGGGAGGCCGGCAAGCCTTTCTTCCTCGTGCTCAACAAGGCGGACGCGGAGACGGAGCCGCTGATGCGGGAGAAGCTCGCGGCGGCGGGCCTGGACGTGCTGGGCTCCATCCCCTATCTCCCCGAGGTGGCCAGGTCCAACCTCGCGGGCGACCCGGCGAAAGGGGGGCTCCCGGACGACCTGGCCGGCCGCATCGTCGATGCGGTGCAGAGCAACCTGAGGGTTTGAGTGAGGCCCGCGCACGGGCGGGGACATAATCGCGTGGAAAGGAGAGGAGAGATGAAGAGAACGAGGCTCTTTCTGGCGGTGCTGCTGGCGGCGGCCCTGCTGGCGATCGTCATGGGCATGGCGGGCTGCAATGACAAGTCGGAAGGCGATGAGCCCGAGGTCCTGACCATCACCGACCTCGCGGGCCGCAGGGTGGAGGTCAAGGTCCCGGCGCGGGGCGTCACGGCCATAGGTCCCGGCGCGCTGCGGCTCGTCTGCTATGCGGGCGCCGCCGACCGGGTGGTGGGCATAGAGAACATGGAGAAGCAGTGGGGGGACATGGGGCGTCCCTACATGTTCGCCTACCCGGAGCTCAAAGACCTGCCGCTCATCGGCCAGGGCGGGCCGGATACCAGTCCCGACCCGGAGGCCCTCCTGGAGTCGGGCCCGGACGTCATCTTCGCCGCCTACCTCCTGGACGCCTCGCAGGCCAACGAACTGCAGCAAAAGACGGGCATCCCGGTGGTGGTGCTCAGCTACGGGGACCTGGGCACCTTCGACCAGGAGTTGATGACCTCTATCGACCTCGTGGGTAAGATACTAGGTAACGAGAAGCGCACAGGCGAGGTGGTCGCCTACATCAAGGGCTGTCAGGACGACCTGGAGGAGCGCACCGCGGGCATAGCCGAGGAAGAGAGGCCCACCGTATATGCGGGCGGCATAGGCATGAAGGGCCATCACGGCATCGAGAGCACGCAGGCGAACTTCCCCCCCTTCGCGGCCATAGGCGCGCGCAATGTGGTGGACGAGACCGGACAGAGGGGCAGCGTGATTGTCGATAAGGAGAAGCTGCTGGACTGGGACCCCGACTTCATCTTCGTGGACGAGTCGGGATATCCGATGTTGGCGGAGGATTACGCAACCAACCCGGGCTTCTACGAGGCCTTGACCGCGGTGCGCGAGGGCAGGGTGTACGGATACCTCCCCTACAACTGGTACACCACCAATGTGGACACCGCCCTTAGCGACGCCTATTTCATCGGCAAGGTCATCTACCCCGAGGCCTTCCAGGGTATCGATGCGGAGGCCAAGGCGGACGAGATCTACGAGTTCCTGCTGGGGAAAGCACTCTATAAGCGCATGGCGGAGGACTACGGCGGCTTCATGCAGCTCGATCTGTCCGGAAATAAGTGAGAAAGGCTAGCGGCATCCAAGTGGAGCAGGTGCACAAGGGAAAGCCGGCGGCGGCGCTCGCGGATTCGGCGCGCGCCGCCTACCGCGGCTACACCCGCAGGAAGGTGCTGGTGATAGCGGCCATCGCTCTCGCCACCGTGCTACTGGCGATAGTGGCCATGGCCCTGGGCTCGGCAAAGCTCTCTCCCCTGGATGTGCTCAAGACCCTGGTGGGGCAGGGAGATCAGCGCTCGGCGCAGATCATCTTCCACATCCGCCTGCCCAGGGTGCTGGCGGCCCTCATCGCGGGCATGGGGCTGTCGCTGGCCGGCTGCATCATGCAGAACGTCCTGCAGAACCCCCTGGCCTCCGATTACACCCTGGGCGTCTCGCAGGGGGCCGCCTTCGGCGCCGCCGTGGCCATCCTGGCCCTGGGAGCGGGCAGCGCCAACGCGGCCACCGCCGGAAAGGATGCCCTGCTGGTGAACAACCCCTACCTGGTGAGCGCCTCCGCCTTCACCGGCGCCATCATCGCCACCCTGGCCATCCTGTTCATGGCCCGCTTCCGGGGGATAACCCCGGAGGCCATGGTCCTGGCGGGGGTGGCCATGGGCTCCTTCTTCACCGCCTGCACGGTCATCACCCAGTTCTTCGCCACCGACGTGCAGGTGGCTTCCATCGTCTTCTGGACCTTCGGCGACCTGGGGAGGGCATCCTGGCGGGACCTGGCCATCATCACGGCGGTCACCCTGCCCTCCCTCGCCTATTTCCTCCACAAACGCTGGGATTACAACGCCATGGGCAGCGGGGACGATATCGCCGGCAGCCTGGGGGTCAACGTCAGGGGCATCAGGATGGCGGGGATGCTGCTGTCCTCGCTGGTGACCGCGGTGGCAGTGTCCTTTCTGGGCATCATCGCCTTCGTGGGGCTGGTGGCGCCCCATCTCATGCGCCGTCTGATAGGAGACGACTACCGTTACCTCCTCCCCGCCTCCGCCGCCGCGGGAGCCCTGCTGCTGCTCGCCGCGGACACCCTCGGCCGCACCGTCATCGCCCCGGTGGTCCTGCCGGTGGGGGCGATAACCTCCTTCATGGGCGCCCCGCTCTTCATCTTTCTGCTGGTCAAGGGGTATGGCGGAGCGAGTTACGGAGCGCGGTGATGCTGAGGGTAGAGGACATCCGTTTCGCGTATGGGCGCAAGCCGGTGCTCATGGGCATCGACCTCAGCGTGGAGGGCGGCGAGCTGTGCTCCATCCTGGGCAATAACGGCGCCGGCAAGAGCACCCTGCTGAAATGCCTGGTGGGCGTGCTGCGCCAGCAGGAAGGGAGGGTGTGGATGAACGGGGACGATGCCGCGAGCCTCAAACGCATGGAGATTGCGCGCCGCATGGCCTACGTGGCCCAGCGCGCGGGCGGGGCGGCCCGCCTCACCGTTTTCGACACCGTGCTCATGGGGCGCAGGCCCCACATCACCTGGGGGGTCTCCGAACGAGACCTGTGCGTGGTCCAGGAGATCATGGAGGCCTTGGGACTGGAGGAATTCGCCCTCAGGTACACGGGCGAGCTCAGCGGGGGGGAGTTCCAGAAGGTGATGATAGCCCGCGCCCTGGCCCAGGAGCCCCGCGTGCTCCTCCTGGACGAGCCGACCAGCAACCTCGACCTCAAGAACCAGCTCGAGGTGATGAAAACGGTGAAGCGCGCGGTCGAGGAGCGGGGCATAGCGGCGCTGATGGCCATACACGACATCAACCTGGCCCTGCGTTTCTCGGACCGCTTTGTCCTCCTGGAGAGGGGAAGCGTCCTCGCCTGCGGGGGCAGCGAGGTCATCCATCCCGAGAACATCGAGAGGACATACGGGGTCAAGGTCGGCATGGAGAGGGTTGGCGCCCACTGGCTGATCGTGCCGGAGTGAGGAGATGCCGCGCGGGCCCGCGGCCGCGAAATAAGGTGCCGCGGGTAAAAAAGATGGAAATGGGAAGAGAGGGCGGTCGCGGAATGTCGGCGCCGCACGATGAGGGCCGCTGGCGGAGGCCCCGAGAGGAGAAGATGAGGTGAAGGATGCAAGGATGATATTGAAACCCGTCGGGGTGGCGCATACCGTCTATGCGGGCATGGAAGAGGCCCCATTCCAGGGCCGTTTCCGCGACGACGAGGCGGTCCTGGAGATATACGGGGAATACGCTGATGCGCTCAAGGACGTCGAGGCGTCGGGGCACCTCATCGTGCTCTACTGGGCGCACCTGGCGGACCGGCAGGTGCTGCGGACCGTGACCCCATGGGGACCGGAGGTGCGCGGCGTCTTCGCCTGCCGCTCCCCCTCGCGCCCCAACCCCATCAACATGTGCGTGGTGGAACTGGTGAAGCGGGAGGGGAACCGCCTCACCGTGCGGGGGCTGGACGCCGTGGACGGCAGCGCCCTCCTGGACATCAAGCCCTACAGCTCGCGCATCGATTCCGTCCCCGACGCGAGCATCGGCTGGTTCAAGGGCAAGGATGGGCTGTGAAACTGTGCCCCCGCGCACGCGAGGGCTGCGCGGCCCCCGGAGCGGTCGCGGCCCGTGGAGAGAGGAAGGAAAGGAGTAGGTAGTAATGGAGTTGCGCCCGGACCAGTTCAAGCTCATGCTCCCCCTGCCGGTCACGGTGATAACCACCGTCGACGCCGCGGGGGTCAACAATGCCGCGCCCTACGGCTGCGTCATGCCCATACTCAGGCCGCTGGACCTTATCGCCGTCGCCTCTGCCCTGCCCCGCCATACCCTCGCCAACATCAGGCAGACGGAGGAGTTCGTGGTCAACGTCATGGGCAAGCCCTCCTTCCGGCAGGCGATGATGACCGCGAAGGACTTTCCCCCCGAGGTGGACGAGCTGCGGGAGACGGGCCTGGAGTCCACCCCCTCCCGGGAGGTCGCCCCCGTGAGGATAGCCGACGCCCTGGGCTGGATAGAAGCCGTGCTCGAACGCGAGGTCAGCGGCGACTCCTATGCCCTGCTCATCGGCCGGGTCGTATGCGCGGAGACAAACGACGCTTATTGGCGAGAGGATGAGCCGGTCGAGCCGCCCGCCCTGATGCTGAGCCCATATTACCGCCTGGCGGGGGATAGGATCGGGGACGCGCGGGAGACGATGAAGCTCTTCATCCGGGGCGCCGAACGGACATGAAGGAGGGGGCCGCCCGCGGGGCACTGCGTTCCGCGCGGCCCGCTCCGCCTCCCGCCTCTTGCGCCGCTCCCCGCGGCAACGCCGCGCGGGCCGTGCCCGCATGAGAAGGCGCCTGCCTTGCGCCTCCTCCCGGGAGGATGGACGGTACGGTCCCACCCCGAGGGAGCGCGCACACGAAAACGCGGGCCCCGCAGGGCCCGCACCGCCATCGAGGGCGCGCCGAGCAGCGCGCGCTCAAGCTGAAGTGATCGCTATCTTCTTTCCGCCCTCTACGGCCTTCTCGGCGGCCGCTCCGCTTATGCGCACCTCGAGGACACCGTCCTTGAGGTTGGCCGCGATGTCCTCGTCCTTGACCTCTCGCGGCAGCGCCATGCTGCGGGTAAAGGAGCCGCTGTGGCGCTCTTTACGGTAGTAGTCCTTCTCCTCGACTTCCTCTTCGTGCTCGTGCTTGCCCGAGATGGTCAGGCACGAATCCTCCAGGCTGATGTCCAGGTCCTCCGACTTGAACCCCGGGAGCTCCATCTTGACCAGAAGGTCATCCCCGTCGGTGTACACGTCCGTGCTGGGCAAAAAGCCCGCCTCGCGCACGGGGAACTCGGCGAGGTCCCTCAGAAAGAGCCCGCGCGGAAACCACTCGCGGTACGTGGACGGCAGAAATGGGTTCCATCTCACGATAGCCATTCCCGACACCTCCTTTCGCGAAACAGGAGCGAAGGCCGGTCGGCAGCGGCGGCAAGCCCGTGTGCGTGCTCCCTCATCTTCCCCTTGGGGTCCCTTCCGGGTTCCACTCGTTATCGAGTCCTGTTAAGGGCGGCGCGTGCTTCCCGCCGCTGCCTTGCTTCCTGCGTGCGAGGACCGATCCCCGCTCCGTTTCCTCTTGCATCTATCTCCATATAAACAGCAATACAGATAACGGTAAATGATGCAGCTCACCCGCTCCGGGGGTCAGTCGCCCGCGAGCAGGACCTCGGTGACGGTGACCGGCTCGTAACCGCGGGCGCGCAGGTCGCGGACGAGCGCCGGCAGCGCGGCGGCTCCGTCGCGGTTTTACTTCATCATCGCACCAGTCTAGAAGCAAAGGCGGGGGAGCATGAAGGCCGGGGCCGCGGCGGCCACGCGGCGTTTCATTGCCGCGGGCATGCGGCTATTGCATGAGGCCGCGGCGCGCCAGGCCCTGAAAGAGCGGCCTGAGCAGGCCGCGGCGGTTGAGAAAGCGCAACAGGTCGTGGAAAAAGCCGGGGCTCATGCGCTTGTTCAGCCACAACAGCTTGCCGGAGAGCTGGGGGACCACGTAGAGCCTGTCCTTTTTCACCCCCGCGATTATCCTCTCCGCCACCTCGTCCGCGCTCATCCTGGCATGGCGGAAGGTGGTGATGAAGAACTCCATTTCCCACGGGTCCGTGAACCTCGCCGTCGCGAGGAGGTTGGTGTCGAAGAACATGGGGCAGGCCACGGTGACGCCGATACCCAGCGGCGCCAACTCCGTCCGCAGCGTCTCGGAGAGCGAGATCACCGCCGCCTTGGTAGTATTATAGGGGGCCATCTCCGGGCTGGAGAGCAGGCCGGCGGACGAGGCCACGTTGACGATATGCCCCCCGCCCTGTTCCTTCATACGCGGGACGAAGACGTGACACCCGTAGAGCATGCCCCAGAAGTTGGCGTCGAAGACCCATCTCCAGTCCTCCAGCGGCACGTCGCCGACGAAGCCCAGGGAGATGACCCCGGCGTTGTTGACCAGGAGGTCCACCCCGCCCCAGCGCGCGAAGAAGTATTCGGCCGCCGCCTCCACCTCCTCCGCCACGCTGACGTCGGCATGGAAGGCCTCTCCCGAGCCCCCCGCCCCCTCGACCATGCGCAGCGTCTCCGCGGACCCGGCATGGTCCAAATCGACGATGCCGACCCTCCATCCCTCCCGGGCCAGCGCGGTCGCGAGCGACCTCCCGAGCCCCGAGGCCGCGCCGGTGATCACCGCCCTTTTCGCCTCCAGGCTATACATGCCTCTCCCCTTTCCTCCCGGGGCCTTACCTTCAAGAGCATGACGAACGGGTGCGGGCAGGCGGCCATCCCACCGGGCCGGTCACGCTCATGTTAAGGCGAGGTGGAGGTGGTGTCAAAAACCGCGCCCCCGCGCCGCCCGAGCCGCGGCGCCCGCCCTTCTTCGCGCGTGTGCATCCCTGGCGGAGAGGCGCCTCCACACCTCCCTCTCCCCGCCACCTACTTCAGATAGGCGCTGCCGGAGACTATAATTGGGGGGAAGCGCCCGCAGGGAGGGCGCGCTCAAAGGATATCCAGGTCAGGCTTTCTCGGACGAAAGGGGTAGACATGGGCAAGAGAGTCCTGCGGACGAAGCTGTGCGACATGCTGGGCATCGAGTATCCCATCCTCAGCGCGGGCATGGGCCCCAACCTGCTGGGGGAGGAGACGGGCGCGCCGGTGGATCTGGTGGTGGCGGTCTCCGAAGCCGGCGGCCTGGGGGTGCTGGGGGCGAGCGGATACTCTATCGACGAGATGCGCGAGGCCATCCGCGAGATCAGGGCCCGCACCGACAAGCCTTTCGGGGTGGACCTGCTCCTGCCCAAGAACCTCACCGAGCTCCCGGACATGGACACCTCGGGCGAGGTGCCGCTGGAGGAACTGCTCAAAAACCTCCCCCAGTCCCACCAGGACTTCATCGCCAAGGTGAAGGCGGACCTGGAACTGCCCGAGGTGGAGATCATGGTCAAGTTGAACTCCACCGCCACCATGCCCCACCAGGCGGTGAGGGTGTGTATCGAGGAGAAAGTCCCCCTTTTCGCCGCCGGCCTGGGCAATCCCGGCTTCATGGTCGAGGACGCCCATGCCGCGGGCATCAAGGTGCTGGCCATCACGGGCAATATCAAGAACGCCAAGCGCATGGCCGACTCCGGCATCGACCTCCTGGTAGCCCAGGGACACGAAGCGGGCGGGCATACGGGCAGGATCGGGACCATGGCCCTGGTCCCCGGGTGCATAGATGCCGCCTATCCGGTTCCCGTGCTGGCGGCCGGGGGCATTGGCGACGGCCGCGGGCTTGCCGCCGCGCTGGCCATGGGCTGCGTGGGAGTATGGGTGGGCACGCGCTTCCTAGCCACCGACGAAGGCGGCGCGCCGCAGGCGGTCAAACAGCATATCCTGGAGGCCAGCGACGAGGACACCCGCGTGAGCACCATGTTCACCGGCAAGACCCTGCGCTCCATACGCAGCCGCTTCATGACCCTGTGGGAGGAGTCGGGGCTTGAGCCCCTGCCCTTCCCCCTGCAGATGCTCGTGGCCTCGGCGCTGCTGAGCCCGTTCATCAAGGCCGAGAAAGACGAGTACATCGGCGGTTTCGCGGGGCAGGTAGCGGGCATCATCAAGGAGGTCAAGCCCGCCGCCCGGGTGGTGGAGGAGATGGTGGAGGAGGCCGTGGACATCCTCACCAGCAAGCTCCCCGCGAGCGTGACGGCGGAATAGGGCTTCCTCCGGTCTTACGGCCGTAACGCTTTCCCGCGCGGGCGGAGCGGGGCCCATCATCAGCTGCGCTACGCTGACAACAAGGAACGCTCACCCGCGCGGGCGAAGCGGGGGGCCCCGGCGAGGGCCGCTTCGCCCGTCGACGGATGCCGTGCCGCCAGGACCTCGCCGGCCTGCGCCTCCGGTCAGCGCAGGACCATGAGGGTGGCCATGCTCGTGGCCACGAGACTTCCCGCCCCCCACAGGAGCCCGCCCGAGGGCTCCCCGCCGAAGCCGTTCGCCCCCCCCCCGCATCAGCGCTCATCTCTACATGATCTCCTCGAAAAGGCCCCCCGCCTCCAGGGCGGCCTTGAGCGCGGCGCCGCACCCCTCGCAGCAGACCATGAAAACGAGGTCCCAGCCCTCTGCCTTGGCTGGGGAGGCATCCGCGGCCACCATGCATTCGACCTCCCTCTCCCCCACGGGGATGGTGACGGCGGCCGACCTGCCTACCCCCCCGGGATATTCCAGCCCCTGCCTGAGCCTGGCGCCCAGGCCGAAGACCTCCTCGCTCCAGCTCAGCGCCCCGCCGCAGTTGGCGCAGCTGTGTTCCCCTCCGCTCACCGCCCCCTCCTCTCGACAGCGACACCTTTTCCTCGTGCTCCACCCCTGCCGACAATTGTATAGGAAAAGGAAACCCCCCGGCGCGCTGTTTCCCCGGCGGCAAGAGCGGAGTATGATAATTTTACATATGCCAGATTCATGACGAGAAGGAGGGCACCCCATGGGCGAACACGTGCAGCTGAAGGAAGTCGAGCAGGTGGAGATTCTCTCCCTCTCCGACAATTACAACGACCTCACCACCATGGATTCCGACCAGGTCGTGACCCGCGCGCTCCCGGTCAGGGACATGGAGATAAAAAGCTCCATCCTCGCCGAGCACGGCTTCTCGGCCGTGGTCAGGACCTTGCGCGGAGAGGAGCCCCACAAGCTTCTCTTCGATTTCGGTCTCTCCAAGGTGGTCGCACCCTATAACGCCGACAAGCTCGGGGTCGATCTCTCCGCCATAGAGGCGGCAGTGCTCTCGCACGGACACATGGACCATTTCGGCGCCCTCCTCCCCATGCTCGCAGCCGTGCCGGGCAAACCGTTGCCCCTCTTCCTCCACCCCTCCGTCTTCAAACCCAACCGCTACCTCAGGGTGGGAGAGATACGGGTCAAGTTCCCCCCCGCTGACCGTGCGGCCTGGGAGGGAGCGGGAGCCGACATCATCGAGAGCCCGGAGCCGCGGCTGCTGGCCGGAGACACGGTGCTCTTCCTCGGGGAGATAGAGCGCCTCACCGCTTTCGAGCGGGGCATGCCCAACGCCTACTTCGAGCGTGACGGCGAGGAGTTCTGGGACCCCATCGAGGAGGACAGCGGCATAGCCATGCACCTGCGCGGCAAAGGGCTGGTGGTTCTCTCGGGATGTTCGCACTCCGGCATCGTCAATACCGTGGCCCATGCCCGCAAGGTGACAGGGGTGGACGAGGTGCACGCGGTGGTGGGGGGGTTCCACCTCACCGGCCCCGCTTTCGAACCCATAATCGCGGACACCATCGAGGGCATACGGGCCTTCGCTCCCGACTACGTCGTCCCCACCCACTGCACCGGGCGCAAGGCAACGATGGCTTTCGAGGAAGCCATGCCCGATGAGTTCATCCTCAACATGGCGGGGACGCGCCTCACCTTCCGCGCCTGAGCGGTGAGCCCGGCCTCATACCCCGGCGACGGGCCCCGGCTGGCGGAGCGGGGCGTGGCGGTCGCTCAGGGGGCGTTGCGGCTCCGCATGTCCTTCGCCCGCTCCACTATGAGCGGCAGGACCTCGCCGGCCTTCCCCACGATACCGACGTCCGCAAGGTCGGGGAAATAGGTGCCGGTCGCGTTTATCTCGATGATCCTGGCCCCGCCCTTCTTGGCATGTTCCGGTATGTACGCCGCGGGATAGACCATTCCCGAAGTCCCCAGGATGAGCAGCACGTCGGCCTCCTTGGCCTCGCTCATGGCCAGCCCCATGTCCTGCACCGGCTCGCCGAACCCCACCACGTCCAGCCTGCAGGGGCCGCCGCATTTCGTGCACCTGGAAACCAGCCTGACTATCGCCTGCAGGTCCCCCTTCAGCATCAGCTCGACGAGGTCCCTGCCCAGGGCGAGGAGCTCCTCGCGCACAAGCTGCATCCTGTTGGCGCAGACCATGCACGCCAGCCGGAAGAGGCTGCCGTGCACCTCTATCACCCTGGTGCTGCCCCCCTCGCGGTGCAGGTTATCGATGTTCTGGGTGATGACCGATCGCAGTATCCCCATCTTCTCCAGCTCGCCAAGTGCATAATGCCCGGCGTTGGGCGGGGCCTTTTCCAGGACCCGCAGCATCTCGGCGACGAAATCGGCCGCGGCGCCGGAAACGCTCACTCCGCTTATCAGCGCGGTGAATATATCGCCCCCGCCCAGCTCCATCGGATCGAAGCGGTCCCATAGCCCCCCGGGGTCGCGAAAGGTGGGGATGCCGCTCTCCTCCGATACGCCGGCACCGGAAAAGGCCACGAGTTTTCTGGACTCGCCGACGATCGAAGCGGCCTCGTTCATCAGCTCTTCTTCGCTCACGCAAATCACCCCAAGACACTCGACGGTATGCTGCCAACGCCGACAGGGTAATGATAACCCGAGATGGCGCCGACGGCTATCGCCGCCGCGGAAGGGATACCGCCTCCAAGACTGCGCGCCCCCGCCCCCGCCTCTGCGGCTGAGCCATTGCGCTATACTATAGGGGTGGCCCGGGATGTTTGAGCGCGAGCGGAAGGGAGGGGTCGTGCTGGAGGTAAGAAAAGCCGACGGTGAGGACCAAGACGTTATCTTCGAGCTTATCCGAGAGCTGGCCGACGCGGTCGGGTTCGCCGCGCAGGCGCCCCTCATAGACATAGGGATATGGTCCGGGACCCTCAAGAAGATGCTGCGATCGGCGGACTGGATATTCCTGCTCGCCGTCGACGACGGCGCCCCCCTGGGGCTGGTGCTCATCTACGTGAGGCCGACCCTGACCACGGGCATGAACAAGGCCATCATCACCGAGATGGTGGTCACCGAAAAGGCGCGCGGCGAGGGCGTGGGGCGGGCCCTCATCGAGGAAGCCAGGAGGCAGGCCCTGCAATCGGGATGCTCCACCATGGCCGTAGCCACCGAGCTGGACAACGCCGGAGCCAAGGCCTTCTACGACAAGATGGGCTTCACCCAGGAGCGCACCTATTTCGAAGCCCAGCTCTGAGGCCCGCTATCCCTGCCTTCACCTCCGCTTGCAGCGCCGAGGCCACCCCGTCCAGGAGGAAGATATCCCTCCCCAGCGCGAGGGGCAGGGCGATGGCCAGGCGCTGCGTCCCTTGCCGCCCCCCCCGCATCCGGACGGCCCGCGCGGCGGCAACCCCCTCCTCGCTCAGGTCGGCGCGCCCGTCAATCGATGAGAGCCAGCCCCCAGGCAGTATGCACCTCGCCGTCCATGGCCAGCTTGCGCTCGATGCCCGCCTTTTTAAGGGTGGCGAAGACGTTGATGCCCAGCCCGGACATGGAGGGGCGGGCATTCACGGGGTCGCGGCAGGGCTCGCCGGGGGGCACGCATTCCTCGCACAGCAGGCAGCGCTGCCCCTTCAGGCCCAGGGCGAGGTAGTAACCCTTGCGCATCGCCGCCTTCTCCACCCCCACCACCAGGCGGTTGAGGTCCGCGAGCTCGCACTCCAGAAGCATGGCCCATTTGTAGCTGCGCAGCGCCCTCTCGAACTCCGAGGGCGCGGGCGTGTACGGAGGGCAGGTGAGGTAGCGCCCGTAGGAGGGACAGCCGTACTGGCACTTGTGCACGGCTCTCTCGTCGAAGATCACCTCGTGAGCCGGGATGACCTCCGCGGTCAGCGCTCCGCTTTCCACTGCCAGGTTCTTGAGTTCCTCCAGGTCCTTCTCGATGCTCATGTCCTTCCTTCCCGATAGCGAGAACGAACGCTCGTGGGGTCAGGTCTTGTTTTTTGCATCCCATAACATGGCAAGGCTCTCATCTTTGCTGCTCATAAGCGGGCATATGCAACATAACCCCTCTATCTGGCGGAGCAGGCAAAAAACAAGACCTGACCCCATCTTCGACCTTCTTCGAAAGAATACGCGCATATGATACATCACCCGGGCCGACAAGGCACATGCCGCCTGCGCCGCCCGGGTGCCGTGCATGTGTTACCATATCTTTAATCGATCACCGGTCACAGGAAAGGAGACGGCGATGGCGAATCTCGTCTATCTCAGCCCGGAGTGGTCCGAGGAGGGACGCAAGCGCGTGGAAGCCGAGCTCACACCCGAGGTGCTGCACCGCGTGACCAGTTCCATGACCAACATCTACAAGAACGCCCCGGACGGAAAGGTACACTATTTCTACGTGGCCTTCGAGGACGGCAAGCTGACCGCCTTCGAGACCGGTGAGGGAGAGGGCCCCAAGTCGGAGTTCAGGATCATCGCCGACTACGACACCTTCGCCAAGATAAGCAGGGCGGAACTGGGGGCGGTGCGGGCCCTGACCTCGCGCAAGCTGACCCTGCGCGGCCACATGGCCAAGGCGCTGCGCCTGGCCCCCCTGGTGGATAAACTGAACAAGGTTCTCTCCACCATCCCCACCGATTACTGATGTCATCGCTGGAACGGCGGAACCCCGCTGCCGCGGGCAGCGGGGATGAGCACAGGAGATGATGAACATGCCCGCATACGACCCCAACGACCCCTATGCCGTAGACCTGGACACGCGCCTGGTGGACATACAGGCCGGCATGCACGCGCGCGACATCGACATCTATCTCGCCTCGCGCATACGCACCATGAGTTTCGTCCTCGACGCCTTCGTGCCCTGGCGCAGCTTCATGGTCATCCCCGCCGAGGGGCTGCCCACCGTCTTCACCTTTGTCATCGACTCCGCGCGCCTGCTCAGCGAGACCTGGCTGGACGAGGACCACGTGCGCGGCTATTTCGGCGCCAGCGGGGCGGACCAGATCGAGGTCATCCAGTACTTCATCGAGGAGGAGCTGGGGCTGCCCCGGGGGCGCATCGGCTACGAGACCGGCATGGCCACCTACACCGCCGAGGGTTGGATGACCCACTACGAGTACGAGCGTTTCCGCGACGCCCTGCCCGACTTCGAGTTCGTGAACGCCCACGAGATCGTGGACCAGGCCTCCCTGATCAAGGACGAGGGGACCATCAACCGCTTCCGCGAGGCCGGGCGCATCGTGGACGTCGGGCACAAGGCGGCGCGCGAGGCCATCGAGAACGGCGGCTGGAAGGGGATGACGGAGACCGAGCTGGCCGGCATTGCGGCCCTGGCCATGCGCAGGGAGGGCAGCGTCTCGGAGTGGAACTTCGCCGGTCTCAACGAGATATCCAGCGGCTGGCGCACCGGGCTCGGGGCCTGCACCCCGCCCACCACCAAGGAGTTCGAGGCGGGGGACGCGCTCATGTTCGACCTCCACGCCATGTTCAAGCTGGCCCTGGGCGACCACTCGCGCAACTACATCATCGCCCCGGCCTCCAAGAAGACGCGCTGGCACGCCGACAACTTTGTAGCCTGCGTGCAGTTCGTGGCCGACAACTACAAGGCCGGCGCCATGCCGGGCGACCTCATCACCGATTGCGGCCGCTTCGCCGAGGACCGCGGCTGCTCGGACTTCATCATCCCCGGGGTGGAGCACGGCATCGGGCTCTTCGGCGACGAGTGGCGGGTGGGGGCGAGCAGGGATGTCCCCATCCCCTACTGGACCGACCCCGACCACTCCTATCAGGAGAACGAGATGGTCATCCTGGCCATGCAGTACGCCGCCCCCGAGGACGACGTGGGCTTCCGCTACGAGAATCCCATCGTGATCAAGAAGGACGGCTGCGAGCTGACCTCGAAGACCCCCCTGACCATAGACGAGATCGTATAGGCGCGGGGGCACCCGGCCTGCGGGGGAGGCGCGGGAGCGGGGCGCGAGGGCCCGCCCCCGCCCCCCGGGGGAGCCCGGGGGCCTGGAGCGGAGGGGGATAGCCTTGAGGGTACTCTTCATAAACGAGAACCGCTGCCGGGAGAACCTCATCCCCTTCCCGCTGGGCATCGCCTGCGTGGCCTCGGCCGCAGCCCAGGCCGGACACGAGATATCCTGCCTGGACCTCATGTTCTCGCCCCACCCGCTCGCCGAGACCGCCGCGCGCATCCACGACTTCGAGCCCGACTGCATCGGTCTCTCGCTGCGCAATATCGACAATCAGGACATGCGGGCGGTCGAGTTCTATCCTCCCGCGGTGAAGGAGCTCTGCGAGGCGCTGCGGGCGGAGACGGATGCGCCCGTGGTCCTGGGCGGAGCGGGCTTCTCCATATACCCCGCCGCATGCCTGGAATACCTGGACGCGGAGATGGGCATCGTGGGGGAAGGCGAGGGGCCTTTCCTGGAGCTGCTGGAGCGCCTGGAGGCGGGCGCCGAGATACGCGACATGCCCTCCCTGGCGCTGCGCCGGGAGGACGGAGTGCGGGTCAACCCCCCCGCCCCCTACGCCTGGCCGGGCAGCTTTCCCCCGCCGGAGCGCAGGCTCTTCGACGTCACCCGCTACGACTGGAAGCCCGGCGCCGACCCCTCCTTCGTGGCCAACCTGCAGTCGCGGCGCGGCTGCCACATGCGCTGCATATACTGCAGCTCCCCCACCGTGGAGGGAAGGAAGATACGCCTGCGCAGCGCGGCCGCGGTGGCGGACGAGCTGGCCTCGCTGGAGCGGGACTTCGCCATCGGCACCGCCGCCTTCGTGGACTCGCTCTTCAGCTATCCCCTGAAGTACACGCGGGAGCTGTGCCGGGAGATCGCCTCGCGGGGGCTCTCCCTGCACTGGCTGGCCAACCTCAACCCCCTCTACAGCGACATGCGCACCATGGAGGCCATGCGGGAGGCGGGCTGCATCGGGCTGAGCATCGGCAACGAGAGCGGCGCGGACGACATCCTCGCCTCCCTGAAGAAGGGTTTCTCCAAAAAGCAGGTCATCGAGGCGGTGAGGGGCGCCAGGAGCCTGGGTTTGCGCATCAACTGCTTCCTGCTCTTGGGCGGGCCGGGCGAGAGCCGGCGCACGGTGGAGGAGAGCGTGGAGCTCATGCTCGAGCTGGAACCGGACATGGTCTCGGTGACGGTGGGCATAAGGATATATCCCGGCTGCGAGATGCACGCCATAGCCCTGCGCGAGGGGGTGGTGGAGCGGGGGCAGGACCTCCTCCGCCCCGCCTTCTACCTCTCGCCCGAGACGGAGCCGTGGCTGTACGATTACATGCGGGAGGTGTGCGACGCGCACCAGGGCTGGAAGCTCTGACTGAAGCCGTGCCCAGCGGCGCGGACCGCCGCACCGGCGGCCGCCGGGGGGCTTGAGAGAAAGGGGGAGGGGCGTCTGTTGTGAGGACATTTTTCCTGACTGGGCGGGGATCGGGCCCCGCATGGAGGAGGCGCTTGGGATGGATGAAAAATACGAGAACCTGACCACCCCCTACACGGAGCTCCACGCCGACCGCTGCGCGCTGCTGACCATCGACGTGCAGAACGACTACGCGGACCCCGCCGGCGCGAGGCCCGTCCCCGGCATGGACGAGGTCCTGCCGCACCTGCTGGAGGTCCTGGAGGCGTTCCGCTCAGCCGGGCTGCCCATCGTGCACGCGGTGCGCCTTTACCGCGAGGACGGCAGCAATGTGGACCCCTGCCGCCGCTGGCAGTTCGAACGCGGGGAGCTGCGCGCCGTCGTCGCCGGCTCCTGGGGCTCGCAGCTGCCGGCGGCGCTCAACCCCACGGGGGCGCAGCTGGACGCCGCGAGGCTGCTGGCGGGCGAGGCGCAGGAGCTTGCCCCCCGGGAGTCGGTGCTCTACAAGCCGCGCTTCAGCGCCTTCCACGCCACCCCCCTCGAGGGCTTCCTGGACTCCCGGGGCATCGACAGCGTGGTCATCGTGGGCATCACCTTCCCCAACTGCGTGCTCGCCACGCAGCTCAGCGCCACGGACCGCGACTACCGCGTGGGCCTGGTCCCCGCCGCCTGTACCCAGGTGAGCGAGGACGGCCTTCTGGCCATGGCCAACAAGGGCGTGCAGCTGATGAGCGTGCGGGACCTGCGCGAGCTCCTCTCCCGCGGCGAAAGCGCCTGAGCTCCCGCGCCCCCCTTCCGGCTCGGCGCGGCTAGATGAGCTCGCACTGCATGGCGTCGTTGATCGTGCCCGTCGGGACCTCCGGCCATTTCATGCGCACCCGCATGCCCACCGCGACCTGCTCCGGCTTCGCCCCCACGAGCACCGACAGGGTCTGCGTGTCCGCGCCGTCCAGCTTGATGCCGGTGAGGACCATGGGCTCCCCGCTGCCCCCGGCCATGCCGCCGAAAGACCAGGAGCCGGTGAAGGTGAAGGTGGTTATGACGCCGGTGTCCGCGACCTCGACCCATTCGTCCGGAACCGCGAGGCAGCGGCAAAAGGCCTTGGGCGGGGAGTAGACCAGTCCGCAGGCGGGGCATTTCAGGCCCAGCACCTTCCTCTCCTTGAGCGCCGCGAGGAAGGTGGGCATTATCGCGGCCGTCTCGTGCTTCCAGCGCCACTGCTCTATCGGCCAGGAGCCGTGGATGGAGGTCGTCTCGTCCCTGTATTCCATCGTCCTACCTCCTTGGGGTGTCCGCGAGAACGGTGACCACGTTGAGGTTGACCAATCCGCCCCATCCATGCGCCACCGCGGTATGCACATCCTTATCCACCTGACGCTCGCCCGCCTTGCCCATGATCTGCAGGGCGGCCTCGGCGATGCGCTCCAGCGCCGAGGCGCCGATGGCATTGGTGGAGATGACGCCCCCGGAGGGGCAGACGGGGAGCTCGCCGCCGAGGCCCATCGAGCCGGAGTCGAGTATGGCCGGCGCCTCCCCCTCATCGCACAGGAGCAGGCGCTCGTAGAACATCAGCATCTGATGCGCGAACGGCGCATACGGCTCGGCGAGGTCGATCTCCTTCGCGGGCTCCTTGATCCCCGCCGCGGCGTAGGCCCTGGCCGCCGCCAACTTGCACCCCTCCTGCCGGCAGGGGTCATCGTTGAGCGTGCCCGCCCCCGCTATCCCCAGCAATGCGCCCTCCTCCGAGCAGGAGGCCACGGAGCGTATATAGGCGGGCCTGTCGGTCAGCTTCCCGGCCTTCTCCCCGCTGGTCAGGATCATGGCGCAGGCCCCGTCCGTGGCCGGGCAGGCATGCCCGAAACGCAGCGGGTACTGCAGGAGGGGCGTCTTCTCTACCTCCTCGGGGGTGAGGCCCGGCTGCTTCAGGTGCGCGTAGGGGTTCCTGGCGGCGTTGCTGCGGCACAATGCCGAGACCTTATCGAGATGGTGGGTGGTGCAGCCCGAGCTCTTCATATAGCTCGACGCCTGATAGACGGCGATGCCCACCGCGCCGCCCCCGAAGGCCAGCATGAGCGCGGGGTCGACCCCGTAGGCGAAGAGGGGCGCGATATCCGCGAGGATGACCGAGTTGAGCCCCAGGGTCGTATCGCCGTCGGACTGCTTCTCGAAGGCGATGGCGATAACGGTCTCGAAGAGCCCGGAGGCCACGGCGTAGAAGGCGCCGTGTCCCACGGAGCCCCCGGTGGTGCCTCCGGTGGTGATGCGCAGGACCGGCTTGCGGTAAGCCCCCCACTGCCCGGCGCCCCACAGCTCGGGGAGGTTTATGCCCTCGAATGCGGGCATATTGCCGGTGACTATCGCGTCCACATCCCTGGGGGCGAGCCCCGCATCGTCGTAGGCGGCCCTCACCGCCTCCCACACCAGTTCCGCCATATTGACATCGCGACGCTTGGACACATGCTTGGAAAAGCCCACTCCGACTACCGCCACGTCTCGCATGTCACTCACCCCCCAGAACGAAGACGATGTTCTCTTGTGCGCAAAGTCCGGTCTGTCCGTGCGCGAGCGCCGTCCTGACCCCCGGCACCTGATGCTCCCCGGCATCCCCGGCGACCTGCATGGCGGCCTCGATGATGCGGGCGAGCCCCGCCGCGCAGGCCACGTTGGCGGCCAGGGCGCCTCCGGAGGCGTTGACCGGAAGCTTGCCCTCCATGCGCGTGGCCCCGCTCTCCGCCAGCTCTCCCCCTTTGCCCGCAGCGCAGAGCCCGAGCGCCTCGCAGGCCATCAATTCCTCGTGGGCGAAGCACTCGTGTATCTCGGCCAGGTCGATCTCGGCCGCCGGGTCGCCGATGCCCGCCATCTCATAGCACTTCTCCGCCGCCAGCTTGAGCGATTCCATGTCCGCCAGCGGCCGCTCCGTAAGGTAGGAGTCGTGGTAGAAGCCGACGCCCTTGACCCAGACCGGGTTCTCCGCCTTTGCCGCCGCCTTGCCGGAGGCCAGGACCATGGCGCAGGCTCCGTCGCTCGCGGGCCAGGCGGTGAGCTCGCGGATGGGCGAATAGAGCATCCTGGAGCCCATAACCTGCTCCACGGTCGCGCCCGCCATCTTGCGCAGGGCATGGGGGTTCCGGGCCGCGTTATCCAGGTTCTTGGCCGCGACGGCGGCGATCTGCTCCTCCGTGACGCCGTACTTATGCATATAGGCCCGGGCCTGCAGGGCCGCGGCCGAGACCTCGTTGAGCAGCAGCCGCTGCCTGTCCCAGGTGGGATCGAGCGTCATCATCCCCGGCAGGTAAACGGCATAGACCGAGGCCTGGCTCACTCCGATTATCATGCAGGTGTCGTGAAGGCCTGAGAGGATGCGCATGACGCCGTAGAGGGCGGCATGGGCGCCGTCCATCTCTACCTTGGACTCGTCCTTCAGAGAGGAACCGCTCGGCTCCACCAGGCGCATGTTGGAGATGGTGCGCCCGTCCAGGTAATCGTTGTTCGCGGTGACGACGGTGTCCAAATCCTCGCGGTCGATGCCCGCCGAGGCGAGGGCGGCGCGGGCGATCTGCATGACCTGCATCTCCCGCGACGCATCCGCGTCCTCCTCGTAATCCGTCTGTGCATACCCGATGATGGCCACTTCTTTATCCATTTAAGCACCCCCGTTCTCATGCAAGCGGTGAATAACAGGAGATGGCATCGAGGGCGCTTTCGGGCGCCTCGTTCCACACCACCTGCACCCGCATGCCGACCTCCGCGCTTTCGGCATCCAGCCGCGCGCAGATACAGGTATCAGCGTCGTCATGCCTGACCATGGCGATGATCTCCGGTTTGTCCAATTCTTCCAGGTCGCCGTTGCCTGCCACCTTCACGTGGGCCTCGGCGTAGGTCTCCACCCGCCCCGTGGCGGGCAGCTCCACCCACTCCTCCGTCCGCACAAAGCAGCGCTCGCAGACCATACGCGGCGGCAGATAGACGCGCCCGCAAACGCCGCACTTGCAGGCGACTATCTTCCTGTCGCGCAAGCCCTCGAAGAAACGCTCCATCCAATTCCCCACCGACCAGTTGAATTCCGCCACCAGCGGCATCCCCAGCCTCTTGACCTTCTTCAAGTCGTCACTGGATCTCAACCCGCCACCCCTTTCTACCTCGCGCCCAACGCAATGGATTCCCGTCCCCATACGTGACCCCGCAGCCGGGGGGTTGCACGCCTTCTCGGCTGGTCCCGGCGCGGACGCGGCCGCGCAGGGCGCGGCCACGCAGGGGTCGGTGATTTGCCACGCTTTTCTTGACAGCCCTTTGAGCCGCGACGGTCAGCATTCCCGGCCCCCATGCCTCAATAAAGATGTTATCATGTCTGGCGGCGCCAGACAGCGGGAGGGCATGGCATGCGAACGGCCCCGGCCGCCCCGCTGGCCGCCCGGGTGGGGAGCTTCGTACAACCGCCCGCTTCTCCGCCGCATGCGCGGGTTCGGACTGTTCCTGTGTGCCGCTGCAGTCTGTATCTCAGGAGCAATTCTTTCTTGTGGTTCTACGGCAAGCCCCACTTGTCATTGCACTCCTTCCGTACATCAAGGAGACAGTGGATGGGGACCGCGGGCGTCGCGGCGCTTTCCTGCTCTCCGGGTCTCAGAACATCCTCCTCGCCGAGAGAACAACCGAGACCTTGGCCGGAAGAGCCGCCGTGCTTAAGCTTATGCCCCTCACGCAGAGGGAAACACTCGGGCAGCCTGCGTCGCCATTTCCCTGGGAACCCGGCTACCACGCTCCCCGCAAGAAGCTACCCACGGGGTTAGACCTGTGGGAAGTTCTTCTCCGGGGTTGGTACCCGGAGCCGGTATCCGAACCCGGCAGGGATATCTCGCTCTGGCATGCGAGCTATATGCAGACTTTCCTGGAGCGCGACGTAAGGACACTCAGGCAGGTGGGGGATCTCACGCTCTTCCAGGCATTTCTTCGCACCCTGGCCGCGAGAAGCGCCCAGCTGATAAACTTAACCGGCATCGCCCGCACCCTGGGGGTGGCCGTTAATACCATAAGGGCCTGGCTCTCCGTCCTGGAGGCGACCTATCAGATAATAATCCTGCGGCCCTACTATGCCAATATCGGCAAGCGCCTGGTGAGGTTAAGCCCATAAGGTTCTGTAAATCCCCACCCGCCAAGGTAAGGGTTCAC
>CAZEAU010000008.1:70031-80469 GCA_964510515.1 uncultured Actinomycetota bacterium | reverse complement strand
CAGGGGATCTCCCTCCCTGCGCTGCAGGGACGCCTCCATGCCCGCCAGGGCCTTGTCCCGCCACTCCTCCAGGCGGTAGATCTCCACCCCCAGCTCACGTGAGAGGGTATCCAGCGGCTCGCCCCTCAGGATACGGATGACCACCTCGGCCTTCCTCTTCTTGCTCCAGCGTCCCTTCGGCCCTACGGGGCCCTGGTGCAGTTCCCCGGCTATGACGGTTACCTCGCCCAGCCTGGCTCCTGTCTCCTTCTCTCCCTGCGTCTCCTTCTCGCTTCCAGCATCCGGCATCTTCCCACCTCCTTGGACATAAGGTTATCCTTATTCAGTGTCCAAGGAAATCGGGTCCACCTTAAAAAACTAAGGTTGGAAGATTGCGAGGCCCTTCTTTCTCCTTGCTAAGGCGGTTATAGTTATCGGTTGGAATTGATGCAATTGAAGGAATCTCGCCGAAAGGTGGCCCGCTATGGCTTCACAGGGCAAATACAAGTGGGAGTTTCGTGCCAGGTTCAGGAGAAACGCCTTCGGGTGGCGCTCACAGCCAGCCATAACCAGGATCAAGGAAGCGATCTCGGAAATTAAGAGAGTCAGGCGTCGCAATCCCACACTGGCGGGGGATGGCGCCGTGCTTTTCCTTGAGAAGGTGTCGCCCGCCATCATGAACATCGACGGCTCATCCGGCGCTATCGGCAACGCCGTCAACAAAGCCATTGAAGAGCTGGTGCCTGTCATTTCCGGCGCTCCCGTTGACGACGCAACCAGGGACGGCTGGCTCGAGCGGCTCTGGAGTGCCATCCAGGAAGACCAGATACCGTACATCGAATCCCTCGCCGAGCACTGGGGGGAGCTGTGCGTCACGAAAGAACGCGCCTCGCGATGGGCGGACAGATACCTCGAGGACCTGAGGATGATAAGGAAAATCGAGGCAAGAAAGGGGTCCGGGTTCTTCCACTACCAAGGAACGACGGCCTGCTTCAGCTCCCTGCTCAAAGCGGGGAGAAATGAAGAAATACTCGAACTTATCGATGGAGGCCCAAGGAGTTTCCAGTTCTATCGCATGTGGGGCGTAAGGGCGCTCCTGGCCATGGGGAAGAAGGCTCATGCCCTGCGGTACGCGGAGGAATCGCGCGATGGATATACCAGCTCTTCCAACATCTCCAGGCAATGCCAGGAGATTCTCCTCTCCAGCGGTCTTTCAGAGGAAGCATATGATCGCTACGCGCTTGATGCCAACTGGAGATCAACCTATCTCGCCACTTTCCGCGAGGTGGTGAGGAAGTTCCCCGACATCGACAAAGCGCGCATACTCGAGGACCTCGTGGCCTCAACTCCCGGGAGCGAGGGCAAGTGGTTCGCCGCGGCGAAGTGGGCGGGATTTTACGACCGGGCAATAGAGCTGGCCAATGCCAGCCCCTGCGACCCGAAAACCCTTACCAGAGCCGCGAGGGATATGGCGCAAACCCAGCCGCAATTCGCCGCCGACGCGGGCATGGCGGCCATACATTGGCTGGTGGAGGGCTACGGTTACGAAATAACAGGCATTGACGTAATCAGCGCCTTCGATTACGCGATGCAAGCGGCCAACAACGCAGGGTGCGGAGAAGAGGCATTGATACGCATCCGCGAGATCGTCGCCGGGGAGAAGTCGGCGGATCGTTTCGTTACCAAGCATCTGGGCCGCAGGCTCGGCCTGGAATAGTCTTCGAAGCTTGACCCGGTAAGAGCAAAATATTATTTGAGCATATAGCATAAGGTTTAAATTACTAAACCGCTGTTAAAAACTTCCTCACCGGGAGAGAACGAAATGGAGAGAGGGCTGACGGGGCGTTACCGGGTTCGGACTATCGGCGGTGAGCGAGTCCGCAGCTTCGTGCCACCGCTACATCAGCAAGTGGAGGACTGCATGGCTGAGCTGGAGCGATTCATCCATGATCGAAAGTCAGCGCTTCCAACTCTGGTAAAAAGCCGCGCTGGCGCGTACAGTTCGAGACCACTCTAAGCGAGGAAACAGGGCCTTTGTGATATCAGTTATGGTATCCGATGAGAAAAGGGCAGCAGCAGGGAAGTTGCGCCACTTGGTGCGGGTGCCGTGAAAACAATTGGCCTTAAGCCATTGGTCGGCAACGGCCCGCGGGTTCGAATCACCGCCCCCTTATTCGGCATCCGAGCGCCCGGCGCCAGAGGGCGTCCGCAGAAAGCGGCCGCGGGTAAGCGGCGCCCGGATATCAGTAGTAGGTGCCCTTGGTGCGATAGTTCTCGCGCCGCTCGTCCGCCATGGCGCGCGCCAGCTTGTCGTACGAGGCGCGGTCCTCCAGGTATGCGCGGTACATATCGCGCATCTGCTGCGGGAACACGATGATCAGCGAACCCTTAGCCAGCTCCTCGAAGATATAGTCCGCCGCCTCCTCCACGGTCACCGCGTCCGGGGGTGGGGTGAGGTCCCCGAAGATGCTCGTGGCCACATTGCCGGGATTGAACACGCTGAACCTGAGCCCCTCGTTCTCCAGCTCGTATTGCAGACATTCGGTCATGGTGATGACCGCGCTCTTGGTCGCCGCGTACAGCGCCTGATAGGGCACGGGCATGAGCCCGCCCGCGGACCCGGTGTTCACGATGTGGCCGGAGCCCTGCTCGCGCATGATGGGGATGGCCGTATAGGTGCCGTAGGCGACGCCCATCAGGTTGAGGTTCAGCAGGAACCTCCAGATGTCGAAGGTCACCTGCTCGGTGGGTATGGTCATGCCCATCCCGGCGTTGTTGAAGACGAAATCGAGATGCCCGTCATGCTCCGCGGCGTCGTGGATGAGGCCCTCCACCTGCTCCTGCACGGTGACATCGGTGAGCGCCGTGAACACCTTGCCCGGATAGGCGAGGTTCAGGCGCTGCGACTCCCTTGAGAGGCCCTCCTCGTCGATGTCGCCCATGAAGACGGCCTTGGCCCCTTCCGCGAGCAGCTTCTCCACCAGCCCCAGCCCGATGCCCGCGGCGGCGCCGGTCACCGCCGCCACCTTACCCCTGTAGTAATCGCTCATCTGCTGACTCCTTTTCACAGCTCGCGCGCCTCGTCCGCGCGCAGGTTCGTCGCCGTTTTGGCGAAGACGCAGTCGCGGTATTCCAGCACCGGCAGGTCCGCCAGGGCATTGATGATCGCCGCCTGCGCGGGGTTGAAGAGGGGGTCCGCCTTGGTCCAGGCGATCTCGCCGCTGGCCCTGCTGCCGGAGAAATAGGTCACATCCACCGGGTAGAGGGTGGCGTGGGAGAGCGCCGCCCCCGGCCTGCCGATGTTCGGCATATAGCGCCACCCCAGCTGATTCACCCTGCCGGCGGAGGTCATGGCGGAGAGCTCCTCGTCGCTGAACGCCTCCCCCAGGTCCAGGGCCAGATCCAGGAAGACCCTGCCCTCGTGGCTGGCGTTGGCCGTGATATGCCCGTCCAGGATGTGGGGGTCGGGGATGTCCGCGAATATCTTGGGCATGCCCGTCTCCTCGCGGCCGCCCAGGATGGGGGCCGTCTTGTTCTCCCAGATCACCAGGACATAGGCGCCCTCGATTCCGGAGGCCACATGCCTGGCCGGCGCCATCAGGCCGATGAGCGAGTAGTAGCCCCCGCCCATCCATTGCACGCCGCAGCATTTCTGGTAATTGACGGCTATCACCGGCTCGAGCAACTCGAAGGAGTCGGGCAGGTAGCGCAGGAGCATGTCCTCATCCGTCAGGTAGTTTATGGCGATGTTCGTGACATCGTCGTAGCGCAGGTTCTGCAGCCCGCTGCCCGGGGAGCCGCCGAAGTGAGCCGGCATGCGATAGGAGAGGTTCTCGTCGAAGGTGAACATGAGGACTCCTTTCCTCAAGCCCGGGCGTTGGCGCCCATGGCCTCGTTCTGCATCCTCTCCAGGACGATATTCGCGTGCACGAGGTAAAGGAGGATACAGCCGTTTATGGACAGGATCACGCCCAGCACGAGGCTGGGGATAAGCGTGCCGGCAAAGGCCGACAGGCCGAAGATCATCGTCGCGATGTAGAAGGTCAGCATGGCCGCGAAAAGCCTCTTCATTATCCGCGGGGTCTCGCTGCGCGGCTCCTCGCTCCCTTTCGGCCCGGGGGCAAACAGGCGCCACAGGCCGAGCGCGCCGCTCGCGATGTTCGTAAGCCCGATGAGTATCATCAGCGGCAGGATGAGGATATAGGGGATGATGCAGGAGACTATCCCCAGCGCGGTGAGCGCCATCCCCAGCGCTATCAGCGGCCAGGAGCGGGTGAAGGTCCCCACCGGCGTGTCGCCGCTCGCCAGCATGGTGAAGGAGATGAGCACCGCGAGCAGGCCGACCTGCGCGCTCCCCGAGAAGGGGAGCATGCCCAGGCTGACCGGGATGAGCAGCCACCCCAGGAGCAGCAGCGTCATGCCCATGAAGAGGGTGAGCACCTTATCGGTGCTCAAGGGGCCGTTCAGGCGCGAGGCTCGCTCCACCTCCGGGTACTTGCGGTACAGAAGCTCGAGGACGATGGCCAGGTAGATGATGCACGCTCCGAAAGCCAGCACGGCCACCGCCGTCGCGCGCGCCGAGAGCAGGCCCTTGTGCAGGACGAGCAGTCCGCATAGCGTCGACATCAGGTAGACGGCGGCGCACGCCGCGATGAGATGGCGGAAGAGCGCCCCCTCCATGCGCATCCAGGCGCGCAGCTTATCGGGGGAGAGGCACATCTGCGCGAGGAGGATCAGGCCTCCCGGCGCGAGGAAGAGGAAGAGCATGAGGCGGGGGACGAAGGTCATGGTGTCGGGGATGAAACAGGTGAAGATGCCCACCACCGCGACTATCAGGCCGGCACCGATGAGGGGGGCCGATCTCCTCATCTCCCCGAAGGGGGTCTTCCCCAGGGTCGTTGTCTGCAGGGCGAAGATGAACAGCAGCAGCCCGTACAGGCCGTTTTCGTAGTAGGAGAGCTTCCCCGCATATATGGGGAAGAGGAGGGCGCCGGCGATGAGGAGCGCCATGCCCGCCACGAGCAGGAGTACCACCTCCAGGGACAGGCGGGCCTCTTCCGATACCCAGCTCCGTATCATATGGCAACCTTATGGGTCCGCGCGGCGCGGCCGCCGCATAACATTTATCGCCTAGGACCACCGCCTCGGAGCGTGATGCTTGTGGGAAATCCCAAACCCTTATCGTTCAGGGCCACCGCCTCGGAGCGTGATGCTTCAGTGAAATCCTATGCCCCTTATCGACCCATATCTAGCCATGCTTGATAGAGGATTTCGCCGCCGCGATGCGCGGTTCCCTGCCGCATGGCGGGGCCAGTGGAATGGCCCGCCGAATGGCTTGCGGAGCAGGCAAAGAACAAGACCTGACCCCAAGGGACATCTTTTTCCTTCCGCCGAGTCAGGGCAGGATATCCCTCAGGCCAATGGAGTCATGCGCCCACGCTCTGCCCGGCCCGTACATGGCGCGCTCGCAGATGACGTCGCCGCCAACAGAGGTCACCTTGGTCGAGACATCATAGGTGGTCAGGTATTCGTGCAAGGGGAAGGAGCGGCGGGAGCCGACGGGTATCTGCTGATTCTGCAGCCCTGCGGGCTTCTGCTCCCCCGCATCGGTCATCAGCGTGAGGCTCACGGTGACCGCCTTGGGATTGGGGTTCTGCACCAGTACCCAGGTCTCCATGTCGCCCGCTGTCGAGCCCTCGGCGAGATACCAGGTCCCGGCCGGTGCTGTCACTCCCACCGAGTCATGCGCCCACAGCCTGCCGGGTCCGTACATGGCCCGCTCGCAGATGACGTCCCCGCCAACAGAGGTCACCAGGGTGGAGACATCGTAGGTGCTCACATGGTTGTGCAGGGGGAAGGAGCGGCGGGAGTAGGGGTCTATCGGCTGATTGCGCAGGGCGCTGGGCTTCTCCTCCCCCGTATCCGTCATCAGCGTCAGGTTCACGGTTACCGGATTCGCATTGGGGTTCTGCACCAGCACCCAGGTCTCCATGCCGCCCGCGGTGGAGCCCTCCGCGAGGAAGTGCGTGTAGCTGGTGATGGAGGCGGAGCAGTAGATATCGCCCGCCTCAATATTCTTGTCCGCATCGCCCCAGGCCACATGGGGGTTGCCGCTTATGTCCAGGGCTATATGGGGGGAGTAGCTATCCATATCGGGCTGTTCGGAGAGCTGCAAGGGGTCGGTGCAGGCGCCGCCTTCGCAGGCGGAGTACCAGACGCGCAAGTAGTCCTCATCCTCGCCGTAGCCGCGCCAGACCACATGCGCTCTTCCGTCCGGCCCCATGGCTATGCGGGGCTCGGTCTGCAGCTCCTCGCTGTGAGTCGAGAGCCTCTTGGGTTTGTCGAGCCAAGAGCCGCCGGCATTGGTGGAATACCAGACGAGGGAGTCGCCCGCATGATTGGCGCGGCCCGCCCAGACCACATGCGCCCTTCCGTCCAGCCCCACGGCTATCTGCGGGTCCCCCTGCCAATAATCGAGCTTTTCGGAGAGGAGCACGGGTTCGTCGAGCCAGGATTTGCCCGCGTCGCTTGAGTACCAGATGCGGTCATCCCCCCCGCTCGCGTCAGGCCCGTGCCAGACCACATGCGCCCTCCCGTCCGGCCCCACGGCTATGCGGGGCTCGGTCTGCAGCTCCTCGCTGTGAGTCGAGAGCCTCTCGGGTTTGTCGAGCCAGGAGCCGCCGGCATTGGTGGAATACCAGATGCCGTATTTGGCAGAATCGCCTTTGCCGTACCAGACCACATGCGCGCTTCCGTCCGGCCCCATGGCTATGCGGGGCTCGGTCTGCAGCTCCTCGCTGTGAGTCGAGAGCCTCTCGGGTTTGTCGAGCCAGGAGCCGCCGGCATTGGTGGAATACCAGATGCCGTATTTCAAATGATCGCCACAGTCCTCCCAGGCCACATGCACGCTTCCGTCCGGCCCCACGGCTATAGAGGGGTTTTCCTGGTCGTACCCCGGCTTGTCGTAGATGGGAGCGGGCGCGGACCATGCGCTGCCCGCGCCGGTGCAATACCAGACGCGCCCATCAACCCCATATTTAGAGTCGTCCCAGACCACATGAGCTTTCCCGTCCGGCGTCAGCGCCATCTGGGGCTCGCAATGCACGCTCGCATGGGTGGAGAGGAGCACCGGCTCGGACCAGCTTCCGGGGGTTCCGCAGTTATACCAGATCTCAAACTCTTTCCACTCGTTCCAGACCACATGGACGACGCCGCGCGAGTCCACCGCGATGCAGGCATTCTCGTTGTGCTCGGACTTCGTCGAGACGAGCGCGGGCCCGGACCAGCCCTCGGCCGCCAGGGCGGGAGGGATGGCGGCGAAGGCCAGCAGGGCGGCCGCAAGGGCGGCCACGAGCAATGGCAGCCCCGCCCCCTTAGCAATGCTCCTCCCCGTCGCGCGAGAGCCCTTCCGCCTCCTCATATTTGCTACCCCCTTATCCAACAGGTCCACGCCTTGTCTGCGCCTGCGGCATCTGCGGGTCACCGCCTCGCCATTCCCTCATGGGCGCGAGAGGCGCCTTGCAGCCCCCATCTTACCTGACCGAGGCAACCCCCGCATCGTTCCCCGTCCTTTCCGGGGTCAACCCTCCAAAGTGCCATAAAGGCGGAGTCGTTTTCGCCGCGGAGGGGCGTGTGTCCCTTGTGTCCCTTCCGGGGTCAACCCTGAAAAGGGACATAAGCGTAGCGTAGATAAGCGGGCGTAACGCTTGGTCTGCGGCTTGCCATATCTCACGCACGGAGCCGTTTCCCATGTCCCTTTCCTGGGATCGACCCCCGCGTCCTTTCCGGGGTCAACCCTCCAAAGTGCCATAACCGTGTATCCCTTACAGGGTCAATCATTTCGAGTACATTTCTAAATGAGTCAACGGGCCCCCGACCGTGCCATATCGTGATGGCATTGGGGGGTGATGCCGCTTGATTGAGAGCGGGAACTCCCCTTGCTCATCCCAGGGAATTTCCCTTGCTCACGATAGGGAATTATGTTTGCTGAAAACAGGGACAACAGGGAATTTTACTTGGCGAAAAACAACCCCTCGCCGCGGTGTCCCTCGGGGGGTTGACCCCAGAAGTGTCCCTTTGGAGGGTTGACCCCAGAAGTGCCATAACCGTATGTCCCTCCGGAGGTCTGACCCCGCCCACGTCACAATCTCTATTCATTAAGATATGCCGTAAGCCCCTCCGCCAGAGCATGGAAATATGCCTCTCCGCGCTGACCAACCGGGTCTGCTATCCTGGGTTCCATGCCGGCATCCCTGAGCAGCCTTAGCAGGTCCGGCGCTTTCTCCCGCAGACGTGAAGAGGCCAGGTACTCGGTGGAATATGCCTCCGGGTTTGCAGCCCAGTCATCCAGAAGGAGCTGAAACGCGAGGAAGAACTCGGCCCACCCGACATAGGCGAGATCTCTTCTCACATCAAGGAAGCCGAGCCATGATTCACGATCAAGTGAGAATACCGACTCCCCCTTGCCGGACCATCGCTGCAGGAAATGCCCCTCGGCCAGCTCGACCAAAATACCGTACACATTTCTCTGGTTTACATATATGGACTTGGATATCTGCATGGAATTCCCCTCGCCTTTAAGCAAGAGGTAGCCGAACACGCTGGCCCGGGAGGTGACGCCAAAGAGCTTTCTCAAACGCAGGGAGAGGTTCGCATCGTTGCTCAGGTCGGGCCTTCCAGATAAACCGCGCAGGTTGGGCTCGTTGCGCAAGAAGCCCCAGGCGAGGAAATCAGGATCGCCCCGTTTAACGGGAAGCGCCTTTCCAGAACCCCAGTTTAGAAAGAGTTTCTCCTCTTTCTCGAGCCTGAAATCATCCCACCTATCGATGATTGATAGAAGCCTGCGGTTATTAGTGTTCTTTCCGAGATAGCCAAAGGATGCGCCCAGGCATGCCTTGCAGCCTGGGCCGAAAAGGTCTGCGATTCTTTTCAGACGATCGAGACTTATGATCCTGGCGTTGGCGGCTATCCAATCCAGGGCTTCATCAAACAGCCTGGGGTCGTAGCGCCCATAGAACATGGTCGCGCAGAGCAAAGCCTCGGGGTCTATCATCTTGTTCTCTTCCGGAGCAACGGCGGCATATACGCCCAGGGCGGACCACTGGCCCCAGCAGATATCGAGCATCTTGCCGAGTATGTTCTTAGGAAAAACCTCCAACGACGTCTTCATAATCCATCCACTCCAGGATCTTGACAAGCTCCGACCTGAAAGGCTCAGAAGGGTCCTGTGAGAGGCACCATCGGGCGGCCGCCTCCATTTCCCTTGAAGATGGTTCCAGCGCTCTCAGGTCCTCTAAATGTTGGTCCTGCCTATCCACAGCCGCATACAACTTGAAATGAATCAGATCGAACCGGGAGGCATAACTAACGGTCAGGTTGTGGCCATAACGCTTCGTCACGAGCCTCTCGGCAAACCCTTCCGGCAATCCCGTCCGCACCATGCTCGTAGGGCCGTTATTTATCCAATCATCCGGAAGACCGAAGTCAGCAGCGACCTTGCTCGCTGACTCGATAAACCAATCCGCGAAATCTGCTTCCCGAAGCTCGTGGTCTGCGCCACCCGCGATAATCGCGACAACATCTATATCCTTGGTTGCCCGAACGACAAGGCCCAGTGCGTTAAGGGCTGTACCCCCGCAAACCACTAGCTCTATATGGTGTTTTCGTAGGCCAATTTGCTCGTCCAATGCGCGAAGGTATGTTTCGACGTCCCGATGGTCGAACATATGAGCCCTTTCCTTTATTGGACAGCAGTACATTATAAACTAATTCTTAGTGTATAATATACTAATTTGTAGTGCTTATTCAAGCATTGAATCCGAGGAGCCCCCCCTGTGGCACTTCCGGGGTCAACCCTCCAAAGTGCCATAAGCACAGCGGAAATAAACGAGCGTAGCGCCTGGTTTGCGGCTTGCCATATCTCACGCACGGAGCCGTTTCCCATGCCCCTTTCCCGGGATCGACCCCCGCGTCCCTTCCGGGGTCAACCCATCCGTCCTTTCCGGGGTCAACCCTCCAAAGTGCCATAAGCACAGCGGAAATAAACGAGCGTAGCGCCTGGTTTGCGGCTTGCCATATCTCACGCACGGAGCCGTTTCCCATGCCCCTTTCCCGGGATCGACCCCCGCGTCCTTTCCGGGATAGCCCGGCATGGGCCCCGCTTTCTCAAGCTACCGGGCCTGCGGCAAATCCATGGTGGTTAGGGGGGAATGCAGATGTCCCTTCCGAGGGTTGACCCCAGAAGGGACAAAGGAGGCGGGGGAGCCGGAGCTCCCCCGCATGTCTTTCCTTTGCGGGCCCGCCCTCTAGGGGGCGTAGCCCACCGAGTCATGTGCCCACAGCCTGCCGGGGCCGTACATGGCCCTCTCGCAGATGACGTCCCCTCCAGTAGAGGTCACCTTGGTCGAGACATCATAGGTGGTCACGTACTCGTGCAGGGGGAAGGAGCGGCGGGAGCCGG
>CAZEAU010000008.1:0-69931 GCA_964510515.1 uncultured Actinomycetota bacterium | reverse complement strand
TCACGGTGACCGCCTCATCGCCGGGGTTCTGCACCAGCACCCAGGTCTCCATGCCTCCCGCGGTGGAGCCTTCTGCGAGATACCAGTCAGGGGCGGGTGCTGTCACTCCCACCGAGTCATGCGCCCACAGCCTGCCGGGGCCGTACATGGCCCGCTCGCAGATGACGCCGCCGCCAACAGAGGTCACCTTGGTTGAGACATCATAGGTGGTCACGTACTCGTGCAGGGGGAAGGAGCGGCGGGAGCCGGAGGGTATCTCCTGGTCCTGCAGCCCTTCGGGCTTCTTCTCCCCCGCATCTGTCATCAGCGTGAGGCTCACGGTGACCGCCTCATCGCCGGGGTTCTGCACCAGCACCCAGGTCTCCATGCCGCCTGCTGTGGAGCCTTCTGCGAGATACCAGATGTACTCAGCGGGCGGGGGCGGAGCTTCCTTTGCGAAGGTGGCGGCTATCTCGTGATTCGCGGTCACCTTCTTGAATTCGTAGCTTGCGACCGCGCCCACGCTGGCCCCGTCCACCAGCACATCGGCTATCTCAAAGCCGGCATCGGGCTTGATGGTGAAGGACTTATCATCGCCCTCGGTGACCGTGACAGCTCCGGAGGGGTCGATGGTGCCACCTGCGCCCGCGCTGGCGGTGATGGTGTAGGTGGGTATCAGCTCGAAGCCCGCCACCAGGTCGCGGTCCTCCTCGGCCGTGAAGGTAAGGGTGGCGTCTTCGGACACCAGCGTTTCGTCCTCGTGCCAGTACTTGAAGCGCCAGCCCTCGGCGGCCTCGGCTATGAGGGTGACCTCTTCACCGTCCTCGTAGATTCCCGCGCCCGTGACCGTGCCTCCCTCATCGGGGTCCGCCGATGCGGTGATGGTCCACAGCTTGGCGAACTGCGCCTCTATGGTGTGGTCAGCGGTCACATCCTCGAAGGTGTAGGTATCGACCCTGCCCACCGATTCCCCGTCCACCAGCACATCGAGTATGCCGTAGCCGTCATCCGGGTCGATGGTGAAGGCCTGGTCGTCGCCATCGGCGACGGTGACCTCGCCCTCGGGCTCGATGGAGCCACCTGCGCCCGCCGATGCGGTGATGATCCATACCTTTTCGAAGGAGGCCGAGATGGTATGGTTCGCGGTCACGTTCTCGAACTTGTAGCTGGTGACCTTACCTACCGAATTACCGTCCACCTCGACGCCGGCTATCCTCCAGCCCTCGTCCGGGGCGATGGTGAAGGTCTGGTCGTCGCCCTCGGTGACGGTGACGGCTCCCTCGGGGTCGATGGAGCCGCCCGCGTCCGCGCTTGCGGTGACGGTCCATACCTTGCGCTCCAGGACGGCGTTTATCCCGCCTACCGTCTCGCCCAGTTCCACCTCTATCGTGGTGGCATGCTCGAAGTCCGCCGCGCCGTCGTACCACTGGGGAAGGTAGCTTCCCCAAGGAAAGAACTCTACCCGGTAGTTGCCCGCAGGCAGGCCGCGCATCTCGTATTCGCCCTCGGAGTTGGTCGATACAGAGCCCACGAATTCCTCATCGAGGTCATATACGCTGACCTTGACGTTCCCCACCCCATCCCCGCCTTCGTCGGTGACGGTGCCGCTTATCACGCCCGCCGCTTCCAGGGTGGCGTCTATGTTCTCCGTGGTCTCGCCCAGTTTCACCTCTACCGGGTCAGCATGTTCGTAGTCTGCCTTGCCGTCGTACCACTGGGGAAGGTAGTCGTCCGGGGGCTCGAACCCCACCCTGTATTCGCCGACAGGCAGCATCTCGGTCTCATAGGTACCGTCGGTAGCCGTCTCCGTAAGGGCTATCGGCATCGGTGACTCGCTTGTCGTAAAGACGTAAACCTTGACGTTCCCCACCCCATGCCCGCCTTCGTCGGTGACGGTGCCGCTTATCGCGTTCGCCGCACCCAGGGTGGCGTCGATGTTCTCCGTGACCTTGCCGGCCTCCACCTCCACATAGTCGGCATCGTCGAAGTTCTTCTCGTTGTCATACCATTGTGGCGCGTATGTGGGCGGGGGCTCGAAGCGCACTTTGTATGTGCCCGCGGGAAGGCCGTCCATCTCGTAGGCGCCGCTTCCATCGGTCTCGGCCTCGCGTATGCAGTTATGGGACAGGTCCCAGACCTCGACGCGGACGCCTTCCACGCCGCCCGGCTCGGACGCGCTGGTCACGGTGCCGCTGATCGTGCCCGCCGCCTCCAGGGTGGCGTCGATGTTCTCCGTGACCTTGCCGGCCTCCACCTCCACCTCGTCGGCTTCCCCGAAGTTCGGCTTGTCTTCATACCATTGGGGGAAGTGTCCGAGCGGGGGCTCGAAGAGCACTTTGTATGTGCCTTCCGCCAGGCCGCTCATCTCGTAGGAGCCGTCTTCTTCCGTCAGCGAGCTGCCCACCGAATTCTCATTCTCGTCAAAGGCCTCGACCCAGACGTCCTTCACCCCATCGGGCTGGACCGCGCTGGTCACCTTGCCTTTAATCCAGCCCGCCGGCTGCAGGGTGGCGTCGATGTCCTCCGTGGTCTCGCCCAGCACCACCTCCACCTCGTCGGCATCGTCGAAGTTCGGCTTGTCTTCATACCATTGGGGCAGGTATTCCTGTGGGGGGGGGTCGAAGCGCACCTTGTATGTGCCCGCGGGAAGGCCGCCCATCTCGTAGGCGCCGTCTTCTCCCGTCAGCGAGCCGCCCACCGGGTTCTCATTCTCGTCGAAGGCCTCGACCCAGACGCCCGCCACGCCCTCATTCTCCGTATCGGTGACGGTGCCGCTTATCCAGCCCGCCGCCTCCAGGGTGGCGTCGATGTCCTCCGTGGTCTCGCCCAGCACCACCTCCACCTCGTCGGCATCGTCGAAGTTCGTCTCGTTGTCATACCATTGGGCCAGGTATTCCTGCGGGGGCAAGAAGCACACTTTATATTTGCCCGTGGGAAGGCCGCTCACCACATAGGGTTGGGCGAAGGGATGGGTCGGAACCTCACGGATTAAGTTCTCATCGGCGTCATAGACCTGCACGAAGACATTTCCGACTGTGCGGCCGTACTCGTCTTTGACGGTGCCGCTTATCGCGCCCGCCGCCTCCAGGGTGGCGTCGATGTCCCCCGTGGCCTCGCCCACATTCTCAATCTCAACATCAGTGGCGCTCTCGAAGTCCGGCTTGTTGTCATACCACTGGGGGAAGTAGGGGCCATCGGGCCTGAAGCTCACCCGGTAGGTGCCCTTATGCAGGCCGCCCGCCGCGTAGCTGCCGTCCTCCTTGGTCACCCCAAAGTTGACCCAGTTCCCACCTTCGTCAAAGACCTCGACCTGGACGTCCTTCACTCCGTCGCCATGCGCGTCTTTGACCGTGCCCTCTATCCAGCCCGCCGACTCAAGGGCGGCGTCGATTTCCTCCGTGGCTTGGTCCACCACCACCGTTACCTTTTTGGCGCCCATGAAGTCCTCCGCCCCTTCATACCATTGGGGCAGGTATTTATACGGGGGATAGAAGAATATGTAGTATTCGCCCGCCTTCTGGCCGCCCAGCACATATTGACCGTTCTCATCGGTCATGGCTTCTCCCAGCCAGTTGCCATGCTCGTCGTTGAGCACGACCTGGACGCCCTCCACCCCTTCGGGCTCGACCGCGCTGGTCGCCGTGCCCTCTATCCAGCCCGCCGGCTCAAGGGCGGCGTCGATTTCCTCCGTGGCTTGGCCCACCACTACCGTTACCTTTGTGGCGTCCATGAAGTCCTCCGCCCCTTCATACCATTGGCGCAGGTATTCGTGCGGGGGGAAGAAAAATATGTAGTACTCGCCCGCCTCCAGGCCGCCCGCCACATAGGCGCCGTTTTCATCCGTCCACGTGGTGACGCCCGCCGGATTCCCGTCCGCGTCAAAGACCTCGACCTGCACGCCCTCCACGCCCTCATCACCCTTATCCGTGACGGTGCCCGTTATCCAGCCCGCCGCATCCAGGGTGGCGTCGATATCCGTCGTGGCCACGCCCTCCTCGACCTCCACGGGCTCGGCTTCCTCGAGGCCCTGCGCGCCTTCGTACCACTGGCCGCGATATTGGGGCGGGGGAGAGAAATACACGAAATAGTTGCCCGCCTCCAGGCCGTCCACCTCGTAGAAGCCGTCCTCATCGGTATCGGCGATGCCCGCCTCCATGCCTGACGCGTCGCATACCTCGACGCGGACTTCCTTCACTGCGTTATCATCCGCGTCTTTGACGGTGCCGGAGATCGACCCGCCGGGGCCGTCCGCATAGGCCTTTCTCCCGCCGTCCAGGGGGGTTATGCCCAGCGGGGCGAGCGCCCCCAGCAGCAGCAGAACCATGAACAGCACTACCGCGGGCTTTCTCAGCCCCCCGTGACCCTGTCTAGACAGCATACCCTCCACCTCCGTGAACTCATGCCGGTCCGGTGCTACATGTAATGGGGCTTTCCGGCTTTGTCTCCCTGACCTCGCGCGAGCGGATGCCATGGGCGGAGAGGCCCTCCTCCCCCCGGCGCTTCGGGCCGGGATGGAGGCCTCGCGCTCGCTCGGTATATCCGCTCGGCATATACGTTTCCAGGTTTTCCTGTCCGTTTTGACGCAACGCCCCGGCGGGCGACCTCGCGGCGCGCCCCTCTCCTCTCGCTCCGCAAAAAGCGGCGTGGCGCATGGCGCGGGCCCTCCCGCTCAACGTTATTACATTCGGCAGGGCGACCCCGCCCCTTGAGCAACTCGGCCATGTTGCCGCCCCTGTTTTCGCGCGATTCCCGCAGGGGACCCGCCATTTCCCTTCCTGGCGACGCATCCTCCTCCAGCATGCGGCCGTCGGCGGCGACCGGTGGATATGGGGGCCCGCGCGGATGGACATGCGCGCGGGCCCGATTCTATGATATGGATGGTCGCAGGCGGAGCTCGGGAGCGCGCGCCCGCCGCGTGGCGAGATGGCGAGCCGTGGCCCGGCGCCCGCTTGAGCCCAAAAAGGAAGCAAGATGTCCTGCGAGAGGGCGGCACGGGGACGGCATGCCCCGCGGGAGGCCGCGGGCCGGCCCCCGCCGTGCGCGCGGCAGCGAGGGAGGTAAGGCGATGGTCGGTGAAGGCGCTTCAGACGCGAGAGCGGAGGTCGTGCTGGCGGACACCCGGCAGGGCATAGCCGCGGCCGTGAGGGAGGTCTTCGAGCATTTCGGCGGGGGGAAGAGCATGCTGCGCTCCAGCCGGGATGTCTATCTCAAGGTCAACGGCGTTGGCCCAGAGCCGAATGTCTATACCGACCCCGAGGTGCTGCGCCAGACCATCCTCTACTTTCAGGCCTGCGGGGCGCGCGATGTCTATGTCATCGAGAACAGCACCCAGGCCAACTTCACCCGGCTGGTCTTTCTGGGCACCGGCTACAAGCGCGTGTGCAAAGAGACCGGGGCCGTGCCCATTTACCTGGACGAGACGGGGGCCGTGCCGGTGTTTCTGGAGACGCTGGAGGAGTTTGTGGAGATATCGGACTTCGCCTACGAGCGCCTCATAGAGAGGCGCGCGGAGAACCTCTATGTGTCCATCCCCAAGCTCAAGACCCACAGCATGTCCCAGGTGACGCTCTCCATCAAGAATCAGTTCGGGCTGGTGCATCAGATGAGCCGCATCGCCAACCACAACTACCGACTGCATCAGAAGTTCGCCGACATCTACCGCGTCATCCGCCCGGATTTCGCCCTTATCGACGGGCTCGTCGGCACCGATCACGGCCACTACCCGACGGTTTTCAACGCCGTGCGCTGCGTGTTGCCCTTCGACCTACTTATCGGGGGCCCGGACGCGCTGGCCACCGATGTCGTGGGCGCGGCGCTGATGGGCTTCGGCCTGCAGGAGGTCGCGCATCTCAAGCTCTGCGCGGACACCGGTTTTGGGCAGGGGGATATCGAGAAGATCGACATCGTCAACCGGCCCCTCCTGGAGGAGCGCAAGCGGCAGTTGACCTGCGAGCTGCTGGACGATTTCCCGCCCGATGTGACCATCATCAGGGGCGAGGAGCGCTGCTGCAAGGAGGGTTGCCGCCGCAACACCGAGACCATCATCGAGCTGCTCTACCGCGACCATGGGGGCAAAGGGGGCTTCACCGTGCTCATGGGGAAGGGCATAGGCAAGGAGGTGGTGGATGGCCTCGAGGGCCGCGTGCACATCGCGGGGAGCTGCGCCATACAGGAGCACGGCGTGGCGCTGCGCAAGCGGCTGGGAAAGCGCCGCGTGACCATGAGCCCCGGATGCAATGACCTGGCCCTAAGCATCGGCGGCCTGTCCCGGCAGATGCGAGTCCAGACGGTGCAGCTCTCACCGGTTGACCCCGTGCGCTCCCTCTTCCTCCTCATCGCGGCGAAGCTCAAGGGCTCGCGGGCCAATGTGGCGCCTATCATCTGAGCCCCGCGCGGAGGGCGGGCCTGCGCCTATCTCTCCTGGTCCTTGAGCTTGCGGGGGCGTATGCTGACGCTCTCCTCCCAGGTCGCGAAGCGCTCCAGCTCGCGCAGCTCCTTCTCCGGCCAGCTCCTCTCCCGCAGCGTCTTGGTCAGCTTGGCGGCATTGAGGGCCGCGGCGCCGTCCCAGCGCCCCAGCTTTCTCAGGAGCTCCTCCAGCTCGGATCGCTCCTGGCTGCCGGATTTGGGGAAGGCCGGCCTCGTCTCCCTCTTCACCGTCAGCATGTGCTCCGTCCCCCGCAGGGTCGCGTAGTCCTTGGCCCCGCAGTACTCCGCTATCTCCTCCTGCAGCCCCTCCAGCTCCGCCTCCAGCTCCCTCTTCCTTCCCCTCAGCTCCACGTACCTGTCCGCCAGCCTGACCCCGTCCTCCTCGCTGAACTCCCGGGGTGCGAGGTCCTGCACCGCGAAGAGGTGCCTGCGCAGCGGGCAAAGGTGGGGATAATCGCACCATGCGCAGAGGGCGCTCTCCCTGGGCTCGAACTCCCGCGCCCCCTCCACGACCTCGATGAGGGCGATGGTGCTGCGCTTCAGCTCCCGCAGGTCCTCCTCGCTCCTCTCGGAGACGATGTCCTTGTCGAAGGCCAGGTAATGCCACACCAGCTTCATCTCGCGGGCATCGGGAAAGGCCTCCATCGCCGCCAGCTGATAGAGGGCCAGCTGACGGTCGGAGTCCGCCTGCTTCTGGGTGGGGAGGCTCGCGGAGGTCTTGTAGTCGTGTATCTCGTAGGCACCGCCGCCCCTGTCCACCAGGCGGTCCACCACCCCGGTCATGGAGTATTTGCCCCCCGAATCCAGGGGGATGCGCACCCACTCCTCCAGCCACAGGGTCCTGCCGTCCTCGAAGGGGTAGCAGCGCTCGTAGTAGTCGCGGATGCAGCGCTCGCCGGTGTCGCGGTAGTTGCGCGCCGTGTAGTCCTTTTTGACGATGAAGATGCCGTCGTGCCAGGCGCTGTCCCAGCTCTGGCGGTAGAAGCCCAGCAGGTCCTCCAGCTCGTTGAGTTTGGACACCCTGAGGTCGCGGTAGAGTTTCTCCATAGCCTCGTGCACCATGCTGCCCATGAAGGCCTCGATGCCGTGCCTCTCCGACTTCACCCGGTCGATATATCGCAGCTTGTACTGCAGCGGGCAGTTCTGGAAAGTCTGCAGCCTTGAGTGGGAATACACCGCCATCCCGACCGCCTCCTTTAGAATAATTCTAGCATCCGGGGATGACACGAGTGGGCGGCGTGGCCCGCGTGGCTCCTTTCCCCACGTGGAGTCGGGTGCACCCTTCCGGGAATAGGTGAGCGGGAACGCGTGGTCCCTCTCCCGTGCGGGGAGGGCCTCACAGCGAGCGCACGAACTCCGCTATGGCCTCGCCCACCTCGCGGGGCTTCTCCATGGGGGAGAGGTGGCCGGCTCCCTCGATGTTGAGCAGGGTGGAGCGCGCGATGCGCTCCGCGAGAAAGGCGCCGTACTTGACGGGGGTCATCTTGTCCTCCGCGGCGGTGAGGACGAGGACGGGCGCCTCTATCTCGCCCAGCCTCTCCATGACGTCGAAGGAGTCGCAGGCGCGGAAGTCGCCCAGGGTGACCTCGGGGGGGCATGCGGCCATCGCTTCCAGGAGGGGAGCGATGACGGAGGGGTCGGTCTTCTCCGCGATGCTGAAGGCGGGGGCGGCCTCGGCAAAGGCCCGCGGATCCTTCTCCACGGCCTCAAATATCATGGGCAGCACCCGCAGCCTGGCGCCTGAGTTGACCACGATGCCCGCCGCGTACCGGCCCGGGTGGTCCAGCAGCAGCTGCAGGACGATGGCCCCGCCGATGCTCAGGCCGCAGGGTATGGGGCGCGGCGCCCCCAGCGAGGCGATGAAGGCGTCCACGCGCGCGGCGTAATCCTCCACGCGCTCCATGCCCTCGCCGCCGCTCGCGCCATGTCCCGGGAGGTCGAGGGCCAGCGTGTTCATCTCCTCCGCCAGCTCTTGCGCCTGCGCGTGCCAGAGCACACCCGCCCCCCCGGAGCCGTGGATGAAGACGGCGGTGGGCAGGCCTGGGTCCAGGGGCCAGCGCCCCGCGGTGAAAGCCATGCCTTCCAGGTGTGATGTATGCATCATGGGGGTATTCTATCACTGGCGCCCCCGCGGGAGGTGCTTAATGGCCGCGCACGAAGTCGGCCAGCTCCCTCTCGGCGTCCTCCAGGCTCTTCAGCTCCGGCCGGAACAGCTCGAGCACCCCGTGCGCCTCCAGGGCGTAATGGGAGCCCTTGCCCTCCAGGTCCTCCTTGACCACCACGACGTCCACGCCCTGCTGGGCCAGGAACTCCGCCACCTTGACCCCCTTGCCCCGGGAGAGGTCGGTGAAGGGGTTCAACAGCATTTCCCGGGAGACGGTCCCCGCGCCAGGGAGGGAGAAGTCGAGCAGGGCGAAGGCCGGGGCGTCGCCGAAATGGCCGGACACGGTCGCGCCGTCCGCCTCCAGCATGACGGCGCCGCGCATGCTTTCCCTTGCCTCGGTGCGCAGGTTGATGTTCACCCGATCCACCTTGGGGATGCCCCGGGAGATGCTGTCCCGCACCTCCTCGGCGACGTGGTCGGCGAGGTCCAGGTTCCGGCTGCGGGGCACGAGGACGAGGTTGAGGAAGCGGTAGCTGCCCGAGTTCCTCCCCTCCACATGCAGGACCTCCTTGACCCCGTGATGGGCCTGCGCTATCTCCCGCGCCTGGAAGAGCACCTCCTTCTCCACCGAGGCGTCGAGGAGCACCTTCACCCCGTTGAGGGTGACGTTTATCCCCGCCCAGGCGAGGAAGGCCACCACCACCAGGGCGGCGACGGAGTCCGCCCGGGGCACGCCCGCCATGTGCAGGCCGATACCCACCAGCACGGCCACCGCCGCGGCGAGGTCGCTCATGGAGTGGCGCGCGTCCGCCCGCAGCCCGGGGGAGTTCTCCTCGCGGGCGACCTTGTTCTTGTACCAGGCCAGGGCTCCTATGCAGAGTATGCTCACCGCCATCACCGCCATCATCAGCCATTCGTGCTCCAGGGCGCGCGGCTCTTCGCCGAGATGGCGGATGGACTCGGAGCCCAGCTCGTAGGCGCCGACCAGGATGAGGACGCCGATGGCCGTGGCCACCAGGTTCTCCAGCTTATAGAGGCCGAAGGGGAAGGTCTCGCTGTGGCGCTCGGAGAGGCGCAGGCCGATGAGGAGGGCCAGCGAGGTGACGCTGTCGGTCATGGTGTGTATGCCCTCGGCGACCAGGGACACGCTGCCCGAGACAGCGGCGACGGCGATCATGCCCCCGCCCAGGAGGGTGGTGACGACGACGGAGAGGGCGGCCGCCCGCTCGGTCCTTTTCATCCCCGCCTCGCCTCGCTCACGCGCAGCGTCCACCTGTGCAGCGACTTGCCCAGGGTCTGCGTGCCTCCGCCCTCGAGCACCACCGCCCGCGCCCGCTCCCGGTCGGCCACGGCCGAGCCGGCGAGGAGGGTGACGGCGGTTCCGGCGAAAGCCGCGGGGGCGCAGGGGGTGCTGGGTCCGAGGACGACCACCTCCCGGGCTCCCGCGGTCGCGGGGAGGATGTCCTCAAGGGTTCCGTTGATGATGGCGGTGGCGGTGACGAGGGCCACGTCGCATCCCCGCAGGGGCTGCAGCGGGTCTCCCCGCTCGACGGCCTCCAGGGCCACCCCCCTCTTTTTCAGCCTCGGCTCCAGGGGGCGGAACCTCCCCACCGTGACCACGCGCTCCCCGGGCCGCAGGGAAAGCATATCCATGAGGTCCGTGGCCAAGGCCTCCGCGGGCGGCGGCAGCAGGGCGTTGGCCACGGCGAGGCCGACGGCGGAGGCGACGACCGAGCCCCTCCCCATCCATTCCAGGGCCTCTCCTGCCTCCCTGCCCACCAGGCTCCCCGCTTGCGTGAAAGCGTCGCAGCCGCGCCCCAGCTCGTCGCGCAGGGTATAGGCGAGGCCGCAGGCGCCGCCCTCCAGGCTCACCAGGGTGAAACCCAGGCCGACCACCGCTTCGTGCAGGCGAAGTCCCCCGCCCGCCCGCATGGCCTGGGACACTATGCTCTGCGCTAACATGCTCGCACCTTTCCCCCGGGCTTTCTAATACCATACCTCAAGCGGCGGGGAAGCACCGTCGCTCTGCCGCATATCGGGGTGCGCAAGGGGCGGTTTGGCAAGGTTAAGCCAAGCAGCGAACCGCACCCGGCCCCCTCGGGCCGCATGGGGGTGCCCGGGCCGCGGGTATGGGGGGAGCGCATGATGACTATGGGGCGGCGGGCGATATCCCGCCAGGGCGGCTCACCCGCCGTCATTCGCCGGAATCGCAGGTGGGGCACTTCCACCCCCGCCCCTTGCGCCCCTGGCGGAAGGGGAAGGCGTCGCCGCAGCGGCCGCAGCGGTACTGGCCCGCGCCCTCGCGGAGGATGTAGCTCCCCCCCTCGATGCGCAGGGCCCGGCCGGTAACCAGGGCTCCGATAACCTTGGCCCGGGCCTCGGCGATCATGCGCTGCACCGTCTGGCGCGAGACGCCCATCTCCCGGGCGGCGTCCTCCTGATACATGCCCTCCAGGTCCACCAGGCGCAGGGACTCCAGCTCCTCCACGCTCAGTCTGACCTCCTCGAGCTGGGCAAGGGGTATGCCCCTGGGTTTGAAGTAATCCGTGCGGGGCGCCCACCCCACCAGCTTGGGCTTGACGGGCCTGGCCAATTGCTCACTTCCTTTATGCGCGCTGTTCTCCTCCTGCCCCTGGCGTTACGTGCGGGGCGCCTCCCCCGGCGGCCCGGGATCGGCGGGTGCGGTCAAGAGCCCACCTCCCTCGCCTCTTTTATATGGCAACGGCGGGCATTTGTCACCTCCGCCGCCCCGCCTCCGGCCCCGCGTGACCGCGCTTCTCAATTGGCGGCTACCGCCGTGTGCGCCACGACCGCTTCGGCCAGGCGCCGCAGGGGCTCCTCCACCCGCTGCGGCACGTTTCCCAGGGGCGGACGCCCGGCGCGCAGCGCCTCCACCACCTCTTCGCTGAAGGGTATCTGCGCGGCAACCTCTATGCCCAGCTCCCCGCATCTCCGCCTGATACGGTCCGCCAGCTCGGGCACGATGTCGCATTTGTTGATGCACACCATGGTGGGGATGCCGAAGTGCTTCGCCACCTGCAGTATCCTCTCCAGGTCGTGCAGGCCCGAAAGCGAGGGCTCGGTGACGATGAGGGCCAGGTCCGCGCCGCTCAGGGAGGCGATCACCGGGCATCCCGTGCCCGGCGAGCCGTCCACGATGATGAGCGGTAGCCCGGCCTCATGGGCCATCGCCTGGGCCTCCATCCGCACCTGCGACACCACCTTGCCCGAGGCTTCCTCGCCCATGGCGAGCTCCGCCCCGACCATGGGCCCGTAGGGCGTGGTGCCGATATAGACCTGTGCCCCGTCGCTCTCGAAGAAGTCGACGGCCTTCTCCGGGCACACGTGGCCGCAGACCCCGCAGCCCTCGCAGCTGAATACGTCGATGCTGTAGGGGTCGGAGGCGACGACGGCTCCAAAGCGGCAGTGCTCCTCGCAGAGGCCGCAGGAGGTGCACAGCTCAGGGTCTATCCTCGCCTTGCGCGAGACCCGCAGGGCGTAGGACTTCTCCGTTTTCAGGGAGAGCAGGAGGTGCAGGTTGGGCGCCTCCACGTCGCAGTCGGCCAGCATCACCGGTTTTAAGGCCTGCGCCAGGGAGGCGGTGACCGTGGTCTTTCCCGTCCCGCCCTTGCCGCTGAGGATGACCAGTTGTTTCATCTCAGGCACCTCCGCTGGAGACCATGGGGGATACCCTCTCGTAGAGGGAATAGAACGTCCTCTGCCAGTCCTTTTCGCTGTCGACCAGGTTGACGCCGCTCGAGGTGAGCCGCGCCGTCTCCATGGAGAAGGGTATGGAGAGCGCTATCTCCAGGCCGTGCTCGGCGCAGAAGTCCCTCACCTCGGTGTTGCCCGGCGCGTCTTTGTTCACCACCACCAGCGAGGGCACCCCGAGCGTCTCGGCCATCTTCACCGCCATGAGCAGGTCGTGCAGGCCGAAGGGGGTGGGCTCGGTGACCATGATACACACATCCGAGCCCTGCACCGCGGTCATGGCGGCGCAGCCCGTTCCCGGCCCGCAATCGACGATGTTCACGGCCGCGGGGTCCAGGCGCTCCTTGATGGCGGCGATAATGGGGCTGGCCATGGGCTCGCCTATCTCCAGGATCCCGTGCATGAAGTCCAGGCCCTCGGCGCTGCGTCCCCGCTCGATGGCCCCGATGAGCCGCGGCTCCTCGCTGATGGCGCCGAGGGGGCATACCAGCGTGCATCCCCCGCAACCGTGGCAGAGGTCGTCGAAGAGGATGACCCGCGCGGGCGTGGTGGCCAGCGCCCCGAAGGCGCAGAAGGAGGAGCATTCACCGCAGCGGTCGCAGACCTCCTCGTCGATGCGCGGTATGGCTATGGTGACGTCCTCGCGGCTGGTGATGGAGGGCCTGATGAAAAGGTGAGCGTTGGGCTCCTCCACGTCGGCGTCCGCGAGCAGCGTCTTCACCCCCGCCCGGTGCAGGGAAAGGGCCAGGTTCACCGCCACCAGGGTCTTGCCGGTCCCGCCCTTGCCGGCGGCGACTGTGATTACCAACGCCCCCCACCTCTACCGCCCCTGCCGCGGCCTCCACCGCGGCCTCCACCGCGGCCCATGCCTCCGCCCATGCCGCGGCCCATGCCTCCGCCCATGCCCATGCCTCCGCCCATGCCCATGCCTCCGCCCATGCCCATGCCTCCGCCCGGCATGCCGGTGCCGGGACCGGCGGCGCCTCCGCCGCCCAGGCCGGCGTGGTCCTGGACCGTGGGCGAGGTCGTGTCGGTGAGGCCGCCCGTTTTCAGCGCCTGCAGAGCCTCCTCGATGGTGCCGAAAAAGCCCGTGTACACCTTGACCTGCCCCGAGAGCACCTGCATGGCGTTGGGGCCGATATTGCCCGTGAGCACGGCCTCCGCGCCCTTCTCCACCACGGACTGGGCGGTGCGGATGCCCGCCCCGCCGGCGGCGTCACGGTTGGCGTTGGGCACCGCCTCCCAGTTTCCCGTATCGGTGTCGTAGAAGATAAAGTAGGCGCAGCGGCCGAAACGGGGGTCCACGTTGCCCGTCAAGTCGGGTCCCGTAGATGATATGGCTACCTTCATGTCATTCTCCTCTCCTCAATGCGTCAATCTCCTGTGCCATGACCGCGCCTCGCGGCGCTCTCTCAACCGCAGTTCGCCCCCACCATGCGCGTTCCGCACTTGGGGCAGCTCTTCCTGGAGCAAGGGACGCCCCTGGTGTGCGGCTCGCTGTGCCCGCACTTGGGGCAGCGGCATACAGCGGTTCCGGCGGCACCGCGGCCACCCGCGGGCCTTCCGCTTCCGCGTCCTCTTCCCAGCCATGCCATCCGTCTCACCTCCACATCCGCGTCAGGCGCTCCCCGCGCCTTCATTACTAGGCATATGCCCATAAATATATTATACTAGTGTAAACCATGTGTAAAGCATCGTGTATGAGATGATGAAATGCGAGCGTGAGGAGCATGATCTTGTTACTGGACATATGCTATATAAGGACTATAATTAACTGTCGGGGCGCCCTGCAGACCCCCTCGAGGGCTGGAGGATGAGAGGCATGATGCCGAGGAGAAAAACTCTGAGAAAGCTGCACATATACTCCGGCCTCGTCTCGGCGCTCCTTGGCGTTTACCTGTGGGTAGAGCCGAAATGGCGCAGGCTGAAGAGCGCTGGGAGGGGAAGGCGATGATCCTCCACCAGGAGCACAAGGTCGCGGTGGCCACCGAGAACGGCAAGGTGATAGCATGCCATTTCGGCGCGGCGCCGCTTTTCGCCGTCTATACGGTGACGAAAGGCAAGGTCACCGACGAAGAGTTCCGGGTGAACCGCATGGAATGTGCGAGGGGAGAGGAGGATACCCAGGCGGGCTGCTGGGAGCTGCTGGAGAAGCTCCTCCCGGACGTGCGCGTGGTCATCTGCGGGGGCATGGGAGAGAATGCCTACGTGGGGATGCTGCGCAGGGACGTGCTCCCCATCGCCACGGACGAGGAATTGACGCAGGAGGCGCTGGCCTGTTACTTAAAGGGCGAGCTCAAGGAGAACCCGGACCGCATCCGCCGGCCCAAGCGGGACCAGCGCTGCGGGGACGGCGAGTAGGGGTTGATAATAACGACAAGGAAAGGGGATGCGAGATAAAGTGACAGCATGTAAAGGAGATTGTAAAGGAGACTGTGGAGAACAGGCGAAGCCGTCGCAGCATCCGAATTTCGCGGGTGTTAAGAATAAAATCATGGTGCTCAGCGGAAAAGGCGGGGTGGGCAAGAGCTCGGTGGCGGCGTCCCTGGCCCTGGGCCTGGCGGAGCGCGGCTACAAGGTGGGGGTCATGGACGTGGATTTCCACGGCCCCAGCATACCGGTGATATTCGGGCTGGTGGGCGAGAGGGTCAGCGGCGATGAGAGCGGGATCTTCCCCTTCAGCGTGGCCGGCAACCTCAAGGTGATATCCATCGGACTGTTCATGGAAGATAATGACAGCGCGGTCATCTGGAGGGGCCCCCTGAAGATGACGGCCATCAGGCAGTTCATGGAGGATATCCACTGGGGCGAACTCGATTACCTGGTCATAGACTCCCCCCCCGGCACCGGAGACGAGCCGCTCAGCGTGGCGCAGCTGATACCGGATGCGTGGGGGCTGGTGGTGACCACGCCCCAGGAACTGGCCATAGCGGACGTGCGCAAGTCCATCGTTTTCTGCCGCCGCATCGGCATGCGCATGCTGGGGGTGGTGGAGAACATGAGCGGCCTCGTCTGCCCTCACTGCGGGGAGAGCGTGGACATCTTCGGGAGTGGCGGGGCCGCGGAGATGACGGAGAAGATGCAGGTGGAGCTGCTGGCCTCCCTTCCCCTGGACGCGGAGTTCGCGGCCTGGGCGGATCGCGGCGGGGCCAAGAAGGGCCATTACCGCGACCTGCCCGCAGTGGCTCCCATACTCGACGGCATGGTGGACAGGGTGGTGGCCCTGACCTCGGGCGGCGAAAAAACGGAGAGCGCCGCGGCGGGCGCGGGCGAAAGCCCCGGAGGAGCGAAAGAAGGCGAGGAGGAAGGCATGGAGATATACGCGGTTCCCACCCAGGATGGCCTGTTGTGTGCGCACTTCGGGCACTGCGAGAAATTCACCCTGGTGCAGGCCGTCGACGGAGGAGAGCCGGCGGTCAAGGAGGTGTGCAACGCCCCGCCGCACGAGCCCGGGCTGCTGCCGCGCTGGCTGGCGGAAAAGGGCGTGAAGACGGTGATCGCCGGAGGCATGGGGGCGAGGGCCCAGCAGATATTCGCCCAGAGCGGGGTGAGGGTGGTCTGCGGCGCGCCGGCCATCGAGCCCCTGCGGGCGGTGAAGGAATATGTCGCCGGTTCCCTGGAGTTGGGCGACAATGTCTGCGACCATTGAGCGCATGCGGCCGCACCGGGGTGTCTTGAGCATGTTTACGGTTGACGAGGAACTGTGCACGGGGTGCAGCCTGTGCCTGGAGAGCTGTCCCAGCGGGGCTATCCGCATGCAGGGTCAGACGGCGGAGATAATCCAGGGCTTGTGCACCTCGTGCGGCTCCTGCGCCGAGTCCTGCCCCCAGGGCGCCATCTACGAGTACGAGGAGCTTCCGGCTCCGCGCACGGCAGGTCGGCCTCTTGCGGAGCCCCGAGCGGAGGCGCGGCCGGTGTCCGCCATCAGGGCGCGGCCCCTTCTCGCCAGGGAGCAGAAGGTCGCGGTCGCGGCGGTCCTCGTCCCGGCGCTGTACCGGTTGATCGCCAGGTTCGCGGGCCGCGGCTCCGCGCGGCCCGTGCGGGGAAGCGGCGTCAGCACAAGGTGGACGAGGGCGGCAAGCAGGGCATCCCGCGGCTCCGCGCGGCCCGCGCGGGGAAGCGGCGTCCGCGGCGGGGGTCACCGCTGGCGCGGCGGGCGCTGAGACCGCAGGCCGTCCCCCCTTTTCTGCCCGGGAGCCCGCCCCGCCCGCTTCGCGGGGAGGGCGGTCAGGAGCGGGATGAGTGCGGCGGCGCGTCCAGCGAGCGGGCTATCTCCAGGCGCATCATCTCCCGCGTTCCCCACAGCAGCTGCAACCCCTTGGCGTCGCGGTAGAGCGCGGAAAGGCCGCTGTCGAGGGTGTACCCGTATCCCCCCGCCATCTCCACCGCCGACGAGGCGACCTCCTCCAGGCGCCCGGTGGCGAAGAGTTTGAGCATGCACACCTCGTCGTGGCAGGACGCTCCCGCGTCCAAGCGCGCGGCGGCGAGCTCCATACCCGTCCTGGCCAGGGTCTCGCAGACCGCCATATCGGAGATGCGCAAACGCAGGGCCTGGTGTTCGAGCAGCCTTTTGCCGAACTGGCGGCGCTCGCCGCAGTAGCGCACCGCCTTCTCCCTGCAGGCCCTCATCATGCCCACCGCCAGGGCCGTGACCAGCAGCATCGAGCCGTCCCACCAGCGCCGGTAACCCTCGTCCTCCAGGCGTTCCGCGACGAGGTGGTCGGCGGGGACAAGGCAGCCCTGCAGGACGATGGCGTGATTGGGAAGGCCCTCCCAGCCCGCGAAGCGGTAGTGGTGGGCAAGGTGGAACCCGGGGGCCGAGGAGGGGACCAGGGCGCAGGCCAGGCCCGAGGCATCGCGGAAGAAACCCAGCACCAGGGCGTCGATGCCCTCCCCGGTGTTGGTGACGAAGCACTTGTTGCCGTCGAGCACGAGATGCCCGCCCCTTCTCTGCAGGCTCGCCTTGACGGCCGCGAGGTCGCTTCCCGCCTCGGGCTCGGTGAGGGCCACGGCCCCCACGCTGCGCAGCGAACACAGCGGCGGGAGGAAGCGCAGCCTCTGCCCCTCTCCCGCCCAGAGCACGATGCCGAGCGCGCAGGAGAGGTGGTGGACGAGCATGAGGGCCAGGCTGGGCTCCTCGGCCGCGACCTCCTCGACCACGATGCAGGCCTCCAGCAGGCCGCCGCCCTCGCCGCCGCACGAGGCGGGTATGAGCAGGCCCGGGTACCCCGCCGCCGCCGTTTGCGCGAGCATCTCCATGAGGCGCACGGGGTCCCTCATGCGCCCTTCGCCCCCGCCGCGCAGGACGCGCGCCGCGAAGCCGCAGGCCTCGCTGCGCAGCATGTCGCGCACACCGTTTGCTGACTCGTCCATCTCATCACCCGGCCACCATTATATACAGAGGCGGAGTGCGGCCGCGGTAGCGGCCGAACCGGCTAGGGGGCGGGGGCTGCCTCGGCGACGAGGGGCGCGTCGGCGAGGACGTAGAGGGCGAAGACGCCGCCGCCGGTGAGCTGCTCGACCGGCAGCGAGCAGATGCCTCCGGGGGGGAGGGTGAGCGGCGCCTTCACGGCCCCGCTCTCCGCGACGCCGTAAACCGTGCACTCCGCCGCCGCCCCCGGGTTGAAGAGGTGGAGCCGCGTTTGCGGTCCCTGCGCGCCGGCGTCAGCCACGAGGCAGAGCTCCGTCGCCGCATGTTCCAGCCCGGCGGAGCGGCCCGCGAGCTCCCATCCGCCGCCGCCTTCGCGGTAGGTCAGAAGCTCCGCCCGTATGGGCGCCGGGGAGGACAGCGAGAGGACGCACTCCCCTCCGCCCCTCCACATCCCAGCCGGGCATAAGGTCATCTCGCTGCGCGAGGGCGCGTACAATCTCCACTGCGCAAGGGCGAGGTCCCCGCCCGAGAGCTTGAGCGCGACGGCGGCCGTGCAGGCGGCGTCGTTGCTCAGGCGCAGCCAGGTCTCGCTGTCCGGAGGCGCGGGGAGGTGGGCGAAAAAATGCCGCACGTACGGCGCGGGCGCTTCTGCGCCGCGGGCTCCCTCCCCCCCGGGCCCTTGCGCCAGGTGCTCATAGACCAGGCGCGAGGCCTCGGTGTGCACGCGGTTTCCCGGTGCGCCGCTGGAGAGGACGCAGAGCACGTAGGTGAGGCCCTCCGCGAAGACCAGGGCGGCGTCGTTTGCGTAGCCGAGATAGTCGCCCGTCTTGTTGCCCACCCTCACGCCCTCGGGAAGCCCGGCGGGGATGCGCCAGTCCTGCACGCTCTCCTCCAGGAAGGAGACCACCTCCTGGCCCAGCGGGCTCACGGAGGCGAACTGATGGACGCGCATGAGCAGGATGCCCATCTCGCGGGCGGTGGTGAGGTTGCCGCCATAGCGGCCGCTCACGCTGCAGCCGATGGAGGCGGCGTAATCGCGGTAGGGCGCGTACCCATAGACCCTGCGCAGCATCCTCGCCGCCGTATTGTCGCTGTAGGTGATGGCGTACCTGCACAGCTCCCGCGTGGTGTAGGCCGTGCCCAGGGATCGATGCTGTATGACCCCCGCCTCCCCCTCGATATCGCCCTCCCCGCAGGCGATGGCGCGGCCGAGGTCTATCCTGCCGCGCGCCGCGCTCTCGTAGATGTACATGACCTGGAAGAGTTTGTAGCAGCTGGCGGCGTAGAAGGGCTTGTCCTCCTGATACCCCGCATGCTCTCCCGTCTGCAACGCGCTGAGATAGATGCCGTACTCGCCCCCGGCGCCCTGCGCCAGCTCCCGCAGCCGCTCGTCCAGGGAGGGGGCGGGCTCGCCGCTTCCCCCCTCGGGCTCGGGCGGCAGGGCGGGCAGAACCGCCCTCTGCGCCGCGGCTGCGGGGATGCAGGCCGCCGCGAGCGCGCACAGGGCGGCCAGAGCACAAAGGGCCGCGGGCAGGGCTGTCCGCAGATGCGCCCTCTTCGCGATTCTTCTCACGGCAACCGCTCCGCCCGCTTGTGCCGCCGGCGACCCATCCCGCACTTGCATTTACACATTGTAGCACCCGCCCCGCCGCCCCCAAGCCCCCCACGACCTTCCTGGGCGCGGCGAGGCGGGGCGCGCCGGAGACGAGTGCTCCGTGGGAAGACCCCCGTGCGCTCCTTGTTTGTCCTCTCCCGCGCGGGGGAACCCTTCTGTTAGAGTTATAATGTGGGCGCAGGCAAGGACCAGGGTCATGATGCGGACGCAGGCAAGGGTTCGAGGCCCCTCGCGGGGCGTTTTTTGTGCGGAAGAGCGGAGGGGAGGAAAGCTGGACGTGTTTGACATGAACCCGTTCAACATCATGAAGGAGGACCGCACCCAGGAGCTGATGAAGGACCTGGAGGATGAGGACCCCGGAATCCGCCTCAGGGCGGCGAAGGAGCTGGGCAGGCACAAGAGCCGCAGCGCCGCCAGGGCGCTCATCGGCGTCCTCTCGGACAAGCATGAGCGCGTGAGGTGGGCGGCCGCGGATTCTCTGCTGGACATGGGGGAATCCGTGGCCGACTACCTGCTCGAAGCCCTGGATGCCGAGAACAAGTACACCCGGGCCGAGGCCGCGGGGGTGTTGGGGAAGATGCGGGATGCGAGGGCCATACCCCCCCTGATCGAGATCCTCAAGGACAACGACGTCAACGTGCGCTGGATCGCCTCCAAGTCCCTGGCCATCATGGGCTACCCCGCGGTCAGGCCCCTTATCGACGCCATGGACGATAAAAGTCTGCGCGTGCGCAAGCGGGCGCTGGACGCCCTGGTCAAGATGGGGCAGCCGGCGATAAGGTCCCTGGTGGGCTCCCTGGACGACGAACGCCTGCGCGTGCGCTGGGGGGCGCTGGAGGCCTGCGAGCTCATGGGCTCGCAGGCGGTCGGGTTGCTCATGGAGGAGCTGGAGAGCGGCACCCTGCGCTCCAAGTGGAGGGCGGCCACCGCCCTGGGCAGGATAGGCGACCGCAGGGCGGTGGGCTCGCTGATGGCGGCGCTGCGCGACGGTCACCCGCACGTGAGGTGGAAGGCTGCGGAGGCGTTGGGGGTCATCGGCGACCGCAACGCGGTCCCGGAGCTCATCGCGGTGCTGGGGGACGAGAACCGCTACGTCCGCCTGGGGGCGGTAAAGTCCCTGGGGATACTCAAGGACGAGCGGTCGCTGCAGGCGCTGGAAGAGACCCTGGCCGACGAGGACGTCCTGGTCCGGGAAGCCGCCGACAGGGCGCACAGGAACGTGAGGTTCGCCATCCGCTTCGGCAGGTGAGGGCGCAAAGCCCCCCTCCGCCTCTCAGCCGGGGCGCCCGCGCCGCAGCGCGGCCAGCTTGGGGGAGATGACGGCGCGGCAGTAGGGCTGGTCCCGGTTCCTGGCGTAGTAGCGCCGGTGGCATTCCTCCGCGGGATAGAACCTCTCCAGCTCCCTCACCTCGGTGACGACCCGGCGGTCGTATTTCCCGGCGATGCCGGCGATGAACCTCTCCACCGCCTCCTTCTGGCGCGGCGAATCGTAGAGGACGATGGACCTGTACTGGGTGCCCACATCGGCGCCCTGGCGGTTGAGGGAGGTGGGGTCGTGGGTGGCGAAAAAGACCTCCAGGATGTCCTCCAGCCGTACCGCCGTGGGGTCGTATTCCACCTCCACTACCTCGGCATGGCCGGTCTCCCCGCCGCACACCTGGCGGTAGGTAGGGTCGGGAGCGTGGCCGCCGGCGTAACCGGGGGTCACGCCGAGCACCCCGGGCACGGTGCCCAGCACCGCCTCGGTGCACCAGAAGCATCCCCCGCCGAGGACTATGGTCTCGCGGCTATTCGGCGTCGTCATGGGGGATGAACCTCATGGAGACGGAGTTGACGCAGTGGCGGGTATTCTTGGGGGTCAAGCCCTCGCCGTGGAAAAGATGTCCCAGGTGCCCGCCGCAGGCGGCGCAGACTATCTCCGTCCTCATGCCGTCGGGATCCGGCTTCCTCTCCACCGCCCCCGGGACCTCGTCGTCGAAGCTGGGCCAGCCGCAGCCGGAATGGAACTTGTCCTGCGAGCGGTAAAGCGCCGCCCCGCACTGCCTGCACGTGTAGATGCCGGGGGCGAAGAGGTCGGTGTATTCCCCCACGAAAGGCATCTCCGTGCCGCCGTGGATGATGACCCGCTCCTCCTCCCGCGTAAGCGCCTTTTTCTTCATGACCTCAATATAGCGCAGCCGGCGGGCCGCGGCGATGTCGCGCGTCAACCCGCGCGGGCGCTGCGCGGCGGTCGCTGCCGCCGCGGGCGTTGGGCGCCCTCTCCGCCCCGCCCCCGCGGCGGTCGGACAGGCCGGCAAAAGGCGGGGGACGCTCGCGGCGCCGGGGGGTAGAATAAGGAAAAAGAAGATGCGCGGCCGCCCGCGGCGCGGGAAGCCGCCAACGAGGGCGACGAGGAAGGGAGGCGCGGGCTTTGCCGATCGCAGGACAACCCCTCCCCGAGCGTGCCGCCATGGTCGTCGTGGGGGCCGGGGTCATCGGCTGCTCCATCGCCAGGGAGGCGTCCAAGTACGTCTCGGACATCGTGGTCCTGGAGAAGGAGGACGACGTGGCCTGCGGGGCCAGCAAGGCCAACAACGCCGAGGTGCACTCGGGCATCGGCGAGGACGCCGGCACCCTCAAGCAGAAGCTCAACGTGCGCGGCAACCGCCTCTACGACGATTTCGTGCGCGGCCTGGGGGTGAAGCTGAAGCGGCAGGGCATGCTCCTGGTCATCACCCAGCGCACCATCCCGCCCGGGACGACGGGCATGGGCGAGCCCGAGCGCGAGGATGTCCTCACGCGCAAGATACCCGAGGCCATCATCGCCTACGGCGAGAGCGCGGGCATCGGCGGGCTGCGCGCGCTCAGCCGGGACGAGGTCTTCCTGATGGAGCCCAACGTGACCCGCGAGGCGGTGGCCGGGGTCTTCGACCCCACTTACGGCCTCATCAGCCCCTATAAGCTGACCATCGCCCTGGCCGAGCACGCGGTCGTCAACGGCGCGCGCGTCTGCCTGGGCACCGAGGTCACGGGCTTCCGGGTCTCGGGGGGGGAGGTGAGGGGGGTGCTCACCCGGCGGGGCGAGATAGCGACCCCCCTGGTGGTCAACGCCGCGGGCGTTTTCGCCGACGAGGTGGCCGACATGGCCGGCGCGGGGGGTTTCGTCATCCACCCCCGCAAGGGGGCCACCCTGCTCTTCGACCGCCAGGTGACGGCGGAATACGTGCGCGCCAGCGTGGCGGAGTTCCGCCTGCCGGGGCAGAGGACCACCCAGAGCAAGGGCGGGGGGGCCATGCCCACCGCGGAGGGCAACCTGCAGCTGGGCCCCACGGCCATCGAGACCGCGGACAAGCAGGACACCTCCATCGGAGCCGACGAGATAGAGGAGATCTTCGAGAGGTTCCATTACCTGCTCCCCAACTTTCCCCGCGACGCCCTCATCTCCGCCTTCAGCGGCATCCGCGCCCCCACCCTGGAGGAGGACTTCGTCATCGCCGCCTCGGAGGAGGTGCGCGGTTTCGTAAACGTGGCCGGCATACAGTCCCCCGGCCTCGCCTCCGCGCCCGCCATCGCGGAGATGGCGCTGGAGATCCTGCACGAGCTGGGCCTGCCGCGCGAGCCGCGCCCGGACTTCGACCCCCCGGCGCCGCCCGCGCCCAAGTTCTCCGAGCTGCCGCGGAAGGAGCGCAACCGCCTCATCCGTGAGGACCCCCGCTGGGGGCACGTTATCTGCCGCTGTGAGACGGTGACCGAGATGGAGGTGGTGAACGCCGTGCATTCCCTCATACCCGCCGTGAACATGGACGCGGTGAAGCGGCGCACGCGCACCGGCATGGGGCGCTGCCAGGGCGGCTTCTGCGGCAACCGCGTGGCCGCCATCCTCGCCGCGGAGCTGGGCATCCCGGTCACCGCGGTGACCAAGGACGGGGAGGGCTCCCCGCTCTATTTGGGCATGGCCAAGGAGCTCCTGGGGGGCGGGGCGCGATGAGGGTGGCGGGAAAGCCGCAGTGCGCGGTGGTGGGCGGGGGCCCCGCGGGGCTGGCGGCGGCGCTGGCGGCGCGCGAGGCGGGCCTGCGCGATGTGGTGCTCATCGAGAGGGATATCGAGCTGGGGGGCATACTGCCGCAGTGCATTCACGACGGCTTCGGCTCCATGGTCTTCGGCGAGGTGCTCACCGGGCCGCAGTACGCCCAGCGCTATATCGACCGCGTGGAGCGGGCGGGCATCGAGGTTATGCTGGACACCATGGTCCTGGAGATGGGGGCGGACCGCCGCATCGCCGCGGTCAACTCGCGCGAGGGCGTGTTCGAGCTCGAGCCCGAGACGGTCATCCTGGCCATGGGGTGCCGCGAGCGCACGCGCCACCAGGTGATGATACCGGGGTACCGGCCCGCGGGGGTCATCTGCGCCGGGGCCGCCCAGAGGGACATCAACATCGACGGGGTCATGCCGGGGCGCAGGGTGGTCATACTCGGCTCGGGGGACATCGGGCTCATCATGGCCCGCCGCTTCACCCTGGAGGGCGCGGAGGTGGAGGGGGTCTATGAGCTCCTGGACCAGCCCGGGGGGCTCACCCGCAACGTGGTGCAATGCCTGCACGACTACGACATCCCCCTGCACCTCTCCCATACCGTCATCTTCGTCCACGGCCGCAAGCGGGTGGAGGCGGTGACGGTGGCCGCGGTGGACGAGAACCTCAGGCCGCGCGTGGAGAGCGGGCGGCGCGTGCCCTGCGACACCCTGCTCCTCTCCGTGGGGCTCATCCCCGAGAACGAGCTCTCCAAGCAGGCCGGCGTGGAGCTGGACCCGGTCACCTCCGGCCCCGTGGTGGACGAGCGCATGCAGACCTCGGTTCCGGGCATCTTCGCCTGCGGCAACGTGGTGGGCGTCTTCGACCTCGTGGACTGGGTGACGCGCACGTCGGAGACGGCGGGGAGGGGGGCGGCGGAGTTCGTGCTCGCCGGGCGCAGGCGGGGGCCCTGCGCGCGCGTCGAGGCCGGCAGGAATGTGAGATTCGTGCTCCCGCAGCTGGTGGAGGGCCTGGGGGAGGGGGCGGATTTCTACTTCCGCGTGGAGCGCCCGGAGAGGGAGGCGCGGGCGGTGGTGATGGCCTCCGGCGAGGAGGTCTATTCCCGCAAGGCGAGGATGGTGCGACCCCCGGAGATGGTGCACGCCAGGGTGGGACCGCGGGAGACGGAGGCCCCGCCGCGCATCGCCGTGGAGGTGCGGGCCGTGGAGGGCGAGGGCGGGAGGCGGAGATGAGGAAAAAGCACGCCTTCGTATGCATCAACTGCCCCCTGAGCTGCGGCCTGGAGCTCACGGAGGAGGACGGGGAGGTCCTGGAGGTCGCGGGGGCCGAGTGCAAGGTGGGGGTGAAATATGCCGAGGAGGAGTTCCGCGACCCCCGCCGCACGCTGAGCACCACCGTGCGGGTCAAGGGGGGCGCCCTGCCCCTGCTCCCGGTGGTGAGCGCCTCTCCCATCCCCAAGTCCATGATCGGGGAGGCGGTGCGGGAGCTGGCCCGCGTGGAGATGCGCGCCCCGGTCGCGGACGGCGAGGTCATCCTCCGGGACATACTGGGCAGCGGCGTGGATGTCATCTCCTCACGCAGGCTCGACCGCGGCCCGCGCTGACGCCTCTTGCGGGCCCGGCCCGGGGCCGCCTGTGCCCCCAGGCTCGAAGACGGACCTGGCCCCGTGCAGGCGGTTTATTCATTCCCCGCAAGGGAATGTTTATTAGAGAGCGGTTCAGGAGAGAAGCGGCGGCGACGGGCCGCCCGATGCCGAGGAGGTTGGAGATGAAACTGGGAGATCAGGTGCAGTCGGCCGACTGGAAGACGGAGAAACACGTCCCCACCATCGACTGCCCGGACGCGGTGCGGGCGGGAGAGGTCTTCGAGGTGAAGGTCGGGCTCGGAGTGGAGGTGGACCACCCCAACACCACCGAGCATCACATCAGGTGGATACAGCTCTTCTTCCATCCCGAGGGGGACAAGTTCAGCTATCAGGTGGGGAACTTCGAGTTCACCGCCCACGGCGAGTCCGTGCAGGGGGCGAACGAGGGCCCCGCCTATACCCATCACGCCGTGGTCGCCTATCTCAAGGTGAACAAGCCGGGGACGCTCTACGCCCTCGCCCTGTGCAATATCCATGGCCTGTGGGAGTCCTCCCGGGAGATAAAGCTCTCCTGAGGGCGGCGCTCAATAGCCGGCGAAATTCGAGGCCTTGATGGAATCGGCGTCCACCCCGGCGCGCTGCAGCTCCTGCGCCAGCGCCTTGTTCATGCCCGGGGGCCCAGCGATATAGAAGGTGGAGGAGGCCGCGTCGGGCACGTATTCGGCGATGAAGTCCCCGTCCACCCTCCTGGCCTCGCCCTCCCAGGAGGGCTCGTCGGTCATGGTCAGCACCAGGCGCAGCTTGCTGTTGCCCGCGGCGCGCTCCTCGAGTTCGCCCAGGTAGGGGGCCGACTTGCGGTCGCGGTTGGAATAGATAAGGGTGATGTGATGGGGCAGGTCCTCCTCCATGGCGTATCTGAGCATGGAGATGAAGGGCGCGATGCCGATGCCCCCCGCGATGAATACCAGCGGCGCCTCGCCCGCGTCGGGGAGGGAGAAATCCTCTCCCCCCAAACGGGAGATCTCCACCTCGCTCCCCACGGGCATCTCCGCCAGCGACCTCTTGAAGGCTGAGTCGCGCAGCCGCGTGGCCATGACGATGACCCCCTTCTCGTTGGGGGAGTTGACGATGGAGAAGTGACGCCGCGCCCCCCTCTTGTCGTCGTAGGGCGGGTCGATGAGGTCCACGAAGAAGAACTGTCCCGGCTTGAAGTCCACCGTCTCTCCGAGCAGGTCGAACACCACCTGCAGGGTCTGCTCCGCCACCTCGACCCTGCTCCCTATCCTCGCCCTCATGGCCTTGCCTCCTCGCTTTTCACGGGCCTGCCGCCCTCTTATCTTTACCTTCGCGCGCTGCGGCATGGGACGGGGGCGTGCGCCCTCATCCGCGGGCGCATCCGGTCTCTCCGCCCCGCCGGGGGCACTCTACTTTGATTCCCACGGCTGCCGCTTGCTAAACGGGAATCCCCTCCCCGCCGCGCGTCTGCCCAGGGATATATCAATATAATATCAATATATATAGAGTTACTATATAGAGTTACGGGGGGGCGGCAAGCGGCGCGTCGCTTATGCTAGGATGGGAAAAACGGCCGCCTGCCCGGGCGGCGGAGAGGATGGAGGATGGAGGCCAGGGCCAGCTACGAACTCAAGGGCGCGGACGGCGACCTCGCCGCCGCCGGCGATGCCGGGGCGAGGCTGGGCGAGGACAGCATATCCATAATGCCCGAGGGGGGCACCGCCCTGCATGTCTCGTACCGCGATATCGTCGGGCTCCGCGCGGCCGATTACGCGCTCGTCCTGCGTCTGGCTTCGGGGGAGGAGCTGCGCCTGTCCCGCCTGGGAAGGGATTACGAGGATTTCGTGCGCCAGCTGGCCCGCAGGCGCGGCGAGCTCATCCTTGCGGACATGCTGGTGCAGGAGAGGCCGTTGAGGCAGGGGGTCGCGGCCCGCTACTCCCTGCGAGCACGGGACGGCGCCGAGGAGAGCGGGGAGGCGGAGCTCAGGCTGTACGAGACGACCTTGGTGCTGCTGCCGGGGGCGGGCGACCCGCTGCGGCTCCCTTACGGGAACATGGCCGAGGTGCGCGAGGCCGACTACGCCATAGAGATACTGGACGAGGCGGGGGGCGGGGTCGTCCTCTCCATGCTGGGGAGGGAGTTCGAGCCCTTCGTCAAGGCCCTCGGGGAGCGCCTGCGGGAGATGGAGCTCAGGACGCAGGTCCTGCTCAAGGAACTCGCGCCGGAGGCCGGCATATCCACCCTGGCGAGGGCGTCCCGCTTGATGCGGGAGGGGAGGGCCGTCCGCGTGGGCGACCTGGAGGGCGAATTGCCCGGTCTCTGGGAGGAGCTGGAGTCGAGGCTGGAGCTGGTCGGGCTCAAGGACGAGTACGAGCAACTCAAGGCCATGGCCCGCGAGGGCGGGATGCGCATCGGCATCAAGCGCGGCCTCATGGGCGAGCTGACCGCGGAGTACCTGTGGTTCCTGGCCCCCATTTACGCGAGCGACCCGCGGCTCCCGGGCAACGCGCTGGCCATGGAGGCGGCGTCCTCCCGCGGCGGCGGCAGGGCCACCTATTTCTTCAGGTTGCTGGGGCGCGAGGAGTACCGGGAGGCCCGCGACATGGAGGCGCTGGACCGGCGCGCGGACGAGCTGGCGTCTGCGCTGAACGACTGCCTGCAGGCGGTGAATTTCCGCCGCGAGCCCATATACCTGGAGGAGGAGAGGCTGCGCGAGCCGAGATACGCGCGCTACCGCCATGCGCTGCGGCGGCTGCCGGAGCTGAGGATGTTGAGGGACCTCTTCATCGGCCGGGTGTTCCATTCCTCCCCCGAGCAGTGGAGGAGGGACGTGGAGGACCTCTTGCGCTTCAATGTGGACGCGAGAGATGACGCCGAGAGGTGGCGCGGCGGGGAGGCCGCGCCGGACGAGGAGGAGGAGGCGCCGCCGGATTAGCGGCCGCGGGAAGCGCCCGCGCCGGCGGACCGGACGGCAGGGCCGAGGAGGGAGAGAGATGCCGGGATACAAGCAGCCGTGCCGCTATTGCGACGGACTGGTCTCCCAGGGCTCGCATGTCTGCCCGCTTTGCGGGAGGGTGAACCCGCTGGGCTCGCCGCGCTGCCCCAAGTGCAGGAGCCCCGTGCAGGATGGCTGGGCGGCGTGCGGCAACTGCGGCCTCGCGCTCAGGATATCCTGCCCGCATTGCGGCGCGGAGACCTTTTTCGGGGACTATTGCCAGGCGTGCGATGCCCGCCTGACGGTCTTTTGCCCCCATCGCAAGTGCCGGGCCGAGCAGCCGCCGCTGGGGGATACCTGTGTGAAGTGCGGAAAAGCGATGAGATGAGACGGGAGGGACGGAGATGGCCTTGCAGGCTTTTACCGACAACTTCGACGACAGCAGCACGGAGGCGGGCTTTCAGTTCGTCTTCTACTGCGACCTCTGTCAGGAGGGGTACAAGACCAGGTTCATAGAGTCCAAGACCTACAAGAAGGGCAGCCTCTTCCGCAAGCTAGGCGGGGTTATCGACGTGGCCTCCTCCATCACCGGCAGGGGCTACAGACTGGGTTACGGCGCCAGCCGCGGGCTCGACGCGGTGAGCGAGCGCTATCGGGGCATGTCGCCGGAGTGGCATAAGGAGCACGACGCCGCCTTCGAGCTGGCCATGAACGAGAGCAAGGGGCACTTCAAGCGCTGCCCCCGCTGCACGAAGTGGGTTTGCCTGAACGACTGGAACGAGCAGGAGGGGCTGTGCGTGGAATGCGCTCCGCGCCTGGCCTCCGAGGTGGCGGCGGCGCGCTCGGAAAAGATGGTGGCGGACATCAGGGCGAAGGCGGAGGGCACGCAGGTCTTCAGCGGCGAAATCGAGAGCAAGCAGACCCTGTGCCCCAGGTGCGAGAAGCCGGTCGGGGACGAGAAGTTCTGCAACAACTGCGGCGCCCCCCTGAAGCTCATCATCTGCGAGAAATGCGGCGCGGTCTCGCAGGAGGGGTCCCGCTTCTGCGGCGAATGCGGAAACCCGCTCGCCTGAACCCCGGCGGTCAGGCCGCAGGACTCGAGCTCTGGCCGCGCGCTGCCATGCGGCGACCCGCCGCCCGGGCGGGCTAAGCCGATATGGCGTGCCGGGGTTTCTTCGGGATGGGGCGCCTGTTTTTCTGGACAGCAACGACCGAGAAATGGCGCTTGACGCCCATCTATATGTAAACTACACTTATATGTATGATGGCATATAGGCACGGAGAGGCGGAGGGTGACCATGGCGAGGGCTAAGGGACGGGAGGCCCGGAGGCCGCAAGGCGTCGAGAAGACCCTGGACCACGAGCGTTTCGTGCGCGAGGGGCCCCGCAAGAGATTCCTCGAGCCGCGGCTTCTCTACCTCATCAAGCTGCGCCCCGGTTACGGCTATCAGCTCACGGAGGATATCGGCAACCTGCCTTTCCCCGGGCCCATGCCCGACTCCGCCTCCGTTTACCGCATGCTGCGCGAGCTGGAGAGGGGCGGCCTGGTGCGCTCGGAGTGGGAGCACGGCGAGGCGGGCCCCCCCAAGCGCGTCTATCGCCTCACCGCGCAGGGCGAGGCCAGGCTGGCCGCCTGGGTGGAGGCCTTCAAGGAGAGGGTGAAGATGCTCAACGGCTTCATCGCCCTGTGCGAGAAAGCGGGGTGAGGGCGATGTCGCTTACCGCCATCGTTATCAACGCGTTTGTCGTGGTGTGTCTCACGCTGTCGCTCGCCAAGGACAGGGGAAAGACCAAGAGCGCCCTGCTCATCGCGTGGAACGCGACGAAGAGGATGGTCCCCAGCGTGCTGGCGGTGGTCGCGCTCATCGGCCTCATCGTGGGATTCATCCCACCCAGGTGGATAGCCACGATCATCGGGGGGGAGAGCGGCGTCGCCGGCCTGCTCATCGCCTCATTGCTCGGCTCCGTCCTCTTCATTCCGGCGCTCATCGCCTTCCCGCTGGCGAAATCCCTGCTGGACATGGGGGCCGGGGTGATGGCCATGGCCGCCTTCATCACCACCCTGACCATGATCGGGTTGGTTTTCCTGCCCATCGAGATAAAGGAGCTGGGCAAACGCTTCGCATTTCTCCGCAACGGCCTCAGCTTCGCCGCGGCCCTCATTGTCGCCGTCATCATGGGCCTGGTGCTGGGTTGATGGGCGAGGACGGAGGTGCTCGAAGATGAAGAAGAACGAAGGGATCGCAAACGGGACGGAGACAAAGTCCTCCTTGCGCAAGCGGATAAAATGGGACCTGGTCGCCCTCGCCGCCTCCGCGGTGGCGCTCTACGGCCTGTCCCTCATCTTCCCGGACAAAGGCGAGCGGGCTCTGCAGTCCTCCTGGGAGTTCTTCAAGGAGATGGTCTTCGTCCTTCCCGCCCTGATGGTCCTCATGGGCCTTTTCGCCATCTGGGTCGACCGCAATATAGTGGTGAAATACCTGGGCAAGGGCTCGGGTGCCGGAGGCCTCTTCCTGGCGATGGTGCTGGGAGCGCTGCCCACCGGCCCCCTTTACATCGCCTTTCCCCTGGCGGCTATGCTGCTGAAGAAGGGCGCCAGGGTGGCCAACGTCATCCTCTTCCTTTCCGCCTGGGCCTGCATCAAGCTGCCCCAGGAGCTGATGGAACTGCAGTTCCTTGGCTGGAAGTTCATGCTGTTGCGGCTGGGGCTGACGATAGCCGCCCTCGTCCCCATGGCGCTGCTGGCCGAGGCCCTCTACCATCGCGGGGGCCGGGGGACCATCGAGCCCTTCGGGGAGGAAGAGGTCGAGGCGATCGAGGAGGGGCTGGGCATCTAGTTGCCCCGCATGGAGCCGGCGAAAAAGGAGGCATAACCCCATGGTCGAAAACGAACCGGCTCTCATGGTGGAGACGCGCGGCCTGGTCAAGCGCTACGGCGATTTCACCGCCGTGGACGGCTTGGACCTGCGCGTGAGGAAGGGCGAGATCTACGGCCTGTTGGGCCCGAATGGGGCCGGCAAGACCACCACCATCAAGATGCTCTGCGGGCTGCTCAAGATAAACGGCGGCGAGGCCCGGGTGGGCGGCAGGCGCGTGCCCGACGAGCGCACCGCCGCGGAGATTGGATACATGCCCCAGGAGACCGCGCTCTACCCCGGCCTCAGCGTGCATCAGAACCTGGCCTTTTTCGCCGCCATATTCGGGCTCTCCCGGCGCGAGGTGGAGGAGAGAGAAAAGACCCTGCTCGACTTCATCGGGCTGGCGCAGTGGCGCGACGAGATGGTGGGCAAGCTCAGCGGCGGCATGAAGCACCGTGTTTCCCTGGCCTGCGCGCTGGTGCACAGGCCCGCCCTCCTGCTGCTGGACGAGCCCACCGTGGGCGTGGACCCCGAGCTGCGGGTCTCCTTCTGGGACTACTTCAACGAGATCAAGGGGCACGGGAGGACCATCGTCATCACCACCCATTACATGGACGAGGCGGGGCGCTGCGACCGCATCGGGTTCATGCACGAGGGGCGGCTCCTGGCCGAGGGCAGGCCGCGGGAGCTCCTGGCCATGAGCGGGAGCGCCAGCCTGGAGGACGCCTTCATGAGCTTCGTCGCTGGCGGGCGAGGGGAGGAGAGATGAGCGGGCTCCGCTTCCTCACCGTCACCAGGCGGGTTTTCATGGACCTCAAGAACGACAAGCGCTCCCTGGCTCTCATCGTCCTCGCCCCCATCTTCGTCATGTTCGTCTTCGGGCTGGCCTTCAGCGGCGAGGTGAGGGACGTGAAAGTGGCGGTGGTGGACCTGGACGAGGGCGCTGCGGGGGCTCCCGCGGCGCTGTCCCGCGCGCTCGTCTCCAACCTGGATGAGGAGGTGATGGAGCTGGAGTACGCGGACGACCGGGAGGCGGCGCTGGCCATGGTGGAGGCCGGGCAGGCCTATGCCGCCGTGGTCTTCCCGCCCGGCCTCACCGCCGCTGCGCTCGCGGGCCTGGAAGGCCGCCCCGGGGCCCCTCCCGCCTCCATCGAGCTGCTCCTGGACAGGAGCAACGTCAACGTTTCCGAGGCTGTGAGCAAGGCGGTGAACGAGGCGTTGCTGGCGGCGATGGAGGGGGCGGGCCTGAGCCTGCCGGTGAGCGTGGAGGCCGTGGCCGTCTTCGGCGAGGGGGCCAAGTTCATGGACTTCTTCGTCCCCGGCATCATGGCCTTCGCGGTGTACATGATCACCACCCTGCTCACCCTGGTCACCTTCGTGGGCGAGAGGACCTCCGGTACCCTGCAGCGCATGCTGGCCACGCGGCTCAGGGAGAGGGACATCGTGCTCGGCTACGCCGCCGCCTTCAGCCTCATCGGCACGGGGCAGGCCGTCCTCCTCCTGCTGGTGGGCATGCTGGTCTTCGACGTCGCCGTGGTGGGGAACGTGCTCCTCGCCTTCGCGGTCATCGCCCTTCTGGCCGTGGTCTCCCAGGCGCTGGGCATACTCCTCTCCAGCACCGCCCGCCGCGAGGCGCAGGCCATACAGGTGCTGCCCTACGTCATTCTCCCGGCCTTCCTCCTGGCGGGGATATTCTGGCCTATCGAGGCCATACCGGCGTGGCTGCGGCCGCTCTCCTACCTGGTGCCGCCCACCTATGCGGTGAACGCCTCGCGCGCGGTGATGCTCAAGGGCTGGGGGGTGGGAAAGATATGGCTGGACCTCCTGGCCCTCACGCTCATGGCCGCCCTCTTCCTCTCCCTCGCCGTCCTCTCCCTGCGCACGAGGAAGGACTGAAGCCCCCGGGGGTCAGGCCCGGGGCCCGGCTTCGCGCCTGGGGTGGCAAGTGGCCGGGCCGCCTGCAAGCAAGCGGCTCCCGGCGGCATTCAAGTACGCGAGTCCCAGCCCATGCGTTCGCGGGTCAGGTCAGGCGCCGGCCTCCAGGCCCTCGCGGGCCAGCAGGGCCGCCCCCAGCATGCCGCCGTCGTCCCCGAGGTTTCCGGTGAGGATGCGCACGTGGTCGCGGCTGATGGCGATGGCGTTGTCCGCGAAGGAGCCGCGCATGGCCTCCTCCATGTGGTGCATGCAGCCGAGGAGCCCGCCGCTCAAGGTGACCGCATCTGGGTTGAAGATGTTCACCAGCGACGCTATCCCCGTCCCCAGGTGCCACCCCGCATCGCTCAGGATCTCCACCGCCGGGCCTTCTCCCGCATCGGCATGCCGGCATACGGAGTCGGCGGTGAAGGTCGTGGGGTCGGCGAGGAAATCCCACACCAGGGGAGAGGCGTGTCCCAGGGCGGCCAGCTCCTCCACGCGGCGGTAGATGGCCACCCCCGAGACCAGGGCCTCCAGGCATCCGCGCGCCCCGCAGTTACAGGCCGGGCCGTCCTCGCGAATGATCATGTGGCCCAGCTCCGCCGCCGCGCCCAGCGCCCCCCTGTAGATGCTTCCGTCGATGACTATCCCCCCGCCTATCCCCGTCCCCAGGGTGAGGTGCACCAGGTAGCGCACACCCCGGCCCGCCCCCATGCGCGCCTCGGCCAGCGCGGCCGTGTTGGCGTCGTTGTCCACGAAGATGGGAAGGCCGCTGTCCTCCTCCAGGATGTCCCTCACCCGCGCCTCGCGCAGGGGGTGGTTGGGGGCCTCGGTAACCACCCCCCGCTCATAGTCCACGAAGCCGGCTATGCCCAGGCCCACCGCCTCGATGGCGATTCCGCTGCGGATGGCGTCCTCGCGCAGGCGGGAGCAGACCTTGAGCAGGCCTTCCATCACGTTTTCCTGGGAGGAGGCGTCCGTGGAGATACGGTATCCGCGCAGGGCTCTCTCGCCGTCGAGTATGAGCCCCGCCGTCTTGGTCCCGCCCAGGTCGATTCCGATTACGGCCAACATGCCCTCGCTTTCTAGTATCTGGTTCACTCCCCTTTATATCATCGCCGCTTGCCCGCCAACAAGCTCCGTGGAGGCGCCCGGTGGGCGGGCGCGGTTATCGCGCCTGCAAACGGGCTTACAATAGGGAAAGGTGAGGTATGCGGAGAAGGGGGGGCGATGCCTGGGGGAGTGCGCGTCGGAACCCGAGGCTCTGGTAAGCGCAGGCCTGCGCCCGTATAATATTCGTGCGCCCGGGACGGGCGCGGTCATGCGTGGAAGGGTGTCCGAGTTTGGCCTAAGGAGCACGACTGGAAATCGTGTAGGCGGTCACAAGCCGCCTCGAGGGTTCAAATCCCTCCCCTTCCGCCAAAAAAAAGCGGCCAAGCGCTGTGATAGAATTATGAGTGCAAGCGCCCGTAGCTCAATTGGATAGAGCGACAGACTACGGATCTGTAGGTTGGGGGTTCGAATCCCTCCGGGCGTGCCACCCGAAAAAGCAGGCCGGGAAGCCATGTCCCGGCCTGCTTTCTCCATATGCGGGCCTTCGGGGGGTCAGCGATACGATTATCATCCGCTTTGCCTGCAGAACCCTCTTGCCTGTCGACCAGGGCCGGGGCTGTGCCGGTCCGCATCCTGCGCTTCGCGTGCGCGTTTCCCCCGGGGCGGCGGCATGGTGATGAGCAGCGCCAAGGGGGCACGGAAAGCCGCCCCGCCAACCGCGGCCATCCCTGGCCACGGTGGGTTAGTGCCGCTCGTATTGCTTTTTCCAGGGCTCCCTGCGGCGGGCAAAGATGTCGCCGATGGCCAGCTTGAGGGTGGTGGCCGCCAGCAGGGCGCAATGCTCGCTCTCCTCCGGCAGGCCGTCCAGGGCTGCGAGGACGTCGCCTTGGCTTATCTCCAGGGCGTCGTCGATGCTCTTCCCCCTCGCCAGTTCCGCGACCATGCTCCCGGACGCGATGCTGGTTCCGCATCCGTCGGTGAAGAAGCCGGTCTCCACGATGCTCTCCCCGTTTACCTTTATCCAGATCTCCATGCTGTCGCCGCAGGGGCCGGTGTACCTGGCCCACCCGTCGGCGTCATTGAGCCGGCCCATGTTGCGCGGGTTCATGGCGTGGTCTATGGTCGTCTGCGAGTACGCGCCGCGCATGTCCTCCTCGACCATGTGCTGCAGCTCGTCCAATCCGTCTTGCATGTGGTCACCTCCCAGGTTAATGGCATCAATATCATAATCCTTCTGGCGGCAGATTTTAATGACCGTTTACGGGCGGGCGGCCGCTCTAAAACCCGCTCGCGCACGTCGCTCCTGATGCGGTGGCGTTGCGGCAGGCGCTGCCGGTTGAGCGGGATCGAGAGGCCGCCTCGGGTTGCTCATAAGGCTGCCCGTTCGCGTATGCTATACTTATCGACCGATGTTGACGAAGCGGGTATCCCTTGGGGGGAACAATAGCAGCGGGAGGCGATGATATTGGCGCAGCACGACGCGTACGACGAGGCCGACCGGGCCAGGCTCGCCGAGATAAGACAGAGGCTGGAGACCGGTGACGCGGGCATCAGGCAGGTTGCCGTGAGGTCCCTGCAGAACCTCGGGGGAAGCCAGGCCGTCGAGCTGCTCATCTCATGCCTGCGGGACGAGTACGACCGCGTGAGATGGGACGCGGCGGATGCCCTGCTGGCCTTGGGGGGAGTGGTCGTGGAGCCTCTCTTGCGGATGCTGGAGGTGGAGAAGAACAAGTACGCCAGGGCGGAGGCGGCCGGGGTGCTGGGGAGAATGAAGGACGGCCGCGCCATCGACTCCCTCATCGAATGCTTCAAGGATGACGACGGCAACGTGCGCTGGATCGCGAGGAAAGCGTTGATCGATATGGGGGAGCCCGCGGCGAAGCCCCTCACCGAGGCCCTGGACGACCCGCGCATGCGCGTGCGCAAGCGCGCGCTCAAAGCCCTCATACAGATGGGGAAGCCCGCCGTGAAGGCGCTGACCGCGGCCCTTGACGACGACCGCCTGCGCGTGAGGCAGGGGACCCTGGAGGCCCTGGAGATGATCGGCGAGCCGGCGGTGCTGTCGCTTCTGAAGACGCTGGAATCGGGCAGCCCGCGCGCCCGCTGGAGGGCCGCTGAAGCCCTCGGCAGGCTGAGGGATATCAGGGCCGTGACCCCGCTGATAAGGGCGCTGCACGATTACACGCTCGATGTGCGCTGGAAAGCGACGGAGGCGCTGGGCATGATCGGCGACAAGAGATCCATGGAGGCTCTCATCGATGCTCTCGACGACAGCGAGAAGTACGTGCGCCAGGGCGCGGCGAAGTCCCTGGGTAAGATAGGCGACGAGAGGGCGGTCGGTCCGCTGCAGCGCGCCGCCAGGGACGAGGACAAAGACGTGCGCCAGGCGGCGGCGCGGGCATTGAGAAGGTTGGATTTCTCCATCGATTTCAGGTCGAACAAATAGGCCCCGCGCGCGGGCCAGGATACTCAACCGCCCGTGTCCGCGAGCGGTGGGGGGCAAAAAAAACCGGCGGCGGCGCGGCCGGTCACATGCCGCGCCATGCGCTCACACCTTGATCTCCCTGATCTTATCCCCGATCGCGGTGCCTATATCCTTGCCCGAGAAGAAAGAAACCGATTTATCTATCTTTTCCGCCAGCTCGGGGAGCTGGTCAGCGCTCAGCGTATCCGGGGTGGTGCCGATGAGTTCGCAGTTCCTGTTCACCGTCGCCTTGGCGATGAAATCGCCGACCGCGTCCGACAGCACCCTCTCTATCTCCTGCGCCAGCTTGTTTGCCAACGTCTATGCCTCCCGGTCGCATCGCTGTTTCGGCAGCGGCCGCGACTTCCGGTTCCGTGCGCCCACCCAGTTTTCCATCAGCAGGAAACGGCGATTCCTAATCTTATATCGTGTCCGGCGAGAAGAAACTTTATGCCGGAGCTTGTACCGCTCGCGGTTCTCATTCCCGCATCTCCTGCTCCATGCGGTCGAGCAGCTTCTGGCTGCTGCGCAGCAGGCCCTGCAGGGCGGCGTAGGCACTGTCCTTGTCCACCTGCACCTCGCCCTCATGGGTGCCGTCGATTATCTCCTCCGCGATGCGGTTGAGCCTCTCAATGGGATGGGCCACGTACTTGCGGGTGAAATGGCGCAGGCTGAGGGTGGTGAGCAGCAGCGAGAGGACGACCGCTATCGCCGCTGCCACAGAGAGCCTGATGACGAGACCGTTCCTCTGCCCCTCGAAGTATTTCTCCACATCCGCCATCTCATCGCTGCGGTCGAGGATCATGTTGACGTGGAAATCGCCCAACTCCAAGTTGCTCAGGTCCACGTGGTAAAAGGCCGAGATGTATAATCCTTCCTTGCCGGCGAACGATTCCATGGTCTCGTAATCGTCCGCCGGGGGGATGCCGGGCATCTCGGTTGCATCCACCTCGACCCCGGGCGCGGTGCGATGGTAGGCGACCTCGCCGTCCCGGACCACCCCCACGTAGGCGACGGGGAAGAAGCTGATGACGAAATCCCCCACGAAGGCGTTGAAAACGGTCAGGTTCGCATCCAGTATGTCCTTTATAAGATCCTGGTTGAAAAGGTGGAGCAAAGCCGGGTTCTTTCGCATGCCCGAGATGTTGCCTGCGATCTTGGCCAGGGTCAGCTCCGATTGCTCGATCACCAGCTGCTTGTTGCGTTCGATGTTGCGGTTGCTGGTGATGACGACGTCCATCATGAAATAGGCGATGATGGCCAGCAGCAGCAGCAGGGCAGATGCCGATACCGCGAGCATCAAGGCCCTCATCTCCCTGCCGGATTTGCGCTTCAAGACCTTACCCCCTTAACCTCGTTGTACATATCTTCTCCGTCCCGGATATGTTATCGGGACGTAGATGCTCCACTTTGAGGGGTTTTCTCCAAGCGAGGGAATATTGGGTTGAACGGCGTGCAGCGGGGGCTGAACGGCTGAGCGGAGCCGACGCCGTGTATGCTGTAGTCACAGCCCGCAGGGCCGAGCTCGCGGGGAGAGCAAGGGACGATGTGCGGTGAGGGAAACCGCGTCGGGTGCATGACCTGCCGGATGGTGCGCCCGCTCTGGCATCACGGCGGGCGCAACCACGCCTCGTCATACGCCGTCCTGCGCTGGATGGTACGCGAACGAGAGGAGCAGGGAGCACGGTTGAGGCATGGGCGGGGAGGGACGGACTTGAGAGACCGGGATTACATGCGCACGGCCCTGGAGGAGGCGCGAGCCGCCGCCGCGGAGGGCGAGGTGCCCGTGGGCGCGGTGCTGGTGCAGGAGGGGGAGATCCTCGCCCGCGCCCATAACCGCAGGGAGGCCACGGGAAACCCCCTGGACCACGCGGAGCTGCTCGCCCTGCGGGAGGGGGCGGCTCGGCTGGGAGGCTGGAGGTTGGAGGGTTCCACCATCTACGTGACCCTCGAGCCCTGTCCCATGTGCGCGGGGGCCATGGTGCAGGCCCGCGTGGGCAGGCTGGTCTTCGGCGCCCGCGACCTCAGGCTGGGGGCGGCGGGGAGCCGCTACAACCTGGTGAGCGACGAGGCCGCGCATCACCGCATGGAGGTGACCGAGGGCATCCTCGAGGAGGAATGCGCCCGGGTGCTGCGGGAGTTCTTCGCCGCCCGGCGCGGCGGCGGCCGCCTGGACGCATAGCCGGGAGCCGCCCATACCGCGCGCCCGCAACCCCGCGCAGATGAAATTGCGGAGCGGCCATCTTCGCGGCGGCCCCGGCTTTACCGCGGCGGGCGCACGGCTATAATAGGGAAGCGGAGAGGTGGCAGAGTGGACGAATGCGGCGGTCTCGAAAACCGTTGGGCTCCGCGAGGGGTCTCGTGGGTTCGAATCCCACCCTCTCCGCCAGACTATGTTAGAGCTGGGGTTTTATATAAACGTCTCCCGCATCAGAAATCCGCAGAAACTGGCTGAAATCGGACTGTGACATATTTTGTGACTCGACAAAATATATGGGCCGTGCAGAAATAAATGCTGGTTGCAGCCTCTGATTGTTATAATGATCAGGGAAAACACAAGTCACGTTTGGGAAGGCACAGATGGGCAAAAGGATGACCTTGGAAGAGGTAAAGACGAAGATTTTACCCGTGCTCGATAGGCATGATGTTATCAAGGCTTCGCTTTTCGGCTCCATCGCGAGAGAGGAAAGCGATGAGCAGAGCGACGTGGACATCCTCGTCGAGCTGGGCGGGGAAAAGAGCCTGCTGGATCTGGCCGGTCTGAAGATAGAGCTGGAGGAGATCCTGGGTAGGGGCGTGGATGTGCTCACCTATGAATCCCTGCATCCACTTCTCAAGGACAGGATATTGGGCGAGCAGAAGGTCATTCTGTGAAAAAGGAACCACAGGTATTTATTCATAGAGCATATTCTGGAATGCATCGAGCTCATCGAGGGTTACCTTCACGGCAAGACGGTTGATGATTTCATGGCCTCAACTCAACTTCAGGACGCGGTTATGCGAAGGCTCGAGATAATCGGCGAAGCCACGAAGAACCTCCCGCAGGACTACAAGGAGCTGAATCCCGACATACCCTGGAAAGAGATGGCAGGGATGCGGGACATAATCGTCCACGAATACTTTGGCCTGGATCTCAAGCTTACTTGGAGGGTTGCCGGCAAGGACATCAAAGGCTTGAAGGTACAATTGAAGAAGCTGAGGTAGCTTCGTTACCGAAGAGATCCGAAGTCGCCTGAGAAGAATCACCAACGGATTCAGCAGTAACTGTCATGGGGCCGGCTTATAACGCCATTCGAGAGTACATCAGGCTAGAAAACCGTTGGGCTCCGCGAGGGGTCTCGTGGGTTCGAATCCCACCCTCTCCGCCAGACTATGTTTGAGCTGGGGTCAGGGAAATAGATATCCTGATTTCCCATTGGTGGCCTGATATTGAGGCACGAGGCGATGGCTGATTGGCCCCCTGTGCCCGCCCGGCTCCGCACGTATGGCACTTGGGAGGGTTGACCCCAGTCGTGCCACTCGGCCAGGTACCAGGCGGCCGGGGGCGAGGTGCCTGCGTTCACCCGCTGGGTGTAGATGTCCAACTTGCCGCCGGAGCGCAAGTCATGCCAGGTGATGACGGCCCGGCGCAGAAATAAACAGATAATGGAGATGCTGTTCAAGTTCGCCATCTGTTTTATCGCCGGCCTCGGCGCCGGCCTCGGGACCGGTTTCGCGGGCATGAGCGCGGCCGTGGTCATCAGCCCCATGCTCATCGCCTTCCTCGATATGGAGCCCTATATGGCGGTGGGGATAGCGCTTGCCAGCGACGTCCTGGCCAGTGCCGTCTCCGCCTATACCTACGGCAGGAACAGGAACCTGGACATCCGGAACGGCCTGGTCATGATGGCCGCGGTCCTGTGTTTCACCCTGGTGGGAAGCTACGTTTCCAGCCTCGTCCCCAGCACCGCCCTGGGGGGGTCCTCCATCTTCATGACCCTTCTGCTCGGCATCAGGTTCATCGTCAAGCCGGTCATGGCCCCCAGGGCGCGGCTTACGCATGCCCGCGCAAGAGACATGTTCGTCCGCTCCGCCCTCAGCGGCGTTGTGGTGGGTTTTGTCTGCGGGTTCGTCGGAGCCGGCGGCGGGCTGATGATGCTCTTCGTCCTCACCACCGCCCTCGGCTACGAGCTGAAAACCGCGGTGGGGACCAGCGTCTTCATCATGGCCTTCACCGCCCTTACCGGTTCCATCAGCCATTTCGTCATCGGCGGCATGCCGGACGCGTGGGCGCTCGCCTTCTGCATCGTCAGCACCTTGCTGTGGGCGAGGGTCGCCGCAAAATACGCCAACCGGGCGCCGGTGAAGGTGTTGAACCGGGCCACGGGCACGGTATTGGTCACATTGGGCGTTGCCGTCCTGGTCATCAACCACATCAAATAGGGAAGACCCCGCCTCTCCGTCCGCCACGGCATGTATGCCGCCGGCCCCCACCACCACGCGCTGCACCTTATCCACAGCTCTATTCCCCCTCCGGCACATCAAATAGGGAAGACCCCGCCTCTCCGTCCGCCACGGCATGTATGCCGCCGGCCCCCACCACCACGCGCTGCACCTTATCCACAGCTCTATTCCCCCTCCGGCGTCGCCAGCCTGCTCCCCGGCAAAACGCTGCTCGGCGTGAACTTTGCGCGCGCCGCCGCCGTGACAGGCCGGGCGGCGCGGATGAGGTCGGCGTGTTTGTCCCTGTCCGCGCGGTGAAAGAATGATTCCCGTGGGGAATGCGCGTGAAAGGTCTGGGGCAGGTGATGACCGCGGCGGGATGGCGGGGGCCGCGGGCGCGCCGGTGGGTCTTTCCGAGGATGGAGTTGCGCCGCGGTCATGCCGCGGATCAATGCGCGATGTGCGCGCGTCAAAAGGCTGTGTTATGGTCGCTGCGGAGGCCTCTTCGCCCGAGGGGGAGCGCCTCCTCCCCGAGCCGGGCGGGCGATGCCCGGAATCAAGCGGCGGCGCGGCGCGTATGCGGCGCGGAGCAGGCCGGATGAAGAGGAAGGACGCACGAAGTGAGACTCTACGAGGACATCACCGGGACCGTGGGGAACACCCCCCTGGTCAGGCTGAAGAGGGTCTCCCGCGGGGCGAAGGCGGAGATATACGCCAAGCTCGAGTTCTTCAACCCGCTGAGCAGCGTGAAGGACCGCATCGCCGTGGGCATGATCGAGGATGCGGAGCGCAGGGGGCTGCTTGCGGAGGGGAGCGTGGTCATCGAGCCCACCAGCGGGAACACCGGCATCGCCCTCGCCTTCGTGTGCGCGTCCAGGGGCTACCGCCTCATTCTGGCCATGCCCGACAACATGAGCGAGGAGCGGAGGAAACTGCTCGCCGCCCTGGGGGCCGAGCTGCTGCTCACCCCGGGCGCGGAGGGGATGCGGGGGGCCATCGCCAGGGCCGAGGAGGTCCTCGCCCGGACGCCGCGCGGCTACATGCCCCAGCAGTTCAAGAACCCCGTCAACACCGCCGTGCACCGGGAGACCACGGCGCGGGAGATCTGGGAGGACACGCAAGGAAGGGTCGATATCCTGGTCGCGGGCGTGGGCACCGGCGGGACCATCAGCGGCGTGGCGGAGGCGATCAAGGAGAGGAAGCCGGGTTTCCAGGTGGTGGCCGTGGAGCCGGCGGAGTCCCCCGTCCTCTCCGGGGGCAAGCCGGGCCCGCACGGGATACAGGGCATCGGGGCGGGCTTCGTCCCGGACATCCTGAGGACCGACCTCATCGACGAGGTCATCGCCGTATGCGATGAGGACGCGGGAGAGACGGCGCGCAGCATGGCCAGGGAAGAGGGGATCCCGGCCGGCATATCCTCGGGGGCGGCGGTGTGGGCGGCACTGGCGGTGGCCGGGCGCGAGGAAAACGCGGGCAAGCTGGTGGTGGTTATCGTCCCCTCCAGCGGCGAGCGCTACCTCTCCACCTGGCTCTACGAACAGCTGTGACGGCGGTGTGGGCGGCACTGGCGGTGGCCGGGCGCGAGGAAAACGCGGGCAAGCTGGTGGTGGTTATCGTCCCCTCCAGCGGCGAGCGCTACCTCCCCACCTGGCTCTACGAACAGCTGTGACGGCGGCGTGGTCTTGCGGCGGGTGGCCGCTCCCCCCTCCGCGCGCGATATGGTAGTGTGAGCGAAGGCGAGGCAAATGCGGAGCCGCACGCGAACGGCGCGCGGCGGAGAGAGGGGGAAAGAGATGCCGAACGTCTATGTTGACGGCCCTCCCATCAAGGATCTCGAGGCCAAGAGGGCCATGACCAGCGAGATAACCGATGCCCTGGAGAAGGCTTACGGCCTTCCCCGCCAGGCATTCGTGGTTATCATCAAGGAGAACTCCCCGGAGAATGTGTGCGTCGGCGGGGAGCTCATCTGCGACCGCGCCGCCGGCGGGGAGGGCGCATAGCCCTCGGCGAGGGTATTTGACTGGCGGGCGCAGAGAGCGCCATCCTATAATGTGTGTGGGCCGGGCAAGGCCGGTTAACGACCGCTGGAAGGGTGACCGAGCTGGCCTAAGGTGATCGCCTGCTAAGCGATTGTGCGGGAGACCGCACCGTGGGTTCAAATCCCACCCCTTCCGCCAACATCGCGCCCGGGGGATGAGCCCCCCGGGCTTTTGCATGCGTGGTCGCCACGGGGCTTCACCGCCCCCCGCCGCCGCGCCCCCGCGGCGCGTCCTTCCGCTGCGCCTTGCCGGGCCTGAGCGGGATCCGATGCCCCGATATGGGGTAGAATATGGGGATGATCGGGGCGGGAAAGCGGGCGTCTGTCGTTGGCTTCGGGGCAAGTCCAGCCGGAGGGTGAAGGAGGAAGTAGTGAGCAGAAGAGAGATAAGGAAGGCGGTGGGGCAGGAGGCCCGGCTGATCAGGAGGGAACTCAAGAGGGCGAGGGCACGCAGGCGGAGGAGGAGGTGCCTCTTCCTGGCTCTCGTGGGGGGCGCGGCCGCCGCGGCCGCCCAGGCCTCGAAAGGCAAGGCGGAGCAGCTGCCCCCGGGTGGAGGCACGGTCACCATGCGGGAAGCCGAGCCGAACCCCCTCGCCTACATGATGGGGGAGCTGGTCAAGGGGTTCATCCGCGACCCCTACAAGCGTAAGGTTGCGGACAGGATGAATGTCTCCATTGCCGTGCAGGACCTCGAGCACCCCGAGATGGCCGCTACCATGATCTTCCGGGCGAGCGACGTCGAGGTCGCCAACGGGGTAATCGAGGGAGCGGGCGTCTATGTGCACACGGAACTCGCGCTGCTGCTCAGCCTGGCCCGCATCGGCAAGGGCAAGCAGATCCTCGCCTGGCTGCAGGGCGAGGAGGGGCAGAAGATGCTGCGGGCCGTCGCCGGCGGCAGGTTCAAGGTGCGCGGGGCGGTGAAGAACGCGCAGCAGCTGGCGCTGTTCCAGAGATTCCTCACTCCCTAGCGGCGAGCTGCAATCGCGCGGGAGCTCCGTGGCCCGCCGCCGGGCGCGGAGCGCGGCCTCGAGCGCCGCGGCTATGTCGGGCCCGGATCGTCCAAGCCGACTATAGCCCGCACCGCCGCGCGCAGTTCAGCGAGGTTGAAGGGTTTGCCGATGAAGCCCGCCGCCCCCATATCCTCGCACCTGCGGCGGTCGTCGAGGCTGGGCTTGGCGCTGAGCACCACGACCGGTATCTCCCGCGTGCTCTCGCCCGACTTCAGCTGCCGCAAGACCTCGTAGCCATCCATGGCCGGCATTATCAGGTCGAGCAGGATCACGTCCGGCTTCGCCTCCCGGGCTATACGCAGGGCCTCGCTCCCGCTGTCCGCAAGCAGCACCCTGATGCCGACCCTGCCCAGGTTCAGCTCGACCAGCCTCAGCAGGAGCCTGTCGTCGTCCACCACCAGTGCGGTCGCGGCCACGGCGAACACCTCCCCCCTTGTTTATTCCCCCCACGGCCCCGCTCAAACCGTCCCGGCCCGAAGCAAGGGGATAAGCATGGGCGAAGAGAGAGCGGTGAGCCGGGGTCAGGCGGCCTCCAGGGGCTTGAGCCCGCTGCCGGCGCATCGGCTGCCGCCGCGCTCCAGGGCGCCGCAGGCCGCCATCCCGCTGCGTTGACAGGGTCAGCGCGCGGTACTATTATGTGACTGACTAGCCAGTCGTTTTCCGATACTTCGCGCCGTAAGGCCCGTTGTCCGAAAACCGTGGAAAAGGCGGCCGCAGATGGCGGACAAAGAAAAGGGTTGGGACCTCAGCGGGCTGATCGAGGCCTACGAGTCCGAGGCGGGTTCGCGTATCAACCGTACGCAGATCGGGCGCTACCTCAAGGAGGGTGCGCTCCCTCAGCCGCTCGAGGGAGAGGTGTTCACGCGGCATCACCTGGAGAGGCTGGGCATGATAGAGCACCTGCGTTTGCGCTACGGCATGTCCCTGCGCGACATCTCCGGGCTCTTCGGGGTCATCGTCAGCTCCCTGCCGGGAGAGGCCGGCGGGGAGCCGGAGGAGGAGCGGCAGTCGGTCGACCGCAGGGAGCGCATCATAGACAACGCCACCGAGCTCTTCGCCGCCAAGGGCTATCACGGCACGACCATAGATGAGATCGTGCAGGCAACGGGGATAGCCAAGGGCACCTTCTACGTGTACTTCGACAGCAAGGAGGATATCCTCGTCGAGGTGATCAAGCGGCTTATCGAGAACACGCTGGCGCGCATAGCGGACAGGCTCGACGGGGAGGAGGGAGAGGATTTCGTCGCCCGCATCGAGGTCAAGGGGCAGGAGATGTTCGAGCTCTACCTGGAGCGCAGCGAGCTCCTCTACATGCTCCTCGGAGAGACGGTGGGAAACCCGCGCCTCGTGAACCAACTCCGGGAGGTTTACAGGCAGCTCGCGAGCAGCATCGAGGGTGATATCCGGGAGGGGGTCGAGGCGGGCCAGATGTTTCCCTTCGAGGACCTCGAGGTCATATCCTATGCGATGGTCGGCATGGGTCAGAGCATCGCCATCCTGCTCTCCGGGGACGGCGAGGCGCGCAAGGAGGACACCTGGAAGACCCTGCACAGATTCATCACCCGCGCCTTCTCCCGGAGGTGACCCCCGCGGGGGGTTTCTGTCGCCCCCCCCGGCGACGGCGACCCCGCGAGCGCCTGAAGCCCCCATGTGCCGCGCGGCGGCCGCGCCGCCGGGGGGCGGCTTGCGGCATAAAGCCCGCCCGGCCCCCGCTCCGCGCCGCAGGCGGACGAGGCCCCCGCCAGGCTCTGCTATAATATTCTTGCTTGGGACAGCAAATAGAGGAGCATCAAGAGCGCGGGCCGCCTGTGCGGGAGGAGGTCGATAGAGCTCAGAAACGGGGTCGCTTGACCCGCGATCGGGACTGGCTGGAAACCAGGGAGGGGAGTAGTCGCCATGATGGGAGGAAACTGGGGAAAGGTGCTCGAGGTGGACCTCACCGCCGGCACCACGCAGGATCTCGAGCTGGAGGAGAAGCTCTACCGCGATTTCCTGGGCGGGAGCGGGCTGGCCGCCAAGCTGTTTTTCGACAGGCAGGGCTGGAAAAACGACCCGCTTTCGCCGCAGAGTATCTTGATGATCATGAACGGTCCGCTCTCGGGCACCTCTCTGCCCGGGGTCTCGCGCCTGGAGATCTGCGCCCGCTCGCCGCTCACCGGTATCTGGGGCGAGGCCTCCATGGGGGGCCATTTCTCCCCCCAGCTGAAGCGCACGGGCTATGACGGCATCGTCGTCACCGGCGCCTCCGAGAAGCCGGTCTATCTGTACGTCACCGATAAGAAAGTGGAGATCAGGGACGCTTCCCACCTCTGGGGCAAGGACAACTACGAGATGGAGGGGCTGCTCAGGCAGGAGGTGGGGGAGAAGCGCGCCCAGGTCATCTCCATCGGGCCCGCGGGCGAGAACCTGGTCAGGTACGCCAACGTCATGAACGACCGCGGCTCCACCTCGGGGAGATGCGGCATGGGAGCGGTGATGGGCTCCAAGAAGCTCAAGGCGGTGGTGGTGCGGGGCAACAAGAAGCCCCCCGTGGCGGACGAGGAGGCTTTTAAAAAGGCGCGCGAGACCATGAACGAGATACTCAAGTTCAGCCTGGTGGCGGACGGTTTTCGCGCCTACGGGTCCAACGTGCACATGGAATACGGCATGGCCATCGGCGACGTCCCCACCAAGAACTGGCGCCAGGCCTATTGGAGCAAGGGGCCGGAGGAGCTGGGGGGCACCGCGGTGGCGGAGAGCATACTCACCAAGAACCACTCCTGTTACGCCTGCCCCATCTCCTGCAAGCGCATCGTGGAGGTAAAATCGGGTCCCTATGCCCTGGAGGAGGGGCCGGGATCGGAATACGAGGCCGCGGCGGCCCTGGGCACCCTGCATATCATGGACAGCCGTGAGGCCAACCACAAGGCCAACGAGCTCTGCAACCGCCTGGGCATGGATACCATCTCCTGCGGGTCCACCCTCGCCTACGCCACCGAGGCCTTCGAGGCGGGGCTGATCACGGAGAAGGACACCGGGGGCATAAAGCTGGGCTGGGGTCAGCCTGACGTTCTCCTCGACCTGGTCGAGAAGACGGCGCGGCGCGAGGGGTTCGGAAACGACCTCGCCGAAGGCTCACGGGCCATGTCCGAGAAGTATGGCGGCAAGGAGATGGCCATACACGTCAAGGGGCTGGAGTGCCCCATGCACGACCCCCGCGCGCTGTGGGGGATGGCGCTCACCTACGCCACCTCCATACGGGGGGCCTGCCACTGCGCCGACGCCAACCTCTACGTGGAGCTGGGCGTTTCCAACCACAACGATGTGAAGACCAAGCGGACATGGCCCTACCGGGCCAAGGGCAAGGCCGCCCAGACCGTCACCAGCCAGAGGAAGGGCGTGATCGCCAACTCCGCGGTCATCTGCCAGTTCGCCTGGGGGTCCGCGGGAGGGACCTTGCAGGACATGGCTATGATGCTCAACTCCCTCACCGGCTTCGGCTACGATCCGGATGAACTGTGCCGGGTGGGGGACCGCATCTGGTACATCAAGCGCGCCTTGGGCAACCTCATGGGCGCGACACGCGAGCACGACCGCCTGCCCGCGCGCATCCTCGAGCCCCACCCCGAGGGCTCAACCTCGGGGCTGCTCACGGCGGTCTATCCGCAGTTCATGTCGCTGGCGCCGCTGCAGAAGCTGAGGTTCGAGGGCTTCACCAAGACCACCACCAATATCCTCAACAAGTACCTCTATCCCCACATGGACAAGATACTCGTCTCGCTGAACTACCTGCCCGGCTTCTCGGGGAAGCGCAAAAAGCTGGCGGCGGGGGACGCGGGGGAGATGCAGCGCAAGACGGTGGCCTTCGACGAGATGATCGAGGACTTCTATCGCCTCCGCGATATAGACGACCGGGGCCGCCCCAGCCGCGACTGCCTGGAGGGACTGGGCCTCGCGGACGTCGCCGCGGCGCTGCACGGGTAAAGCGGCAAGCGCGCGCGGCGCGGCGTGCCCGCGGGATGCTGCCCGCTGGACCTTGGCGGGGTCCCGCGGCATGCCTGCGCAAGGGAAGGAAGGCGGCGCGGGCGCCCCACGAGCAGCAAGCCCGCGAGAACGCGATGCGAAAGGAAACGGATGGCCACGGTAAAGTTCTTCACCCTGCTGCGCAAGGCGACCGGCGAGTCGGGATATGAGACCGACCAGAAGACGGTGGGAGCGGTGCTCAAGGAGGTGGAGAGGAGGTACGGCGGCAAGGTATCTGCCTACACCAGGCACTGCATCGTGCTGGTGAATGGGCGTAATATAAATTACCTCAAGGGCCGGAGGACCCGGCTCCGGCCCGCCGACGAGGTCTCCCTCTACCCGCCGGTAGCGGGAGGTTAGCCCGCCGCCTACATGGGGGTGATGGTGACCCCCGACCCCGCCGCGTGGGGGCCCCGCACCTGCCGGTCCGAGAGGTCGCGCACGCAGGCGTTGACCAGCTCCTCTCCCCCGGTGACCGCGTCCAGGGCCCCCCGCAGGCGCGAGGAGACCGAGTCCAGGTTGACGTTCGCGGCCAGGGCCGACCACTGGCGCAGGTGGGTCATCTCCTGCTCAAGGCGGTCTGCGCTGTGTTTCAAGGCCACTTTCAGGGTGACCAGGTCTATGCCTTCCCGACACATCTTGCCCACCTCTCTCTTTATCCATGCGCCGCCTCCGGCGGCGCTCCTGTCGCCTCTCGCGTCCCGCGACCGCACCGTCTGCGGCGCGCATCTCTCCGCACCCTCAGGTGCAGTCCTCGGCGGACGCTTTCCCCAAAGCGATAAGCGCACGGCGCAGGGTCTCCCTGCCCTCGTGCGTGAGGGGAAGCAGCGGGAGGCGCAGGCCGCCGACCGCCACCCCCATCCAATTCAAGGCCTGCTTGATGGCGGTGGGGTTGGGCTCGCAGAAGAGGGCGCGCACCAGGGGCATGACGCGGAAATGCAGTTCGCGCGCCTCCTCCACCCGGCCCTCCCAAGCCAGCCTGCACATGCGGCCGAACTCCCTGCCCAGCACGTGGCCGACCGCCGCTATGCAGCCGTGACCGCCGAGGCAGAGCACCTGGAAGGTCAACTGGTCCTCGCCGGAATAGACGAAGAAGTCCCTCCCCGCCCTGCGCATCTCCTCGATTATCGCGTTCACCTGCAGGATGTTCCCGCTGGCCTCTTTGACCCCTACCACGTTCTCCATCTGCGCGAGGCGCAGCATGGTCTCCACCTCGATGTTCCTCCCCGTCCTGGCGGGGATGTTGTAGAGGATGAGCGGGAGGGAGGTGCTCTCGGCGACGGCCCGGTAATGCGCGTAAATACCCTCCTGGGTGGGGCGGTTGTAATAGGGGCAGACCTGCAGGCTCCCGTCCACGCCGAGTTTCTCGGCGGCGACGGTCAGCTCGATGGCCTCGGTGGTGCTGTTGCTCCCGGTGCCGGCGATGACCGGCACCCTCCCCGCCGTCTGCTCCTGCACCACCTCGATGACCTTCATGTGCTCCCGGTGGCTGAGGGTGGGAGATTCACCCGTGGTGCCGCAGGGGATGATGGCATCGGCGGCCTGTTCCTCGATGAGGTAATCCACCAGGTTCCTCAAGGCCTGCTCATCCAGACCGCCGTCGGCGGCGAAGGTGGTCACCAGTGGGATCAGGCAGCCCTTGACGTTCCACATGGCCATCGTACCTCCTCTTCCATCCCTCCTCCTCACCAATACATAATAGCAGAAGGCGGGGGTCTGCCCGCCGCCGGCGGCGGCGTAGAGGGAGAACGGGAGGGGGCGATGAAATGGTATATATTGGTACACAAAGGACATTTTCGAGAATATTACCCCCCACCCTATTGACACTCGAAAAGAGAATGATATGATTGAGGCGTTCCGGCTGGAATCGGGGGAAAACCTGAACTGAAGCGCTTTTGGGACTTGCGCGTCCGGAACGTTGGTAGGAACCCAGGATGCCGAGTAGAAAACGTCGGGCCCCGGTCCGGCGGCCCCAAAGGTATCTTGGGTTTCTACTTTTTGATCGCCCGCCCGCTCAGGCGCGGGGGGCGCTTGTGGGTTGATTCCGGCACCCGGATTCGGCCCCGGACAGGACCGAGGAGGCGAGGCGGCAGACCAGGAGGTGGCATGGTGGCAGGTACTTTGAAGGGCAGTAAGGTCGTGGTCATCGGCACGGGGATGGGCGGCGCGAGCGTGGCGCCGCTCCTCGCCAAGGAAGGGGCGAAGGTCACCGTCCTGGAGAGGAACAGCTATCCGGGAGGCAAGGGGGCGAGTTTCGAGCGCGACGGCTTCATCTACGACACCGGCGTGCACTGGCTGGCCCGGGGGGAGAAGGGGCCCATGGGAGAGGTCGCGAACATCGTGGGCGCGGAGCTCTCTTTCGTGGTCATGGATACGGCGATGGTGTTCACCACGGGCGGACGCACCGCGGTGATATCTCAGACGCTAGACGAGGACGAGGTCCTGGACAAGCTTCTCGAGGAGATAGGGGTCCTTCCCGAGAACCGTGAGGGCGCCCGGACCCTGCTCAGGGACCTCTCGCGGGAGCGCACTCCGCAGGAGCTGCAGGCCCTCGACGAGGTGTCCCTGGCCGAGTACATGGCCCGCTTCGTCGATGACGATCAGCTCAACCGCCTCCTGGACGGGTTCACCGGCATGTACATGTGCGTCTCCCGCAGGGCGGCCTCCACGGGGGAGTTCATCTATTGCTTCTCCACCCAGACCAAGCAGAAAAGCCTCAGCTACCCCGTGGGCGGCATGCGCTCCGTGCCCATGGCCTTCCTGGACGCCATGCAGTCGCTGGGGGGAGAGCTGCGCTACTCCACCCCGGTGGAGCGTATCGTCGTCGAGGGCGGCAAGGTGAGGGGGGTCGAGGCGGGCGGGTTCATCCCCGCGGACATCGTCATCAGCAACAACGGCATCAAGGAGACGGTGGCCTTGGCCGGGAGGCACAACTTCTCCGACGACTACCTCTCCATGGTGGACGGGCTGCGGCTTTCCTTCGGGGCGGTGAGCGTGAAGTACGCCCTGGACGCCGAGCTGATAAAGGACCACCTGGCGTGCTATTTCCCCGATTTCAGCGATGCGGAGATGATGGAAAGGCAGGCCCCCATCTTTCTGCCCGTGCCCTCCATCGCGGACCCCTCCCTGGCTCCTCCCGGATGCCAGCTGGTGCTGGCGGGCTCCCTGGCCCCCCCCAGCCTGGAGGATCCCGAACAGTCCGCGGCGATCTGCAATGAGTTGCTCGACCGCATGGAGAACACCGTGCAGGACCTCTATCCGGACATCGAAAAGCACGTGATCTGGAAGATACGCACCGATATCAGTTATGTCGCCGAGATCTCCGGCAGGTGGACGGGAGAGGTCATCGGGGTGGCCCAGAACCGCCATCAGGTGGGCGACAAGCGCCCCTCGAGCGTTACCCCGGTCGAGGGCCTCTACCTGGTGGGGGCCGACGCGGGCGGTCGGGGTGTGGGCACGGAGATGGCGGTGGACAGCGGGTTGAACCTCTGGCGCACGCTGCGCAGCGGTTGAGGGAAACGGAGCCTGCGCCCGCCGCCAGCGCGGGCGCAGGCCGCCCGGCCGGGCTCGCGGTTCGCTATACCCTCTCGCGCACGCAGTTGCGCCCCGCCCCCTTGGCCTCGTAGAGGGCGGCATCCGCCTTGGCCACGATGTCCGAGCGCGTCTCGATGCCGGGCGAGGGGAAAGACGTAACCCCCTGGCTCACGGTGACCCGGACGGATTCTTCCCCGGCGAGCGAGAAGTCGTGGTTCTCGACCGCCATGCGTATGCGGTCCGCGGTGAACACCGCGTCCTCGAGGTCCGTTTCCGGGAGCAGTATGGCGAACTCCTCGCCGCCGTAGCGCGCCAGTATGTCCATGGCCCTCAAGCAACCTTTCACCAGCCCCGCCATCTGCTTGAGCATCTCGTCGCCGAAGAGGTGACCGTAGGTGTCGTTGATGCGTTTGAAGAAATCGATGTCCAGCATGATGAGCGAGAAGATGGTGTTGTAGCGGCAGGCGCGCTTGAACTCCTTTTCCAGCAGTTCCTGGAAGAAGCGGTGGTTGTATATCCTGGTCAAGCCGTCGGTGATGGCCATGCGCTTGGCTCCCTCGTAGAGGCGGGCGTTGTCCAGGATCATGCTCAGCTCGTTGTTGACCAGGTTGAGGATGCCGGGCGCGTCGCGCCGGAAGGCGGGGGAGGGCGGCCCGGCGGCCACCAACACCCCCATCACCTCCTTGTGGGCGGTCAGGGGTATATGCACGTATTCCTGCCCCACCTGCATGTCCCCGGGGTCCGCGGGGCGTTCCGGGTCGAGGAGCACCCGCCTGACCATGTCCGGGTCGTCGACCTTCCAGGCATAGCCGGTCGCCGTGCGCATGGCCTCCCGCTCCAGCTCGTCCTGCATCTGCCGGGAAGGGCTGCGGTTGTTGAAGATATACATCTCCTGCTCGTCGAGGAAGAGCACGGCTGCCGCGTTGTAGTTGAAGAGCCTGGCCAGGAACTCGAACACCGATTTCAGGGTCTCGGAGAAATCCTGGAGCGAGCTCGAGAGCGAGGCGATGTCGTTGTGTATGGTGGTCTCGTAGAGCTTACGGTCGAGGAGGTCGGTTATCTTGTCGATGACGTAGTCCTCGCTGACCTCCTTTTTCCTCTTGCGGGAGAGCTCGCGTTCCTCCGTGTAGCCCGGGGCCCGGGAGAGGAGTTCGTCCACCTTCTCGAGCAGGTGCTCGGGCCTGAAGCCCTTGGTGATATAGGCGTCGGCTCCCGCCTTGAGGCCCCAGAACATGTCGCTCTGGTGTTCCCTGCCCGTGAGCATGATCACCGGCATCCACGACGTGAGCTGGTCCTCCTTGAGCAGGCGGCAGACCTGATAGCCTTTTATCCTGGGCATTTCCACGTCGAGGACCAAGAGGTCGGGCAGGAGGGAAAAGGCCTTGACCGCGGCCTCGATCCCGTCCCAGGCGACGTCGACCCGGTAGCCGGCCCGTTCCAGTATGGAGCCGGTGACCTTGACCACCAGCTTGTTGTCGTCCGCCAGGAGCAGATGTCCCTTGTCTCCCATGGCCCTTCCTTTCGCGTAAGCGCATAGCGCGCTTCAACTATCGGCGTGCGGGCCCGGGAGGTTGAACCTCGAGGGGGTCGTCCCCCCCTGCTTGCGCGCCGCCCCCGGGGCGCAGGAGCAGCTCCACCGCCCCCTCCTCCCTGGCCGCCGCCAGGCGGCAGGCCTCCTCGCTGGTGACCTGCAGGAGGATGCATGCGTCCGCGCGGTCTCCCACGGCCGCCCCCGCGGCGCCCTCCCCCGCCCAGCGGCCGTCCCCGTACACGCACAGCACCTCGATGTTCTCCAGCAGGGGGGAGGCGACCTCCGCGCGCACGGCCAGGAGATCGACCCGGCTGCCGGCGGGCAGCTCGCCCGCGGGGAAGGCCACCGCGGATGCGGGCAGCGCGTAGGCGCGGAAGCCCCCGTCCAGAGACTGCCGCGCGAGCCCGTCGCCGCGCCTCAGCAGGCAGCTCTCGAGTAGCGGTTCGCCCGCCCTCATGGCGCAACGCAGCGCGGCCCCGGCGACCTCCAGGGTGTCGCTGAAGGTCCCCGGCAGCAGGTAAACGTCCGGGAAATCGACCATCTCCAGGCAGGAGGGGTCGAGGACCTCCCCCGCCCCCAGGTCCCTTGCCGCCACGACCAGGCCCACCAGCCGCCCGCTTTCCGCCAGGCGGGAGCGCAGGCTCTGCAGATAGGTGAGGAGACACAGGGCCGCGAGCGCCGCCGAGGCGATGGAGATGACCAGGTAGAAACGCGATGAACGGCCGGAGAGCCTGATCATGGCCTGTCCTTTCCGGAGGGGCGGACCGCGGCCGCCGCCGCGGGAGCGAGGCCCGCCCCCGCGGGCTCCGGGGGGACCGCCCGCCCTACTTCAGGGGGATGAACTGATAGAGGTTGGCGGCGGTGTCCAGGAGCAGGAACCCGCCGCGCAGGAGCTCCCCGCCGCATATGACCTTGACCGCCTCGACCGCCTGCAGCGAGGCGACGAGGGCCGGCGTGGGGGGAGGGTTGCCCTCGAGCGCCTCCACGCCGCTGTCCCCGCCGCCACCGTAGATGGCCGCGAGTCCGGGGTCGCCGGGGAGCACCGTCATCACCTGCCCCGAGTTGCCGGCGATGGCCCCGTGCACCAGCGGGATGCCCAGCTCGGCGCAGCCGCGCTCGAGCGCCAGGCGCGAGGGCACGTTATCCAGGGCGTCGATGACCAGGTCGGTGCCTGCAAAGACCTCGGGGATATCGGCGGCGCCGACGAAGCGCCGATGCGCCGTCACCACCAGAGAGGAATTGACGGCCGCTATGCGCTCCGCCGCCGCCTCCACCTTGGGGCGGCCCAGCACGGCCTCGGTGCACAGCGCCTGCCGGTTGAGATTGCTCTCCTCGAACACGTCCCCGTCGGCGAGGACGAGATGACCGACCCCGAAGCGCGCCAGCGCCTCCGCCACATGCCCCCCGAGCCCCCCCAGGCCGCATATGCCCACGTGGGAGAGGAGCAGTCTGAGCTGGCCCTCCATGCCGATGGTGCCCGTGTTGAGCCGGTAGCGGGTGGGGACGATGCCGCAATCCAGCGCGGCGCGCTCGACCTCGAGGGGGGACATCCCGCTCTCGGCGGCGAGGCGGCGGACAGCGCCGAGCCCGATGAGCAGAGGCTCTCCCTCCTCACTCGGGGACGACAGCTCCTTTATGGCGGCGGCGATGTCTACGTGCATGAAAGAATTATATAACATGCTTAACTTATACACAAGGTATTCCGCGCCTCTTGCGTGCGCGCATCCGCCTCGCCCCGCGTCCCCGCGGCGGGCCCCCTCGCGGCCAGCGGGGGCATGGCCGGGCCTGCGCGGGGAGGGGAGGGCCGGGCGCCGACCATGCGGGGCAAAGAGAGGGCCCCGCCCGGCGGGGCGGGGCCGCGGGATAGTGCGGGCGTCACACCTTGGCGGCGAGGCCCTTCATTACCTCCTCCGCCTCCCTGACCGTCCTCTCGATGACCTCCTTCACGCTGGGGATGTCGTGCATGAGCCCGGTCACCTGGCCCACGGGAAGCACGCCGCGCTCGATATCGCCGTCCTCGGTGGCGATGCGGATCTGCTTGAAGGCGTTGGCCATGAAGGCCAGCTGGCGGGCGTTCTCCCAGCCGGAGGCGAGCACGCCCACGAAGAGCTTGTAATAGGGGAGCTTGAGCATCTCGGCGATGGAGCGCGAATTGGGGATGGCCTTGAGGTAGCCGAGGGGGGTGAGGCCGCGCTTGGTGGCCTTGCGTGCCGCCGGCGTGTCCAGCACCCGGCACCACAGGCCGTCGAAGTTCTTGGAGAAAAGGGTATCGTAGACGTCCTTTTCCAGGGAGAGCTGCTTGTAGTTCTGGTGCAGCGGGCTCTCCACCGTGGTCATGAGGCGGGTGCCCATGGCCACGCCCTCCGCGCCCAAGGCCAGGGCCGCCGCCAGGCCCCTGCCGTCGCCGACCCCCCCGGCCGCCACCACCGGGATGTCCAGGCCCGAGGCCAGGCTGGGCACGAGGCAGAAGGTGGTCACCTCCTCGCCGTGTGCCGCCGCCTCGTTGCCGGTGGCGATGACGCCGTCGCAGCCGTAATCCTGGGCCCGCTTGGCATGGCGGAGATTGGTCACCGTGGCCAGCACCTTGCCGCCGTATTCGTGGGCCATCTGCACGATCCAGTCGCCCTTGCCGAGCGAGAAATTGATCACCGGCACCTTCTCCTCCAGCAGCGCCACCGCGTTCTGGGCCGCGCCGGGGAAGAGGAGGGAGACGTTGGCCCCGAAAGGCTTGTCGGTAAGCGAGCGGATCTCCCTCACTGCCGCCTTCGTCTCATCGGCGTCGAGGACGCCGGTGGCGAGGAGGCCCAGGCCCCCCGCTTCCGATACTGCCGCCACCATCTTGGGCAGGCTGATCCAGCTCATGCCGGACAGCAGAATGGGGTGCTCTATGCCCAGGGCCTCGGTGATGCGCGTCTTCATAGCAGGCTCCTTCCTCTCATCCGGGTACCGCTCCGGTCTTTTCTCAGCCCGACAGGCCAGGCATCATTATATCCCAAGCGCGCATCCGATTCATTTCCTGCGCCGCTGCGCGGCGCGGCGCGCGTCCGTGCCCAGAAACACCCCCACGAGGCGGCCGTCCTCGACCACCCACAGGAAATCTCTGCCCGAACGCTCCATGATCAGCATGGCTTCCAAGAGGGGGGTGTCCGGTTCCACGCTCTCGGCCTGGCCCAACGGGCGCGCCACCCTGGCCAGGGGGGTGTCGGGCCATGCCGCCGGGCTCACCGGCTTGAGATCCGCGAGGGTCACGGTGGCCGCCAGCCTGCCCTGCCTGAGCACGGGGAGCGGGCTTGAGGGCGACCTCTGCAGCTGCGTCCGGTAGGCTTCCTCCAGGGTGACCGAGGCGTCCAGGGCGGGGACCCCCATGCGGGTCAGGCCCCGTACAGAGGCACCGGCCAGGGAGGCGCGCAGGCTCGCCTGCCGGTAGGCGGCGAAAGCGGCCTGGATGAGAAAGGTCCCCACGAGCATGAACCACACGCTGGCGAAGAGGAGGTCGCGTTCGCCGTGGAAGAGGTCCAGGGCGAGCATGACCACGCCGCCTACCGCCAGCAACGCCCCCACCGCCTGGCCCATGCGGCTGGCGGCGCGGGTGCTCCTCTCCAGGTCGCCCCAATGGTGCCAGAGCAGGGAGCGCAGCACCCTCCCCCCGTCGAGGGGAAAGCCCGGGATGAGGTTGAAGGTCCCCAACCCGAAGTTGACCGCGGCAAGGAGTATGAAGCCGAAGGAGATGGTGTCCGCGCCGAGGATGTGCAAGAGATAGGACGCCCCCCCGAAGACGAGGCAGAGCGCGTAAGAGCACAGCGGACCCGCCACCGCCATCTTGAACTCCACCCCCGGAGAGGGCACCTCGCGGTCCATCTGGGCCACCCCGCCGAAGACGAAGAGGGTGATGCGGCTGATGGGAATGCCGTTGCGGTTGGCGACCATGGAGTGGGAAAGCTCGTGCAGGAGCACGGAGATGAAGAAGAGCAGGGTGGTGGCCACGGCCACGGGAACATAGACCGCCGGCGCGGAAGCGGTGTTGGCCCGGAAGAACCGCATCACCACCCAGAGGAGGAGGAAGAAGACTATGAACCAGCTCCAATGCAGATAAACGGAGACCCCCCGCAGGCTCGCTATCCGGAAGCCCTTGCTCGGGATCACGGCAGGCGACTCATGCTCGGGGCTGCTCCACGATCTCGATGGGGCTGATGGTCGCCTCCTCGAGCATGGAGGAACAGTCGCAGTCCAGGTCCCCGGCCAGGGCCGGCATCAGCTCCTCGAGCAGGAGGAGCAGCCTCTCGTTGTTCTCCTGGAAAACGCGCCCGATATCCTCGGCGCTCACCGTCTTGACCCCCTTCTCGCCGGCGACCCATACGTCCCAGTCGGTGACCAGCGAGATGTTGAGGTAGCACATGCCCAGCTCCCTGGCCAGGACCACCTCGGGGTACTGGGTCATGTTGACCACGTCCCAGCCCTGGGAATGATACCATTTGCTCTCGGCGCGGGTGCTGAAACGCGGTCCTTGTATGATCACCGCCGTGCCCCCGTTGCGGCAGTCGATGCCCAGCCCGCGAGCCGTGCCGGCGCAGGCCTCCCGCATGGCGGGGCAGTAAGGCTCAGAGCAGTTTATGTGCACTACCACGGGCCCGTCATGGAAGGTGTCGTCCCGGCCCGAGGTGCGGTCTATGAACTGATCGCAGAGGACGAAGGTGCCCGGCGGTATCTCCTTCTGCAGCGAGCCGCAGGCTCCGGGGGAGATGATGCGCTCCACGCCGAGCTCGCGCATGCCCCAGAGGTTGGCGCGGAAGTTGATGCCGTGCGGAGGGTGTTGGTGGTGACGCCCGTGGCGGGGCAGAAAAACCACCTCCACGCCACCCAGCTCCCCCACCGTGAAGCGGTCGCTGGGGTCACCGTAAGGGGTGTGCACGGCGTAGCTGCGGGCCCTCTCGAGCAGGGAGTAAAACCCGGAGCCGCCGAAGACGCCCATCTTTACCTGGGGAAGCTGCATGTGGACCCCCGTATCCCTTTCCTCCCCGCCGCCCGCGTCAGTCTCCCGCCGCCTTCGCCTCGGCCGCCTTCTCTTCCTTCTGCGGGGCCTTGTCCGCGGGCCTGTCCTTTTCCTTCTCCACGTGTCTGGGTGCGGGCTTGTCGCCGCCGTTGTCCGAGGAGGAGCGGTAGTCCGTCTTGTAAAACCCCGAACCCTTGAAGATTATCCCCACGGGATGGAAGAGGCGCCTGACCTTGCCTCCACACTCGGGGCAGCCCTCCACGCTGTCGCCGACGCCGTGCACGGCCTCGAAGACGTCGCCGCAACCCTCGCACTTGTAATCGTATCTCGGCATTTTACCTTCACCTCTGGCGATATCTCTCTCCCGCCCGCTGCGCTTCGCCCCATCCGGAAGCGCGTGGCGGGTTTTCCGGCTTGCAGTCTAAAAATATACCCTCAATCCTTCTTCACATCAATACTAGCATCCCCGGCGGGATGCCCGCACTGACCTCACACAGGCCGTCCCGGGGTATCCCGTCCGCGGTGGGGGAGCGCGCCGCGCCCGCGCTTGTGCGGTGCGCAGCGGGGCAAGAACGCAGTACTATGATGATAGATGATAAGGTAGCGGAGTGTCGGGGCCGCGGGCTGCAGCGATGGGGTCCGGAGGCAGGCCCGTCAACGCCGGTGGGACCGCTTACGTACGGAGGTGGAGATGAGCATACTGGTCGTAGGTTCCGTGGCCCTCGATTCCATCCGCACCCCCTTCGGAGAGGTCGAGGAGATACTGGGGGGCTCGGCCACCTACTTCAGCGTGGCGGCCTCGCTCTTCAACCGGGTGAGGCTGGTGGCGGTGGTGGGGGAGGACTTCCCCGCGGCACATGTCGACTTCCTCGCCTCGCGCTCCATCGACATCGGGGGGCTCAAGCGCCTTCCGGGCAGGACCTTCCGCTGGAAGGGATACTACGAGTTCGACCTCAACGACGCCCACACCACGGACACTCAGCTCAACGTGTTCGAGGGGTTCGACCCCGAGATACCCGAGGAGTACCGTGACTCCGAATACGTGTTTCTGGCCAATATCCACCCCGCCCTGCAGCTCAAGGTGCTGCGGCAGATACGCTCGCCGCGCCTCATCGCCTGCGACACCATGAACTTCTGGATCGAGAGCCAGCGCGAAGCCCTGCTCGAAACCATCTCCCATGTCGATTACCTCCTGCTCAACGACGCCGAGGCCAGGCAGCTCGCGGGCGAGCCGAACCTGGTCACCGCGGGCAGGAAGCTCCTGGAGATGGGGCCGGGCCGGGTGATCATCAAGAAAGGCGAGCACGGCGTGATCATGCTCGGCGAGGGGGTCTTTTTCTCCCTGCCCGCCTATCCCCTGGAGGCCGTTTTCGACCCCACGGGCGCGGGCGATACCTTCGGGGGCGGCTTTCTGGGCTCCCTGTCGCGCTTTCCAGAGATGAACGAGGAGGATATCCGCAGGTCCATCGTTTACGGCAGCGTCGTCGCCTCCTTCAACGTGGAGTCGTTTTCCTGCAACCGCCTGCGCGACCTGAGCGAGGAGGAGATAGAGGAGAGATACCGCGAGTTCGCCTCCATCACCTCTTTCTGATGGCGGCGCGCGCATGCGGCGCAAGCGCGCTTCAGGGGCCGGCGGCGGGGAAGAATAATCGCGGAGCGGGAAGCGGCGCCCGCAAACGGTGGGGTTCTTCCTTATCTCCCGGGGGATCATCAACAAGAGCGCTACGCCTATCCCCCTGGAGCGGATAAGCAACATCAGGAGCGGCCCCCGCAGCGCCGAGGCACGGCCGCTGCGTTCCTCGAAGGCGCAGGGATCTCCACGCCGGGAGGCCGGGGCGAACGGCTCCGGGGCAGCGCCAATGCTGCCCCGGAAAAACGATATTTATGCCGGCTGGGAGCCTCTCCCCAGCGGTCGATCGGGTACGGATGTCAGGCAAGCTTCTTGGAGAGCTTATCCACTTTCTTCTGGGCTTTGGCCCCTGCCTTCTCGAGCTTCCCGAGCGCCTTCTCCAGCTTGCCCTTCTTTTTCTCGGTCTTGGCGACGACCTTCTCAGCCTTCTTGAGCTTCTTGGCCTTTCCCATTCCCTGCGTCCTCCTTTCGATCCGGCGAATGATTGAAGCCGTACAACTGTGAAGTATATCACCTCGGGTTCCGCTGGGAGAAGTGGCTTCGGGAATCTGCTATGCTTCTTCTGATGAAAGCCATGCACCTGGTCGACTATCATCTGCACACCGCCCGTTGCGGCCACGCCCAGGGACGGCTCGACGACTATGCGCAAAGGGCGGTGGAGGTGGGCCTGCGCGAGATAGGCTTCTCGGACCATCTGCCCCTGCTGCACACGAGGGACGCGACCCTGAGCATGGGGCGGGAGGAGCTGCCGGCCTACGTGGCCGAGGTGGGCGAGGTGCGCGGGCGCTTTCCCCGCCTCACGGTCAAGCTGGGGATAGAGGCGGACTATGTGCCGCAGACGGTATCCCGCATGGCCGCCCTGCTCGACTCCCACCCCTTCGATTACGTCATGGGGGCGGTGCATTTCGTGGACGGCTGGGCTTTCGACGACCCCCGCAACCTGGGCGAGTATGAGGGGCGCGACCTCTACGCGTTATGGGAGCGCTACTTCGAGCTCCTGGCGGAAGCGGCCGAGAGCGGGCTCTTCGACATCCTGGCCCACCCGGACCTGGTCAAGAAGTTCGGGTTCCGGCCCGAGGGGGACCTGACACGCCTGCGGGAACGCTGCCTGGACCGCGTAGCCGCGTCCGGGGTGGCGGTGGAGGTGAGCACCGCCGGCCTGCGCATGCCGGTGCGGGAGATGTATCCGGACGAGGATTTCCTGCGCCTGTGCCGCGAGCGGGAGATAGGCGTGACCCTGGGCTCGGACGCCCACCGCCCCGACGATGTGGGGCGCGACTTCGAGCAGGCGCTGGCGCTGCTGCGCCGGGTGGGGTACGGAGAGATATGCGTCTTCTCGGCGCGGAGGAGGACCGCGCTGCGCCTTCCCCCATGAGCCCGGGCTCCGCCCCGCCGAGCGGCAGCGGGCTGTCCCGCTACCTGGCGGATAGGGCCTGCATGGTTATCCTCTCCACCTGGTCCTTGGTGAAGGGCTTCTCCAGGTAATCGTCCACCCCCTCGCGCCTGGCCTGCGCGATGGTCTGCGGCGAGGAATAGGCGGTCATGAGGATTATCTTGATGGCGGGATAGTCGTTCTTGATGATGCGCGCCAGTTCGATGCCGTCGATGTTCGGCATGCGGATATCCGCGAGGATGATATGCGGGGGGTCCTTCTTCACCATCTCGACGGCCTCGGCGCCGTCTTTGGCCTCCTCGACCGCGAAGCCCGCCCTCTCCAGCCAGCGGGACACCAGATGTCTTACTCCCTCATTGTCATCCACGATGAGAAGCTTGGCGTCAATCCCGCTCATGGCTCACCCTTTGGGTCGGCAGTCTCAGGATGAAGGTCGTTCCCAGGTCCTGCTGTGAGAGTACATCTACGTCGCCGCCTATGTCCAGAATGATCTTATGCACTATGGACAGGCCGAGGCCGGTGCCCCCGTCCTTGGTGGTGAAGAAGGGGTCGAAGAGGGAAGGGAGGACGTCGGGATGGATGCCGCCCCCGGTATCCTCGACGCGCATCTCCACGAAGCCGTTGCCGGCGCAATGCCCGCGTACGGTTATCACCCCTCCCAGGGGCATGGCGTGCATGGAGTTTTCCAGCAGGTTGAAGAGGATGTGCCGCATGTTATCGCGGCTCAACATGACCGGCGGAAGGTCTTCCTCCAGGTCGCATAAGATCTTCAAGCCATCCTGTTCGTGGACGCGTTCGAAGTCCGCGATCAGCTCGGGGAGGCTGGACCGCAGCGCGAGGGCCGCCTCCGCGCCCACGGGGAAGGGGGACTTGCTGAAGGCGAGCATGCCGGATATCCACTGATTGCTGAAAGTGGCCTCGCGCCGGATCATGGACAGCAGGCGCTTGCGCTCCGGGTCGCCCTCCTCCTCCGCCAGCTCGTCGGCAAGCCCGATGATGGCGAAGAGGGGGTTTTTCACCTCGTGGGCGATCTTGGCGGCCATCTGGCCGAGTATCGACAGGTGGTCCTGCTGTCGCAGCCTCGACTCCATGGCCTTCACCGCCGTGACGTCCACGAAGACTATGGCGGCCCCCATGCGCTCGCCCCGGGAGCGGTGGAGGGGGAAGGCGTTGAAGCTGAGGTCCAGTTTGCCGCCCCGCGGCCCGGCGATGGCCATCTCGTGGCGGCGGAAACTCCGGCCCTCCTCGAGGCAGAGGCGGAATATGGGCTTGAGGTAGGAGAGGGGGCGGAACTTCTCGACCTCCTCCGCCAGGTCCTCGTAGTTGACCCCGATGACCTCCTTGGCCTCGATGCCGAATATGGCCGCCGCCTCATCGTTGAAGTAGATGGTGTCTCCGCCGTTGTTGATGACCATAACGCCCGCGAGCATCTCCCGGATGAAATGCTCCGTGTATTCCTGTGAATCCGCCAGCCACTCCAGGGTCTTCCGGCTCTGCTGGTAGAGGTCCACGTTGATCATGGCCACGGCCAGCTCATGCGCGAGGCTGGAGAGGAGCGTGACCTCGTCCGGCGTGTATTCGTGCCCCTCGCCGGACGCCGTCACCGCGACGCCCACCATCCGGCCCCGGGCCTTGAGGGGCATGATGATCTGGGATTTGGGGCTCCTTCCCTCGATGTAGGTCTCGGGGGCCCTGGGGTCCTCGGGAAGGTCCCGGCGGATGATCGTCTTCCCGGTCTGGAAGGCCTTGCTCACGGCCCCCTTGCCCAGCCGGATCTTCAGGCCTCGCACCGCCTTCTCCTTGAAGCCGCGGTGCGACAGTACCTGCAGCGAGGTGGAGCTCTCGTCGGGGACGAGGACCACGCCTATGGAGGAGTTGGTCAGGGTGAGCATCACCCCCAGGATGTTCGCCACCAGCTCCTCGAGATCGAGGGTGGAGCTGACCGCGCTGACCGCGTCGGCGAGTATGCCGAACCTCAGGTTGAGGCCGGTGATCTCCTCTATATATCCCTTGTTCTGTTCGCGGTAGTGTTGCCATTCGAAGGCGAGGAATGTCGCCAGGGCGACCACGCAGGCGCCCAGCACCCCCCCCACGATGAAGTTGGCGGGCGCGTTGAGCACGGAGCTGACCGCGATCATGCCCCCTGCCAGAGCGACGATGATGGCCACCAGGAGGGGAATGGTGTAGCCCGGCGCGGCGCGGGGTGCGCCCTCCTCGCCGTCCGTTTTCAGCCCCAGCACGTCATCCATGACCACCTCGGCGTCAAGGCCCCTTTGTCGCCCGCCGACAGCCGCATGAGCTCCGGCCTCGCCTCGCGTTCTCCTACTCCCTCATTTATCGGCAGGAAACCCTCTCCGTTTAGCCTTATATAACCAGATGGGGTCAGGTCTTGTTCTTTGCCTGCTCCGCTATTTTTCCTGTTCGCACCGGGGGTTTTGCCTCGGGTTCGCAAGACGTGGCCCCGCAGCCCCGCCGGGCGTCGTGCCGGGTGGGCGAGGCGGGCTCAGAGGTGCTTGCCCAGGCGCTGCATGATTTCCTGGGGCTGCAGGCTGGGGAGGCGGTGGTATTCCGCTCCCATGGCCTCGGCTATGCGGCGGGCATGGGGCGGGGCGGCGCGGCCCGCCCTCGCGGAGGGCATCAGCGGGGAGGTATCGAAGACCAGGCAGGAAAGGTGCTGGGCGCGTATTTTCTCCGCCAGCTCCAGGCTCTCGCGCAGGGGGTTGGCGGAGGCGTAGCCCACGTTGCCGTGACCGTCGGTGATGAGCACCAGCAGGGGGGCGGTGTCGGGGTCGCGCCTGAGCTCGCGCTTGGCCACCATCAACCCCATGGCCAGCCCGTGATTGAGCGGCGTCGCCCCGCCGGTGGCAAGGTCTTTGATGCGCAGGCTGGCCAGCTGTACGCTGGAGGTCGGGTTGAGCACCAGCTGTGCGCCTTCGTCGCGGAACGAGATCAGGCCCACGCGGTCCCTTTTCTGGTAGGCATCCACGAGGAGCTGGCCCACGACCTTCTTCGTGGCCTCTATCCTCTCGTGGCAGCCCATGGAGGCGCTGGCGTCGAGGATGAAGAGGATGAGGACGCCCGCCTTGCGCCGCCGGATGGAGGCGCGCAGATCCTGCCTGCGCACCCCGAAGGCCTCCTCGCTGCCCGCCGTCCTCGTGGCCGCGGCGCGCAGGGTGGCGTCCATGGCCAGCCCGGCGGCCCCGACCTCCTCGTCGGGGCGGAGAAGGCGGTGCCCGACTCGCCGCCCCCCGCCCGATTCCGTGACCGCACTGCCCCTCCTGCCGTTCGCGGCGCCGGCGAGCCTGGCCGCCGCTTCCTGCAGGGTCGGCGCCTCGAAGTCCTTGCCCGAGGCCTCGGCGCGCCTCTCCACGAGCGCTCTCGCGGGCCGCCTCTCCGTCTCCGGGGATGCGGGGGGGGAAGCGTCCGCCCCGGGGGCTTCGGCGGGCAGGTTGTCCTGCAGGGGGAGGCCTATCAGCCTTCCCTTGCGCTCGATGATGCGCTCCAGGCGCTCCAGGTCTTTCAGCTGGTCGTCGAAGGGGGACTTTCTCAGGCGGTGCACGAGCGCCATCTCCGCGGCCTCGCGGATATGGTCCTCGCCGATAACCGCGCTTCCCCCGAGCGCGGCCAGGGCCCGGGCCGCCTGGCAGGTGGCGATGTCGGCGCGGTGACCGCAGACGCTCATCTCCACGGCGATACGCGCCACCAGCTCCAGGATGGCGTCCGTGAGCTCGATCCGGGGCAGGAGCTCGCGCGCCTGCAGGACCTGTCGCCGCAGACGTTCCTGCGCGGGGGCGTATGCGGCGCGGAGAAGCGCGGGGTCCTCCAGGAAACGCTGGCGGCGGCGGATGACCTCGACGCGGTCCTGGCTGCACCTCTCGCCCGCCACCTCCACGCATAACCCGAAACGGTCCTCGAGCTGGGGGCGCAGCTCGCCCTCCTCCGGGTTCATGGTCCCGACCATGATGAAGGAAGAGGGGTGAGAGAGGGACACGCCCTCGCGCTCGACGATGTTCACGCCCATGGCCGCGGCGTCCAGTAAAACGTCCACGATATGGTCATCCAGTAGGTTGACCTCGTCCACGTAGAGCACGGAGCGGTTGGCATCGGCGAGGATGCCCGGCTCGAAGTCCTTGACCCCCTCCTTCAGCGCCTTCTCCAGGTCGAACGTCCCCACCACGCGGTCCTCGCTCGCGTTGAGGGGCAGGGTCACGAAGCGCATGGGGCGCGTGAGGATGGGAAGGGGCTCCTCCCTCGCGTGGCGCTCGCGGCAGTCGGGACACATCTCCTCCCGCTTATGGGGGTTGCAGGAGAAAGGGCAGTCCGCCACGGTATCGATCTCAGGGAGGAGGTCGGCGAGCGCCCGCGCGGCGGTCGACTTGCCCGTGCCCCGATCTCCCCTGATGAGCAGCCCGCCGACACGGGGGTCGATGGCGCTTATGAGCAGCGCCCGCTTCATCTTCGCCTGCCCTACCATGGCGGAAAACGGGTAGAGGACGTATCCCCGCTCCATGCGACCATCCTTCCATCTTTTTCATACAATATATAGTAAAATTCTCTCCCAATCAACACTACATGTAGTAATTCAAACGGCGACGGGGTTATGCCGATACTCTCTTTATCGCGGGAGAAGAGGGCGTTCGCAGGGAAGGAGGGCGCATGAAAATAGAGATATCCAAGGTCGGAGACATGGGGGAGATCGCCATCATCAGGGTGTCGGGGATGATCGATTCCCAGACGGTGGATGGTTTCGCCGATACCGTCGCGGAGGTTTTCGCTCAGGGATGCCACAATATCATCCTGGACATCGACGGGCTCACCTATGTCAACACCGCGGGGCTGAGCGTCATCGCCGACGCCTACAAGAAATCGACCCAGAACAGGGGCGGGTTGAAGATCCTCAGGGCCGGCGACGCCATCAAGGAGCTCCTGGACGTGGTCAGGTTCACCAGGATCATAGACATCTTCGAGGATGAAGGGGAGGCCATCGGGAGTTTCAGGTGAACGCGGGAAGGATGGGAAGAACGGAGCGGGAGGTCGGCGGCGCGGAGCGGGAGACCGCCCCCGGCGGGGAGCTTTTCCGCATGGGGAGCCTGCTGGCGGCCGACCTGGGCCTCAACCAGCGCCTGGAGCGGGCGGTGGAGCAGGCCATGGAGCTGCTGGGCGCCGAACGCGGGAGCATCATGCTGGCGGACGCGGAGACCGGCGAGCTGACGTTGAAGGCGTCTCGCGGGCCGGGGTTGCCGCCGGAGGTCCGCACGGCCTCGCGGGGGGGGATGGCGAATTGGGTCGCCGAACACGGAAAACCCCTGGTGCTGCAGGACGCGGTTTCCGACCGCCGCTTCACCGTCAGCGACCCCGGCATAAATAGCGCCCTCGCGGTGCCGCTCAGGGCGGAGGGCAGGGTTATCGGTGTGCTCAACCTATCCAATACCGCGCCCAGGCGCCGCTTCGACCACGATGACCTGGAGCTCCTGGGTTCTTTCGCGGACATGGCCGCCGCGGCCATAGAGAACGCGCGTCTGTACCAGGAGCTGATAAGGGACCGGGAGCACGTGGAGAGGGAGCTGAGCATGGCCAGCCGCATCCAGCGCTCCATCATCTCCACCCATGTGCCCTGCGCCTCCGTGCGCATGGTGTCCAGGCTGATGCCCGCCTCCGCCGTCGGCGGAGATTTTTTCAGCGTGATACCCCTGGACCGCGATTCCCGCTTCTGTTTTTACTGTTCCTCCGAGGTGCAGGACCGCTGCCAGAGGCTGCGCACGCAGTTCTGCCCCCACAAGTTCGGCCTGATGATAGGCGATGTGGCCAACAAGGGCATGCCGGCGGCCTTGATCATGTCCGTCCTCACCACCATCCTCTACGAGGCGGGGCGACGCCACAACTCCCCCCGCGACATCATGGGCGAGGCCAATGCGGCCTTCCGGCGGTTCTTCAACGAGTGCCAATACGGCTTCGCGACCCTCTTCTACGCCTTTTACGACAACAACGACAACACCCTGACCTATACCCGGGCGGGGCACGAGCCGCCGCTGCTCCTGCGGGGGAAAAGCGGCAAGGTCGACTTCCTTGAGGGCGAGGGCTTCCCCGTGGGCCTCATGGAGGACGGGGGCTACGAGGAGAAGACGGTCAAGCTGGAGCGGGGCGACCGCATCCTCCTCTATACCGATGGACTCACCGGGGCCCTCAATACCAAGGGGGAGGTATTGGGCAGGAAAAGGCTTCTGCAGCTGGTGGAATCGGCGCGGAGGCAGGACATCGAGGCTTTTCTCGACGTTTTGGCGGACGAGATCATGCTGTTTTCGGGCGACGCGCCCCAGCCGGACGATATCGCCGTCATGGTCCTCGAGCTGGAGGACCTCTACGATCTGACCATGACCGTGGGCACGGACGTGCGGCAGATACGCTGCGTGGTCAACAGCGTCCTGGAGACGCTGCAGGGTTTCCGGGGCCTCGAGGACCCCGTCAACCTGCGCCTCTGCCTGGAGGAACTCCTGCACAACGCCATGGAGCACGGCAATCGCCGCGATGTCTCGAAGAGGGTCTATATCACGGTCAAGGCGGAGCCGCAACGTGCCACCATACGGGTTCGCGACGAGGGCGAAGGCTTCGACGCCGCGGCGGTCAGCGGCGGCGGGGGAGAGGGCGAGCGGGACATCCTCTCCCAGCGCGGGCGGGGCCTGCTCATCGTGCGCCATTATGCGAACGAGCTGCGTTATAACCGCGAGGGCAACGAGGCTACACTGATCTTCACCGCGCGGGGGTGAAGCCGCGCTGCGCCGCCGCGGGGGCGCGCCCGCCCCGGCGTGCGGTCGGGAACGGCGGCGGAACAATATGCCGCCCACGGCATCCAACAAGCTGAAACGGGAAGGTTATGCTATCATTTAGCGTGAATTATCTTAACGGGGTCGGCGTGCCAGGCGGGAAAAAGAGGCGGAGACCCGGAGGAAAAGCATGATGGAGGCTTGTATGACCAGGAGGACGGCGGCCGTAGCCTTGAGCGTGATGCTGGCCGTGACCCTGTTCTTCATGGGCGGCGCTTTCGGACACGCCAGCCCTGTGCAGGACAAGAGGAACGAGCTGGAAAGGATAAAGAACGAGGTCCAGAGGATAGACGCTCAACTGGGGACGGTGACGGAACAATACAATTTGACCAACCTCAGGGTGGCGCAGGCGAGGGAGAGGATCGCCGAGAAGGAGGGGCAGCTGGCAGCGCTCAACGCAGAGCTGGAGGAGAGGAAGGACATACTGGGCGGCCGCTTGCGCGAGATGTATAAGGCCGGTAACGCGGACATCCTGGAGGTCATAACCGAGAGCAAGACGATGGACGACCTCTATACCAACCTGGACCGCGCCCAGCGTATCGGGGGCGGCGACGTCGCCACCATCACCTCCGTGCTGGCAACGCGTGGAGAGGTGGAGGCGGCCAAGGCGGGCTTGCTGGCCGAGAAGGCCGAGCTGGACGCGGCGGTCGCCCAGCTGGGGGCGCAGAAGAGCCAGATCGAAAGCGAGCTGCAGCGCAGGCAGAGCCTCGTGAGCGGGGTGGAGGCGGAGATAACCGCCCTCCTCGCCCAGGAGGCCGCGAGCCGCCCGGTGGCCGCTCCGAGGCCGACCGCCTCCCAGCCCCGCACCCCTCCACCCCCGCCGCCATCGTATGCCTCGTCCGTGGTGCAGGTGGCCTACGCGCAACTGGGCAAACGCTACGTTTACGCCGGTTCCGGCCCCAATGTCTTCGACTGCTCGGGACTGGTCATGTACTGCTATGCCCAGGTGGGGGTGAGGCTGCCGCACAGCTCGTACATGCAGGCTCGCTGCGGGACGCCGGTCTCCTATGCTGAGCTCCAGCAGGGCGACCTGGTCTTCTTCCGCGGTTATGGTCACGTAGGCATGTATATCGGCGGCGGCCAGTATATCCATGCTCCTCAGACCGGCGATGTGGTGCGCATCGCCGATCTCGGAAGACGCAGGGATTTCTGCGGCGCCGTCCGCATCAATTACTGAGAGGGGGCCCGAGCGATCGGGCCGAGCTGAGGGCCGCCCGCGGGCCGACGGGGGGTTAAAATGAGTTCCACTGCTGTTTTCTACGATCCTATCTACATGGAGCACGACACCGGTTACGGCCATCCCGAACGGCCCGAGAGGTTGCAGGCGGCCATGCAGATGCTCGAGAACGTGGGGCTCGCACCGAAGGTGCGTATCCTATCGCCTCGTGACGCCAGCGTCGAGGAGATCGCGCTGGTGCACCCCAGGAAATACATCGATACGGTTAGAAAGGCGGCGGAATCGGGGGGCGGCTGGCTGGACCCCGACACCCATGTCAGCGTGCGCTCCTACGACGCGGCCCTCAAGTCCACGGGCGCGCTCCTCGAGGGCCTGGAGCGCATCTATTCCGGGGATATCGACAACGCCTTCTGCCTGGTGCGCCCGCCCGGGCATCACGCCACGGCGGAACGCGGCATGGGCTTCTGCCTTTTCAACAACAACGCCGTGGCCGCCAGGTACGCCATACGCGAGTTCGGCCTCTCGCGGGTTTTCATCCTCGATTGGGACGCCCATCACGGAAACGGGCTGCAGGACATCTTCTACGATGACGACAAGGTGCTCTATGTCTCCCTGCACCAGTATCCGCACTATCCCGGGACGGGGAGCGCCGATGAGGTCGGCATAGGGGCCGGGGAGGGGTACACGGTCAATTTCCCCCTGCCGGCGCGCAGCGGCGAGGAGGTCTACCTGGCGGCTTTCGACCAGGTGATACTGCCCATTGCCAAGGCTTACCAGCCCGAACTGGTGCTCATCTCCGCGGGTTACGACGCCCATTTCAGCGACACCCTCTGCTCCATGCTGCTGCGCGGGAACTCATACGCGGAGATGACCGCGCGCCTCAAGGGCCTCGCCGAGGAAACCTGCGGCGGGAAGATGATGGCCGCCCTCGAGGGCGGCTACAACCTCGCGGGCGTCGCCACCTCCATAGCCGACACCATAGCGGTGATGGCGGAGGAGGAGATAAGGGTCGAGGAGGACACGGGCGGCGAGACCGCACATCCCGACTCGCGGCGGGGCATGGAAGTCGTGGAGTACGCCCGCGAGGAGTTTTCCCGCTACTGGCCTATCTGAGCCCCGCCTCCGCCGCGCCCTGCAGGCAGGGTCGCGTTTTGCCTCCGAGCCGCGAGGCGAGGATGCCGGGACCTGACAGCAGGTGCTGCATGTGGAACGGGATCCGGGGGCGCGGCCCTCGCTCCGCACTCGCAGGTCTTAAAGGACCGTCGTCTGCCCTCCTTGCCCTTCCCACCATCCGCAGCGTCTGGCTACCTGACCCTTGCCACACATCCGCAACGTCTGCCCTC
>CAZEAU010000007.1:53351-82267 GCA_964510515.1 uncultured Actinomycetota bacterium | reverse complement strand
GTGGCACAGGACCCTAAAAGCCACCGATAACCCGGCGACTATTACCATACAAGGGACACAAGCTATGGCACTTCCGGGGTCAACCCCAGAAAGGGACATCAATCTTATGGCACGCGCCAGAGTTGACCCCAAGAGGGACATTCCGAGGTGATACGGGGTTTCGCCAAGTGGGTCGCCTTGCCGTCATCAAAGACGCCTCCCCGTTTTCTGCACCCAGCACCCCTGTTCTCCCCGAGCCCTCATCTCACGGCACACGTTAAGCGGCACTTCTGGGGTCAACCCTCGAAAGGGACACAAGCTCCGGCACATCCGGCATATCCGGGGTCAACCCCAGAAAGGGACATCAATCTTATGGCACGCGTCAGAGTTGACCCCAAAAGGGAGATTCCGAGGTGATACGGGGTTTCGCCAAGTGGGTCGCCTTGCCGTCATCAAAGACGCCTCCCCGTTTTCTGCACCCAGCACCCCTGTTCTCCCCGAGCCCTCATCTCACGGCACACGTTAAGCGGCACTTCTGGGGTCAACCCTCGAAAGGGACACAAGCTCCGGCACATCCGGCATATCCGGGGTCAACCCCAGAAAGGGACATTCCCGGGTGATGCGGTGGCACATCCGGGGTCAGCCCCAGGAAGGGACATCAATCTTATGGCACGCGTCAGAGTTGACCCCAAAAGGGGCGTCGGGAGCGGAATGGATGACCCTTGGGGCTAATCCTTGGAAGGGAAGTACGGAATGGCATGTTTGGCACTTCTGAGGGTTGACCCCAAAAGGGACGCGGTTCGTTATGGCACTTCTGAGGGTTGACCCCGGAAGGGACACGGGGGGTCAGGCGGTGAGCTCGCGGTAAAGCGCCTCGGTCTTCTCCTCCAGCGCTTTCATGCTCGCGTTGAGCTCGCGGATGCGCGCCGCAACCCCGTCCATGTAGGTGAGGGAGGGCATGAGGGAGTGGGGGTCCTCTGCGTAGGGAAGGCCCTCGAGGAGCGAGCTTGAGATGCCGACGAACTCATCGTGGGCGGCGAGCAAGCGTTCCCCCAGGTCGACCAGCTCCAGGAGCAGATCGGCGTAGGAGGCGAACTTGTCGCCGCCTTCTATCGCCAGCAACTCCGCCTTCTCCCTCGCCGCGCCCAAGGCGGAGGAAGCGGTGGTCTGCAGCTCACGCGCATCGGCGACGAGGGCGGCGGCTCCTTCCGCCGCGGCTCCGGTGCCCCCGGAGCGCAGTATGCCCTCCATGCGGGAAGGGAATTCCTCCACCCCGACGAGCACGGCACGGGCGGAGATGTAGCCGGACCTCGCCTCGCGGGCGAGGGCGCGGACGTCGGGCCCGCAGCCGGCGCTCACGGCCAGCACGAGAAGGAGGAGCGGCAGGACCGCAAAGCGCGCCCCGCGAAAAGCCGAGTTCAAGCCTCCCCCGCGGCGCCCCGCGCACGCAGGCGGCGGCAAAGCTCCGGGCGTCTGCGGACGTGAATGCATATCTACAAGCCTTTCTCGCGGTAGTAACGGTCGGCCTCCGCCGCGGCATCGGCCCCGCGCTGCAGCAGGCGTGAGACCTCGGCGGTGAGACGGTCGATCTCCTGGGTGTAAAACGAGAGCTGCTCGCGGTCCTCGGCCAGGGGAAGCACGTCCAGCATGTCCCATACCGCGGTGAGCAGCCGGCGGTTCATCGCCAGGGCCTCGAGCTCGATGTCAATCGCCTCCAGGGCGAGGGAGGCGTAGGCGGCGTAATCGCCGGCCCCCTTCATGTCCGCAACCTCTCTCAAGATGTCCCCGGCCTCGGTGTAGAGGGACTCCAGGCGGTCCACGTCGAGCAGGGCCATCTCCGCCAGGGACTTGCCCTCGGCGATGGTGTCCTCCACCACGGTCGAGCGGGTGCCCAGGGAGTTGAGGCGCTGGTCCAGCTTGAGCAGGTCCTCCAGTACGAGCTGGGAGGAAGCGACTACGCCCACCGCCTTGTCCACCCTTGCTTTGACATCGGGATTACCGCATCCCGTAATGGCCAGGGCCAGGGAGAGAAGCAGGGCTGCCGCAGTCATCGAGGTACTTGCTGTTTTCATCTCCATCGTTTCTTCTCTCAACCCCGTCATTATTCCTCCCCGGCGCTGTGCTGGGGGCAATGCTCAGGGCATCGGACGAAAGATATGCGGATTCTGCTCCGCGCGGGATGCGGCTGCGAGCCCTCCATGCCTCGGGATACGCCCGCTACGGCCGCTACGCCCGCCGTGCCCGCTGCGCGCTAAGGTCTCCACGAGGTGCGCCCGTCGTGCGCTAAGGCCTTCACGAGGTGCGCCCGCTACGCCCGCCGTGCGCTAAACTCTCCGCGCGGGATGCGGCTGCGAGCCCTCCGTACCTCGGGATGCGCCCCCTGCGCCCGCTACGGCCGCTGCGCCCGCTGCGCCCGCCGTGCGCTAAGGCCTTCACGAGGTGCGCCCGCTACGCCCGCTACGGCCGCTACGCCCGCCGTGCGCTATAAGGTCTCCACGAGGTGCGCCGCTATGCCCGCTACGGCCCCTGCGCCCCTGCGCCCGCCGTGCGGTGAGGCCTCAGTTGTAGAGGTTCATGGCGGCTTCCAGCCCGTCCATGACCACCGCCTCGGCCGCGGAAGCCGCCCTCTCGCACCAGGTGAGGAAACCCTCCAGCTCCGCGCCCCTCATCTCGGTGAGCACGTATTTGGCGGGGTCCATGCCCTCCGGCGGGCGCCCCACGCCGACGCGGATGCGGGGGAAATCGCTCGTCCCCAGGCTCTCGATGAGCGACTGTATGCCCAGGTGCCCCCCGGAGGAGCCGCCTTTCCTGATGCGTATCACGCCCTCCCTGAGGTCGATGTCGTCGTGGATGACCAGCGTCGAGGCGGGCTTGACCCCGAGCTTGCGGCGCAGCTTGCGCGCCGCCTTGCCGCTCAAGTTCATATAGGTGAGGGGGCGGGCCAGGTAGGCGCTCTCGGTGTAGAACTCGACCTGCGCCAGGTCGTAAGCCCTCCCCGGCCTGAGAGCGGTGCCGTGCTTGCGCGCGAGCTCCTCCACCGCCCAGAACCCGGCGTTGTGCCGTGTCCTGCGGTAATGCTCGCCCGGGTTTCCCAGGCCCAGGATCAGGAACATGCGACCTCCCCAAAAAAACAGGGGCGGTTTCGCCGCCCCTGTGCACAAACGCGCGTTCTCCCTATTCCGCCTCTCCCCCGGCGGGCTCCTCTCCTTCGGGCGGGGCCTCCCCGGGCTCGCCTTCCTCCGGCACGTCCTCCTCCAGGAGCTCCTCGGCCGTTTTGATCTCGTCGCGCACGCGCTTCGGCGTGACCGCCGTGACCACCTCATCGGGGCTGTTGACGTATCTAACGCCCTCGATGACGGGGAGGTCGCTGACCCTCAGGTTCTCCCTGATCTCGAGGCCGGAGATGTCCAACTCGATATAATCCGGAAGGTCCCGGGGCAGGCACGCCACGGTAACGCTGTAGAGCAAGTGCTGCAGGATGCCCCCGGCCTTGATCCCCGCCGGCTCGCCCATGAACTGCAGCGCCACCTCGGCCTGCAGCTCCTCGTCGCCGCGTACCTTCTGAAAGTCCATGTGGAGGATATGATCCTTGATGGGGTCGCGCTGCATCTCCTTGACCATCACCGTTTGCGCGCGCTCCGCGCCCCCCTCCAGCTTGAGGTTGAGGAGCCCCAGCAGGCCCTTCTCCCTGCGCAGCAGGGCCTTGAGGGATCTCTCATCGAGGGATATGAGAATGGTGTCGAGCCCATGTCCGTAGAGCACGGCCGGGATGCGCCCGGCATGCCTCATCCTCTTGGCCGCTTTTTTCCCCGTCTCTCCGCGGGGTGCGGCAACCAGTTCCGCTTGCATCTAGCCACCTCTTCTTATCTTTTTGCGCCCGTTTGCGGGCTGCTCCAGCTAGATAATTATAGGTAAATGCCCCTGCGCCTGCAACAATGCGGGGCCGGACCCGTCATCAGAGATGCCCCTGCGCCTGCAACAATGCGGGGCCGGGCCCGTCATCAGAGATGCCCCTGCGCCTGCAACAATGCGGGGCCGGGCCCGTCATCAGAGATGCCCCTGCGCCTGCAACAATGCGGGGCCGGGCCCTTCCATCGCGCGTGCTGCAGGGGCAAAGGCGGGGCCGCGTGCGCCCCGGCGCGGTCAGAGGAGGTGGAAGGAGTTCAGGAGCAGGGTGGCGAGGAGGAAGTAAAGGACCAGCCCCAGGATATCCACGAGGGTGGTGATGAGGGGGCTGGAGGCGGCGGCGGGGTCCAGTTTCATGCGCACGAGGAGGAAGGGCAGGGAGGCCCCGATGATATTGGAGAAGATGACGACGGCGGTCATGGTCAGGCCCACCACGAGGCCGACCTCCCACCCGCCGCGGTAGAGCCCGATGACGCTGGCCGCGATGCCCATGGTCGCTCCCAGGGCCAGGCCCACGAGCATCTCCTTGGACACGGTGCGGAACCACTGGCCCAGCCTGACGTCGCCTATGGCCATGGAGCGGATGATGATGGTCGCCGACTGGGAGCCGACATTCCCTCCGCTGTCCAGGAGCAGGGGGATGAAAAAGGCGAGCACGATCATGGAGGTGAGGGTCTCCTCGAAGGCGGCGATTATCCCCGAGGAGAGGACGTTCAATATGACCAGCGCCAGCAGCCAGGGAACCCTCTTGGCGTAAAGGTTGGGGGCGCTGGAATCGGTATAGCTGGTGCGCAGCGGGGTGACCGCGGCGGTCTTGTGGAAGTCCTCGGTCGTCTCCTCCTCCGCCACGTCCATGACGTCGTCGAAGGTGACGATGCCAAGCAGTATGCCCCCCTCGTCCACCACGGGCAGGGAGTCCAGGTCGTAGCGCTGTATGCGCTGCACCGCCTGCTCGCGGTCGGCGGTGACGGGGATGGAGGTGAAGGTGCAGTCCATGAGGTGTTCGACCAGCTGTTCCGGCTCGGCGAGGATGAACCTGCGGATCTGCAGGGCGTCGAGCAGCTTCCACTCCGCGTCGATGACGTAGATGTCGTTTATGGTCTCGCTGATGCGCCCCATGGACCTGATGTGGCGCAGGGCCTGCTCCACGCTCCAGGACCTGCGCACGGCCACATAATTGGGCGTCATCAGGCGCCCGACGCTCTCCGGCGGGTAGCCTAAAAGCTGCCTGGCCTCCTTGAGGTCCTCCTCGTTGAGCAGGTTGAGCAGCCTCTGCACCGCCTGGCCGGGCAGCTCCTCGAAGAGGTCGGTCCTGTCGTCGGGCTTGAGGTCGGCGAGCAGGCGCCTGGTCTCCCCGGTGGAGAGGCCGCGCAGCAGCTCGTCCCGGTACCTGGGCTCCAGGAAGGCGAAGGCCTCGGAGGCCAGGTCGCGGGGCATGAGGCGGAAGACCAGGAAGCGGTCGGCCTCCTTGAGCCCGAGCAGGATGTCGGCGATATCCGGCGCGGATATGCCCTCCAGCTTCCGCCGCAAGGGGGACAGGTCCCTGCTGCCGACCAGCTCCTCTATCTCCCTGGACACCGCTTCTATATTTTCCATGCGCACCTCCCAACCCGGTTATTCTAACACTCCGGGAACAGGTGGAGCCGCAGTATCTTGACCGGCGGCGCCGCGCCCGCGGACCCCGGAAGAGCCCCGAGGCGTTGTTTATATACGCTCTGCGCCGCGCCCGCGGGTGATAAAATGGAGGCAGGCCTGGGTGCCGCGCACCGAGGCCCGTTCGGCGTCCGCGCGGCGAGGAGAGACGTGGATATTCTGCACGAGATGGAGAGGACGATAGCGGAGGAGATGGGGGCCTGGCCTGCGCGGCCGGCGGCCGGCCGGGGGTGCCATCTCGCGGTGAAGGCCGAGGAGGAGCTGCACCCCTTCCTGCTCGCCTCGCTTTACCGCGCCGTGGAGGGGACGCTGCTGGCGGTGGTGCCGGGAAGGACGGCCGAGGAGGAGATGTCGCTCATGCTGGCGCGCCTGCTGGGGGGCGGCGCGGTGCGCCCGCTGCCCCTGCGCGAGCTGGTCATCGCGGGCGAGCACGGGGAGGACCCGGAGGCGGTGTCCCTGCGCTCCCGCGCCCTGCGCTCCCTTCTTGCGGGCGAGCACGTGGTGGTGGTGTGCGAGGCGCGCGCGCTGGCGCAGTCCTTCCCGCGCGGCGGCGAGGCCTACGCGCCCCTGGCCTTCCGCGTGGACGAGGAGGGGGACATGCAGGCGGCGGCGCGGCGCCTGGCGCAGATGGGATACGTGAGGGAATACCTGGTGGAGGGGGCGGGGCAGTTCTCGGTGCGCGGCGGCATCCTGGACGTCTTCGACCCTGGCTGGCCCCGCCCGGTGAGGGTGGAGTTCTTCGGCGACCGGGTGGAGAGGATACGCAACTTCAACCCCGTGGACCAGCGCTCGGGCGAGACGAGGGCGGAGGTGGAGGTCTTTGCGGTGGCGCTGCCCGCGGGCGGGGAGGAGCGGGGAGGGCTGCTCGAACTGGCGCCGGAGGGCACGGCCGTGGCCCTGCTGCAGCCGCTGCTGGTGAAGGAGAGGCTGCGCGCGCTGGACGGGGACGCCGCTCCCGTGCTGGAGGCGGAGAGAAGGGGGTGTTTCCTGGTCGAGCTGGATCCTGTGGCTCCGCATCCCTCCGCCGGCGTCGCCAGCCTCGCGGTCCCGGAATACCGTGGCCGCCCCGGCGACCTCCTCGCCGACCTCAAGGGGATGGCGGGCGGCGGGTGGGGGATGGCGGTGCTGGTGGACACGGAGGGGCGCAGGGAACGGCTGCGCGAGCTGCTGGTGGAAAACGGGCTGAGCGTGAGCCTGGGGGAGGCCGCGGCGCCCGGCGTGGTGCGCCTGGAGAAGGCCGCGTGGCCCCGGGGTTTCAAGCTGCCCGCAAGCAGGACGGCCCTGTTCACGGAGGGGGACATCTACGGCAGGATGCGCCTGCGCCCCGCCCCCTCCGCGGCGTCCGGCGGCCGCCCCGTGGAGGGGTGGTGGGACCTCGCGGAGGGCGACCACGTGGTGCACGTCAACCACGGCATCGCCGTTTACGGCGGCCTGGTCGAGCGCGAGGTGGACGGGGCGGTGCGCGAGTACCTGCGCCTGGACTACGCCGGCGGCGACGCCCTCTACGTCCCCAGCGACCGCATCGACCTCGTGCACCGCTACGTCGGCGCCGAGAAGCCCGTGGTGCACCACCTCTCCAGCCTGCACTGGCGCCGCGCCACGCGCCGCGCCCGCACGGCGGTCAAGGACATGGCCATCGACCTGCTCAAGCTCTACGCCGACCGCATGGCGGGGGAGGGGCATGCCTTCGCCCCCGACGACCCCTGGCAGCGCGAGCTGGAGGAGTCCTTTCCCTTCGCGGAGACCCCCGACCAGGAGCGGGCGGTGCGCGAGGTCAAGGAGGACATGGAGAAGCCCGTGCCCATGGACCGCCTGGTTTACGGCGACGTGGGCTTCGGCAAGACGGAGGTGGCGGTGCGCGCGGCCTTCAAGGCGGTGATGGGAGGCAAGCAGGTGGCGGTGCTGGTGCCCACCACGGTGCTGGCGCAGCAGCACGAGCGCACCTTCGCGCAGCGCTTCTCCGCCTTCCCGGTGCGCATCGAGAGCCTGTCGCGCTTCCGCTCCGGCGCGGAGCAGCGGGAGGTGCTGGAGGGGCTGGCCACGGGCGAGGTGGACGTGGTTATCGGCACCCACCGCCTGCTGCAGGACGACGTGAAGACGGCGGACCTGGGCCTGGTGGTGGTGGACGAGGAGCACCGCTTCGGGGTGGCGCAGAAGGAGCGCCTCAAGGCGCTGCGCCGCAGGGTGGACGTGCTCACCCTGACCGCCACCCCCATCCCGCGCACCCTGCAGATGTCCCTCTCGGGCATACGCGACCTCAGCGTCATGGACATCCCCATCGAGGACCGCCATGCGGTGATCACCTCGGTGGGCCCCTACGACGAGGAGTTGGTGCGCGAGGCCGTCCGCCGCGAGCTTGCCCGCGAGGGGCAGGTCTTCTTCGTGCACAACCGCGTGCACAGCATCGAGCGCGCGGCGAGGCGCGTGCGCGAGCTGGTGCCCGAGGCGCGGGTGGCGGTGGGGCACGGGCAGATGAAGGAGGGCCGGCTGGCGAAGGTGATGGAGGACTTCGTGGCCGGGCGCGCCGACGTGCTGGTGTGCACCACCATCGTGGAGTCGGGGCTGGACATCCCCAACGTCAATACCCTCGTCGTGGACGCGGCGGAGAACCTGGGCCTGTCTCAGCTCTATCACCTGCGGGGCAGGATAGGGCGCGGCAGCCGCCAGGCCTACGCCTTCTTCCTCTTCCGCGAGGGCGGCGGCATGAGCGACGGGGCCGCGCAGCGCCTCAAGGTCATCCGCGACTTCAGCGAGCTGGGCTCGGGGCTGCGCGTGGCCATGAAGGACCTGGAGATCAGGGGCGCGGGCAACCTGCTGGGGGCGGAGCAGCACGGGCACGTGGAGGCGGTGGGCTTCGAGCTCTACTGCCGCATGCTCGCGGAGGCCGTGGACGGGCTGCGCGGGGTGAGCCGCCCCCTCACCTCCGAGGTCACCATCGACCTGCCCTTGCGCGTCTTCATCCCCCCGGAGTACGTGTCCCGCACCTCGCGGCGCATCGAGCTCTACCGCCGCCTCTCCGAGGCCGGGAGGGAGGAGGAGATCGCGGACCTGGAGGAGGAGGTGCGCGACCGCTACGGGCCGCTCCCCACGGAGGTGGCGAACCTGCTCGGGGTGGCGCGCCTGCGCCTGGTCTGCCGGGCCGCGGGAGTGCGGGAGGTGGGCCGCGACGGCGACGACGTGGTGCTGCGCCTGGGGGCGGAGGGCGCGGCGAGGGCGGGGGCGCTCAGCGGCGCGGCGGGGGAGGAGGGGCGGCCCTGGGTGGGGAGCCGCTACCGCAAGACCCTGCAGGAGCTGGTGCTCTACTTCGAGAAGGGCTCGTGGCCGGGGCGCGGCCGCGATTACCTGCGGTCTTTGGGCGAGATGCTCGCCGGAGCCTGAGGGAGCATGGGGAGCGGGCCATCCCCGGCCGGGGCCGGAGGGGGGAGGTGCGGGCACGGGGCGGGGCGGCCCGCCCGGCGTTTTACGCGCGCGGGGGGGAAATGCATATTTTGGCGAGGATGCGCGGGAGTCGCGCGCCCGCGGCGGCGGGCGGAGAGGGGGCTTGCGGTAGAATGTGGGGAATGAGAAAGGCGCGCTTATGAGGCGGGAAAAACCCGTGGTGCATGTGCTGGGCTTGGGTCCGGGGCCGCTCGGCCTCGTCACCCTGGAGACCCTGCGCCTGCTGCAGGAGGCGGGCGAGGTGCTGCTGCGCACGCGGCGCCACCCCTGCGTGCCGGAATTGGAGGAGCGCGGGGTGAGGTTCCGCCCCCTCGACCGCCATTACGAGGAGGGCGCCTGCATGGAGGAGGTCTATGCCGCCATCGCCCGCGAGGTGGCGGAGGAGGCGCGTGCGCGCGGCGAGGCCCGCTACGCCGTGCCCGGCTTCGCCATGCTGGGCGAGCGCACGGTGCAGCTGCTCCTGCAGGAGGAGGGCCTGGAGGTGCGCGTGCACGGAGCGGTGAGTTTCCTCGACGCCGTCCTCGCCGCCCTGGGGCTGGACGCGGTGGAGGGCGTGCTGCTGCTGGACGCCGACCGCCTGCTGGAGGGCGGGCACGGCATGCTCGACCCCCGCGCGGAGACCCTCATCTCCCAGGCCGACTCGCGGCTCAAGGCCGCGGAGGTGAAGACGGTGCTGCTCGAGGTCTATCCCCCCGAGCACGGCGTGCGCGTGGTGGGGGCGGCGGGCACGGAGCGGCAGCGGGTGGAGGAGCTTCCGCTGCAGGAGCTCGACCGCACGGAGCGCTTCGACCACCTCACCACCATCCACCTTCCCGCGCTGCGCGAGGAGGAGATATACGATTTCGCCCGCCTGCTGGGCATCATCGCCCACCTGCGCGCGCCGGGGGGGTGTCCCTGGGACCGCAAGCAGACCCATGCCTCGCTGGCCCGGCACATGGTGGAGGAGGCGCACGAGGCGGTGGAGGCCATCCGCCGCGGCGACGCCGAGCACCTGGCGGAGGAGCTGGGCGACCTCATGCTGCAGGTGGTGCTGCACGGGCAGATTGGGGAGGAGGAGGGGACCTTCGACGTGCGGGACGCCCTGCGCTCTATCATCGCCAAGCTGCTGCGCCGCCACCCCCACGTCTTCGGCGGGGTGGAGCTGCATACCCCCGAGGAGGTCGTCGCCCGCTGGGAGAGGATAAAGGCGGAGGAGAGGGGGGAGCCGTCGGCGCTGGACGGGCTGGAGGCGGGGCTGCCCGCGCTCCTGCACGCCTATAAGCTGCAGGCGCGCGCCGCCCACGCGGGCTTCGATTGGAGGCGGGCGGAGGACGTGCTCCCCAAGCTGGGCGAGGAGCTGCGGGAGGTCGAGGAGGCGCTGCGCTCGGGCTCGGAGGAGGGGCTGGAGGAGGAGCTGGGGGACATGCTCTTCACTCTGGTCAACGTGTGCCGACATTATAGGGTGGACCCCGAGGTGGCCCTGCGCAGGTCGGCGAACAAGTTCGGGAAGCGCTTCCGCGAGGTGGAGAGGAGATGCGCCGCCGGCGGCCTCGACATGCGGGAGATGACCCTGGAGGAACTCGATCGCATGTGGGAGGAGTCCAAAGGCTGATGGACCGGCCGCGCGGGCGGCCGTAATGATGGCACGGCCCGGGGTTGACCCCGGAAAGGACATCGGGAAATGGCACGGCCCGGGGTTGACCCCGGAAGGGACGGAGGTGAGGGGACTGAAAAGGGTAGCTGTGGCCATGCTCATGGCGCTGATGGCGGCGATGCTCCTGCCCCTGGGGGCGGGGGAGGCGCCGGCCCTGCAGGAGGCCTACGCCTTTTACGGCTCCGGATGGGGGCACGGCGTGGGCATGTGTCAGTACGGCGCCAAGGGAATGGCCGCGGCCGGTTACACCTGCGACCAGATCCTCACCCATTACTACCAGGGGACGGAGGTGCGTTCCTGGTCCTGCCCCGGCTCGCTGCGGGTGGGGCTGCTGGAGAACCAGTCTTCCATCCAGCTCGCGCCGGAGGCGGGGGCCTTCACCTTCTACACCAGGGGCGGCGCCATCCCCGGCGGGACGATGACCCCCGGCGGCATCTGGACGGTGGGGGCGGACGCGCGGGGGCGTTTCTGCATATTCCGCCCGGACGGCATCCACCTCAACGGCGCGGCCTACGGCGGCCCGGGCGACCCCCTCTACATCAGCTCCCCGGACGGGGCGGGCGGGGTGCTGCGCCTGCCCCAGAACGGCGGGCGCAAGGTGAGCCACCTCTCCGGCTCCGCCCCCCTGGAGCTGAACGTTTACGGCGCGTCGTCCTTTGCCATGCGGGCCATCCTCATCAGCGATTTCGAGACCTACCTGCGCGGCATCGCCGAGGTGTCGGGCAGCTGGCCGCAGGAGGCGGTGAAGGCCCAGGCGGTGGCCGCCCGCTCCTACGCGGTGCGCAGCATGGGCAAGCACGCCTCGTCCAACTACGATATCTGCGACGAGACGCATTGCCAGTATTACCAGGGATACGAGAAGGAGAAGGACGCCGGCTGGGTGCAGGCCGTGCAGGCCACGGCGGGCCGGGTGCTCACCTACGGGGGGCAGGTCGCGCACTGCTTCTACTCCGCTTCCTGCGGGGGGCATACCGACAACAACGAGGACGTGTGGGCGGGCGCGCCGGTGCCCTACCTGCGCGGCGTCCATTGCCCGTGGTGCGAGGACCCCGGAAACAACCCCTTCGCCTCCTGGACGGTGGCCTACGACCGGGCCGAGATGGAGAGGCGGCTCAACTCGCGCTCCAGCACCTATGTGGGCACGCTCTACAGCATGAACCTCTCGGACCGCACCGCGGGCGGGAGGGTGCGCTATGCGTCGTTCACGGGCAGCGCGGGCACGGTGCGCGTCAGCGGCGAGAATCTGCGCGGCTATTTCGGCCTGCGCTCCTCCCGGGTGAGCGCGTACGCCGACCGCTTCGACGAGTACATCCTGCTCGCCAACCCGGGTGGGGAGGCGGTCTCGGCGCAGGTGAAGATGCGCACCGCGGCGGGGGAGGAGAAGCAGGTGGACGTGGAGCTGCCGGCCATGACGCGGCGCACCGTGCATGCCGACGAGTATTTCTCCAACCACGAGATATCCGCCGAGGTCACGGCGAGCGGCGGCATCGTCGCCGAGCGGGCCATGTACTTCGATTACCTGGGCGAGTTCGACGGCGGTTCGTGCGAGCACGGCGCGCCGGAGGCGGCGGCGGAGTGGCACCTGGCCGAGGGCTATACCGCCCAGGCCTTCGACACCTGGATACTCATCTACAACCCCGGCGGGGAGGAGGCCCACGCAGCGGTGGACCTCATGCGCGAGGACGGCCACAGCGGCCGGGTGGAGATGAGCGTGCCGGCGCGGTCCCGGGCCACCCTTTACGTGGACGGGGTGCCGGACTTCTCGGCCTGCTCCTTCTGCTCCAGGGTCTCGTCCGACCGGCCGGTGGTGGTCGAACGCGCCATGTATTTCGACAGCGAGGGCCGCAAGGGGGGGCATGCCGCCCTGGGGTCGCCCGCGCTCTCCCGCAGCTGGCTCTTCGGGGAGGGCTACACCGCCGAGGCCTTCGACACCTGGCTGCTGGTGGGGAACCCGCACGATGAGGCGGCCAGGGTGACCTTCAACCTCTACGTGCCGGGGGGGTCCGGCGGCAAGACCCTGCAGGTGGAGGTGGCTCCCCACTCCCGCTACACCCTGCACGTGGACGAACATCTGCCCGCCGCCGAGGTGGCGGCCCTGGTGGAGAGCGATCGCCCGGTGATGGCGGAGCGCGCCATGTACTTCGATTACCACGGCAAGCCGGGAGGGTCCTGCAGCGCGGGGGCGCCCGAGGCCGGCGATAGATGGTACCTGGCCGAGGGCTATACCGCGGGGGGCTTCGACACCTGGGTGCTGGTGGGCAACCCCTACGGCGAGGCGGCGCGGGTGAAGTTCTCCTTCCTCACCCAGGCGGGCCTGGCCAGGGAGGTTTACTGCAGCGTGCCGGCGCGCTCGCGCTTCACCCTGTGCGTGGACGACTATTTCCCCGCCGAGGAGGTCTCGGTGATAGTGGAGGAGACGGGCGGGAAGGGCATCGTGGTCGAGCGGGCCATGTACTTCGACTATTACGGGCGCCGCGGCGGGCATGCCGCCCTGGGCGTGACCGGCACCTCGCCCACCTGGCACTTCGCCGAGGGCTACACCGGCGGCTGACCCCGCTTGTCCTTTCCGGGGTCAACCCTGCGAAGTGCCATGTCCTTTCCGGGGTCAACCCTGAGAAGTGCCATAACCGAGCCCCTAAGGTGCATAACAATGTCCTTTCCGGGGTCAACCCTGCGAAGTGCCATAACCGAACCACCAAGGTGCATAACAATGCCTCTTCCGAGGGTTAACCTCGGAGTGTGCCATCTCTTATGCTGCCATGTTTGTCCCTTCCTGGGGTTGACCCCGGAAGTGCCACTGCGTTCTTCCCCGGATTCAGTGCCCGCGTCGGGGCGCCTCGCGGATGATCTGTGCACTTGTGGATCCCGGCGGAGACGGTATCGGCACGGAGTAACGATCAGCTCTGCTGACGTTTTGATGAGGGCTAAGGGTTGACCCCGGAAGTGCCACCATGTTTGTCCCTTCCGAGGGTTGACCCCGGAAGTGCCACGGAAGTGCCACCATGGGAGTGGCGGCGGGCGCGGCATTTGTTGCTTTTATACCGCATGTCCTTTAACTTCTTTAGGTATGAAAGGGAACCTGAAACGCCTCTTCGACTATCGCGAACTCCTCTTCAACCTCACCCGCAAAGAGGTGAAGGTGAAGTACAAGAACTCCTTCCTGGGCTTCGTGTGGTCGCTGGTCAACCCCCTGATGATGCTGGTGGTCTTCTACGTGGCCTTCGGCATCATCTTCACCGTGCGCAGCGCGGACATGCGCTATTACGCCTTCTACCTCATGGCCGGCATCCTGCCCTGGAACTTCATGTCCCAGGCCCTGAGCATGGGCGTGGGCTCCGTGGTCAACAACGGTGAGCTGGTCAAGAAGGTTTACTTTCCCCGCGAGGTGCTCCCCCTCTCCTATCTGGGGTCGGCCTCCTTCCACTTCGTGCTGCAGGAGATGATGCTGCTCTTCTTCCTCATCATCTTCCGGGTGCCCATGACGCCGTGGCTGCTCATGTTCCCGCTGCTCATGCTGCTGGAGCTGGTCTTTATCGCCGGCCTCACCCTGCTGCTCTCGGCCTGGAACGTCTTGTTCCGGGACGTCACTCATTTCGTGGAGATACTGCTCACGGCGTGGTTCTGGATGACCCCCATCGTCTATCCCATCGCCCAGATCAAGGACACCCTGCCCGCCTGGGCCTCCCAGCTGTACATGCTCAACCCCATGACCCACATCGTCCTTCTGTGGCAGCGCATCGTGTACAACTCGCCGGTGAACGGGCCCCGCGCCTATTCCCTGTCCCTCGCGGGGGTGCTGGGGACGACGGCCTTCGCCGTGGCCCTGCTGTTTCTCGGCTATTATGTCTTTTGCCGCCTGGAGGGGAGGTTCGTGGAGTTCATATGATGGAGACCATGGAGACCGCCGCGGGACGCGAGAAGCTGGAGCCGGCCATCGAGCTGCGGGGCATCAGCAAGAGCTTCCGCCTCTACCACGACCTCAATTACACCCTCAAGGAGAGGATAATCAACTGGCGCAAGCGCGGCTACGACCTCTTCTGGGCCCTGCGCGACATCGACCTCACCGTCCCCAAGGGGCGCACCCTGAGCATCATCGGGCCCAACGGGTCGGGGAAGTCCACCCTGCTGCGCCTGATGACGCGCATCATGAGCCCCAACACCGGCAGCATCACCACCAACGGCAGCATCGCCGCCCTGCTGGAGCTGGGCGCGGGCTTCCACCCCGACCTCACCGGGCGGGAGAACATCTACCTCAACGGCTCCGTGCTCGGCTTTAAGCGGCGCGAGCTGGAGGCGCTGCTGCCGGAGATAGTGGACTTCTCGGAGCTGGGGCCGTTCATCGACAACCAGGTCAAGAACTACTCCTCGGGCATGTACGTGCGCCTGGGCTTCTCCATCGCCATCAACCTCAACCCCGACATCCTGCTCATCGACGAGGTGCTCGCCGTCGGGGACGAGGCCTTCCAGACCAAGTGCCTCAACCGCCTGAGCAAGATGCAGCAGGAGGGCAAGACCATCGTCCTCGTCACCCACAACACGGACATCGCCGCCTCCTTCTCCAACCGCGTGCTGTGGCTGGAGAAGGGGAGGATACGCATGTTGGGGGACCCCAAGGAGGTGGCCGACGCCTACCGCGTGGCCATGCGCGTGAGCCCGGTGGGCTCGGAGTTCGGCAACCGGGAGGCCTCCATCACCTCGCTGGACATCCTCGACGGGGAGGGCCGACCGGCCATGGAGTTCAGGACCGGGGACGCCATGACCCTGCGCCTGGACTACGAGGCGAAGAGGCGCATAGAGGACCCCGTCTTCGGCTTCGGCATCTACAACCAGATGGGGATCATGGTCTATGGCACCAACACCAGGCTGAGGGGCATGAGCGTGCCCTTCATCGAGGACAGGGGCTGCGTGGAGTTCCATACCCCCTCGCTGCCCATGCTGGACGGCAGGTATCACGTCTCCGCCGCCATCCACACCCAGGACGAGATGACCAATTACCACTGGGTGGACAAGATGTATTACTTCGACGTCACCTCGCCCGGCAAGGACGCCGGTTTCTTGATAATGGAGTGCCGGATAGATATCATTGACCAGTAGTTTTGGCGGGAACGGCCCCGCCCGGACCCGCTCCCGCAGCGGGGAGAGAGGCGGGAGGAGGCCGGGCGCGCCGGGGAGGAAGGGAGGGACTATGAGCGCGGAGGAAGGCCGCCCCCGGGAGCCGCGGGACGTGCTCAGCCTCCCCGACGACGCCGGCCTGCAGGCGGCGATGGCGGAGATAGAGGCCAGGGTGGCGCGGCGGCGCGAGGAGGGCATCTACCGCGACCTGGAGATACAGGACCTGGAGCGGGAGCGGCTGGGGGAGGCGAAGGTCATAGACCTCGACCCCGTGCACGACCTCTTCACCGACCCCTTGCAGGAGCTCTCCTTCATGCTGCAGTTCGCCCGCCAGTTCTCGGACATCAACACCTATTACCCCATCGGGGCGCGCCCCGGGCCCCTCAAGCCCTTCATCCTGCTCGCCAAGAGGGTCATCCGCCGCTTCATGACCCCCTACATGGAGGTGGTCTTCGCCAAGCAGAGGGCCTTCAACGAGAAGCTGGTGCGCTCCCTGGAGGCCATGGTGGAGTTGCTGCGGACGGAGAGGGAGAGGGACTACCGCGGCGGGGTGGACCGCTACGCGGCCTGGGTGGAGATGGGCCTGCGCCGGCAGGATGACGGCCTCCTGGAGGAGGCGGCCCGCCGCTTCGAGCCGCAGCGGCAGGTGATCGACCTCTACGCCGGGACGGGGGACTTCCTAGCGGCCTGCGCGCGCGAGGGCCGCAAGGCGCTGGGGGTGGAGGACGACTCCCGCCTGGTGAGCATGTGTCAGGAGAGATTTTTGAAGGTGCAGCACGTGCACCCCCTGGACTTCCTCAAGTCCTGCCCGGTGGAGTCGCTGCCGGGGGTGTTCATGCAGGACCTGGGGGAGAGGGACGATACCCGGGAGCTGCTGTGGACGGTGAACGCGCTGGCGGACAAGGTGGAAAAAGGCGGCAAGGTGGCGGTTCTCAACCACCATCCCGCGTCCTTCCTCGGCGTGGAGGAGGCCTTCCGCGACCCCACCGTCCTGCGCCTCGTCCACCCCGACACCATGCGCGCGCTCTTCCTCGCGGCGGGGTTCCGCGAGGCCGCCGTGGAGGCCGTGGATGGCCGGCAGGGCGGAGAGGAAGGCACGCGCCCGGAGGGCGCCGAGGTACCGGCGGGCGAGGGCGCGGCGGCGCTGGCGCAGGCCCTGCGCGGGCCGCGCTACTATCTCCTCGAGGCTCGGAGGTAATCGCCTTGGGGGCGGAAACCATCGCCTTCGTGCCTCCCCGCTACGGTCTGGAGGTCATCGGGGGAGCGGAGACCCTGGTCAGATGCCTGGCCGAGGAGCTGCACCGCCGCGGGCATGCGGTGGAGGTCCTGACCACCTGCGCCATCGACCCCTACACCTGGAAGACCCACTACCCTCCGGGGATAGAGCATATCCACGGCGTCACCGTGCGCCGCTTCCACAATCAGAGCCGCAACCTCGACCGCAAGGTGGCGCGGACGCAGCGCGAGCTGTCGGAGGGCAAGCGCATCTCCCGCGGCAGGCAGGAGTACTGGATAAGGAACGTGGTCACCAGCGAGGACATGGTGCGCTACCTGCGCGAGCAGCGCGAGGACTACCGCGCCTTCGTCTTCGCGCCCTATCTTTTCGGCACCACCTATCAGGGGGTGCTGGCGGTGAAGGACAAGGCCTACATCATCCCCTGCCTGCACGACGAGCCCTTCGCCCACCTCTCCATCTTCAGGAAGATGATGCTCTCGGCGCGGGGGATCATCTTCAACAGCGAGCCGGAGATGGAGCTGGTGCGGCGACTCTACGGCAAGGACATGCGCGGCCGCGTGGTGGGCATGGGCTTCGAGCCCTTCAGCGCGGACGGGAGGCGTTTCCGCGCCAAGTACGGCCTGGAGGGCGACTTCATCCTCTATGCGGGCAGGCGGGACGTGGCCAAGAACACCTTCCTGCTCATGCGCTACTTCTGCAACTACGTCCACAACAGCGGGCGCGAGGTCAAGCTGGTCATGATCGGGGAGCCGCGGGTGAGCATCCCCTACAGCTTCCGCGACATCATCGTGGACATCGGGCCGGTGGACGAGAGGGACAAGCGGGACGCCTACGCCGCCGCCACCTTCCTGTGCAACCCCTCCGTGCAGGAGAGTTTCTCCATCGTCATCATGGAGGCCTGGCTGACGGGCTCGGCCTGCCTGGTGCACGGGGACTGCGCGGTGACCCGGCATCACCTGGAGCGCAGCGGGGGCGGGCTGTGGTTCCGCGATTACCCCGGCTTCCACGAGGCCATGGAGCTCCTGCTGGAACGGGAGGGGCTGCGCGCGAGCATGGGCGCGCGGGGCCTGGAATACGTGCTCTCCACCTTCTGCTGGGACCGCGTGGTGGAGAGTTTCCTCGCGGCGCTCGAGGACGGGGGGGCGTGAGATGAGGGTACACCAGGTGCTGCCCTGGCTGGGCGGCGGCGAGCCCATCAGCAGCCAGGCCCTGGCCATCCACGAGGTGCTCACCTCCTGGGGGGTCGATTCCCGCCTCTACGCCTACGACATGGACGACCTCGGCCGCCGCTTCGCCGCCCACGACGGCGAGTACGCCAAGGTCATGCACGAGGACGAGGAGGACGTGCTCCTCTACCATTACGCCCTCTACTGCGAGAACTGCCGCCTCTTTCACGAGACCCGCCACCGCAAGGCGCTCATCTATCACAACATCACCCCGCCGGAGTACTATCGCGACTACCATTTCGGCTCCTTTTTCCTCTGCCGGCTGGGGCGTGAACACCTGCGGGAGTTCGCGGACTGCGACCTGGCCCTGGCCGACTCCGAGTTCAACCGCCGCGAGCTCCTGGAGCTGGGGTTCGCCCCCGAGAAGAGCGACGTGCTCCCCATACAGCCGCCCCTGGAATGCCTGGAGGCGGGCGAGGACGCGGCGCTGGCGAGATGGCTGGGGGACGGCAAGACCAACCTGCTCTGCGTGGGGCGCGTGGTCCCCAACAAGAAGGTCGAGGACGCCATCAGGCTCTTCGCCTGCTATCACCGCGGCGTCAACGCGGACTCGCGCCTGGTGGTGGCGGGGTTCATGCTCAAGAGCTATTACGCCGCCCTCGCCGCCCTGGTCCGGGAGCTGGGCCTGGAGGGGAGCGTGCATTTCCTGGGGCGGTTAAGCGACGCGCAGCTGGCCGCCTGCTACCGCAACTGCCGCTATTACCTCTCCATGAGCGAGCACGAGGGCTTCAGCACCCCCCTGCTGGAGTGCTTCCACTTCGGCCTGGTGGTGCTGGCCTACGAGGCCGGGGCGGTGCCGGAGACCATGGGCGGGGCGGGCATACTCTTCGACGACAAGGACTATCCCCTGCTGGCGGAGCTGCTGGACCGCCTGGAGCGCGACTCCCTGCTCAGGGAGAGGGTGGTGGCGGCGCAGCGGGAGAGGCTCGCCGATTTCAGCCGCGAGGAATTTGCCCGCCACCTGGAGCGCGCGCTGGCGCGCCTGCTGGCCTCGCCCGGGGGGGTGGAGGCATGATACGCGTCAACGGCAAGGAGCTCGATGTGCACGGCCTGAGGGCGCGGGTGAAGCTGCGGCGCGAGCACCTCCTGTATGCCCCGGAGCTGCTGGAGCTGCTGGAGCGCGACCTGCTCGCGGTGATGCGCGAGTCGCGGGACCAGGGCTTCGCCTCCCTGCACGGCCTGCGCCGGGCGCTGGACGAGGAGGACGAGGAGAAGGACCGCAGGCGCGAGGAGGGGAGCCGCTGGCGCCGCCTGGTCTCGGCCACGCGCCGGGAACAGGAAGAGGCCGCGGCGAAGAGCGGCGGACCGGCGCGGCCAGCGCCCGCCGGCGCGGAGGAGGCGACCCCGCCGGGCGCGGAGGAGCCCCCCCCGGCGGCGGATGGGGGAGCCGCCCCGCAGCCGCGGGCGAAGGGGGAGAGGGGGGACGGGAAGCGCCCGCCTCTGCGCAGGATGATCGCGCACGCGGTCACGATGAGGGTGGTGCAGGGCGTGGGCGAGGGCTACTTCCAGCAGCTCAAGCAGTTCAACATCTTCGCCGCCCGCGAGCTGGAGATACTCCACCGCCTGCTGCGCTCGGGCAGCCGGGGCCCCTACCCCGGCCGGGAGCGGCGCGGCGGCGTGTGGCTGGCCTCGCGGCCGGCTTGGAGCGCGCAGGCCGCGGAGTACGCGGCGGGGCTCTGCGGCGCGGGAGCGGTGGTGGTGGGCATACCCGGGCACGCCCTGCTGGAGGCCTTGTGGGAAAAGGGCCTCCTGGCGCTGGCCGCGGACGACCACGCCCGCGCGGTGGCCGAGGCGCAGTCGCGCTTCTATCCCGCCAGGTATCACCCCCGGCCCCTGGAGCTGCTCGAGAACGCGGGCATGGCCGGGGCCGACCTGCTCATCGTGCCCTTCCCCGAGTGCATGGACGGGCCGCAGCTCGAGGGGCTGCTGCGCTGGGCCGGCGGTAACCTGGGCGGCGGCGGAGGGGTGCTTCTGGGCCGCGGCGGAGGCGAGGCGCGCCGCTTCCCCTACGAGGACGGCTTCGCGCGTTTCTGGCCCGAGGCGTTTTTGCGCGCGCTCCTGGAGCGGGAGGGCTTCGCGGTGGAGGAGCGGGAAGAGGCCGGCACCGCGCTGCTGCGGGGGGAGAAGGGGGCGGGAGGGTGAGGATACACCAGATATGCGCCCGCCTGAAATACGGGGACGCCATCACCAACCAGGTCATGCGCATCCACGAGGCGGCCATCTCCTGGGGGTGGGAGAGCCACGTCTATGCCACCGCCCACGACGACGTCATGGAGGAGGTCAACGAGGGCCTGCCGGAGTACCGCAGGCGCTACCTCAAGAGCCGCGACGACCTCCTGGTCTTCCACTATTCCATCTACGACACGAACCACGAGTTCTACGACCACAGCCGCAACCGGCGCGTCTTCTACTATCACAACATCACCCCGCCGGAGTTCTTCGCCCCCTACGACGCCTTCATGGCGGAATACTGCCGGCTGGGCCGGGACCTCATCCCCAACTTCAGGAATTGCGACCTCGCCGTCTCCGACTCCGAGTTCAACCGCGAGGAGCTGCTGCAGGCGGGCTTCGACGCCGAGCGCACGGGGGTGGTGCCCATAATCGTGGACAGCGGCGAGATGGGCGGCGATTACAACCGGGAGCTGGTGGAGGAGCTCTCGGACGGCCGGGTCAACGTGCTCTTCGTGGGGAGGATGGTCCCCAACAAGCGGGTGGAGGACGTGGTGGACGTCTTCGCCCACTACCACCACGGCATCAACGCCCACTCGCGCCTCTTCCTGGTGGGGACCACCCTGCTCATGGGGTACAATCAGGTCATCGCGGACGCCATCTACGGGCGCAGGCTGCAGGGCAGGGCGATCATGCCGGGGTGGCCGGCGGGGGTACCGGACGCCGACCTGCGCGCCTATTACCGCGCCGCGCACGTCTTCATCACCTGCAGCATGCACGAGGGCTTCTGCGTGCCGCTGCTGGAGAGCATGTACTTCGGCGTGCCCATCCTGGCCCGGGAAAGCTCGGCCATCCCCTATACCCTGGGCGGCGCCGGCATCTGCTTCAAGGAGCTCGACCTCCCGGTGGTGGCCGAGGCCATGGCGGAGCTGGCCGCCAACGCGGAGCTGCGCGCCCTGCTGGCCGCGCGGGGGCGGGCGCGGATGGAGGATTTCCGCCCCGAACGCGCGCTGGACGCGCTGAAGGGATACCTCTCCCGCTTCGCCTGAGCGCGGGGCGGCGCGGGTGCGCTCTGGCGCGGACGGAGCGCGGGCATGATCTCCCGCTTCGCTCGAGCGCGGGGCGGTGCGGGGGAAGGAAGGTCTGCGGGGCGCGAAGAAAAACGCCGGGAGCGATACGGTGCGGGGCAACCCCCCGGGCAGGCGCGGCGAGGCGCCCGCCGGCACAAGGGAAAGAGGACGCTTGAACGTTCTGCAGAGGGCCCTGGAGTGGGCGCCGGCCACGAAGAAAAGGGAATATACGCTGGTGCTGCTGCTGTTTGCGGCCCTCACCGTCGCCTTCACCTGGCCCCTGGTCCTGCACTTCCATAACGGGGTCATCGGGGGGCGCGGAGACACCCTGCTCAACTCCTGGATCATATCCTGGGACGCCAAGACCATCTTCAGCAACCCCACCGCGCTCTTCCAGGGCAACATCATCTATCCCTCGCGGGACGTGCTGGCCTATTCCGAGCACCTCTTCGCCCTGGGCCTGCTGGCCGCGCCGCTCTACCACCTTTTCGGGAACCCCGTGCTGGCCTACAACTCCCTCCTCTTCTTCGGAGCCATATTCTCCGGGTTCGGGTGCTACCTGCTCATGCGCGACCTCACCTCCAGCCGCTGGGCCGGCCTGGCGGCGGGGCTCTTCTTCGCCTTTTGCCCCTACAAGTTGAGCAAGATGGGACATCTGCACATCTTCTTCTCGCCCTTCCTCCCCTTCGCCCTCCTCTACGAGCACCGTTACCTGCGCAAGGGGGGGAGGCGGAACCTCGTCTTCTTCGGCCTTTTCTTCCTCGCCCAGGCCCTCTCCAGCTGGCACTACCTCATCTTCACCTCCCTGGTCGTGGCCACCCTGTGGGTGTGGGTGGCGGTCTTCAGCAGGAGGCGCGAGGACCTCATGCGCCTGCTGGCGGTGGCGGCGGCGGTGGCGGCGGCCATGCTCATCGTCCTCCCCTTCGCCCTGCCCTATCTGCGCGCCCACGACCGCCTGCCCGGCTTTGAGCGTTCCCTGGAGGAGCTGGAGGGGTATGCGGCGGGGGGCAGGGACTTCCTGCGCGTGCTGCCCGAGAACCTGCTCTACGGGGATGCCGCGCCGCCCTTCGAGTTGCCGGGGATGCGAGGGGAGAGCGTGCTCTTCCCCGGCTTCGCGGTGCTCGTCCTCGCCCTGCTGGGGCTGGCCGCCCTGTGGGGCGGGCGGAGTAAGGCGGCGCCGCCGCAAGGGGCAAGCGAAGCGGAGGAAGGGGGAGGGACCGCGCCGGCGCTGGGCGGGGAGGCGGCCGGAGAGCGCGAGCTCTTCCCCTTCCGGCACGGGGTCCTCTTCCCCCTGCTGCTGCTGCTGCTGGGCCTGATGCTGGTCCTGGGACCGAGGCCCCGCGGCATCCCCAACCCGCCCTTCATCGCCCTCTTCCGCCTGGGCCTGCTCAAGTTCATACGCGTGCCCTCGCGCTTCTACGTCCTCGTGGTCCTGGCCCTGGCGATGATGGCGGGGTACGGCATGGCCTGGCTCCTCGCGCGCCTGCGGGCGGGCGGGGGCAGGCGGGGGCCGCGCCGCGCCGTGCCCGCGTGCCTGCTGATCATCCTCCTCTGCGAGCTCTTGAGCGTGAACTTCGCCGTCGCCGCGGTGCCGGTGGGACGGCAGGTGCCCGAGGCCTACTCCTGGCTGGCGGAGCAGGAGGGGGACGTCCGGGTCATCGAGCTGCCCACCTCGCCCCTGAGCCCGGCGACGAACAACGACCGCGACCTCGGGCTGGATTTCGCCGACATGCTCGCCTTCCACGAGGGCGAGGCCAGCGTCGTCTATTTCAGCACCTATCACTGGAAGAGGATAGTCAACGGCTACAGCGGCTATTACCCCTACCATTACCGGCGCACCATCACCGAGATGCAGGGCTTCCCCTCGCGCCGCACCCTGGAGCTGCTGCAGGCCCTGCGGGTGGACTACGTGATATGGGACAGGGAGGCGGTGCAGCCGCAGCGCCGCGGGGAGTTCAACGCGCGCCTCTTCTCCCTGCCCGGGCTGGAGATGGCGGAGGACTTCGGAGACCGGGCCGTTTTCCGGGTGGAGCCGGGCCCGGCGGCGGGGCCGGAGGCCCTGGAGGTCACCGCCTCCTGCCCCGATGCGGTGCCGCCCGCGCAGGAGTTCAGCCTGGGGCTCGTGGCCGCGAACCGAGGCGCCGCGCCCTTCATCTCCCTGGAGGAGGGCTCGCAGCGCTACCGGGCGGATTTCCTGGACGCGGAAGGGAGCGAGGTATGCGCCTGCGAGGGCGAGTTCTGGGGGCCGTTCTTCCTGGGCGGCGGCGAGGGGCTGAGCATACCGCTCTTTTTGGCGGCGCCGCGGGAGGAGGGCGCCTACACCCTGCGCCTGGCGCTGGCCGGCGGGGTGCTGGGCGCGAGAGGGTTCACCTTCCCGGTGCGGGTGGCGGAGACGCCGGTGTCCACGCGGCCGCGGTTTCTGGACGGCTCCCTGGCCGCCGCCGGCAGCATCGCCCCGTCCGCGCCGGACGGGCTGCTGCCGCTCAGCTTCGAGGTGGTGAACAGCGGGGACACGCTGTGGAGGTCGGCGCCGCGGGACGGCGCGACGGGGGAAACGGGCGCGGGCGTGGTGCGCATCGGGATCACCTGGGAGCGGGGAGGGAAGAAGGTCCTGGGCGAGCAGCGCTGCAGCCTGCCCGGAGACGTTGCCCCCGGGCAGAGGGTGGTGGTGCCTACGCTGGTCAGGCTCCCCGCGGTCTCCGGCTCCTTCACCCTGCGCGCGGAGCTGGTATGCGAGCTGGAGGGCAGCTTCGGGGAGGGCCTGGAGATAGAGGTGGAGATAGAGGGCCGGCCGCAGGAGGGGATGCGCGAGGCGCCCTCCGCGACGGGGCCCGCCCGCGCCCGGCGGGCGCGCCCGGCGGCGCATTTTATCGAGGCGGCCTGATGCCATGACGCGGAAACACGGCGGGAAAAGGGAGCGCAAGGGCGGCAGCCTCGAGACCTGGGCCTGGCGCGCCGCGCTGCTGCTGGTCTTCGCCGCCGCCCTGGCCTGGCGCTGGCGCTTCGCTGCCAAATCGCCCATCTTCACCTACGACAGCTACTATTACCTTACGCTGGCCCGCAACCTCCGGCACGGGCTCGAGTACGCGGTGGCGGGGCATCAGCATTTCAAGTTCCTGCCCCTCTACCCGGTGAGCATTGCCACCATCAACCTCTTCGTCCCCGACCTGGAGACGGCGGGCAAGCTGGGCAACGCGCTCCTCTCCGCGGCCTGCGTCTTTCCCCTCTACTCCATGGGGAGGGCGGTCTTCGGGCGGCGTGCCGGCATCGCCGCCGCCGCCCTCTTCGCCTTCGAGCCCATCAGCGTGGCCTGGGCCTCGGTGCCCATGTCCGAGGGGCTCTTCACCCTGCTCACCTGCCTTTCCGCCATGTTCTTTTTGCGCTGGCTGAAGCGTGGCCGCAGGCGCGATCTCTACCTGGCGGCGGCGGCGGCGGGCCTCACCGCGGTCACGCGCTGGGAGGGGATGCTGCTCATCGCCTGCGAGGGGGCCTTCCTCCTCTACTACTGGCACCGCGGGCGCGCCCGCCTGGAGCACGTGCTCGCGGCGGGCGGCATCGCGCTCCTCCCCGCCGCCGCCTTCGCGCTGCGCAACCTCATCACCTTCGGCGCCCCCTTCAAGAGCGCCTACACAGACGAGATGCACAGCTACCTGCCGCAGCTGGAGATGTTCAGCAAGTGGGAGAGGATAAGGCGGTACCTCATCTTCTCCGACCTCGACCCCGCCGGCATAAGCCACCGTTCCTATCACTGGGGCTATCTGGTCTTCGGCTACGCGGGGCTGGCCTGCTCCCTGCTGCTGCGCCGCTTCCGCCGCTACGCCCTCTTCCTCTGGGCCTGGCTGCTTTGCATGGGCCCCCTGCATTTCCTGTGGTACTTCGCCTCGGTGCGCTTCCTCATCCCCGCCGTGCCGCCGCTGTGCCTGGGCGCGGGCGCGCTCTTGGGCGTGCCGGTGGAGAAACTGGAGGGAAGGAGGCAGGCGCCGCCCGTGGCCGCGGCGCTGCTCGTGCTGGCGCTGTGCATGAGCGCCGCCCTGGCGCTGACCGCGCGGCCGTCCAGCAACGATTTCTACCGGCGCAACATAACCTTCCTGGAGGACGACCAGGGGGGACTGGCCTCCAAGCAGGCGCTGCTGTGGCTCAAGGAACACGGGGGCCAGGGAGAGGTGGCCACCAACCTCGGCGCCGCGGCCTCTTTCTACCTCGGGCGCGACGCCCTCTTTTTGGGGGACTGGCAGGACTTCGAGCCCGCCGACGTGGACCCGGAGCGCCTGCTGGAGCAGGGGCGGGAGAGGGGGGTGCGCTATATCGTGCTCTACTCCGCGCGCCACGACCTCGAGGACGCCCTGCGCATAGCGGGGATAGACCCCGCCGCGCTGGAGCAGCTGGTGCTGGTGGCCGAGTTTCACGTCCCCCCGACAGACGAGGAGAACGCCGATTCCTTCGCCTTCGTCCTCGAGCTGGCCCCGGGGGAGGATGGGAGCGAACGGGCGCCGGGCGAGGGGCGAGCGGGCACGGCGCCGGTGACGGCGGCGGGGAAAACGCGGCGGCCCGGTTCGCAAGGGGCGGGCGAAGGCTTATGATGTTGCCTGACGGCAGGGACCCCTTGCGCGCGCCGGCGCGGCGGGGGCGCGAGGACGCGGGGAGGTAATGGAGATCACGCAGGCGGCGCTGGGCGGCGTGCCGGAGAGGCTCGAGGCGGCTGGGGAGCCGCTGGACTTCGCGCTGCGCCTGGGCGGGCGGGGGGCGGTCTCCTCCTTCTGCATAGACATCTACGACCACGGGCTGCACGTGCATCCGCAGCGCCACTGGGGCTACTGGATATACGAGGTCCCCCTCGCGCCCGCGGAGACGGCGGACCTGGAGGTCACCCTGGAGGTGGACGCGGAGGGCTCGCGCCCCCCGGTGCGGGTGCGGCGCGGCGGGGAGGAGCTGCGGCCCTCCTCCTGCTGGCACAACCCGGAGTTCATCGTCCCCCCCATCCTGGACGTGATGGTGGTGGCGGCGCGGGAGGGGGAGGAGGTGGAGAGGGTGAACATCCCCGCCTACGTGCAGGACCCCGCGCTGCTCAAGCGCTACTACTCCGCGGAGGAGCATCAGGGGGCGTACGGGGAGACCGCCTTCGACATCTTCCTGGAGCAGTTCCACGCCGCGCGCGTGCGGGTGCTGGCCTCCGTCTTCCGGCGCTGGTTCCGGGACGCCGCTAAGGTGGCGGACGTGGGTTCGGGCACCAGCATGTTCCGCCACATCAGCGAGGACTGGCCCTACGAGATAACCTGCTGCGACCTGGACGAGCCCGCCCTGCGCACCATCCGCGAGAACAGCCCCCACTTCAGGTGCGTGGAGAGCGACGCCGTGGAGCTGCCCTTCGCGGACGCGGAGTTCGACGGCCTCTACGCCGGGGAGATCATCGAGCACGTCATCGACCCCCCGGGGGCGCTCAGGGAGTGGATAAGGGTGCTGCGTCCCGGGGGGGTGATGGTGCTCACCACCCCCAACGCCGCCAGGCTGCTCAACCGCGTCAACCGCGAGCGGGAGGTGGTCAACCCCGAGCACATCAACGAGCTCACCTACCGCGAGACCTGGAAGCTGCTGGAGAGAGAGGGCCTGCAGGTGCTGGAGTGCCGGGGCATCTATCTCGAGTTCCTCTTCAACTATTTCCGGCGCGGGAAGAAGGTGGACCTGCTCCCCCGCCGCTTCGGGCACCCGCGCTACCGGCCCCTCTATCGCGCGGCCATGCGGCTGGGGAACCTGGCCCGGCCGCTGGCCTTCGACCTCGTTTTCGTGACCCGAAAGAAGGGAGCGCAATATGACGGTGAGTAAGGACCTCGACCTCTTCTTCGCCCCCGGCAGCGTGGCGGTGGTGGGGGCGACCCCCAACAAGACCAAGGGGGGGTATTCCATCATCGCCAACATGCAGGAGTCCTTCGCCGGACCGGTGTACGCGGTGAACCCCGGCCGCACGGAGATAAACGGCGAGAAGTGCTACGCTAGCCTCAGGGACCTCGCCGGCAAGGTGGAGCTGGCCATCGTCTTCGTCCCCGCCGCCCGGGTGCCCGCGGTGCTGGAGGACGCCGCGGCCGCGGGGGTGAAGGCGGCGGTGATAGAGTCCGGCGGGTTCGCGGAGACCGGGGCGGAGGGGCGGGAGCTGCAGGAGAGGTGCCTGCGCATCGCCCGCGAGGCCGGGATGCGCCTGTGGGGGCCCAATTGCACCGGGCTGGTGAACACCGACCCCCTCATCTTCACCCCCTTCATCCGCTTTCCCGACCTGCGCACCCGCCTGCAGAGGGGCAACCTGGGCATCATCGCCCAGAGCGGCATGATGGCGGCGGGCTTCATGATGCAGTACCTGATGACGGGGTTCTTCAAGGTGAGCAAGGCCTGCGCCATCGGCAACAAGATGGACGTGGACGAGGTCGAGGTGCTGGAGTACCTGGCCGGCGACCCCAACACCGAGGCGGTGGTGGCCTACCTGGAGTCCATAGAGGACGGGGGCGCCTTCGTCGAGACGGCACGGAGGATGGCGGGGGAGAAGCCACTGGTGGTGCTGAAAGGGGGGCGCTACGAGGAATCGGCCCGCGCCGCCCTCTCCCATACCGCCAGCATCGCGGGGTCGGACGAGGTCATCGATGGCGCCCTGCGGCAGGCGGGAGCGCTGCGCGTGCACGATTTCCAGGACCTCATGGACCTGGGCAAGGCCTTCTCCCTCAACCCCCGGCCCTTCCGTGCCGCCACCCCCGAGGGCGACCGCATCGCGGTGGTCACCGTCTCCGGGGGAGGAGGGGTGGTGACCAGCGACCTCGCCCGCGACAGCGGGTTGAGCATCCCGCCGCTGCGCGAGGAGACGCTGGAGAAGCTCAAGCGGGTCTTCCCGCCGTGGATGGCGCCTGGCAACCCGGTGGACATCTGGCCGGCCATAGAGCAGGAGGGCTTCGACGCCTTCTCGGTGTCCATAGGCGCGGTGCTGGAGGACCCCGGCATCGACGGGGTGGTGCTGCTCACCTTCGCCTCGCGCATCATCGGCGCCTTCCCCTACGAAGAGCTGGGCGAGAAGATGAGGCGCGCGGACAAGCCCCTGGTCTCCTGGGTGTTCGGCGACGCCAGGTTCTTCGACACCTACCGCGACAGCATGGAGAGCGTCGGGGCGCCGGTCTATGCCACGGTGCGCTCCTGCGTGAAGACGCTGGCGGCCTACCTGCATTTCGGGCGCTGGTCACGCCGCAAGGCCGGGGGGGCGCTCTCCGGCTGACGGGGCTCATCGCCGGCTTTGCGGGTCTGGTCCTGCACGCCGCAAGGCGGGGGGGGCGTTCTCCGGCTGACGGGGCTCATCGCCGGCTTTACGGGCCTGGTCCTGCACGCCGCAAGGCCGGGGGGGCGCTCTCCGGCTGACCCCGCGCCTACTGCCGTGGCAACCCCATGACGTTGTGCCCCCCGCCGATGCCGCCGCCGTAGTTGAAGTACATGGGTCGCTCGGCCACGATGGGCCGGGTGGAGGA
>CAZEAU010000007.1:46241-53251 GCA_964510515.1 uncultured Actinomycetota bacterium | reverse complement strand
GGTTCTGCAGGCATAGCCAGGTGTGGAAGCCGGGACGCGTGCAGCCCTCGGCGAAAAACCACTCCTCGCCGGGCTCGGTGGCCCCCATCACATCGTGGCCGCCAGCCCATTCGCCGCCGTAGTTGAAGTACATGGGTCGCTCGGCCACGATGGGCCGGGTGGAGGACAGGCGTATGGAGACGTCGCCGCGGGGCCCGTCGCGCGCGCCGATGCCCTCCCCCGCGTCGTGCACGGCCACGGTGTAGCGCGAGCGCGCCCGCACGGTGACCTCCCTGCTCACCTTGCTCCCCTCCCCGCACAGGTACTCGATGGACACCCTGGCGTCCTCCGGGCCGGGGTTCTGCAGGCATAGCCAGGTGTGGAAGCCGGGACGCGTGCAGCCCTCGGCGAAGTACCATTCCTTGCTCGGGGAGGACGCGGCCATGACGTTGGAGCCGCCAGCCCATTCGCCGTTATATTTGAAATAGAGGGCCCTCTCCGCGGTGAGCCCATCCTGGTCGGAGATGATGCAGGCGCTCACGTCCTGGCCGCTGACCACGGCGTGGACGGGCACGGTGAGGCGCGAGAGCGGCGGGACGGTGACCACCTGCGAAATGGATTTGCCGCTGCTCAGCATATATCTTATCTGCGTCTTCAGCGCGCGCCGGCCCGGGTTCATGAGCAGGATATACTCATGGAAGCCGCTGCCGGTATAGCCCTCGGCGAGGAAAAGGCGCGTCCTCACCTCCTCGGGCGGCCAGAGGTCGGGGACCTCATCCTGGAGGATGGCGGCGCTGTGGCGTGCGTCCTTGCGGAACATGGGCCAGGGGGCGAGGGAGGGGTCGTATTTCCCCCCCTTGTAGCAGAAGATGCAGCACCCATCGGTGTCCTGCCCCCCGTTGGCCACCACCATCTCGATGCGTCCGTCGCCGTCGATGTCGCCCAGCGCCGGCGCGTTCATGACCAGGCCGTTGGTGTAGGCATCCAGCACCATGTCGCCGTCGGCGTTCCAGGCGCATACCGACCAGGCATCCGGGCAGATGACGTCCACCCTCCCGTCGCCATCTATGTCCGCCATGACCGGCGAGCCCATCTTCGCCGCGCCGCTCTTACGCCTCTTCCACTTCAGGGTCCCGTCGTGTCCCCAAAGATAGACCCAACCGTCCAGGGAGGCGCAGGCCACCTCGAAGTACCCGTCCCCGTCCACGTCTCCCACGGCGGGGGAGGAGAAGTTGTTGTCGCCGGTGCTCACCGGCCAGCCGGGCAGGCTCTCCCCACGGTGGTTGAAGGCGTAAACGTGCCTGCCGTCGGCATAGGAGAGGTAGTTGGAGGCCCCCGGGGAGGTGTTCTGCCAGAAGAGGCCCGTGCCCACGATGATGTCCGGAAAGCCGTCGCGGTCCAGGTCGGCGACGGCCGGGGAGGACCAGATGACCTGGGGGAGCGCCTTGGGCCACCCCTCCTTTATGGAGCCGTCTCCCTTGAAGACGTAGAGGAGGCCGCCGCGCGGCCAGGGCCAGTTGCTCCCGCTCCAGCAGTCCGCCCCGATGATCACCTCGTCCTTGCCGTCGAGGTCGATGTCCGCGCAGGCGGGGGAGGACCACACCGTGTCCGCGTTGTAGTACTGCCAGGCCATGGGCCCCTCATAATGCCAGGCGGTGATGTAATGCCCCCAGGAACCCACCACGATCTCCAGGTCGCCGTCGCCGTCGAGGTCGCCGCAGGCGGGGGAGGAGAAGACGGAATGCTGTCCGAAGGCGGCCCCGGCGTGCTTGGGCCACCCCCATTGGGTGAGCTGCTCGCCGCGGGAGTTCAGCCCATAGACGTAGCCGTTGTCGCACCCGAAGAAGATCTCCATCTTCCCGTCGCCGTCGCAGTCCACGGCGAGCGGCGTGGACTGAATCTGGGCGCCGGTGCAGAAGGTCCAGCGGATGGTGCCGTCGTGATTCACGCAGTAGAAATGCCCGTTGCTGTTCCCCACCAGGATCTCCTGCCGACCGTCTCCATCGATGTCCGCCAGGGTGGGGGAGGCGTGCTTGAAGATGCTCCCCACGTTGATCATCCATTCCTGCCGCCAATGAGAAGGGCTGGGCACCGCGCCCACGGGCTCGCCTGCGGGGTTGATGAGTCCGGGCACGGCCAGCAGGGTGGAAAGCAGCAGCACGAACAGGAGGAATAGGCGTTTTCTCATCTCAGCTCCCGGTGGCAAGAAGGCGTCCCGCCTTATGCATCTTCCCGTCTCCAGGGGGGCGCGGCCCGGCGCCCCACATATGGATAAATCGGCCCGGGGGGCATGCCCCTTGAGCGCGGGCGCGGGCGGGGGGCGGCATCACGGGGCGGGGACGCGCGCGGGAAGCGGGAGGCGCGGGCATCGAGGCGGAATGCACGCCGCGGCGCAAGCGGGAAGCGGGCATCTCGGGGAGCGTGTGCGGGATAGCGGGCGGTGATGCGGCAGGTGAGGCGGGGGGTTGAGGTTTGTGCGGAAGGGCTCAGCCCCCGGCGGCCGCGCGCTCGAGCCAGCGCTCCAGTTCGCTCACCACATGGTCCCAGCCCCGCGAGCGCAGGACCTCGGCGCGGCCCTTCTCGCCCATGGCCCGCGCCCTCTCCGGGTCGCGCAGCAGCTCCAGGGCGTACCTGCCCATCTCCTCGCCGTCCGCGCAGAGGTATCCGTTCTCGCCGTGGTCGATGAGTCCGCGGGCGGCGGCGCAGTGGCGGCTCCCCAGCACGGGCTTGCCCCGCAGCCACGCCTCGCAGAAGACGAGGCAGAAGCTCTCGTGCAGGGAGGGGAAGACGAGCATGTCGCAGGCGTCGAAGGCGTCGAGAACCCTTTTCCGGGGCAGAGCCCCGAGGTAATGGACGCCCTCCCCGCTGATGGGCAGGTAGTCCTCCTCGGGGCCGATCATGACCAGCGCCGCGTCCACCCCTTCCGCGCGCACGCAGCGCAGGGCCTCTATGGCCTCGCGATACCCCTTGAGCACGTTCTTGCGCGCCACCCACAGCAGGAGGGGGCCGCCCCCGAGGCCGAGCTCGGCGCGGAAACGTTCCCCGTCGATGTCGGGGGAGGAGAACTCCTCGAGGTCCATCCCCGGCCCGACGGAGAAAGCGGGGAACCCCCAGTCGCGCATGGTATCGGCTATGGCGGGCAGGTTGGCGTCCACTCCATATGCGCCCCGCATGGCCGCCGCGAAGGGCTCCCAGTAGTGGTTGGGGTCGCGGGCGTGGAAGAGGGGAAAGACGACCAGCGGCTTTCCCGACCTGGCCGCGGCGCGGGCGGCGATGGGCAGCGTGGACATGGGGACCATGGAGGCCAGCACCAGGTCGCTGCGGGAGGCGGCCCTCGCCGCCTCCCTCTCCAGGCCGGGGACGCGCGGCCCGATGAGGTAGCGCTGCATGCGGTTGATGGAAGCGGGCCTGCGCGCGGCGGCGGACCACAATATGTCTCCCAGCAGCTTCTCGGGGCAGGTCATGGCCAGGTCCTCCCAGTCCCTGCGCAGGTCCAGGTCGCGCCGGGCGTTCCCGTCCCGCACGGCCACGCCGTGGAAGTCCAGGCCCAGCGTTCTCCCGTCCTCGGGGGGGGTGAAGGCCCCGGGGACCTCCAGGTCCACGACGAGCACGTCGCGGGCCTCGAAGGAGAGGGCGACCTCCCTCATCTTTCCTCGCTCCAGCTCGAACTCCCAGGTGTCGTCGCCGTTCAGCGTCACGGTGAGGGGGTTGTCGAGGGGGGAGTGCACGCGCATGCGCAGCTCGCGCAGCGCCCTTCCCCCGGCCAGCAGGCGGGCCTTCTTCTCCATCCAGCGCCCGGGGCCGTCCGCGCGGGACTCGAGGACGTGCCAGCCGGAGAGGAAGCAGTGCTCGGGGGTGCCGCGCATGGTGGCGGCCGCGGCGGCCGCGAATTCCTCCGTGCCCCTTTCCGCCGCCAGGAAGCGCTCGAGCGAACGCCGGCAGCGGCGCCCCTTGCGCGGGCGGGGGTTCCTCGCCGCCAGGCGGCGTACGGTGATGCCCTCGCCTTCCTCGCTTCCGCGCGGGAGGAAGCCGTCCCAGACCAGGTAGCCGTAGGGGGAGAAGACCATGTTCTTCGCGGTGGTGGTGAGGACCTCCACCTGATGGCCCCTCGCCGCCAGGCGGGTCATCATCTCCCACAGATAACGCTCACCCCCGCCGATGATCTCGGGGCCGAAGCGGTAGGTGACCAGCGTAAGCCGCATGCCGCGCTCCTTTCTCGCACTTGAACCTGAAGATAGCGCAAGTGTGCGGACAAGGGAAGCCGACTGCGGCGCGAGCCCTCAGGTCATCTCCACGCCGGAGACGGCTATGCCCAGGGTGCGCATGTCCATTATCCCCAGGGCGTCCCTGGGCACGAAGGGGTTGGCGACCTCCAGGTCCACGCGCAGCGGGCCGGACGGGAGGCCCTCCGGGAGGAGGACCTTCTGGGCGTGGGGGCGGTTGGGCGCCTCGAAGGTGGTCACCTTCCTGCCCTCGAGGGACACGGAGACCCGGCTATATTCGCCGGGGTTGGCCATGATGGAGTGGATGACGAGATGCCTGCTGCCGCGGGGCTTGCGCAAATGGAGCCGGGCGCTCTGCGATGTCCAGCGGAAGATCATGCCGGCCTCGTTGCATTCCAGGAGATGCCACCCCGGGCCCAGGGACTTGTCGTCATGCCCCATCCTCATCCTGCAGGGAGGGTGGGCAGGCACGCTCTCCTGGCGCGGTGCGCCCTCTCCCTGCAGGGCCCGGAGGTCCAGCTCCTCGACGGGGGGGTTGCCGATGTGGGCGCTGAGGACGCCGTCGGCGATGAGCTCCCAGTCCCGTCTCTTTCTCCTGCGCTGGAGCTCTCTCCTCTGGGAGAGCGTCTCCGGCAGGTAGAGCGCATTCCAGGCGAGGGCCTGCACGATGCGCAGGAAGACATGCAGGCCGTCCCGGGTCGAGAGCCCGCGCCCCCGCGCCCCCAGGCGCATCCTCTCCCACATGTGGTGGGGCAACTCCCTCCTCATCCAGCGCAAGGTGCAGGCATCCATGTTTTTCAAGAGGCTGCGCAGGCGGTTGCGCTCATACAGATATATCTGCCGGTTGGTGTCGAGCCCCATGGTAGCGGAGAGGCGGTGCCTGGCTATGGCGCTGGGCTCATAGACAACCCGGTAGCCCATGGCGTTCATCCTCCAGCCGAAGTCGGCGTCCTCGAAGGGGTAGCGGTAACGCTCGTCGAACCCCCCCAGATTCTCGTGGACCTCCCGCCGCAGCAGGTTGGCCGCTCCGCAGGCGAACATGATGGGGGAATCGGGCGAGTAGCAGGCGCAGTCGGGGCTGAAAATGCCCCTGTCCCATGCATACCCCAGCAGGTTTATCATCCCCCCCGTGCTGTTGATGTGGGTATCCAAGCCGTTGAGGAGGATATGCGACGCGCACTGGCCCACTCGCTCGTCTTCCCGCGAGAGGCGATGGTAGATGCGTTCCAGCCAATGCGGGCCTATCTCGACGTCGTTGTCCAGGAAGGCGATGAAGTGGCCCCGTGCCTCCGCAACGCCGTGGTTCTTGGCGGCCGCGCATCCCTTATTCCTGCTCAGCGAGACGAATCTCACGCGTGGAAACAGGCCTTTTACCGCCGCGACGCTGCCGTCGTCGGAGCGGTCATCGACCACGATGACCTCGTGGGGGATGTCGGTTTGCAGCGCATCAACGGATGCCAGGCAGTTGGAGAGGAGCTTCTCGCCCCGGAAATGGGTGATGACGAAGCTGACCTCGGGTCTTTCCGCCGTTCTGCCCATCAGCAGGCACCCCTTCCGACGCCGCGGACCATGCCAGGCAAGCGTCTCGTCCAGAGCCGCCTGCGTGGCGCTTAAAACCACATCCGGGCAAGGGGAGAGAGCTCCCGCAGGCCCATGACCATGAGTGTACACGATAGGGGGAAGCGAAAAGAAGGGCAGGGGTCACGCATCAGCCGGGGGAACCGGGAAGAAAGAGAACGGGGTCATATTCACAGGCGCGGGAGGCCCCGCTTTGCCCGTGCGGCGCGGCAAGTATAATGTGATGGATGACGAATGAGATGACGGGAAAAGGAGCGGCGGGAAAGAGAGGTATGACAGAGATGATGGGTGACCGGTTGCCGGGAAAGAGGAGGACGGTCATGCGGGCCTTCGCGGCCTGTGCGCTCGCGCTCTGTGCCGTCTTGTTGATACCCCCCTTCGCCGGGGCGCGCGCCGCCGAGAGGCCGGGAGCCGCCTCGGCGGTCGTGGGCGGCGAACTGCTGGGACTGGACGCGCGGCATTACGCCGAAAAAATGACGCCCCTGGTGCCCCTGGAGGAGAGGCGGCAGGTGAGGCATTACAAGGTCGTCGTCTCCTGGAACAGGATAGAGGGCGCGGACGGCAAATTCGACTTCACATATTACGATGCCGAGATCTCGCGCATGCTCGAGGACGGGGCGGAGTCCATCCTCCTGCTTTTGGGCAGCGGGGTGCCCAAATGGGCGCAGGATCCCGCATACGGCGAACTGGCGGTGAAAGCGCCCCCCAAAGACCTCTCCAAGTGGTACCGTTTCTGCGGCAAGATGGCGGAGAGATACGGCCACCTGGTGGACTTCTACGAGGTATGGAACGAGCCGGGCTGGGACCGCGATTCCGCGGTGTGGCAGGCGGACGGCGTGGCCCATTTCGGCGGGCAGGTGGAGACGGACTACCTGCCCCTGCTGCAGCTCGCCCACGCCGCGATAAAGGAGCAGGACCCCACGGGGCAGGTCATATGCGGGGCCCTGCTCTGCGGTTTGGACCAGTCTCCGCAGGCGGGGACGGAGCTCTACAGCCTGCTTTTCGACGACCTAAATCGCCCGGGACAGGATGTCTCCATAAAGGTGAAAACAGAAAGGCCCATCGTGGCCGAGCGCCCCATGTACTTCAACTACAAGAACGCCTGGACGGGCGGCCACGATGTGCTGGGGGCCACCGCTCCGGGCAGGGAATGGTATTTCGCCGAGGGCACCACGCGGGCGGGCTTCGAGCAGTGGCTGTGCCTGCAGAACCCCAACCCGGCCCCGATCA
>CAZEAU010000007.1:0-46141 GCA_964510515.1 uncultured Actinomycetota bacterium | reverse complement strand
TCATCGCCGAGCGGCCCATGTACTTCAGCTACGGGCCGGGCTGGACCGGCGGGCATGACGTGGTGGGGGCCACCGCTCCGGGCAATGAATGGTATTTCGCGGAGGGCACCACCCGGGCGGGCTTCGAGCAGTGGCTGTGCCTGCAGAACCCCAACCCGGCCCCGATCACGGTGGAGGCCACCTTCATGTTCGGCCCCGGCCAGGGGCCCAATGAGGTGAACAACTATAAGCTCGACCCCAACTCCCGCACCACCCTCATGGTCAACGACATCGTGGGGGCGGGCAGGGACGTCTCGGTGCGGCTCGCCTCGGCGGCGGACTTCATCGCCGAGCGGCCCATGTACTTCAGCTACGGGCCGGGCTGGACCGGCGGGCACGACGTGGTGGGGGCGGCGGCCCCCTCCACCACCTGGTACTTCGCCGAGGGATGCACGGGGTATTCCATCCAGGAGTACCTGTGTCTGCAAAACCCCCACGGCGAGGCGGTGGAGGCGGAGGTGACCTTCATGATGACCAAGGGAGAGGTTTTCACCCGCAAGGTGAGCCTGCCGGCGGGCTCGCGGACGACCCTGGACATCAACCGCTTCATCGGCTTCAACGGCTGCTCGGACATGGTCTCCGTGCATCCCTACCGGCTCCCGGCCGACTGGGGCGCGCATTACGCCGCCGTGGTCCGCGCCATGCGGGCCAAGGGGGCCAACCACGAAGCGGTATGTACGGAGATCGGCTGGCCGCATTATTCCGACGACCGTCCCGAGGCCTATTCCGAGGCCAACCAGGCGCTGGACCTGGGGGCCAGGGGAGTGGGAGGCCTCTTCGCCAGCGGGTGCCGGAAGATATGGATATACAGGAACATAGACGAGGACCCGGGGACGTCCTGGGATAAATGCTACTACGGCCTCTTCGATTACCAGGGCAGGCCCTTCGCGGCGTGGAACTCCTACAAGAGCTGGCAGTCGCAGCTGCCCCATTATCCCAAGCTGCCCGGCTCAATCTAGGCAGGCGGAGATGGCGGCCGGGAAGCGTGCGGGCGGCAGTGTTTCATGGGCCGTCCGGGTTATCCCTGGTCCGGAGGGCGGTCTGCGTGCTCATGGAGTCATAATGGTATCCCGGCCCACGACGCCGGGCCGGGATGATCCTCGAGGGCATGAGAATAGCACTGTTCGCTGACCAGCTGTTTTATGAGCAGCCCGGCGGAATCGGGACCTACCTGCGGCATCTCGTGCCGGGGGTCGCCTCCCGCCTGGAGGGGGGCACGCTGCTGCTGGCGCATCACGGGCCGCCGGGCGCCCGCGCTTTTCCCGGCCTCGCGGGCGTCGAGGAGGTGAGGCTGGGGGGGCGCCGCGACCTCGTGGGGCTGGCCTGGCACACAGCCGGGCGCCCGCGCCTGGAGCGCTTCCTGGGGGAGCTGGACCTGGTGCACGCGCCCTCCCTGGTCTTTCCCCCCTCGCGCGCCCCCCTCGTGGCCACCGTGCACGACCTGTGCGTGCTCAAATGCCCCGGCGCCTTCCCGGCGCGCTGGGGGGCCTTTCACCGCGCGGGCCTGAGGCGCATCCTGCGCCGCGCGCGCGTCATCCTGGCGGATTCTCGCAGCACCCGGGACGACCTGTGCTCGCTCATGGGCGGGAGCGACCCCCGGGTGAGGGTGGTGCCCCTGGGCGTGGAGGCGCCGCGCGCGCCGGGCGAGGACGAACAGCGGGAGGTCCTGGAGAAGCATGGGCTGAATCCCGGGTACATCCTTTTCGTGGGCACCATGGAGCCGCGCAAGAACCTCGCATGCCTGGCGCGCGCATACGCCTCACTGGGCGCCGCGGAGAGGGGCGCGAGCGGCGGCCTGGTGCTGGTGGGGGCGCGGGGATGGATGGGGCGCGCGGAGCTCTCCCGCATCCTCTCCGCGCAGGGCGTGCGCTGGCTCGGCTACCTCCCCCAGCGGGAGCTGGAGGCCGTATACCGCGCGGCGTCCGTGTTCGTCTATCCCTCCCTCTACGAGGGCTTCGGCCTGCCGGTGCTGGAGGCCATGGCGCGGGGCATCCCCGTGGTGACCTCGGACGGCTCCTCGCTGCGCGAGGTCGGGGAGGGGGCCGCGCTGCTGGTGGACGCGAGCGACACCGCGGAGCTGGCGAAGGCCATGCGCCGCCTGGCGGGCGACGAGGACCTGCGGAGCGAGCTGGCGCAGAGGGGGAGGGAGAGGGCCGCGGCTTACACCTGGGAGCGCACCGTGGAGCTCACCCTGGAGGCCTACCGCACCGCCCTCTCCTGAGGGGGTCAGGTCTTGTTCTTTGCTTGCTTCGGTATTCTCCCAGTTCGCACCCGGGGTTTTACCCCGCGCATGCAAGACATGGCCCCGGGCCCTATGCACGGCCTCTCTCGCGCAGGGGCGGGGGGGCTCAGCGGCCGATGCCCTCGTAGTTGAAGCCGAGGCGGCGCAGGGCGAGGGGGTCGAGGCAGTTGCGGGCGTCCAGTATCTCCCGGCGGCGCATGGCCTCGCCCACCTCGCGGAAGTCCTGCATCTTGAACTCCTCCCAGTCGGTGAGGATGACGAGGAGGTCCGCATCGGCCGCGGCATCCATCGCGTCGCGCGCGTAGTCGAGGTCGGGCAGGAGAGCGCGGGCCCCCTGCATGGCCTGCGGGTCGTAGGCGCGCACCTTCGCCCCCCCCTCCACGAGCAGGCGTATGATCTCGATGGCGGGGGAGTCCCTGACATCGTCGGTGTTGGGCTTGAAGGCCAGCCCCCAGGCGGCGATGTTCTTCCCCTCCAGCCCATCCAGGCGCCGCGTCGCCTTCTCGGCGGTGACGCGTATCTGCTCCCGGTTGACCTGCATCACCCCCTCCAGGAGGTGGAAGTGGTAGCCGGAGTTGCGGGCGATCTCGATCAGGGCCTGGCAGTCCTTGGGGAAGCAGGAGCCCCCGAAGCCGGGGCCGGAGCGCAGGAACTCGAAGCCGATGCGGTGGTCGTAGCCCATGCCCATGGCCACCTCCTTGACGTCCGCGCCGGTAGCCTCGCAGATGTTGGCGATGGCGTTGATGAAGGAGACCTTGGTGGCGAGGAAGGCGTTGGAGGCGTACTTGATCATCTCCGCGCTGGCCGGGTCGGTGATGAAGAGGGGCGCGTTCAGGGGGCGGTAGAGCTCGGCCATGATCCCGGCGGCCTCCTGGCTCTCGGTGCCGATGACGATGCGGTCCGGGTTCATGAAGTCCCGCACCGAGGTCCCCTCGCGCAAGAACTCCGGGTTGGAGATGACGTCGAACTCCTCCCCGGGCGCCCTCTCCCCGATCACCTTGTCCACCAGGCGGGTCGAGCCCACGGGCATGGTGCTCTTGTTGACGATGACCTTGTAGCCGTTGATGGCGGCGGCTATCTCCGAGGCGGCCTCGATGACGTGGGACATGTCCGCCGCACCCCCCTCTCCCTGCGGCGTCCCCACGGTGATGAAGACGATATCCGAGGCGCGCACCGCCTCATGGGTGTCGGTGGTGAAGCTGATGGTGCGGCCGAGGTTGCGTTCGAGCAGCTCGGGCAGCCCCACCTCGTAGATGGTCACCTCGCCGCGGTTGAGGAGCCGTATCTTGTCCCCGTCCTTGTCCACCCCGACGACGTTGTGCCCGTGGTCCGCGAAGCAGGCCCCCGTGACCAGCCCGACGTATCCGGTGCCGATAACCGCTATCTTCATCCGGCCTCACCTGTCCTTCCATGCCGCGTTTCTTCCTGCAAGGATACAGCCTGCAAGCGCCCCATATCAAATGCGGCCTCCCGCCGTTTCCCATAGGCCTCCAGCATGGATAAAATATGTCTTGACGGCGGGAAGGGCGGGGCGCCGCGGGCGGGGATGCGGGCCGGCAGGGCCTGTCGCCGTCCGCCGGCTTGAACCACGGGGCCCCCGGCGACGTCAAAGGCTGTGGCGGGGATCGACACCGGGAGGATGCATGAGCGCAAGGGCGGATGCGGGAGGCGCCCGCAGGCAGGTGACGGCGGGGAGAACGGCTGCCGTCATGGCCCTCGCGCTCGCGCTGACCTGTGTCATCGCGGCCGGCTGCGCCCCCGAGCGCGACCCCGCCGCCTGGCTCGAGGAGAGCGGGCGCGCCGTGGGGGAATACGCTGCCGGGGAAGGCTACCTGCATTTTCTGCAGGAGATGGAGAGCGTTGTTGGCACCACGCAGGGGGAATTCGGCCAGGTCCTGCGCGTGGAGGGGGATATCATCTTCCCCGGCCGCGAGGCCTACGGCTACGCGGAGTCGCTGAGCAGCTCGCTGAGCCCGGGGCAGGAGCAGGGGAACTCCTTCTCCTATCTCACCCTGGACGGAGGGGCGACGGCGTACGTCATGGGGGAGCGCCTCTCCGCCGAGCTGGGCGTCTCGGGGTGGATACGTTACACCCCCGCCTCCGGGCAGGACCGCTTCTTCGACTATCCCCGGCTGCTGGCAAGCATCGTCTCCATGGGGCAGGGGCCGGAATGGCTGGGGCACGAGGAGGAGGACGGGGTGCGCTGTGCGCGCGTGCGCTACGCCGCCAGCGCGGAGGAGATGCTGGACCTGCGCGTGCAGCAGGACCCCTCCTTCGCGGGGCAGTACCAGGGCCTGCAGGCGGGCGGCCTGGGGGGGCTGACGGTGGAGGTGTGGATCGGCGAGGAGGACAAGCTGCCGCGGCGGGTGTTCATGGAGCAGACGGTCTCCACCCCGGAGGGCGTCAGCGGGGCCACCCGCGTGGTCTTCACCTTCTCGGCCTACGGCGAGGAACCCCCGCTGACCATCGAAGCCCCCGCCTTCTTCCACGAGGCGGTGTGAGGGCCCCCGGGGGCGCGGCAACGGCCTTCGCGGCGGGCTGATATAATACGCCTGATATGCATTCGCCCGGGGTGTGAACAGCGGCGGCCAGGCGGGCGGAGGGAGCGTTGATCCACAAGGAGGAGAGATGGAGACAGCCGTTAAGCCGATATCCTATGTCCTGGTAATAATCAGCGTAACCCTAGCCATCAGCGGACAGCTGTGCCTGCGGCGCGGCATGAGCGAGGTCAAGGAGAGGACGGGCATGGGCGCGGGCGACCTCATCAAAAAACCGGCGACTTTCGTGCGCGAGATACTGACCAACTGGATAGTCCTCCTGGGGCTGCTCTTCTTCGTCAGCTCGGCCATGTTCTGGCTCATCGTGCTCACCGACGTCCCCCTGGGAGTGGCGTATCCTTTCGTCAGCCTCACCTATATCGTGGTCATGCTCTACGACAAGTTCTTCGAGAGCCGGGAGGTCCTGGCGCTCAACTGGGTAGGGGTGGCGGCGATAGTGGCGGGGATCATCCTCGTCAGCTGGGGGCAGTGGAGCACGGCGAGCTCCTGATGGGAGAAAGGCATTCGGCGGACAGGGCATGAAAGTCGTTTTCGACGGTACCCCCTTCCTCCTCGAGAAGACGGGTATCGGCCATTACACCGAGAATCTGGCCTCACACCTGCTGCGGGCGAGGCCGGAGCTGCGGCTCGAGCTGTTCTCCATCTCCCTGCGGGCGGGGCATCGCCTCAAGGCGGCCGCTCCTCCCCTGGAGGGAGTGGGGGCGAGGGGGTATAACCTCCCCGCCAACTTCCTCTACTACACCTGGTGGAGGAGGACGAGGGCCCTCGCCGCGGAAAGGCTGCTGGGAAAGTTCGACATCTTCCACGCCACCAACTATCAGGCGCCCGCCCTGCGCGAGGCACGGCTCGTATCCACCGTGCACGACATCAACTTCGTGCGCTTCCCCGAGATGCAGAGCAAGGGCATCAGGCGCTTCATCTCGCACCTGCCGCGCCTCCTGGAGAGGTCGCGCATGGTGCTGGCGGACTCGCGCTTCACCGCCGCGGAACTGGCGGAGGTTTACGCTCTCCCGGCCGAAAAGGTGAGGGTGGTTTACCCCGGCCTGAACCCGGCCTTTCTGGGCAAACCCTCGCGGGAGGAGACGGAGGCGGCGCTGTGCGCCTACGGGCTCGAGCCGCCCTTCATCGCTTATGTCGGGAACCTGCACCCGCGCAAGAACCTGGCCACGCTGCTGGAGGCGTTCGCCCTGCTGCGCAAGCGGGGCCTGGAGCACCGCCTGGCGGTGATCGGCGGGGGAGGGCTGGGCAGGCAGAACAACACCGAATACCGCAAGCTCATGCTCAGGGTCGATGACCTGGGGGTGCGGGAGGAGGTGTTCTTCACCGGCTATGTCCCCGACGAGCGCCTGAGGTCGCTGCTGGCCGGGGCGGACATGCTCGTCTTCCCCTCCATCTACGAGGGCTTCGGGCTCCCTCCCCTGGAGGCCATGGCCTGCGGGGTGCCGGTGATCACCTCCGGCCGCGCCTCGCTGCCCGAGGTGGTGGGGGACGCCGCCCTGCTGCTGGAGGACCCCCTGGAGGCGGAGGAGATCGCGGGCAAGGTGGAGGCCCTGGTGAGCGACCCCGCGCTGCGCTCCCGCCTGGCGGAGAAGGGCAGGGAAAGGGCCCGCCGCTTCACCTGGGAGAAGGCGGCGGCGGAGGTCCTGGAGGTCTATGACCGCGTCATGGAGGAGGTGTAGGGATTGTCCGGGACTGCGGCGAAAGGAGGGAGGGGGAGCGTGCCCCCCGCGCGGGCGAGCGCGAGGCCCGGCCGCTGCGTATCCCTCATCGCCACGCTGCGTGACGAGGCCGGCAACCTGGACGAGTGGTGGACGAGCATACTCGGGCAGTCGCGTTCGCCCGACGAGGTGGTGCTGGTCGATGGGGGTTCACGCGACGGCAGCGTGGAGCTGCTGCGCGCGTTCGCCGCGGCGGCCCCCTTCCCGGTGAGGCTGGAGGCCTGCGCGGACTGCAACATCTCGCGGGGGAGGAATGTGGCCATCGCCATGGCGGGCGGCGAGGTCATCGCCGTCACCGACGCGGGATGCGTCCTCGGGCCCTACTGGCTGGAGAAACTGGTGGCACCGCTGGAGGAGGACGCGGCCATCGACCTGGTGGCGGGCTTCTATCAGCCGCTGACCGGCGGCTTTTTCGAGGAGATAACCGCCTGCGCCACCCTGCCCCTGCCCTGGGAGGTGCGCGAGGGGCGCTTCATGCCCTCCTCGCGCTCCCTGGCCTTCCGCCGCCCGGTATGGGAGGCGGCGGGGGGATACCCGGAGTGGCTGGCCATAGGCGAGGACATGTACTTCAACCATGTCTGGAAGAAAATGGGCACACGCTACGTCATGGCCAGGGACGCCATGGTTTACTGGAGGATGAGGCCGGACCTGCGCTCCCTGCTGCGCCAGTACTTCCTCTACGCGCGGGGGGACGGGGAGTCCGGGATGTACGCCCACCGCCACCTGCTGCGCTTCGCCACCTACGGCTGGCTGGCCCTCTGCGCGACCTCGCGGCGCGGGCGCTCCCTGTCCGGGCCCACGGCCGCGGCGGCGCTGCTCTACGCCGGCCGGCGCTGGATGCGCATCCCCTCCTACATGCAGGGACGCTCGGCGCGGGAGATGGCGGCCGCTGCGGTGCTCATCGCCCCGCTCATGGCGGCCATCGACGGGGCCAAGATGGCGGGGTACCTGGCCGGGCGGGCGGGGAGGAGGCGCCGGTGAGGGTGACGCTGGTGATCGTCAACTACAATACCGCCGCCGACCTGCGCAAGTGCCTGCGCTCCGTGCGCGAGGTGCTGGGCGGGGTGGAGACGCTGGTGGTGGACAACGGCTCCACCGACGGCAGCCGGGAGATGGTGCTGGACGAGTTCCCGCAGGTGAGGCTGGTGGACAACCCCGGCAACCCCGGATACGCATCCGCCTGCAACCGCGGCATCGCGGCGGCGGAGCGACCCTACGTCTTCATCTTGAACAGCGACGTGGAGTTCCTGCAGGACGGGCTCGAGGAGCTCATCGAGCGCATGGACGCCGACCCCGGCATCGCCGCCGCCGGGCCCATGCTCCTCAACAGCGACGGCAGCGTGCAGATGTCCTGCCGCCGTTTTCCCTCCATGTTGGAGAACCTGGTGCACGGCTTTCTGGGCGAGATATGGCCCGGCAACCCCCTCACCGTGAGCTATCAGATGAAGGACCTGTGCCGGGACGAGGCCTGCGAGGTGGGCTGGGTCTCCGGGGCGGCCATGCTGCTGCGCCGCACCGCGGCCCTGGAGGTGGGCGGCTTCGACGAGGCCTACTTCATGTACGTGGAGGACGTGGACATGTGCCGACGCCTGCGCGAGGCGGGCTACCGCGTGGTTTACGACCCCGCCATGCGCCTGCTGCATCATATCGGCAGGACCAGCTCGCAGCAGTCGCTGCGCATGCTCTATCATCATCACCGCAGCATGTTCATCTTCTTCCGCAAGAGGTATCGGGGGTGGAGGGGAGCCCTGCTCGCGCCCCCGGTAGCGGCCGGTTTGGCGGCGAGGCTGGTCCTCTGCCTGATCATCCGCTGGGTGAGGGGGTTGCCCGGAGAAGGGGACGGGGCTTGACCCTTCTGCGCGCCGCGGCACTGCTGCCGTGCCTCTTCGTGCCCGGCTGGCTCGCCGTATCGCTGTTCAGGGCGGAGGGGGACACGCTGAAGAGCGGGGAGCGGCTTTTCCTCGCATGCGCGCTGGGGGCGGGGATAGCCTCCTTGTGGGCGCTCGTCCTGGCCCTGGCCTCGGCCTACAGCCTTACCGCTCTCCTGATCGCGCTGGGCGCGACCTCCGCCGCCTCGGCCCTGGCGGCTCGACGCCGCGTCCTCTGGCTCAAGGAGACAGGGCTCAAGGAAACGGCCCTCGCGCTGGCGGTGGTGGGCATCGCCCTCGTGCTTTTCGCGCCTCCCTGGAGCATCGTCTTCGGGTGGTCGGACGTGGGCGTGTACGCGAATATCTCAGCTCACGTGGAGGCCGAGGGCGGGCTCGCCGTGCACAACGAGGTCGCCTCGCGCGTGGACGAGGGCCGCCGCGAACTGCTCTATCACGGAGAGACCAAGCGGGCGGCGCCGGAGGTGTATTTCGAGAACCAGTTCTTCATCATCGACGACTTCGAGAGCGGCACCACCCGGCCCTGGTTTTATTTCCTCTGGCCCTCGCTCATGGCCGTTTTCGCCTCCTTTCTCGGCGTCGGGGCCCAGTACTGGGCCATAACCGCGGTCTCCGCGCTCGCCCTGTGGGGCTTCCTGCTGCTGGCGCGCCGCCTGCTGGGAGGAAGCTGGGCCATCGCCGCGGCGCTGCTTTTCGCCCTCTCTCCCCTCATGCGTTATTTCTCTCATTACACCATCTCGGAGATGATGAACCTCTTTCTATTCCTGGCCGGCTCCATATGCCTGCTGGCCTACCTGCGGCCGGGGGAGGCGGGGGGCGGGGGAGGGGTGGCCGTGCTCGCCGCGGTCTTCTATTCGCTCGGCTTCCTGTGCCGCATAGACTTTATCTTCATCCTCCTCCCCGTCTTTATCTGCTACGCGGCCAGGGGACTGAGGGGGTCCGCCGATGCCGCCGACCTCCGCTTTCTGGCCGCCCTCGCGGCGGGCGCCGCCGCGGCCGCGCTCGCGGGGTTCGCTTACTCCAGCGTTTATTTCCGGTCGATATGGAGGAGCTATTTCGGGTCTTTCGGCCCCGCCCACTGGGCCGTCGCGGCCGCGGTCGCGCTGGGCGGCGCAGCGGCCTTGCTCCTCGGCCGCAGGCTGGGGGGGTATGCGCGCAGGGTGGCGCAGGCCAGGGCCCTGTGGGTCCCCGCCCTATGGCTCATCTTGTGCGGGGCGTTCGTCTTCCTTTACTTCATCCGGCCGCGGGGGGCCGACGCGGTAATCGGCTACGGGTTCATCAAGCAGATGAAGGGCCCCAGTTATATGAGGGAGGGCCTGGTCAGGTGGGGCTGGTACCTGTCGTTCGCGGGGCTGGCGGCCATGTTCGCGGGTTATGCGGCATGGTTCACCCGCCGCCGCGGCTTTGGCGAGTATGCGCTGGGCCTCATCGGCTTGTCCTACACCCTGCTCTATGCCTGGAACATGCGGGCCATGCCCATGCATATCCAGGTCATGCGCAGGCTGCTGCCGGTGGTTTTTCCCCTGGGGGTGATGGCGCTGGTCGGCGGCCTCGAGTATCTCGTCGGCTCCTGCGGGCGCTTGAGGCTGGCGAGGCACGCCGCGCGGGCCAGGGCCGCGTGCGGCATCCTCGCGCTGGGCCTGCTGCTCTACCTGGGGGCCTTTGCCCTCAACGCCTCCCTTCCCATCATCGGCCTGGACGAGGGCGGAAATCAGGCGGAGGTGGTCGCGCGCATAGCCGAGGACATCGGCAACGGGACGGCGGTCATGGACTATCATCTCGGCGATCTTCTGGGCCCGCCCCTGAGGTGCATGCATGGGGTGGAGAGCGCCTGGCTCAAAGACAATTCCCTCTTGGGGCAGGAGTCCTTTCTCTCCCTCCTGGGCGATCTCGAGCGCGGAGAGGAGGGGCTTTTTCTGCTCTGGAGGCCCCGCACATCCGGGGAGCCCCTCCACCTCATCGAGCCGCTGCGCGCCGTCCGGGTGCGCGCCTACCGCCTGCACGAGGAGAGCCTGGAGAAGAGCTTCGAGCACAGGCCTTCAGGGCGCTCCGCGCTGGAGGAGGAGTTCGTGCTCTACCGCCTCCTGCGCGCGCGCGGCGGGGGCGCGAGCGCTGCCCCCGCTGGCGCGGGATAGAGCGGGATAGATACCGCCTTCTGTGCGCGCAGGCGCGGGGGGTTGTTCAGCGCCGGCAAGACGGCGGCCCCTGTATGAGTTCCCGGTAATAGCTCTCGTAGGCGGCGCGCAACCTCTCGTGGCTGAACCTCTCCCGTAAGCGGCCCGCGTTCGCCTCGAGGAAAGCGGACATCTCCCCCAGGAGGCGGGGATGCCGCAGCGTCTCCCTCATGGCGTGCTCCAGCTCTTCGCGGTCCCGCACGAACATGCACCCGCCCTCGAGTCCCTCCACCACCTCTTTCACGCCCCCGCGGGGATTGACGATGAGAGGCACGCCCAGGAGAAGGGACTCCAGCGCCACCCGGCCGAACGATTCGTAACACAGGGTCGGCATGAGCACGGCGTCGGCGCGCCGGTAGTAGCCGTACATCTCGCCGATGGGCACGGGGGGGAGGATGCGGAGATTGTCCAGCCCCCTCTTTCCCTTTGTCTCCTTTGCCCATGCGGCGAGCGGCCCCCTCCCGACCATGACCACCTCGTATGCGCCCCCCAAACCATCGCGGTTGAGCGCGGCCATGCACTCCAGGACCTCGACGGAGCCCTTTTCCCTCGCGATCCTTCCCGGCATGAGAAACCTCACCACGGGGGCGCCGCCCCGTTTCGCCACGGCCTCGCCCTCCCGCGCCTCGGAGTACCATTCTCTCGGCGGCAGGGAGTGGTAGATGACGGCGATGCGCTCCGTGGGGACGCCGTGCTCCAACAGCATCTCCCTTGTGTGCCGGCTGTTGGCCAGGACGAAGTCCTCGCGCCGCAGGCAGGCCAGCGCCGACCTCCGCTTGAGCTCCAGCAGGAACAGCCTCCAGGAGCGGAAGGACGCCTCCAGCTGCGTACGGGAGAGGTCGTCGATGACGGTGAAGACCTTGATCACCGGCCCCAGGTCGTATCGCGATGCCGCGGTGAGGGAGAACCGGTCCTGTATGTCCACGATATCCGGGCGGTGCTCCCGCACGTGCTGCCGGATGCGGCGCGCAATAAGGAGGTCCAGAAGCGGGGTCTGGGTGTTGAAGAACCCCTCGGGGATACGGGCGAGGAAGCGGTCGAGGATGCTCTTCGGCTGCGGCTTGCGGATGAACTCGCACACCACCTCCACGCCGTGGTCACGCAGGGACGCCGCCATCAGGTCGGAGGAGATATTGCCGCCTCCCCGGTAGCCGGTCCCCAGGGTGGAGATGAACAAGATCCTCATGTCCTCCCGCCTCCTCCCGCGGTCGGGCCCCCGGACGTCTTCGCCGCCCGGACCACCCGGCTAGTGCAGCGCCGCAGCTCTCCGGCCCGGGCGGGACGGCCTCACCGCCCCCCTTCCGGCGCCGGTAGTCTCAAGATAAACAAGATGGCGCGGCTAATCAACGCCACCAGGGGCGGTGCTATAATTGCCCATGTGCCCGCCGCGGGTCGGCGCTCGCAGGAGCCAAAGAGGGCGCCGGGCGCCTCGCGGGCGCGAATGGCGCGGAGGACGGCGAGGTCGGCGTGGGCAAAGCAGCAGCTTAACCGGCGATGCCGAGGAGCCCGGGGCAGGGAGCAGCATGGCATGAGGATCGGCTTCTTGAGCTACGATTTCCACCCCGCGAGGGGGGGGCAGGGGGTGGAGGCCTACAACCTCTACGCCCGGCTGCGGGAGGGGCACGGCCTGGATATCGGGGTCGTCTCCGGGAGCGTGAACGAGCTCGAGGGCCATATCGGCCTCCCGGTGAGGGAAGGGCCGGGGGGCGCCCTGAGGTTCTCCGTAAAAGCCAACCGCAGGCTTCCCGCGCTGCTGGGCGGGATGGGCCCGGACGCCCTGCAGATCTACGGCGGCCCGGGCGGGGTCATACTGCTGCGAGACCCCGCGGTGCCCGTCATCTATGTCGCCAATCACACCTACCACCAGCAGCGCGCATACCTGGGGAGAAGCATCTACCGCGCCCTGGCCCGCGCGGAGGGCGCGGGTTATCGCAGGGCCACCCATATAGTGTCCATCTCCCGCACCACCCGGGAGAGCCTCGTCCGCGATTACGGCATAGCGGAGGATAAGGTCAGCGTCATACCCGTGGGCGTCGATACCGGACTCTTTCGTCCCTTGGGGCTGGAGAGGATGGAGAACAGCATGCTCTTCGTGGGCCGCCTGTGCGAGAGAAAAGGGCTCCCCTCCCTGCTGGAGGCCTGCCGCCGCGTGAGCGCGGAAGTGCCGGGCTTCAAGGTGTTCATAGCGGGGGAGGGGGAGCTGCGGGAGGCGCTGCGCGGCGGGGTGGAGGAGATGGGCCTGGGGGGCGTGGTGAGCCTTCTGGGCCGGGTGCCCGACGAGGAGCTGCCCCTCTGGTACAATCGCGTAGCCCTCTTCTGCCTGCCCTCCCTTTTCGAGGGTTTCGGTATCGTTTGTCTGGAGGCCATGGCCTGCGGCACCCCCGTCGTCGCCAGCCGCGCCCCGGGGATAGTGGACGTCATACCGCCCGAGCACCATGGCCTGCTGCACGCGCCGGGCGACGCCCGGGGGCTCGCGGACAACATCATCGCCCTCCTCCGCGACCGCGAGAGGAGGCTGGGCATCGGCAGGTCGCTGCGGGCTACCGCGGAAAAGGGCTATGGCTGGGAGGCGGTCGCGGCACGATTCGTGCAGGTCTATGAGAGGGTGCTGCATGTCTGAGGCGCCGCGGTGGTCGAGGCGGGAGGCGGCCCTGCTCGCCGTGGTCTTCGCGCTCTTCTTTCTGCTCTTCAACCAGCTCAACTTCTCCCGCGGGCGCTGGACCCTGCATCCCGACGACAAGAACCTCTACGTATTTTCCAACGTCCTGCTGGAAAGCGGCCACCTGTGGTATCAGAGCCCCCTCAATCTGCAATTCGACACCAATGCCTTCGTGCCCGCCCTGGACGAATACGTTAGCGAAGCGGGGGAGGGGGAGAGGATGAGGGCCCCCTATTCCCCCGGCGTCTTCTTCCTCATCTGCGCGGGCAATCTGCTCGGCTACCGGGGTCCCTTCTTCATCGTCAGCCTGGCCGGCCTCGCGGGGCTGCTCTTCCTCTATCTCACCGTGCGCAGGCTTTATGGGATCAAGGCGGCGGCGCTGTCCCTGCTCCTGCTAGGCTCCTCGGCGGCCTATATATATTGGAGCAATATGCTCTTCTCCAATATCCCCGCCCTCGCCTTCACCCTGGGGGGGGTATATTTCGTCGTCATGGCCGTCGCCAGGCCGCAGCGGCTGCGCTACTATCTGCTCGCGGCGGCCTTCTTCGCCGCGAGCATCTGGATACGCTACGAGTTCGTGGTCTTCGCCGCGCTCGCCATGCTCCCGCCGCTGCGCAACTTCAGAAAGCTCAAGCTGAAGAACGTTCTGTTCTCCCTGGCGTTCCTGGGGGTCCTGGGCGGCCTCATCCTCCTGCTCAACCACGTCACCACGGGGAGCCTGTTCGGGGTCCCGCAGAAGGCGGGAGCCACGGCGGCGGAGTATCTGGTGAACTACCCCGCCCGTTTTCGCGGCTTCGAGGTCCTCTTCGCCAACGGGAAGATGTACGTGTACGCGGTGGCCCCCCTGCTCACCGTGCTCGGGGTGCTGGGCCTGCTGCATGCCATCAAGAACGAGCGCAGCGTTTACGTCCTCCTCTTCGCCCTGGCCGGGGCGCTGGTGTTCTATTATTACGGCAACAACATCCACTTCTGGGGTTATGGCAAATACTGGCTTGCGGCCAGCTACACCCGGTATTTCCTCCCCCTCTTCACCGCCCTCGCCTTCTTCGCGGCGCTTTTCCTGACGGGCTTCCTGGGCAGGTTGCCGTGGCGGCGAAGCACGCTGGCGCTGCTCACCTTCCTGGTCATCGCGACACATGCCTACGCCTCCTTCTCCTTGCTCAGCAGGGCGGATTTCGGCCTGTCCTACACCCGCGACTACATGGAGGGCCGCAGGTCCGTGGACGATTTCGCGCGGACGCTGCCGCGAGGGGCCATAATCGTGGACCTCTCGGACGGCTGGTTCGAGAAGATGGTGCTCTCCCGCACCGTCTTCGTGCCCGCGAGGATAAAGAAGGGGGAGGAGGCGGCGCGCGAGGAGGCTGCGGCCATCTTGGGCGCCCTCCTGGAGGAGGGCCGCCCGCTCTATGTCCTGAGTACGCCGGAGCGCGGGCGCTGGCACCGGCAGGAGCTGGAGGAAATGGGCGGGGGCTTCGCCCTGGAGCCGCTGGCTCACGACATCGTCTTCAAAAAGGGCGGCGGGGCTCCGGAGGTGTTCAGGCTGAAGCGGATGGCCGGAAGCGAGGGGGAGCGCGTGGAACCGGGGAATGCGGGAACGGAGTCTGATGCGTCGAGGCACGGGGGCGGAGACGGAGAAGAGGGAGATGACGGATAAGGGAGCTGCGGCAACGGAGATGGCGCAGGGGGAGGCGGCCGGGGAGCCACGCCGCCGGGGGAGGCGTGGCCGGCTGCGGGCGAGAAAGGCCGCCAGGGCCGCCATGGCCCTTGGCGTCTCCGCGTCCCTGCTGGCCCTGCTGCTGCTGAACGTCGCCCCCTTCGGGGTGGAATTGACGTATCGGGTGGAGATGGGGTCGCGGGAGGGCGGCGACCTCCCCCTGCGCGCCTCCTACTCGCTGGGGGCGAACGAATACGGCAGGGACTTCCATGTAGAGGGCTCCAGGATGGCGGACGAGGAAGCGGCCTTCTCCCTCAACGTTCCCTACAGGTCCTTTGACCGCGCCGAGGTGAGGTTGAGGTACGTGGGCGACCCCGAGGAGCTGCTGCTCGGCATGACCTGCGCCCGGTCGGCCTGGCGGGAGGACAAGCCGGTGCACAACGCCGCCCTCAACACGCTGGGGTGGGAAAGGGTGGAGGATGGTGGCGTCACCCTGCTTCAGAAGGAAAAAACCTATTCCTCCGTGACGGAGTTCAGCGACGCCATGAAAACCCTCTCTGATCGGGGAATGCCCGCGCCGACCGTGCCCACAACGGCCGTCTATCACGCGGACGAACCTCCGATGTTCAAAGGGGAGGGTTCGCCGGCGGGAGAGGGCACTTCCGTGGGCATGAGCCTGAGGGGGGAGCACAGGGCCCGCGTGTACGTGCGCGAGGGGCATCTGCAGGTGAGCTTCAGCAAGCACGACCTGAACATGTACGCGGGGGAGGACCCGCTCGTCTTCCGGGTGCTGGACGCGGGCGAGTGCATCTTCAAACAGGTCGTGGAGGACGACGGCGACGCCGCGGCGAGCTTCCGCACCTCTTCCCCCCAGGAGATATGCGTATGCCTTCCCGAGCTGGCCGAGGGCTATTATGCGCTGGAGTGGGGCTGCGGGGCGGACGTGCTCATCAAGGACATCTGGACGTCGAGCCGCCACCTGGCCTTCATGGAGAGCCTGTTCGTGGCCCAGGACCAGCTGCACGGGCTGGGCCCCTCCGGCCCCCTGTCCCTGTATACGCCGGCGAGGGTCGTGGGCGCGGTGACCTGGTTCCCCGAGGCCGTGCAGGAGGTGCATATCGACGGCGTCGCGCCCCTGCGCATCGACGAGGTCGACGAGGTCATCGCGCGGGAGCTCCCGCCCGGGATAAAGGAGATGAGAAGCCCGAAACGGGGCTTGCTCCTCCACGCCCCGGGCTCATGCTTCGGGGTCTCGCGGGAATCGCTGCTGGTGCCGAGCTCCGTCCCCTTCACCCCCGACCTCTCCCTGCAGGACATCTCCTTCATACTCGCTGCCTACACGCCTCCCGGGAGAAGCGGCGGCGCCTATGAGCAGGTGCTGCATTTCGATATGCGGGAACTCGACATAGCCAATCACCTGCTGCGGTTGGTAGTCACCGCCCCGGGCCTGGGGTCGCGGGGCGAGACGGTGCGCATACGCTCCATCGAGGTCAAGTTGTTCAAGGGATGACGGGCGCGCGCGAACGGCGATGCCCGGGGCAAAGGGAGGAGGAGTCGGAATGAGCGGAAAGGGCGGGAGGCCGCTTCTAAGCGCGCTGCGCACGGCCGCCGCGGACATCGCTGTGGACGCCTTCGCGGCATTGCTGGTCCTTTATTGCCTCTTGCTCGTGGGCGAGGGCATAAAGGCGGGTTTCGTGGGCTATTTCTTCCCCCTCGATATCGTCCCGGCGGCCGTCTTTCTCGCCGGGGCGGCGGCGGTGCTCGCGGCCGGGGCTGCGCGCAGGGGCGCGCCGGGCGCTTCGGAGAGGGGGGACGGCCCCCATGTCCCGGTGCGGCGGGGAGGAAAAGGATAGGGGCCGTGCGCAGCGGGCGCGCGGGCTCAACGCAGTGCCGCGTAGGCCTCGAGGTGTCCCGCCACCACCTCCTCGGCGCCGTCTCCGGGGCGGTCGCCACGCCGCCCGGGGGCGCCGGGCGGCGATTCCTTCAGCCGGCGCAGCGCCGCCCCGATCGCTGCGGCAAGGGAGCGGTGGCAGCCCGGCTCGGCTTTGAAGACCCCCTCCCCCGCGATATCGGCGAGGGAGGGCAGGGCGCTCATCACCACCGGCTTGCCCATGGCGCGCGCCAGGAGCACGGAGCCGCTGGCCGAGTCCAGGCTCTTGAAAGGAAAAACCACCAGGTCGGAGGCGATTATGCGCTTGCGCAGCTCCTCGTAGGGCAGGAAGCACAGCTCGGTCACCAGGTGCTTTGCGATGCCCTCCTCGCGGACGATGTCCTGATAACGCTCCCAGCTTACCCAGGGTTGTCCCGTCACCATGAGCGTAAGGTCGGGATGGGCGCGGATCGCTTCGCGCATGGCTCGCAGGAGGACGTCGAGCCCCTTGTATTCCCGGATATTGCCGAAGAAGAGCAGCAGCGGCCCCTCGCGATCCAGCCCCAGCTCCCCGCGGGCAATCCCTCCATCCATGTCGCCCTCCCCGTCAGCGACGGAGGCAAACGGGATATGGGGGACGACGTGGATGCGGGGAGAGCCCCTGCGCAACCGCGTGCGCAGCGTTTCTGCGTTGGCATCGCTGTGGACGATAAAGGCGTCCCCGAGGCGGAATATGCTGCGGTGCAGCCGGTCGAGCATGGCCCTGTCCTCGTGCGGCTCGGCGTTGTGCACGGTGACGAGCACCTTTTTCCCGCGCGCCCTGGCCGCGGTCAGGACGGCGTAATAGACGGGAGCCAGCACCCCCGTCCACCATTGCGCGTGGACCACCCTCCCCGTCAGCGTCAGCCCCGCCCTGAGCCAGGTCAGGGGGTTGGTGGCGTCGATTATCCTGCGGTGGGAGAAGTCCGCCCGCGAGGGGTCGATGGGATAGAGGTCCGATTCCCGGGTGCCGCCGGGATAGAGGCGCTCCGGGTAGAGCCGCTTGAAGTCCAGGAACTCCAACCTCGTCCGCCCGCTGAGGGCGCGCGTCAGCTCGGCGCAATAGGGACTTATCCCCTTCAGGGGGGGGAGGGTCCCGATCATGCTCACTTCCGTGCCGTCAGCGCCGCGGCGGCCGTACATACACCACCCTCCTTCCTGGCGCGCTTGCGTTGCGGAGCCGCAAGGCTCCACGACGATTATACCCGTCGGCGCGACGGGTCGGGAGGGCCGCGGCGGGAGGCTGCGGGGCGGGGAGGGGGAGCGAGTGATAAGCGGGAGAGCGATGCGTTATAGTATTCGTGAAAAGAGGATGCGAAAACGGAGGGAAAGGCGGGCGTGATGAGAGTCCCTTGGGGTGACGGGGTTGAGCTTGAAGGTTAGCCTCATTTTCCCGGTATTCAACGAGGAAGAGGCGATAGGCGGCGACCTGCGCACGGCCATAGATACCCTGCGGGCCACGGACTGGGAGTGGGAGATCATCGTGGTGGACGACGGGTCGACGGACGCGACGGCCGAGATAGCGGCCTCCTTCCCGGAGGTCACCCTGGTGCGCCATCCCTATAACATGGGGGGAGGGCAGGCGAGGACCACGGGGATCAGGAGGGCGGCGGGAGAGGTCGTGGTCATCTCCGACGGTGACGGCACCTACCCCCTGCGGGAGATCCCGCGCCTGGTCGGGGAGCTGGACGGCTGCGAGATGGTGGTGGGTGCGCGCGCCAGGGAGGCGGGGACGCTGAAGCTGCTGCGGGTGCCGGCCAAGTTCTTCATCCGCAAACTGGCGGAGTTCATCAGCGGGGCCCGGATACCGGACCTCAACTCGGGCCTGCGGGCCATCCGCAGGGAGACCGCCCTGCCCTATCTGCACATGCTCCCGCACGGGCACTCCTGGGTGAGCACCATCACCCTGGCCTTCCTCAACAACGGTCACCCCGTGAAGTACGCCGATATCCAATACTACCCCCGCAAGGGCAGGTCCACCTTCCATCCCATACGGGATACCGGCAGCTATATCATGACCATCTTCCGCACCGTGACCTGGTTCAGCCCGCTCAAGATATTCCTGCCCCTGGGGCTGCTCCTCCTGCTCGTCGGGCTGGGCAAGATGGTCGCGGATATCGTGCGCTACAGCTGGCACATAACCCCCAGCACGGTCATCCTGCTCCTGGGCGGGCTGCAGGTCCTGGTCCTGGGGCTTATCGCGGACATGATCGCCAAGAGGAGCGGTATATGACCGAGCGCGTCCTCATCACCGGGGCGGACGGCTTCGTGGGACGCCGCCTGGCGTCCTTCCTCCTGGAGGAGGGCGGCGTCGAGGTGCTGGGGCTGGACCTGGAACCCCCCCGTGAGGGCGGCCCCTGGGACCGCTGCCGCTACGAGGTGTGCGACATCCTCGACCGCGCCGGCGTGGCCGCGCAGGTGGAGGGCTTCCGCCCCCACTACGTCTTCCACCTCGCCGCCCAGAGCTCGGTGCGCCGTTCCTGGGACGACCCCCGGCTCACCTACGACATCGCCCTCAACGGCCAGGCCAACCTCCTCGACGCATTGCGCGAAGCGGGGCTGGAGGCGAGGGTGCACGTGGCCTGCTCGGCGGAGGAGTACGGCAGGGTGGGCGAGGACGAGCTGCCCATCCGGGAGGACCACCCCCTGCGCCCGGCCAGCCCCTATGCCCTGAGCAAGGTGATGCAGGACTATCACGCCGTCTTTTACTGCCACGCCTACGGCATGTGCACGGTGGTGACCCGCTCCTTCAACATGATCGGGCCGGGCCAGTCCCCGCAGTTCGTGGTCTCCGATTTCGCGCGCCAGATAGCCGAGGCGGAGGCGGGCCTGAGGGAGCCGGTGCTTCTGGTGGGCAACCTGGAGGCGAGGCGGGACTTCAGCGACGTGCGCGACCTGGTGGAGGCCTACTGGCTGCTGCTGCGGCGCGGGGCGGCGGGTGAGGCCTACAACGTGTGCAGCGGTCGCGACCGCTCCGTGGCGGAGGTGCTGGAGAAGCTGCTCTCGATGAGCGCGGTCTCCATCCGCGTGGAGGTGGATCCGGGCAGGCTGCGCAAGGCGGATATCCCGGTGCTGCGGGGAGACAACGGCAGGATGCGGGAGGTCACGGGATGGGAGCCCGCGCTGACCCTGGAGGAGACGCTGCGGGACGTGCTCGCGTGGTGGCGGGAGGAATTGAGGGGCTGAGCGGGGCGCCGTGCGCGCATGGGCCCCGGTTTGCCAAGCGGGCCGCGCCCCCCTAATATAGCTTGAGGCCGCAGCCCGGTTATTCTGAGCGAAGATGGGGAGGTCGAAGCATGCAGGCGGTTATTCTGGTGGGAGGACAGGGCACGCGGCTGCGTCCGTTGACGCTTACCGTTCCCAAGCCCATGCTGCCGCTCATGAACCGGCCCTTCCTGGAGTTTCAGATCGGCCTGTGCAAGCGCCACGGCATCACCGACATCGTGCTCTCGACCGCTTACAAGTCCGAGGTCTTCGAGGAGCATTTCGGGGACGGCGCCCGTTTCGGGGTCAAGCTGACCTGCGTGACCGAGGAAGAGCCCCTGGACACCTGCGGCGCGGTCAAGAATGTCGAGCGCCATATCGAGGGCACCTTCCTCGTCTTCAACGGGGACGTGCTCACCGACATCGACCTCACCAGCCTCATCGCTTTTCACCGCGAGAAAGGGGGCAAGGCCACCCTCTACCTCACGCGGGTGGAGGACCCCACCGCCTACGGGCTGGTGCCGCTGGACCGCAGGGGGCGCATCTCGGAGTTCCTGGAGAAGCCCTCCTGGGAGCAGGTGGTGACCGACCTCGTCAACGCCGGCACCTACGTGCTGGAGCCGGAACTCCTGGACCGCGTCCCGGCGGGGGAACGCTTCTCCTTCGAGCGACAGCTCTTCCCAGGCATGCTCGCGGAGGGCATGGCCATGTACGGCTTCCCCAGCGCGGCCTACTGGATGGACATAGGGACCCCGGACAAATACCTGCAGGCGCACTACGACATCCTGGGGCGCATGATGCCCTTCGACTTCCGCGGGGAGGCGGTCAAGCCCTCGGTATGGGCGGAGGAGGGCGCGGAGATATCCCCCCGGGCCTCGGTGTTCGGGCCCACGCTCATAGGCGCGGGCTGCCGCGTCGCGCCGCACGCCACCGTGTCCAGCAACTGCGTGCTGGGCCCGGGATGCGACATCGGCGAGGGCGCGCACCTGGAGGGCGCGGTGCTGCACGCGGGATGCCGCGTGGGGGCGGAGAGCGTGCTGCGCCGCTGCGTGGCCGCCGCCGGGGCGCGCATGGGGGAGAGGGTGCATCTCTCCGACCGCGCCGTCCTGGGTGGCGGCGCGGAGGTCGCGGAGGACAACGACCTCAAGTGCGGCATCAAGGTATGGCCGGGGGCCAGGATACCGCCCTCCACCCTGCATTTCTGAACCCTGTGGAAATTAAGGCCGCACGAGGTCATAATGTACGGATGAAATAGAGCCGCCCGGCGAGACGAGGGCGCGCGCGGAGAGGACAAGGAGGAGGACTTTTGCGCATACTGATCACCGGCATAACCGGCTTTGCGGGCAGCCACCTGGCCGAATACGCACTGGAGCGGGGGGGCGTCGAGGTTTACGGGACCGCGCGCTGGCGGTCGCGCATGGACAACATCGAGCACATCGAGGACCGCCTGCATCTCCTGGACTGCGACCTGCGCGACAACGTCGCGGTGAAGAAGGCCCTGGAGGAGGTGCGCCCGCACTACATATTCCACCTCGCGGCGCAGAGCTTCGTCCCCACCTCGTGGAAGGCGCCCGCCGAGACCCTGACCACGAACATCCTCTCCGAGCTCAACCTGCTGGAGTCCATCCGCGACCTGGGGCTCGATACCCGCATGCAGATAGCGGGGTCGAGCGAGGAATACGGCCTGGTCTTCGAGCACGAGGCCCCCATCAAGGAGGAAAACCCCCTGCGCCCCCTCTCCCCCTATGCGGTGAGCAAGGTGGCCCAGGACTACCTGGCCTACCAGTATAATCGCAGCTACGGCCTTTACACCGTGCGCACGCGGGCCTTCAACCACACCGGGCCCCGGCGCGGGCAGGTCTTCGTGACCAGCGACTTCACGCGCCAGGTGGCCCTGGTGGAGAAGGGGAAGAAGGAGGCGGTCATCGAGGTGGGGAACCTCGAGGCCAGGCGCGACTTCAGCGACGTGCGCGACATCGTGCGCGGCTACTGGCTGAGCCTGGAGAAGGGCGAGGCGGGTGAGGTCTATAACATGGGTTCCGGCAGGGCCATCAGCATACAGGCGCTGCTCGACCTCATCCTCTCCATGAGCGACGTCCGCATCGAGGTGAGGCAGATGGAGGAGCGCATGCGCCCCTCGGACGTGGAGCTGCTGCTGTGCGATTACGGCAAGTTCAACCGCGCCACGGGCTGGGAGCCGGAGATCCCCCTGGAGAAGACCATCGCGGATCTGCTGGATTACTGGCGCGAGCGGGTGTAAACGCAGACGCTGCGACGATAAGGAGCATGACATGGACTATGACGTGAAGGACCTCTCCCTGGCCGCGGAGGGGCGCCTGAGGATAGAGTGGGCGGAGCGGGACATGCCCGTGCTGCGCCGCATCCGGGAGCGTTTTCAGGCGGACAAACCCCTGGCGGGGATGCGGGTGGGGGCATGCCTGCACGTCACCACGGAGACCGCCAACCTCATGATCACCCTCAAGGCGGGGGGGGCGAGGGTGGCCCTGTGCGCCTCCAACCCCCTCTCCACCCAGGACGACGTGGCCGCCTCCCTGGTCAAGCACCACAAGGTCCCCGTCTTCGCCATCCGGGGCGAGAGCAACAAGACCTACTATTCCCACATAGACTCCGTGCTCGACATCAAGCCCAACCTGACCATGGACGACGGCGCCGACCTCATCTCCACCCTCCACTCCAAGCGCAAGGAGGAGGCGGAAAAGGTGTGGGCGGGGGCGGAGGAGACGACCACCGGGGTCATCCGCCTGCGCGCCATGGCCGACGACGGCGTGCTCCTCTACCCGGTCATCGCCGTGAACAACGCCAAGACCAAGCACCTCTTCGACAACCGCTACGGCACCGGTCAGTCCACCCTGGACGGCATCCTGCGCGCCACCAACGTCCTGCTCGCGGGCAGGCGCGTGGTCGTTTACGGCTACGGCATGTGCGGGCGGGGAGTGGCCGCGCGCGCCCGCGGCCTCGGCGCCAACGTCACCGTGGTGGAGGTGGACCCCCTGCGCGCCCTGGAGGCGGTGATGGAGGGTTTCGAGGTCTCCGGATGCGCCTCGGCGGCGCAGAAGGGGGACCTCTTCATCACCGTCACCGGTGACGTCCACGTGCTGCGGGCAGAGCACTTCCGCAAGATGAAGGACGGCGCCATCCTGGCCAACTCCGGCCACTTCAACGTGGAGATAGACATCCCCGCCCTGGAGAAGATGGCTGAGAGCAGGCGCAGGGTGCGGGAGAACGTGGAGGAGTTCCTGCTCAAGGACGGGCGCCGCATCTATCTCCTGGCCGACGGCAGGCTGGTGAACCTGGCCGCCGCGGAGGGCCACCCGGCCTCGGTCATGGACATGTCCTTCGCCAATCAGGCCCTGGTGGTAGAGTACGTGAAGGGCTGCCACGCCACCCTGGAGCGGCGCGTTTACGACGTGCCGGTGGAGCTGGACGAGGAGATAGCCCGCCACAAGCTCGCCAGCATGGGCATAGAGATCGACTGCCTCACCCGCGAGCAGGAGAAGTACCTGTCCTCGTGGGATATGGGGACTTGAGGTCTCTGGTCTTTCTATCGGTCTTTCTATCGGCCCGGGCCTCCAGGTAACGGTCTCGCTCGGCTGCGCAGCGTACCTCCCCGCGCAGAGGAAACCCTTCTCCTTGCGCGCTCGCTGCGACCGACCTGGTAGTTCCCGGGCTGGTGGCGGCGCAGATGAAGGGTGTACTCGCCTCCAGCTCTCTTCCGGCCCGGGCTGGTGGCGGCGCGGATGGGGTGGGGGTATAGCCCGGATGCCTCTATGCGTGGGGTGGGGGTGTTTGGGGCGGCGACCGGGCGCGCGGGTGGTTAGGGTGGTTTATTATTATAGGGCGACGTATAGGGCGACGCAGGTGCGGGCGCGGAGAGAGGAGGGAAGGTGCCGGAAGGAAAGCCTTTCCGGGCGGTCGATTGGAGGGAGGGCAGGGTCATCCTGCTCGACCAGACGCGGCTGCCCGCCGAGGAGGTCTACCTGGAGATATCGGACTGGCGGCAGGTGGACGAGGCGGTGAGGGGCATGCGGGTGCGGGGCGCGCCGGCCATAGGCATAGCCGCCGCCTACGGCGTGGCCCTCGCCGCGCGTGCCGCCGATCCCGCGGGCGAGGTGGAGGCGGCCTGCGAGGCGCTGGCGCGCTCGCGGCCCACCGCGGTCAACCTCCGCTGGGCGGTGGAGCGCATGCGCTCCCTGGCCGGGAGGACGCCCGCCGCGGAGCTGGGCGGCGCCTTGGCGGCGGAGGCGGGCCGCATCGCGCAGGAGCAGGACGCGGCGGACCGAGCCATCGGCGAGCTGGGGGCGGACCTGCTGCCGCCGGGCTGCCGCGTGCTCACCCACTGCAATGCCGGGGGGCTTGCCACCTTGTCCTACGGCACCGCCCTGGGGGTGATCAAGGCCGCGCACGCGCGGGGCGGCATCGCCCAGGTGTGGGTGGACGAGACGCGTCCGCTGCTGCAGGGGGCGCGTCTCACCGCGTGGGAGCTGCTCAGGGAGGGCGTGCCCATGGCCGTCATTTGCGACAACGCGGCGGGATACCTCATGTCCCGCGGCGAGGTGGACGCGGTGGTCACCGGCGCCGACCGCATAGCCGCCAACGGCGACAGCGCCAACAAGATAGGCACCTACAGCCTGGCGGTGCTCGCCGCCCATCACCGCATCCCGCTCTATATCGCCGCGCCCCTCTCCACCGTGGACGCGCAGGCCGCGGACGGCTCCGCCATCCCCATCGAGGAGAGGGACGCCGCGGAGGTGACCTCCTGTGGGGGCGCGGTCGTGGCGCCCCCGGGCGCCGCAGCGCGCAATCCCGCCTTCGACGTCACCCCGGGCGAATTGATTTCGGCTATCATTACCGAGAGGGGGGTGGCGCGCCGCCCCTACGGCCAGGCGCTGCGAGAGCTGAAGGAGGGCACGGGGAGATGAGGGCGATGATTTTGGCCGCCGGCATGGGCACGCGCCTGCGCCCGCTCACCGAGGAGATCTCCAAGCCCATGGTGCCCATCGTCAACCGGCCGGTGATGGAGCATATCGTGAGCCTGCTCTCCCGGCACGGCTTCCACCGCCTTTTCGTCAACCTGCATCACCACCCCGACGTCATCACGCGCTATTTCGGGGACGGCGAGCGCTGGGGGGTCTCCATCACCTACTCCTACGAGGAGGAGCTCATGGGCACCGCCGGGGGGGTGAAAAGGCTGGCGAGCGAGCTGGGGGAGGGGACCTTCCTGGTCATCAGCGGAGACGCCCTCACCGACCTCGACCTCACCTCCCTGCTCTCCTTTCACCGTGCGCACGGCCGGCTGGCGACCCTGGTCATCACCCCGGTGAGCGACCCCAGCAAGTACGGCGTGGTCATCACCGAGAAGGACGGGCGCATCACCGGCTTCCAGGAGAAGCCGATCCGCGAGGAGGCGCTCAGCTTCGTGGCCAACAGCGGCATCTACGTCTTCGAGCCCGAGGTGCTGGAGATGATCCCCGAGGGCTTCTACGATTTCGGCTCCCAGCTCTTTCCCCGCTTCCTGGAGGAGGGGATCGAGTTCTACGGCTACCGCCACGGCGACTACTGGAACGACGTGGGCAGCATGGAGGAGTACAAGGCGGGGAACTTCGACGCCCTCAGCGGCAAGGTCAAGGTGAAGATACCCGGGGTGCGCATCGGCGAGGACGTGTGGATCGGGGACGAGACGGTCATCTCCGGGGAGGTGACCATGGTGGGGCCCATCTGCATCGGCGCGCACTGCGAGGTGAAGAAGGGGGCGAGGCTGTTCGGCCCGCTGGTGGTCGGGGACCGCACGGTCATCGACGAGGGGGCCATACTCTACCGCGGCATCAAGTGGGGGGACGGTCACATCGGCAAGGACGCCCATCTCCTCGACTCCATCGTGGGCTGGGGGGCGGAGGTCGGCAAGGGCGCCGCCCTGCTCGCGGACAGTGTGGTCGGCCACCGCGCGGTCATCGGCAAGGGCAGCATCATCCACCCCGGTGTGAGCATCGTGCCCGGCTCGGTCATCGAGAAGGACCGTCACTTCAGGGGGGAGCCCGAGGTCGAGGAATAGGCCGACCCGGTCCCGCCGCACGCCTTGACTTACGCTATAAGTTATATAAGATGTATATCATGGACATAGCGTATGCCATGTGCGTGAACGGCCTGCTGGAGCTGCTCTTCCCCACCCGCTGCGCGGGATGCGGCGCCCATGCGGGCGTGCCCCTGTGCCCGTCGTGCAACTCCTCTCTCCCCCTCATCCGCGGTGCGGCGTGCAGCCGCTGCGGGGCTCCCATGCCCCATGCGGCGGAGGGGTGCACGGAGTGCGAGGGGCGCATGCGGCACCTCGACTTCACGGTGGCGCTGGCCCGTTACGAGGAGCCCATGAGGTCCGTCATCCACAAGTTCAAATACGACAACGGATGGAGGCTGGCGCCGCTCCTGGGGGCCATGGCCGCGACCAGCCTCGCCCCGCGCCTGCGCGCGCATAAGCCCCTGCTCACCTTCGTGCCCATGCACGAGCGACGCCGCAGGATGCGCGGCTACGACCACGCCGAGAGGCTGGCGGCGGGAGTGGGTAGCGCCCTCGGGCTCAAGCCCCGGCGTCTGCTGCAAAGGGTGCGCCCGGCTCCCGCCCAGGTCTCCCTGGGCCACGAGGAGAGGAGGCGCAACGTTCATGGCGCCTTCCGCGCGGCTGGGGAGCGCCTGCGCGGCGAGGAGGTGGTCCTGGTGGACGACGTCCTCACCACCGGGCATACGCTCTCCGCCTGCGCGGCCGCCCTCAAGGCGGGCGGGGCCGGCCCGGTCATCGCCTGCGTCCTGGCCCGGGACCTGCTGGGCGCGCTTCCCGGCGCCGCGCCCGAGGGGGAGGGGTGGCGGAGGGGATGATGCGGCGGCGCCTGCCGGCCCGCTCGAAGCGAGCGCCCGGGCGCGCTCCCCGCGGGCGAGCGGAGGGTTTCCCCCATGCGATATAATGGGAGCGAAGGCTTCGGCCCGGGTCTGTGGTTGAAAGTCGATGCCAGCCGCAGGCGAAACGACCCACGTAAGCCAACTCTTGGTTGGTGAGCATGGTGCGGCTTAGGGGTAAGACCTGCCCGGCGCATAAGCTGGAGAAGCGTATTAGTGGAGGGCGACACGGACCCGCGAGGGATATCGCCCCCCGCGAGCCGCTCGGCAGGCGGGTGTGGGGTCAAAGACCAGGTCAGCCGGGCATCGAAGCCTTCCTATGGGATGATGGCCTTTCGTTGGCAGAGGGTTTGTCCTGTGTTAGGCTTATGCGAGTCCGGAGCGCGAGCGCCAGGCCTGAGCCCGGGCCGGGAGCGAGCGCGAGCGGGTCCCGAAATAGGCCCATACCGCCCAACCTGGTATGGGTTTTTTTGGCGGAGGAGAAGGGAGCAGGCGTAATGCAGATCATCGTGAAGGGAAAGAACCTGGAGATCACCGAGGCGCTGCGGAGCTACGCCCTGGAGAAGGTGAGCAAGGTTGAGAAATACCTCGACCGCATCCTGAAGACGGAGATAGAGATGAGCGTGGAGCGCAACCCCAAGATACAGGACAGCCAGGTGGTGGAGGTCACCATATTCTCCAGCGGCCCCATCATCCGGGCCAAGGAATCGGCCGCGGATATGTATCAGGCCATCGACCTCGTCTCCAGCAAGCTGGAGCGGCAGGCGCGCAGGGCGAAGAAGAAGATGATCGACCGCTCGCACCAGGTGAAAAAACCCCTCAAGGAATTGGCCGCGCTCGTGGAAAAGGAGGAGGAGGAGGAGGAGCCGGTCATCGTCAAGACCAAGAGCTTTCCCTTCAAGCCCATGACCCCCGAGGAGGCCTGCCTGCAGATGGACCTCCTCGGCCACGACTTCTTCGTCTTCATCAACGCCGAGACGGAGGAGGCCAACGTGGTTTATAAAAGAAGGGACGGGAACTACGGCCTCATAGAGCCCGGAGGATGATATGCGCAAGTTCATGGACATGGTACGCCAGGTCCTCGATTACGTGGTGCGGCGGGGGGCTTCCATGCGCCTGTGAAGGGGCGCCGCGAGGAGGGATGGGCACTCATGGATACAAGGGTTAAGGTCCTGGCCGCGGCGGGCCTGATGGGGTCGCTGGCCGTGATACTCTTCCTCACCCTGGCCGGGGACCAGCCGATCTACTGGTTCTCCGTGGTCCTGCTGGGCGCGCTGGCTGTGGTGTGCGAGTCGCTGGGAGAGAGGATGACCTGCGGAGGGCGCTCCACTTACGGCATCATCGCGCTCTTCGCGGCCATAGCCGCTCTCAATACCCCCTCGGCCATGATCGTGGCCCTGGCCGCCTCCTTTCACCTGCTGCTGCTGCGCCGCAGGGACGACCCGTGGGAGATGGCCGCCAGCGCGGCCATCTACGCTTTGTGCACCTGGGCGGCCGCGGCGGTCTATCACGCCGCCCACGGCGCCTCGCGCGCCTTCACCACCGCGGACTCCCTGCGCTCCCTGGCGCCGCTGCTGCTGGCGGCGGGCGTCTTCTGGGTGCTAAACGCCGCCTGTGTGGCGGCGGCCCTGCGCTGGTCGCGGGGGGTGAGCCCCCTGGCCTTCCTGAGGACGGACGCGCTCCGCCTGCTCCCCAACCAGGTCATCTACGCCTTCATCGGCCTGGCCATGGGCATCATCTACGCCCAGAACGCTTTTCACGAGCTGTTCGACGCCCACGGCGCCCTGGTCCTGGACGCCCTCGGGAACCCGGTGATCATCGGCTCGACGGCCGAATCGCTGCGCGGCATCTTCGCCGTGTTCTCGCTCACCGCGGTGCTGGGCGTGGCCTGGTATTTCAGCGGCAAGAACATCGAGCTCCTGGAGGCTTACGACCGCAGCATGGAGGTGCTGGTCACCCACCTGGAGAGGCGCGAGCCCTACCTGGACGGGCACGCGGTCAGGGTGGCGGATAACGCCGCCCTCATCGCCAGGCAGATGCGCTTTCCCCTCTACGAGGTGAACCGGCTCCGCCATGCCGCGCTCCTGCACGACCTGGGAAGGCCGGCGGTACCGCGCGAGATCCTGCTGCAGCCCTCTCCCCTGAGCGAGGAGGAGTTCGAGAGGATAAAGGCCCATCCGCTGGAGGGCGCCTCGCGCCTGGAGGAGGTCGAGTACCTCGCGGATATGGCCGAGGCGGTGCGCCACCATCACGAGTATTACGACGGGGGAGGTTATATCGACCACCTCTCCGGCGAGACCATACCCCTCAGCGCCCGCATCATCGCCGTGGCGGACGCCTACGACTCCATGCTCCATCGCCGCCCCTGGAGGGAGGCCAAGGGGCACGAGCGCGCCCTGGCCGAGTTGCGGGAGAACAGCGGCAGGCAGTTCGACCCGGAGGTGGTGGAGAGCTTCATCGCCGCGCTGGAGGCGGAGGAGAAGGGGAGGGCCCAGTGTGGGGCCGCCGCCGCGCCGACCGGGGCGCCGCCGCGGGAGGCGGGGAGGAAGGCGAGGCCGGCGCGACGCAGGGCGAGCAGGCGCGAGGAGATGCTGCGCGAGCGGCGCGAGCGGCGCGAGCGCCTGGAGAGAGAGGCCCGGCAGAGCCTGGGAGAGGAGCTCCCGGGCGAGGCCGCCCCCGGCAGCGGCGAGGACGGAGGGGGTGAGGAGCGATGAAGGAGAGGCGCATGAAGGCGCTGCAGTTCGCCTCCGCGGCCCTCTTCGCGGTGGTGGTCGTGCTCAGCGCCATCTTCGTCAAATGGGGGAAACTGGACCCCGCGCGCACCTTCGCGCTGGTGGCCGTGCTGGCCGTGTGCGAGACCTGGCGGGTTCAGTTCTCCTGGGGAAGGCCGCTGCGCCTGGGCATGGCGGCGACGCTGTGCATCATCGCCATCCGCCCCGTGCCGGAGGTGGTCTTCATCTTTCTGCTCGGCAGCCTCCTGGGGAGGGCCTTTTCACGCCTCCAGCGCTTCGGGGAGGGAGACTTCGCCCACGTGGTGCAGCGCACCTATATCGTGGCCCTGTCCGGGTTGGTCTTCAGGCTCATCGCCAACCTGGGCTGGGGGGCGGCGTGGAGCCCCTATCCCCCCGCGTTCTACGGCCCCGACCCGCTGGCGGTCAACGGGATCATGGAGTTCCACACCTACTACAACCCGGTGGTGCTGCAGCGCGCCCTGGTCTTTCCCATCGCCTTCCTGGTCATGGCCCTGGTTTTCTATCTGGCGGAGACGATCACCTCGTCGCTGGAGATGGCGGCGAAGCTGGGGGGGAACTGGCGCATCGTGCTCCCCCAGCATATGCGGCAGACCCTGCCCATCTACCTGGCCATCGGCGCAGCCGGTGCCCTCATGGCGCTGTACTTCCCGCGCGTGCCCTGGCTGAACTTCCTCATCTTCTTCCTCCCCCTCCTGCTGGTGCGCCTGGAGTCGAATCGGGACAAGGAGCTTGACGAGAGGTATTTCCAGACCATGCGCGTCATCGGGGACGCCTTCGACCTCTCGCGCGGCATACCCGGCCACTCCGGCCGTGTGAGCAACCTCTCCGCCGAGGTGGCGAGGGAGATGGGGGTCTCGGCGGAGGAGACGAGGAACATACGCTACGCGGCCGCCCTGCACGACATCGGCCACGTGGAGTACGAGGGCGAGATGCATGCCCCGGATCACGCCGAGAAGGGGGCGGAGGTGCTGGAGCAGGTGGCGCGACTGCGCCCCATCGCGCACATCGTGCGCCACAGCCACCCCGCCGGCGATCAGGAGGCGGGAACCGCCCACCTTCCCACGGGGTCCAAGATCATCGGTGTGGTCAGCGATTACGATCTGCTCACCAACCGTTCCAAGAACAAGCTCTCCCCGCGGGACGCCCTGGAGGAGATGGGGCTGGAGCGGGGCAAGCTCTACGATTCCATCGTCTTGCGCACGCTCTCGCAGGTGGTCGTGTCCCAGGCGCGGGCACGGCGGCGGCCGGAGCGGGAGATAATGCAGAGGGCCAGGGTACTCGAGGAGGAGGGGCTCAGGGAGAGCATCGAGGAGATTTTCGGGGAAGAGGAGTGATCCCGGGACGCGGGAGCGGGCCGGCGAACGTGGCCATAAGGAGCGGAAACGCATGCTCAAGACCCTGGGCAAGGTACTGCGCATGGGCGAGCGCAAGAGGCTGGAGCAGCTCGCCGAGGTGGCGCATGCGGTAAACGCCCTGGAGCCCGAGATGCAGGGCCTCAGCGATGCCGAACTGCGGGCGCTGACCGATAGCCTGCGGGGGCGCATCGCGAACGGGGAGACCCTGGATGAGCTGCTCCCCGAGGCCTTCGCCGCGGTGAGGGAGGCGGCGGTGCGCACCCTGGGGCAGCGCCACTTCGACGTGCAGATAATGGGCGGGGCGGTGCTGCATCGGGGCCGGATAGCGGAGATGAAAACCGGCGAGGGCAAGACCCTGGTGGCCACGCTGGCGGTTTACCTCAACGCCCTGCAGGGCAGGGGCGTGCACGTGATCACGGTCAACGACTACCTCGCCCGCCGCGACAGCGAATGGATGGGAGCGGTGTACAGGTTCCTGGGGCTCGACGTGGGGCTCATCCAGGCCCAGATGCCCAAGGAGGAGCGCAGGGCGGCTTACGCGGCGGACATAACCTACGGCACCAACAACGAGTTCGGCTTCGACTATTTGCGCGACAACCTGGAGATAAGCCCACGGGGCATGGTGCAGCGGGGGCACCATTACGCCATCGTGGACGAGGTGGACTCCATCCTCATCGACGAGGCCCGCACCCCCCTCATCATCTCCGGGGCCGCCGAGGACTCGGCGCGCCTCTATCGCCAGTTCGCGGGGGTGGCCCCCCGCCTGAAGCTGGGCGAGGATTACGAGGCGGAGGAGAAATCGCGCACCGTCTCCATCACCGAGGCGGGCATCAGGAAGGTGGAGGCCCAGCTGGGGCTGGACAACCTCTACGACCACATCAACACCCCGCTGGTGCATCACCTCCAGAACGCCCTCAAGGCCAAGGAGCATTACCGCCGCGACGTCGATTACGTGGTCACGGAGGGAGAGGTGCTGATCGTGGACGAGTTCACCGGCCGCCTCATGCCCGGGCGCAGGTGGAGCGACGGCCTGCATCAGGCGGTGGAGGCCAAGGAGGGCCTGCGGGTGCGGCAGGAGAACCAGACCCTGGCCACCATCACCCTGCAGAACTATTTCCGCATGTACGAGAAGCTCGCCGGCATGACCGGCACCGCGGCCACCGAGGCGGGGGAGTTCGAGGAGATATACGGGCTGGAGGTCATGGAGATACCCACCCACCTGCCCATGGTGCGCGAGGACGCCAACGACCTCATCTACCAGACGGAGGAGCCCAAGTTCCACGCCGTGGTGGAGGACATCATCTCCTGCCATGAGCGGGGCCAGCCGGTGCTGGTGGGCACCATCTCCATCGAGAAATCGGAGCGGCTGTCCTCCATGCTCAAGAAGAGGGGCATACCCCACGAGGTCCTCAACGCCAAGCATCACGCGCGGGAGGCGGAGATAGTGGCCCAGGCGGGCCGCCTGGGGGCGGTGACCATCGCCACCAACATGGCGGGGCGCGGCACGGATATCATGCTGGGCGGGAACCCGGAGATGCTGGCCCGGAGCAAGCCGGAGGGCGCGCAAGGGGCGGGCGACGAGGAATACCGGCGCGCCCTGGAGGAGGCGCGGCGGGAATGCGAGGAGGAGAAGGAAAGGGTCATCGCGGCGGGCGGCCTCTACGTGCTGGGGACGGAGAGGCATGAGGCGCGCCGCATCGACAACCAGCTGCGCGGCCGCTCCGGGCGCCAGGGCGACCCCGGCCTCTCGCGTTTCTACCTCTCGCTGGAGGACGATCTCATGCGCATCTTCGCCTCGGGGACGGTGTCCTCGCTCATGGAGAGGCTGCGGCTGCCCGAGGACCACCCCATCGAGAACAAGATGGTGACCAGGGCCATCGAGACCGCCCAGAAGAACGTGGAGGCCAACAACTTCGAGGTGCGCAAGAACCTGCTTAAATACGACGACGTCATGAACACGCAGAGGGAGGTCATCTATTCCGAGCGCGACCGCCTGCTGCGGGGGGAGGACCTGCACACCCGCATGGAGGAGATGGTGCGCGAGGCCGTCGCGCAGGCGCTGGACGATTACATCGATGCCCAGGAGCATCCCACGGACTGGGACCTGGAGGGCCTGTTCCGCCACCTGCGCTCCCTGTACCCGCTGAGCTTCAGCCCCGGGGACATCGACCGCGAGGCGCTGAACCGCGCGATCCTGGAGGACGCCCTGGTGGAGGACGCCCTCGACGCCTACGCGGCCAGGGAGAAGGAGTTCGCGGAATCGGGGCGGGACATACGGGAGCTGGAGCGCCTGGTCATGCTGCGGGTGATCGACAACCGCTGGCGGGAACACCTCTACGACATGGACCACCTGCGCGACAGCGTGGGGCTGCGCTCCTTCGCGGGGCGCGACCCGCTGATCGAATACCAGAACGAGGCCTTCGCCACCTTCCGCGAGCTCATCGCGGCCATACAGGTGGAATACCTGCGCTACATGTTCCACGTGCAGGTGGTGAAGGCGGAGGAGAGGCCCGCCCTGCGCATGGTGGAGGAGGGGGGAGGCGGGGACGGCGGGAAGAAAAAGCCTGAGGCCGCGCGCTCCCGGAAGGTGGGGCGCAACGCGCCCTGTCCATGCGGGAGCGGAAAGAAATACAAGCAGTGTTGCGGGTCCTGAACCCCGGTTGCCCGGCGGGGTGCGCATGCGGGCGTGGACGGCGGGCGGCGGACGGGCAGAGCATCGGAGGAGAGAGAAGTGCTGAACGATAACCTGAGCGAGCTCGAGGAGATAGAGGGCAGGCTGGTCAAGATAAAGGAGTACCTTTGACATAGAGGGCAAGAGGGCCAGGGCGGAGGAGCTGGAGAAGCAGTCCGCCCGCCCCGACCTGTGGGAGGACCGGGACCGGGCGCGCGGCATCCTGGGCGAGCTCTCCGCGCTCAAGGACACGGTCGATACCTGGGAGCGCCTGGGCGCCGCGCGCCGCGAGCTGGAGGAGCTGGCGCTGCTGGCGCAGGAGGAGGGCGATGCCAGCCTGAGCGGGGACATCGCGCGCGGGGTTGCCGGACTGCACCGCGAGGTGGACCAGCTGGAGGAGGAGAGCCTGCTCTCGGGCGAGTTCGACGCCGGCGATGCCATCGTGAGCATACACTCCGGCGCCGGGGGCCTGGAGTCGCAGGACTGGGCGGAGATGCTGCTGCGCATGCATCTGCGCTGGGCGGAATCGCGGGGGTTCAAGGCCGACCTCAACGACCTGCAGCCCGGCGAGGGGGGCGGCATCAAGAGCGCCACCCTCACCGTGCACGGGCGCTTCGCCTACGGGCTCTTCCTCTCCGAGATGGGGGTCCATCGCCTGGTGCGCATCTCCCCCTACGATGCCTCCAGCCGCCGCCACACCTCCTTCGCCTCCGTGGACGTCATCCCCATGCTGGAGAAGGAGGAGAGCATGGCCATCGACCCCAAGGACCTGCGCGTGGAGACCTACCGCTCCAGCGGCGCCGGCGGACAGCATGTCAACGTCACCGATTCCGCCGTGCGCATCACACATATACCCACGGGGATCGTGGTCTCCTGCCAGAACGAGCGCTCGCAGATATCCAACCGGGCCACGGCCATGCGCATCCTGGAATCACGCCTCGCCGACAGGGCCCGCGGGGAGCGCGAGGAGGAGATCGAGAAGCTGCGGGGGGAGAAGAAGGGCATCGGTTTCGGCAGCCAGATACGCTCCTATGTCCTGCACCCCTACCGCATGGCCAAAGATCACCGCTCCGGGCTGGAGATAGGCGACGTGGACGGCGTACTGGACGGCGAGCTGGACGAATTCGTGGATGCCTACCTGCGTTGGAAGACCTCGCCTTAAAAGGGAAGGAATATGGACGAGACTTACGATATCAGGGTGGACCTGCACGTGCACAGCCTCGCCAGCGGGCACGCCTACTCCACGGTGGAGGAATGCGCACGCGCCGCGGCCGCCAAGGGGCTCGAGGCTTTCGCGGTGACCGACCATGGCCCCGCCATGCCCGGCTCGGGCACCATTTACCACTTCTGGAACCTGAGGGTGCTGCCGCGCAGCTGGCACGGAGTGCTGGTGCTGCGCTCGGCGGAGGTGAACATCCTGGATACCGCGGGGAGCCTGGACCTGCCGGATAAAGTGCTGGAGGAACTGGACGTGGTCCACGCCGGGTTGCATCCCTATACGGGGTACGAGGGGGAAGGCGTCGAGGACAACACCCGGGCCCTGCTGGCCGCCCTCGCCCATCCCCTGGTGGACGTCATCGTGCACCCCGGCAACCCCGCCTTCGCGGTGGACATGGAGAGGCTGGTCGAGGCGGCGCTGCGCGAGGGCAAGGCGCTGGAGGTGAACAACAGCTCCTTCGTCTATACCCGCAAGGGCAGCGAGGACAACTGCCTGCGCATGGCGGCCCTGGTGAGGGAGAGGGGCGGCCTGCTCACGGTGGGGAGCGACGCGCACGTGGCCACCTTTGCAGGAGAATTCTCGCGCGCGGTCGAAATATTGCGGGAAACGGGCATCGCCCCCCAGAGCGTGGTAAACTGCTCCCTTGAGAGGCTGGAGGCTTTTCTCGCCTCCAGGGGGAAGAAACTGAACCCGGGATGAGGAGAGGCCGCGGCCGGGGAGGAAGGCGAAGGCGGCCGCCCCGGCGCGAAGAATGGAAGGCACGATTTTGCCGCAGACGGAGGACGGAGCGCTCAGGAATAAATTAGAAGGCATCGCCGCCGGGGTGCGCACAGATATCGTGCGCATGATCGGGCTGGCCCGGAGCGGGCACCCCGGCGGGTCGCTGTCGTGCGCGGACATCCTGGTCTGCCTGTATTTCCACGTCATGCAGCACGACCCCGCAAGACCCGACTGGCAGGGCCGAGACCGCTTCGTCCTCTCCAAGGGACACGCGGCGCCGGCGCTGTACGCGGTGCTGGCCCGCAGTGGTTACTTCGACCGCGAGGAGCTGTGGACGCTGCGGCAACTCGGCTCCATGCTGCAGGGCCACCCCGACCGCCTGAGGACGCCGGGGGTGGAGATCTCCACCGGCTCCCTGGGCCAGGGGCTGGCGGCGGCATGCGGCATGGCCCTCGGCTTGCGCATGGACGGCAACCCGGCACGCGTTTACGCCCTCATCGGGGACGGCGAGAGCCAGGAGGGCGGGATCTGGGAAGCGTCCATGCTCGCCGGCCACCATTGCCTGGAAAACCTCGTCGCCGTGCTGGACAACAACGGGCTGCAGATAGACGGCCGCTGCCGCGAGGTGGTGAGCCTGGGCGACGCCGCCGCCAAGTGGCGCTCCTTCGACTGGGAGGTGGAGGAGGTGGACGGGCACGACGTGCTGCAGGTGTGCCGGGCGCTGGCACGCTCCGCCGCGCGGCCGCGCATGATCATAGCCCACACCGTCAAGGGCAAGGGCGTGTCCTTTATGGAGAACAACGTCGACTTCCACGGCAAAGCGCCCACGCCGGAGGAGGTAGAGAGGGCAGTGAAGGAGATAGAGGGCTCGTGACGACATCGGGAGAGATGAGAAATACGCGCGACGGCTACGCCGCCGCCCTCTTGGAGTTGGGGGAGAAGGACCCGCGCGTGGTGGTCCTCGACGCCGACCTGGCCAAGTCCACCCAGACGGAGAAGTTCAAGCAGAGGTTCCCCGAGCGCTTTGTGGACTGCGGGGTGGCGGAGCAGAACCTCATGGCCACCGCGGCGGGCCTCGCCGCCACGGGCAAGGTGGCCTTTGCCTCCACCTTCGCCATCTTCGCCACCGGGCGCGCCTACGACCAGGTGCGCAACACCATAGCCTACTCCGGCCTCAACGTGAAGATCTGCGCCAGCCACGGCGGCATCACCGTGGGAGAGGACGGCTCATCGCATCAGGCCCTGGAGGACATCGCGCTCATGCGGGCGGTGCCGGGCATGAAGACCATCGTCCCCGCCGACTACTACGAGACGCGGGAGGCGGTGAAGGCGGCCGTGCACATAGAGGGGCCGGTTTACGTGCGCATCGGGCGCCCCAAGGTGCCGGTGCTCTTCGGCGACGACTACCGCTTTGAGTTCGGCAAGGTGGTGACGCTGCGGCCGGGCGGGGACGTGACCCTCTTCGCCTGCGGGTTCATGCTGCACAAAGCGCTGCAGGCGGCGGAGATTCTGGCCGCCGACGGCGTGGAGGCGGAGGTCGTCGACCTGCACACCGTAAAGCCCCTGGACCGCGAGGGCATCCTCGCCTCGGCCTCGCGCAGCGGGCGCGTGATCACCTGCGAGGAGCATTCGGTGGTGGGAGGTATGGGCGGCGCGGTCGCCGAACTTCTGGGAGAGGAGATGCCCCTGCCCATGCGCAGGATAGGTGTGAGGGATGTCTTTGGCACCTCGGGGAAGGCGGATGAGCTGGTGGAACATTTCGGGCTCGGCTCCCGTCACATCGCCGAGGTAGCCCGCGACCTGTGCGGGTTGTAGAATGGTGCGGTCGGCACCGCGAGCAAACCAGGTGGGAGTTGATAGAGATTGATCCGCATGAGAAGGGTCACCAAGGTTTACAAAGGTAACGTTTACGCCCTCGAGGACGTCACCGTGGACATCGAGCGCGGCGAGTTCGCCTTCCTGGTGGGCCCCTCGGGATCGGGGAAGAGCACCTTCATCAAGCTGCTCATCAAGGAGGAGGACCCCACCGGCGGGCAGATATACATCGCCGACACCAACATCAACCAGATGCGCAAGTGGAAGGTGCCTTACCTGCGCCGCAAGATCGGATGCGTGTTCCAGGACTTCAAGCTGCTGCCGCACAAGACCGTCTATCAGAACGTCGCCTACGCCATGGAGGTGACGGGCAAGTCCCGCCGCCTGGCGGAGCAGCAGGTACCGGAGGTGCTCAAGCTGGTGGGGCTGGGACACAAGCTGGACTCCTTCCCGGACGAGCTCTCCGGCGGGGAGCAGCAGCGCGTGGCCATCGCGCGGGCCTTCATCAACCGCCCGCCCATCCTCCTCGCCGACGAGCCCACGGGAAACGTGGACCCCTCCCTGGCCGACGGGGTGGTGCGCCTGCTGGAGAAGATCAACGACAGCGGGACCACGGTGATCATGGCCACCCACGACAAGCAGATCGTGAACGCCTTCCGCAAGCGCGTCATCGCCATGGAGAACGGGCGCGTCATCCGCGACCAGGACAGGGGCGTGTACGGGTATGAATAAGCTCGCCTATTTCGCCTCCGAGACCTGGGCGTCCCTGCGCAAGAACCTCATCCTCGCCGTCGCGGCCGTCGCCGTGGTGGCGGTCTCCCTGGGCACCCTGGCCCTGGTGGTCATGGGCTGGAACATGTTCAGCAACATGATCAAGAACGCCGAGCGCAAGGTGGGGGAGGTGGACATCTACCTCTCCGACCTCACCGTGGAGGAGGAGCGGCAGGCCATCGAGGCCTTCCTGGTGAGCATCCCGGAGGTGGACCCGCTGAGGGTGATTTACAAGGACAAGGAGACCGCCCTGCAGGAGTTCAAGGAGAGGTTCAGGGATCAGCCCGAGCTGTGGGAATACATCTCCGAGAATCCCCTGCCCAACTCCTACGAGCTCATGACCAAGGATCCCAAGGACGTGGGCAGGGTGGTGGGGGAGATAAGCAACAACGCCCCCTACCGCGAACGCATCGAGGACATCAAGTCGGCCAGCGGGGCCATCGAGAAGCTGGAGAACATCTTCGACAAGTTCCGCCAGATCGGCATCGTGGGGGTCATCGCCCTGGCCATCATCTCCGTCCTGCTCGTCTCCGTGACCATTCAGGTGGCCATCTTCGCACGGCGCAGGGAGATCGGCATCATGAAGCTGGTGGGCGCGACCAACTGGTTCATACGCTGGCCCTTCCTGCTCGAGGGCGTCTTCGAAGGGCTGCTGGGGTCGCTGGTGGCCATCCTGGTGGCGCTGGCGGTCAAGGTGTGGATACTGGACAAACTGATAGACAACCTGCAGTTCCTGCGCCTCTCGATCTCCCCCGGGCTGCTGCCGGTGCTCATACCGGGCATGATCCTGGCGGGTATAGTCATCGGGGCCTTGGGCAGCGCCTACGCCCTGGGGCGCTTCCTGGAGGTGTAGGGCCGCTAGGCGCCGCGCGGGGGAGGTAAAAGAAATGATGCACCCCGGGCGGGATCCCGCTGCCCGGCGGGACAGGATCGTAATCGCCATCGCCATCGTGCTCTCCCTCGTCCTCCTGGGCGCGTGCTTCGCCGTTCCCCATCTGCTGCCCTCGCGCGGCTCCGCTCCGTCCGGATACCGGAAAGGCGCCCCCACCGCGCCCGTGGACGAGGAGGTAGCCGCCCTTCAGGACTTCCTCGCGGGCGAGGAGTCCTTCGGCGAGGCCAAGCAGATAGTGGTGCGGAATTACGTGGACGAGCTGGAGGAGGAGGAGCTGCTCTACGCCGGGGCGCGGGGGATACGCAGGATGGCGGACGAAGGGGCAGACGAGGAAGCCCTCCTGGAGCGGGCCATAACGGCCATGATCGACCAGCTCGACGACCCCCATTCCGCCTTCATGAGCGCCGAGGAGCTGGAGGCCCTGGAGACCCAGCTGTCGGGCCGCCTCAGCGGCATCGGGGTGGTCATGGTCACGGTGAAGAACGAGGTCCGGGTCTCGGTGGTGCTGGAGGATTCCCCGGCGCTGGAGGCGGGCCTGCAGGAGGGGGACATCGTGAAGGAGGTCGACGGCAGGGACGTGAGCGCCGTGGTCATCACCGAGCTCGTCACGCTCATCCGGGGCCCGGAGGGCACGGTGGTCAGGCTGGGGGTCGCGAGGCCCCCCTCCTCCGACATCCTCCATTTCGAGGTGACGCGGCGGGAGATCGAGATCCCGGTGCTGGAGACGGAGATCAAGGAGGACGGAGTGGGGTATCTGCGCCTCACCGACTGGACGCAGGGCGCGGACGCCAAGATGGCGGAGGCGCTCGCCGATTTGCGCACCCGGGGGGCGAAGTCCCTGGTCATAGACCTGCGTTCGAATCCGGGGGGGTACATGGAGCCCGCCATCATGGCCGCCGACCTCTTTCTCAGGGAGGGGATGATCGTCTCCTCCCGGGGGCGCGTGGCTGGCGCGAGCAGGAAATACAAGGCCGACGGAGAGGTGGAGTGGGACCTGCCGGTGGTGGTGCTGGTTAACCGCGGCAGCGCCAGCTCGTCCGAGATCTTCGCCGCGGCCCTGCGCGAGAACGAGCGCTGTCTCCTGGTGGGGGAGACCACTTTCGGCAAGGGCTCCATCCAGAAGATATTCCGCCAGGCCGACGGCACCGGCATACGCCTGACCATAGCCCGTTACTATACCCCCAGCGGCACGAGCATAGACGACGAGGGCATCATCCCCGACGTGAAGGTAAGCAACCCCATAGTGGGGGAGCAGGACCTGCAGCTGGAGAAGGCCGTGGAGCTGGCGTCGAGCGGCCCGTGAGGGTGCCGGGGCGCGGCGGAGGCGGACGCGCGGGCGAGAGGAGGGCCCGCCGGGGCCGGCGCCGGTCCTCGCGCGCAAGAACTACCGCCGCGGCGGGCGCTCGGGGCCGGCGGAGGCGGGCTCAGGCGAGCAGGGCGTCCGAATCCACGAATTCCTCGCCGCTGGCGGTGCCGAAGCGCTTCAAGAGGTCCTCGACGGCCAGGTTCTTTTTCGCCTCCCCCCGGATGTCGAGTATTATCCTTCCTTCGTACATCATGATGAGGCGGTTGCCGTAGTGGATGGCGTCGCGCATGTTGTGCGTGACCATCAGGGTGGTCAAGGCGTGCTCCCTCACGATGCGGTCGCTCATCTCCAGCACCTTCGGGGCGGTTTTGGGATCCAGTGCCGCGGTATGCTCATCCAGCAGCAGGAGCTTGGGCTCCTTGAGCGTGGCCATGAGGAGGGTCAGCGCCTGCCGCTGCCCCCCCGAAAGCAGGCCGACCTTGGTGCTTAAGCGGTTCTCCAGGCCGAGCTCAAGCGTGGTCAGCAGTTCTCTGTATTCCTCGCGCTCCCGGTGGCTTATGCCCCACCTCAGGCTGCGGCGCTGTCCGCGGCGCAAGGCCAGCGCGAGGTTTTCCTCTATGCCCATATTGGAGGCCGTGCCCAGCATGGGCTCCTGAAAGACCCGCCCCAGGACGGCGGCGCGTTTGGGCTCGCTGTATTTGGTCACGTCCACGCCGTCGATGACGATGGCGCCCTTCTCGACCGGATAAACGCCGGCGATGCAGTTGAGCAGGGTCGATTTGCCCGAGCCGTTGCCCCCGATAACGGTGACGAAATCGCCCGCCTCGAGGGTGAGGCTCAGGTCCTCGATGACCACGTTCTCGTTGACCGTCCCCGGGTTGAAGACCTTGGTTATTCCCTGTACGTTGAGCATCCGAGTTCTCCCTCTTCGCCTGCGCTCACATCGGCGCGAACGCCCTCGTCGACCGCTTCCCCATCAAGCACCCCGGTTGTTCTTCGTGCGCCGGGCACCCGAGTTCTCCCTCGTCGCCGAGGCTTTTATGGGCATGAGATATGACCTGAAGACCGGCAGCGACAGGGCGATGGCCACGGTGATGGCGGTGAAGAGCTTGAGGTCGTTGGGCGACATGCCCAGCTGCAGGACGAGGGTGATGATTATGCGGTAGGTGATGGCGCCCAGGGCCAGCCCGACCAGGCGGGTGTAGAAGTTCCGCTTTCCGAACAGCACCTCGCCGATGATGACCGACGCCAGCCCGATGACGATGGAGCCGATGCCCATCTGTATATCGGCAAAACGCTGGTATTGGGCGATCAGGGCGCCGCTCACCGCCACCAGCCCGTTGCTGATTATAAGGCCTATGGTGATGGTGGTGCTGGTGTTGATCCCCTGCGCCCTGACCATCTGGGGGTTGTTGCCCGTGGCGCGTATGGCGCAGCCTATCTCGGTCCCGAAAAACCAGTAGAGGATGCTGATGAAGCCGATGACCACGATGAGGCCCAGCACCATGACCGCGTTCTGACGGCCCAGCCCCAGATTCTCCAGGACCGTATAGACGGTGTTCACGCGCAGGAGGGGGATGTTGGATTTCCCCATGATGCGCAGGTTGACCGAATAGAGGGCGATCATGGTCAGGATGCCCGAGAGCAGGGCGGGGATCTTCAGCTTCACGTGCAGCAATGCCGTTATCAGTCCGGCTGCCATGCCCCCGAACATGGCGAGGACAAGCGCCAGGTGGGGGTTGATGCCGCGGGTTATGCAGATGGCGGCGACGGCGGCGCCGGTGGTTATGCTGCCCTCGACGGTGAGGTCCGCTATGTTGAGGATGCGGTAAGTGATGTAAACGCCGATGGTCATTACCGCCCACAGCAACCCGAGAGTAACAGCCCCCGTCAAGACTTCGAGCATAACTTCTTACCAACCCTGTTCTCCGGCCTCTTCTCCACCTGATGCGGGCCATGCCGTCACTCGACAAGGATAACCCTTTTCCCCGCGGGAGTGAATAAGCCGGGAGGCAATCGGATGGGGTCAGGTCTTGTTCTTTGCCTGCTCCGCTATCTTGCCTGTTCGCACCCGGGGTTTTACCTCGGGTGCGCAAGACGTGGCCCCGCGGGGGTGAGCGTGAGGGTTCGCCGGCGGGCGGCGGCAATATAAGGGGCAGGGAAGGCTTGCTGCTCTCCCTGCCCCTGGCTGTCGCGACCGTCCGCTACAGGCCTTCGACTACGTACTCCTGCATGTCTTCCGGTATCTCCAGGCCGATCTCCTCGGCCACGGTCCCGTTGACGACGTAGTCGAAATCCTTGAGCGCCTCGATGGGCATGTCGGCGATCTCCGCCTTGCCCTCCAGGATTCGCACCGCCATCTGGCCGGTCAAATACCCGAGCTTGTAGTAGTTGATGCCCAGCGTGGCCAAGCCGCCGGCGAGGGCCATGTTCTCCTCGCCGCAGATGACGGGGGTCTCAGAGGCCACGGTTATGTCGCGTATCAGCGGCATGGACGAGGCCATGATGTTGTCGGTGGGCAGGTAGATGGCGTCGCACTTCTGCACCAGCGCCTGCGCGGCCTGCTGCACGTCGTTGGAGCTGGTCACGGTGATCTCGGTGTATTCGAGCCCGAGCGCCTCGACGGCCTCCTTGGCCATCCCCGCCTGTATCTCGGAGTTGACCTCGCTCGAGTTGTACATCACGCCGATGGTCTGGGCGTCGGGGACGAGCTTCATCAGCAGCTCGATCTGCTCCTTCACCGGGTTCATGTCCGTGGTGCCGCTGACGTTACCGCCCGGCACCTCGTTGGAGCTCACGAGCTCGGCGGCCACGTAGTCGGTAACCGCCGTCCCGAGAATGGGGATGTCCGTCGTCTTTCCCGCGATCGCCTGCGCGGAAGGGGTGGCGATGGCCAGCACCAGGTCGACCTTGCTGCTGACGAAACGGTCGCTGATGGTGGAGAGGTTGTTGGTGTCCCCCTGCGCGTTCTGTACGTCGAAGGAGACGTCCTCGCCCTCCTTGTAGCCGGCGTCCTTGAGCGCGTCCACGAAGCCGTCACGCGCGGCGTCGAGCGCGGCGTGTTCCACGAACTGGATGATGCCGATGGAGAACGCTTCTTCCTCCTGGCCGTTTTCCTTCCCCTCGTCGTTCCCGCATCCCACCAGGCTGGCCGCCATGAGCAGCATGGCCATCGTTAGTACAATAACCAGCACCTTTTTCATATTCGTCCCTCTCCTTCTACCCTTAGCCGTTTACCGAATCAATAAGCATGAATGCAGCCACGATCGCCGTTACGGTCATTTCATCCGCAAACCCCCTTGTTGTCTCCGTTTTCCCCAGACTCCATGCAGCAAGCCGTGCTGACAAGGAAATCATCCGCACAGCGCGACATTATAATATTTGGTGGAGGCGGGGGGAGTCGAACCCCCGTCCAGAAACCCGGCCAGGTGGGCTCTACGAGCGTATTCGCCGCTTAAGTGTCACCGCCGGCGCGCCCGGCGAAAGGCCTGCCGTCGGCTATCCCGATGAAGATGTCCCTAGGCCTTAACGGGAGTGGGGCCTTGGTGATCCCGCTGCATGACGCCCCTTCCCCGGTCGCGGGCCTCCCGGGGAGGAACGGGCCGCTTACGCAGCCAGTGCTAACTCGCTGTCAGCTTTTATTTTGTTTTCCCGATTGTTAACGAGGCTCGGGCCCCCGGCTCGCTCCCGCGCTGCCCGCCGATCCCTGTCGAAACCGTTTCGCCCCCAGATTTTCAAGGTACCTGCATGTCGCTTACAATATCATTCTATCACTTCTCGCGGCCTCTGCCTCCCGATTTCATCGCGCGCTCCATGTCCCTCTTCGCCTCCCGGTCCATGATGTCGCGGCGGCGGTCCGCCTTGGCCTTGCCGCGGGCCAGGCCCAGCTCTACCTTTATCCGGCCCCTGTGGTTGAGGTAAAGGCGCAGGGGGATGATGGTGTAGCCCTTCTCGTTCACCTTGCCTCCCAGGCGGCGTATCTCCTCCCGGTGCATGAGTATCTTCCTCGCGCGCAGGGGCTCGTGGTTGAAGGCGCCGCCGTGGCTGTAGGGGGCGATGTGGGCGTTCTCCAGGAAGAGCTCGCCGCCCTTTATCCTGGCGAAGCTGTCGCGCAGGTTGGCCTTCCCCTCCCGGATGGACTTGACCTCCGAGCCCAGCAGGGCCAGGCCGGCCTCGTGCTTCTCCTCGATATGATAGTCGTAGCGGGCCTTGCGGTTCTCCGTCAGGTTCTTAACCCAGGCCATGACTCCCTTCACCTCCCCATTCGGGGATGTCCTTGTGTTCGCGCCCGGTATAGAGGGAGGTCGGACCTCTCGCCTCCACACCCAGGATAATCATACCCCACGGGGAAAGCGGGGAGGAAACGCCCGGTGCGGGCTTGCCGCATCGCCCGTGGGGAAGGTCGGTAAATCCTTGTCGCCGGCGCTTCCCTTTGAGCCCCGCCGCATCGTCCGCGAGGAAGGTCGGAGGCGGGCGAGGACTGACTCCCGGGTGGTGGCCGGGATATAATCGCGCTATGTTGATCGAGCTCGCGCAGGACCTCTACCGCGTCGGGGGCACCTTCGGGTCCAACGTCTACGTCATCACCGGCGGCGCCCTGACCCTGGTGGACGGCGGTTTCCCCGTGGACCTGCCGGCCATCCTGCTCGCGCTCAGGCAGCTGGGCGCCGCGCCTCGCGATATCGACCTGGTCATAGCCACTCACTATCACGGCGACCATACCGGCACCATAGCGGGCCTGCGCAGGAGATACGGCGCGCGCGCGGCCATGCACGCCGAGGACGGCGCCTATGCCGACGGGAGCCGTCCCCTGGAGACGGTGCTGCTTTCCCCGGCCAAGCTCCTCTTCTACCGCTCGCTGTGGCCGCTGTTCCGCTACCGCCACTTCACCCCCGACCGCCTGCTCGTCCCGGGCGAGCGCCTCGACCTCCTGGGGGGGCTGGAGGTCGTGCATACCCCCGGCCATTCCCCCGGCAGCGTGTGCCTGTACGGGGCCGCGCGCGGCCTGCTCTTCAGCGGGGACCTGCTGCGCAACGAGGGCGGGGTGCTGGAAGGCCCTCCGCCGAGCTTCACCCCCGACGAGGACGCGGCGCGCGATTCGCTGCGCAGGCTCTCCGGGCTGGACTTCGATATGCTGCTGCCGGGTCACGGCGACGTCATAACCGCACGCGCCGGGGAGCGCCTGCGCTCGCGCCTCGAGCGAGGCCTCATCTGGCCCTCCTGACCCGGATGGGGTCGACCCGGATGGGGTCAGGTCTTGTTCTTTGCCTGCTCCGCTATCTTCCCTGTTCGCACCTGGGGTTTTACCTCGGGTTTGCAAGACGTGGCCCCACAGGGGTGAGCGGCACATGTTCTTGCGGACGCCCCTCATGTTCTTCCGGACGTGTCATCATAGGGACCGGTTCGCATACGGAAGGTGAGGCCCGGTACCGGTACGGACGCTTCCAGGTAGCTGCACTTGTTGTCAGGTCCCGGCCTTTCACGCCTCCGGCTTATCGCCTGCGGCGCAAAAAGCGCGGGACCGGACCCCAGCGCTACGCGCCCTCCGCCGCGATGCGTATGACTGGGCTCGGTCTTGGCATCCTCGCCTCCCGGCTCGGAGGCAAAACGCGAGCCCATGCGGCGGACCCGGATGGGATCAGGTCTTGTTCTTTGCCTGCTCCGCTATCTTCCCAGTTCGCACCTGGGCTTTT
>CAZEAU010000006.1:0-85642 GCA_964510515.1 uncultured Actinomycetota bacterium | reverse complement strand
CCCCGAGGGATTTTAAGTCCCTTGTGTCTACCGGTTCCACCACCCGGGCACGCTTCGCACCTCCTGGCATGAGGCCCTCGCGCGAGGGCAACCTCATGCTAGCACCGCCCCTTTTCAGCGTCAACGCAGCGTTCAGGGCCTGCGGAGCGCCCTTTCCCCGCCGAATCGAACAAAGGGCGGAATCGCGCCCCCTCGCCGGCTCATGCGGGCTGAGAGCAGGCCGCCTCCGCGCATGCAGCCTCCCGTCCCCGGCGGTGAGAAGCGGGGCGCCTCACCCTGGCAGGACCCGCGCCGCGCTGATGGCCAGCCCGTCCAGGATGTCCTTTTCGCTCACCAGCAGGCGCTCGACGTCCAGCGCGCGCAGCAGGGCCAGCAGCACCGCCGTGCCGCCGATGATGACGTCCGCCCGGCCCTGCTCCAGGCGCATGTAGTCCCGCCGCTCCTCCAAGGAGAGCGCGCGCAGGCGGGCGAAGAGCTCCTCCACCTCGCTGCGGCTCAGCCAGGAGTGGTGGACCGCCTCCCCCTCGTATGCCTCCAGGCCCTGGTTGAGGCCGGAGAGGGTGGTCACCGTCCCCGCCAGGCCGATGCAGAGGCGTGGGGAATGGGACAGCATGCGCGGCAGGTGCGGGGCCAGCTTGCGGCGGATAAAGCCCTCCATCTCCCCTATCTCCTCCGGGCGCGGGGGATCGCCCGCGAGGAATCTCTCGCTCATGCGCACGCAGCCCACGTCCAGGCTCAGCATCTCCAGGATATCGCCCCCCCGTCCCACGATGACCTCGGTGGAGCCCCCGCCGATGTCCATGACCAGGAGCGGGCCTTCGCGCGGACACATCTCCCCCAGGTCGTAGGTGGAGCCGAGGAAAGAGAGCTCCGCCTCCTCCCGGCCCGAGAGCACGCGCGGCCGCGCCCCCAGGATGCCCTCCACCCGGCGCATGAAGTCCCCTGCGTTGCGCGCGTCCCTGGCCGCGCTGGTGGCCGCCGCGCTGGTGGCCTCCACGCCCTCCTCGCGCATGAGCCCGCGGTAGGAGCTCAACACCGCGGCGGTGCGCCGCATGGCCTCCTCTCCCAGGTACCCCCCCTCCTCCAGGCCCTGGCCGAGGCGGGTTATCCTCATCAGGCGGTGCAGGGTACGCACCCTCGCCGCCTCTCCCTCCGCCTCGACCTCGGCGATGAGCAGGCGGACGGAATTGGTGCCGATGTCTATCCCCGCCGCACGCGCCTTCACCGCCGCCTCCCCCGGCGCGTGAAGGGCGCGCAATCCCCTGAACATTCGCGCTCCTGCATGCCCCGCAGGGCCTGCGCCACCTCCGCCCCCACCGGATTGTCCCCTCCGGCCAGATAATGGGCGAGGTGCGCGTGCAGGCATTTCAAGCCTCCGGAGGCGGTCCCCCCGATGCCCGCACGGCCCGCGAAGCACTCCCGCGTCCTCTCCTTCGCCTGCAACTCTTCCGCCCATGCCTCCCTGCGCGCGGCATACTCCGCCTCCGCCCGCCGCAGGGCGAGGGCGTATGCGGGCTCCTCCTGCATGCGCTCGCGCAGGGCACGGCGGAAGCGGGCGTTCTCCAGTCCGGAGACGCCGCGGCGCAGCAGAGGGCAGGTGAGCCAGAAAAGGGTCGGGAAGGGAGTGCCGTCGGGAAGCAGGGGCGGGTTGGCGACAACCTCGACCACGCCATGCGGGCAGCGGGCGGCGACCCGGGCGTCCCCGCGCACGGGGCGGCCCAGCTGCCTGCCGACCGTCTCCCGGTCTGCGGCGCTCAAGGGTTCGTGCTCCATGTCCTCTTCATTGTAGCAAGGCGGGGTGCGCGCCGGCTCCCGCACGGGGGCTCTCCGGTCCCCCCTCGGCCTTAACGGAAGATGAAGACCACGACGGCGCCGCGCACGAGGCCCTCGCCGCGCCGTTTTTGATTCTCTCCCGGCGCCCGCCCCCCTTCCCCCTACGGCTTATGGGAGATGAAGATCTTGGTGACGGCGCGCACGCTGTCCGCTTCGGTGATGATGCGGGCGCGACTCACAAGCAAAGCCCCTTGCGTGAAATCCTCGAAGTACTGCATGCTCCCTCATCCTCCTCGCCCGCCGTGCGAAACGCCGACCGTGCCGCTCGATTATAGCCGGGCGCGCTCCGCGCGGCCGCCCGAGCCGGAGCTTGAAAGTGGCTTGCTCTTATCCTATTATTGTTGCGGAATGTTAAGTGCAGGTTAACAATCTGTCCGGGGAAAGGAGCTGGGATGGTAGCGAGTCCATATTTCACCGAGGAACACGACATGCTCAGGCAAAGTATTCGGGAATTCGTGGAAAAAGAGCTGGCGCCCCACGCCGAAGAGTGGGAAGAGGAGGAGATGTTTCCCAACTGGGTCTTCAAGCGCATGGGCGAACTGGGCTTCCTCGGCCTGCGCTATCCGGAGGAGTACGGAGGAGGCGGCGGGGATTACTTCACCGAGATCGTGCTCATGGAGGAGATTACCCGCTGCGGGTCGGGCAGCCTGGGCATGGCCGTAGGCGTACAGATGGGCATGGCCACCCCCCCCATCCTCAAGTTCGGCAACGAGGAGCAGAAGCAGAAATACCTGGTGCCCGCGATCGCCGGCGACAGTATAGCCTGCCTGGGCATCACCGAGCCCGGCGCCGGCTCAGACGTGGCCTCATTGACCACATACGCCGAGAAGGTGGACGGGGGCTGGAAGGTGAACGGCAACAAGACCTTCATCACCAACGGCTGGCGCGCCGATTTCATGACCCTGGTGGCTCGCACCGACAAGGTCAAGGGCTACAAGGGCATAAGCCTCTTCCTGGTCGACTGCGACACTCCCGGGTTCGTCAAGTCCCGCAAGCTGGACAAGGTGGGCTGCCGCTCCTCGGACACGGCGGAGATTTTCTTCGAGGACATGTTCATCCCCGACGATTCGCTGCTGGGCGAAGAGGGCAAGGGCTTCTACCACATCATGTGGGAGCTGCAGGGCGAGCGCCTGATCGCCGCCGCCCTCTCCGTGGCGGGGTCCAAGCTGGTGCTGGAAGAGGCGATACAGTACACCAAGGAGCGGGAACAGTTCGGCAAAGCCATCTGCAAGAACCAGGCTATCGCCCACCGCATCGCCGACCTGGCCACCAAGCTCGAGGCCTGCGAGGCCTTCCTCTATTCCTGCGCCTGGAAGGTCAACCATGGAGAATTCCCGGCGGGCGAGATCTCCATGGTCAAGCTCATCAGCTCCCAGGTGGCCTGCGAGGTAGCGGACGAGGCCATGCAGTTCATGGGCGGCTACGGCTACATGATGGAGTACGCGGTGCAGAGGTCGTGGAGGGATTCGCGCCTGGGGCGCATCGGCGGCGGCACGGACGAGATCATGCGCGAGATCATCGCCACCACCATGGGGCTTTACGCCTGATCTCGCGCGCCGGGCAACTTGCGCCGTCCGTGGCGGGCGCGCATCGCGTGCAAACCCGCCGCGGCGTGAGACCGGGCGTCGGAGGAGGGCGCGGGCCGCTCATTGCGGCGCTCTCCCCCGGAAGATGAGGCCGCCGCTTGCGGGCGGCGGGCGTTTGCGAGGAGAGTGACGGGGCGCGGCATGCCGCGCCCCGTTTCATTCCCTCGCTCTTTGTCCCCGTGCCGCGGCCGTGCGACACGTTCAGGGGAGATAGACGGTCGCCTCTCCTCCCTTGAGCACCTCGCTGCCGTCCTCCTTCTCCGCCCACACGTCCAGGACCACCAGGTTTCCGTCCAGCTTTTCGCGCACCTTGCCCTTGAAGAGCACCGTCTGCTCCGGGATGACCATGCCCCGGAACTGACAGGAGAGCTTCTTCAGGTAACCGGGGTCGCCGATCCAGTCCACCACCGCCTTCCCCAGCAGGGCCATGTTAAAGAGGCCGTGGGCGATGACGTCAGGCAGCATGGCCACTTCCTTGGCGAAATAGGGGTTGGTGTGAATGGGGTTGAAGTCGCCGCCCGCCCCGGCGTAGATGATGGCATCCATGCGGTCGAACTTGTGGACGAAGGCCGGGATCTCCTGTCCCACCTGGATGTCTTCGTATTTGAGCTCGCAGAGTTCCACCATGCCCATCAACCTCCCCGGATGATGAAGGTGGCGCGCGCGCGGCACACCAGCTCGTCGTCCTGATTCCTGGCCTCGCCCTCGTAAACCACGAAGTCGAGGTCGCCCTTCTCGTAGATATCGGCGATCTTTCCCGTCTCCACGATCTTGTCGTTGGGCTTGACAACGCCGAACCACTCGAACTCCTGGGCGCCGTGCACCAGCATGGCCATGTTCAGCTTGACCTCCGGGTCGAGCAGGACCAGTGCCGCCCCCCGCAAGCCGTAGACGGCGGCGAAGTTAGGCATGCCGATGATGTCGCCGTACGGGGTGGTGGCGGCGAAATCCTCGTCGTGATAGATGGGCCGCATGTCCTTGGCGGACGCGGCGTACTCCTTCATCTTCTCCCGGCCGATCTCGTACTTCAGCGGCCCGTAGGCTTTGCCGATCCACTTGCGGTCGATCATGGCCTCACTCCTTTCTCGATCATCCCCTCCCCTGTGCTGAGCAAGAGAATTCTATCATCGCCTCCGCCGCGGGGACAACAGAGAAAGGCCCCCCGCCGGGGGCCTTGCCTGCCGCCTGCTCGCGGCGCCGCCGCCTTTCCTTCTCCGGGCCGAGGACAAGCCTTCGCCCGGGCCGCCGCCTGCGTCATGGGCGCGGCGCCTCCGCCGCGGGCGCGGGGGTGTCGCTTTCCTCCTCCCGGTAATCGAGGACGATGATGGGTATCTCCCCCGGTTTCACGTAACCCATCTTGCGCGCCTCGAGCTCCGCGAAGTCCTCGCTGAGCCCCCATGCCTTGCGTCCCTCCAGACGCGCGGTGCGCGACCTTTCCTCCGCCAGCTGATTCTCCAGCTTGCCCAGGTTGCGCCGGCTCTCGAGGATGCGCGTCACCGGGCCCAGCAGGATATAAGCGATTATGCCCACGGCCAGGAGCGCGAAGAACACGGTCGCCATCCTGCGCCTTCTCCTGGCACGCCGCGAGGGCTCACGACGCCGCGCCGGTTCGCGCGCGACCTCACCGCCGTGCGGCACCGCCGCCACGCGTCCGCCCTCGATGACGCGCAGGCCGCGCCCTTCCCGCCCGCCGTCCCTCCTCGCTCCGGACATCGCGGGCCGCTTTCCCCTCCAAGCCCCCGTCTGCCTGCTCATTTTTTAACTGTTCTATCTCCTGATCTCTCTTGCATTATTTAACATCAATAGTATAACGATACATCAGCAATCACAAGCCCGCCTCTCCAGCAAGCCTGAAGTCTCAGTCGAGGATGCGGGCGCCCGGGGCAGCCCCGGCCGCGATATGTGCGCGCAGCCCATATCGCCCCTGGGCCTTCAGGGCGCAAAACGCCGCGCGGCGAGGGTGAGCTCCCTTTTGCCCCTCACTCAAGACTTCAGGGCTGCGCGGGAGGCCCCGCTTCCGTCCACTTCAGCCGCTCCCGCAGGGCGTCGAAGGCCTCCCGCTTGGCGGGATCTATGCGCTCGTAGGCGAAATCCGCCTCGTCGGTGTAGAAGCCGGTATCGGCCGCGCCTCCGGGGTCGAAGCTCTCCGAGAGCCCCCTCTGCCACTTGTTGAAATTGCCGGCCAGGGGGCTCAAGGCCTTGCGCACCGGCGCCATGAAGGAGGACAGCGGGGTCATGCACAGCTTGAGGGCGTTGAGGGTGGCCGAGAACTCCAGGGGGTTTATCGCCTCCAGGGCGCTCTTGTTGTCCACGGAATAGGCGTAGAGGACCTCGCAGTGCGCCCAGGTGTTGTTCTCGTAAGGAGCGAAGTAGGGGTTGTTGCCTCCGTCCTCCATGAAGCACCCCGCGTCCATGAACTCCTGCTTGGCCTCGGCGATGGCGTCCACCCACTTCATCTGGACATCCAGGGTCTCGTTGCCGTCCAGGCAGGTCCCGAAGATGCCCCCGATGCGGAAGGCGAGGGGGATGATGCTCACCCTGAGGAAGTTGAGCGGCATGAAGGCGGCAAGGGGGCCCATGCTGTTCACGTCGAGGAGCACCCCCCTCTCCTCATCGATGATGTTTTTGAGCACCTTCTCCTGGAAGGCGATCTCGCCCGCGGAGTCGCCCGCGAGAGCCAGGGTGAGGGGATAGGCCAGGGTGTCGGTGAGGATGGGCCTGAGGGCTTTGGTGTCCAGCATGCTCATGCCGGAATGAGGCATCATCAGCGCGACGTAGGCCACCGGCGCTATCCTCACCGCGGCATACCCCATCTCGGACTCCCCTATCTTGTACATGGCATCGGCAAGCTCCTGCGGGCCGGGGAAGAAGATCATGTAGAAGCGCATGTGCTCCGGCATCTCCACCTCGGAATCCAGCACCAGGCCCTTCGCCTTCAGCTGTGGCGGCCCCGGCCAGTTGTAGAGTTTGAGCGCGCACTTGGTGAACACCCCCAGGCCGGAGAGCGCCCCCAGCGCGCCGCGCATGATGCCGCGCAGAGACGGACCAGGCCCGTCTCCCACGAACCAGCCCAGGTCCGAGCCGCAGCTCCCCAGCCGGAGCAGCTCCCCGTCGGGAAGCACCCACTCGGCGCCCGCCACGTTGCGGGCGCTGTAGGCCATGTAGACGCAGTCATGACCCACCCCGCTCATGGAGGTGGCGCTGGCCAGGGGAGAACAGGACGGCCCGGCCCCGATGATGTGGGTGTTGAGGCCGAGCTTCATCAGCTCCGCCTGCAGCTGGGCGCCGCTCACGTAGGGCTCGACCACGGCGATCATGTTGCGCTCGTCGATGTCCAGGATGCGGTCCATGCGGCGCAGATCGATCTGCACCACCCCATCCGTCGTAGGCCCCGATACCGCCCCCCAGCCGTTGGAGAGGGCCTTGAACTTCAACCCGTGCCGATTGCATATGCGCACCACCTCCTGCACCTCCTCGGTGCTGGAGGGGAGCACGGTGGCCACCGGGGGGGTTATCCACAGCTCCGGATTGTCGTTGAGAAAGGGCTGCCAGGTATAGCTCTCCATTACCGCCGGCTCGCGCGATACGTTCTCCGCCCCCAAGGCACGCTCAAATTCCGCATATGCAGCATCGGACACCATGCAAAGCCACCTCCTGATCGACAATTCGCGGGATTAAAACAGCCAAAACACCTGAGCAAGATAATACACGCAATCCGCGCAGACGGCAAACCGCATGCGCCGTTCCCATCGCCCCGGGGGGGCCGGTGTTCTCAGCCGCCGACGCAGTGGATGGTATTGGTGGTGGGCACGCCCTCCTCGTCCGCGCCCTTGACCCCCGCGGTCACCACCAGCACGTCGCCGGGGGCGAGCAGCCCCTCCCTCCGGGCGACCTCCTCGGCGGCGGAGAGCATCTCCCCCACGCCCCCCCTCACGCCCACCAGGCGAGGGTAAACCCCCCAGTAAAGCGCCAGGCGACGCAGCACCCGCATCTCCGGGGTGGGGGCCACTATGGGCTGGCGAGGCCGGAAGCGGCTCATCTGGCGCGCGGTGAAACCCGACTCGGTGGGCGCCACGATAGCGGTGGCACCAATCTGGTGTGCCAGCTCGCACGCGGCGAAACAGACCGCCTCCACCAGGCCGCTGCTGGTCCAGTGCCGGCGCTCTTCGAGCCATTGCTCGTAGGGAAGCGCGCTCTCCGCCTTGAGGATGATGCGCTGCATGGTCTCCACGGCCTTGAGCGGGAAGGCGCCCACCGCCGTCTCCCCGGAGAGCATCACCGCGTCCGTGGATTCGAACACCGCATTGGCCACGTCGGAGACCTCCGCACGCGTCGGCGATGGGCTCGCGATCATGCTCTGCAGCATCTGGGTGGCGGTGATCACCGGTTTTCCCCGGCTGGCGGCGGCCCCGACGATGCGCTTCTGGACCAGCGGTATCTCCTCCAGGGCCAGCTCCACCCCCAGGTCGCCGCGCGCGATCATCACCCCGTCCGCCTCCTCCACGATGTCCTCCAGGGTTTCAATCGCCTCCCTCTTCTCGATCTTGGCCATCACCGGCAGGTCGAATCCCCGCCGCGACAGTTCGCGGCGCAGGTGGCGCACATCCTCCGCCGACCTCACGAAGGAGAGGGCGACCCAGTCCATGCCCGACTGCAATCCCGCTTCCAGGTCGCAGATATCCTTGGCGGTCAAAGGCGGCAGCCGCAACTGCACCCCGGGCAGGTTGAGCCCCTTGCGCGAGCGCAGCCTTCCCCCCACCTCCACCCTGCAGCGCACCTCCCCGCCCCCCGCCCGCAACACCTCCAGGCGCAGGGCTCCGTCGTCGAGGAGCACCCTGTCGCCCCGGCGCAGCGCCGCATCCAGGCCTGGATGGTCCACGCCCGCGCGGGTGGCGTCTCCCACCATATCCCCCTCCAGCAGGGAGAATTCCTGTCCCTCCTGCAGGCGAACCTCCCCGCCCGCCATCTCCCCGATCCTCAGCTTGGGCCCCATGAGGTCGAGGAGCACGCACACCTCCCGGCCTGCGAGCCGCGCGGCCTCGCGCAGCGCCAGGACCTCTTCGTGCATGGCCTGCCGCGAGGTGTGGGAGGCATTGATGCGGGCTACGTCCATGCCCGCCTCCAGCATGCGGCGCAGCGTATCGACTTCCCGGCAGGCGGGGCCGATGGTCGCGACGATCTTGGTCTTCCCCTCTCCCTTCATCTCACTCCCCCCCCATCTCCACGCGGTAGATGCCTTCCGGGCCGGTGTAGAATATCTCGCCGGCGACCTCGTTCCACGCCAGCGGCGTGCGCGCCTCCAGGCGGGGATAACGGCTGATGACGCGCTCCTCGTAATCCAGGTACTCCAGGCCCTTCTCCCCCACATAGGCCAGCTTCGCGCCCCGGCGCGAGGGGAAGAAGGCGTAGCGGGCGGCATCGTGGCCCAGCCCGTCGCTGGACGCCACCTTCTTGCTCCTCTCCCGCCCCTCCACCCTGGACCACACCCCCTTGACCACGTCCTCTCCCTTCACCAGCAGGGGACCCACGCACAGCAGGGCCTCGCGGGAAGGCCACCAGATGAACGCGACCTCGCCGCCGCAATCGCCGTAATATTCCCAGCCCGCTCTTCCCACCGTCGCCGTCCGCAGCCGGCAGCGGCCGTGCCCCGCGTCGCCGCTTGCGGCCGGGCCGCCTCGCGACATGACCCTCCCCCCCGAGGGATCCCAAACCGCCAGGGGCTGCGCCGGGGCCATGTAGGTCTTCTCCGTGCCGTCCGGGCGCATGAGCCAGAAGGCGGGGGACTCACCGCTTTCGGCGGGAGGGCTGACCGTCCACAGGATGTAGCGGCCGTCGGGGGAGGGAAGGGGGTCGCTGTCGCGCTCGGGGCTCGCGGTGAGATTCGACACCTCACCGGTCTCCGCATCCAGCGCGTGGATATCCCCTGCGTCCTCGTAGAGCAGGAGCGGGCCGTCGCCCAGCCACGCCAGCCCGCTCCCCCCTATCCCACGCTCGAACCGCGCCGCGGGCTCGCTGCCGGTCTCGACCACGTGCAGCACCAGGCCGTCTCCGGCCCCCGGCAGCGCCACATAGGCGAGGAAGCGCCCATCCCTGCTGGCCTGCATGGCCGCTATCTCTCCCCCCCCGGACGGGATGTAGAGAGCTCCTGGGGCATCGACTTCACGCACCGGCGTCCTCGGCGTCACCACCATGCCGGAGAGGATATCGAGCATGAGGTAGCTGATCCCCACCAGCACCATGCAGGAGGCGACCATGACGACGATTATGAGCATATAGCGCTTGGAGATGGAAAGACCTCCTCGCCCTCTCGGAGCCCGCCGCTGCGCATACGCACGTCGCCCGGCGCTCTGCGCGGCCACGGGCGCGGGCCGCCCCCGCGCCCTCCTCAACTCCCGGTATAACCCTCCGCGAAGAACCATCGCGTGGCCGGGGAGGGGGTCCCCTGCGAACAGCTGCCCCCGTCGCGCCTCTTGTACGCGAAGTACATGGCGCGTTCCGCCACCAGCGGCACGTCGCACTCCACCAGGGTGGAGAACTCCTCCTCCTCCAGGCCCGGCAGGTCGCCCACGTGCACGGTATAACGCGCATACGGCCCTATCTCCGCTTCACGGGTGATGACTTCGCCGTCCCCGCGCATGAAGCAGAGGGTGGCCGCGGCGGGATCCGGGCCCGGGTTCTGCAGCAACAGGTAGGTATCGAATTCGCCCCCGGTATAGCCCTCCGCGAAACACCAGCGCCGCGAGGGCTGCGCCACCCCCATGGCCGCATGCCCCCCGCTCCTGCCCCGGTAGGTGAAATACATCGCCCGCTCGGCGATCACGGGCAGGCTCGAGCGCACGCACAGCGAGAACTCCGTCTGCTCCAGGCCGGGCAGGCAGTCCACGCCCACGGTGCCGCGGCTGCGCCCCGGCACCTTCATGTCCACCTCCCTGACCGAGCCGTCGGGCAGCATGAACGCGAGCTTCACGTCCGTCGCATCCGGGTTGGGGTTGGCGATAAGCACCCAGGAATCGAAATCCTCGGCGGTATAGCCCTCGGCAAAATACCACTCCCTGCCGCATTCCGGCGCGCCCTCCGCCACCGTGCCCCCTCGCGCCCCCTTGTAACTGAAATAGACGGCGCGCTCCGCCACCACCTCCTGGTCGCTCTCCATGCGCACCGAGAACTCCCCCCCGCCCAGCCCCGGCTCCTGATTCATCCAGATGGTCATGCGCGAATGGGGCTCCAGGGTGTAGTGGAACACGTCCACCTCACCATCTTTGCCCATGAAGCACGCGGCGAGGCGCGCTTCGGTTCCGTTGGGGTTCTGCACCAGGTAATAGGTATCGAAGTCGCCGCCGCTGTAGCCCTCGGCGAAATACCACTCCCGGCACGCCTGTTTCAGGCCCATGCCGGCATGGCCGCCCTTGCGGCCGCTTCCCATGTAGTCGAAATACATGGCGCGCTCCGCCACCACCGGCCGGTCCGACGCCACCTCGATCGACACCTCGGAGTTCTGTATGCGTTCGTTCACATGTATGGTGTGGCGTGACCTCGCCCCCACCTCGCATTCCTCCTGCATGGTCCCTCCGCCCGGGAACATGTAGGTCACGGTACAGCGGGCGGCCGTATGGCCAGGGTTCTGGAGGAGCAGGTATTCGTCGAAGCTCTGCGCGTCGATGAAGAAGAAATGTGTCTGCAGCCCCACCGCGGAGGCAAAGAGAGTCCCGCTCACCGCCCTGCTGCCGCCGCTGCCGTCGATGCGCACCTGCCTCACGCGCCCCGAGGGCCAGCGGGAGACGACCTCGAATCCGTAGAGGGTGCCCACCGCGGTGCCCGCGTTGGCGTTGAGGCGGGCCTGCAGCGCTTCCCAGGACACGGTCACCCGCCAGTCGTGGTCCTCGGAGGCGGCGCAGGCGTCGTCGTACACCGGGCTGAGGTAAGGGAGCGGCGTGCCCCCCCAGGCCTCGTCCACCCCGGCGGTATAGCCGCCGCAGCAGGAGCTGTAGGCGGCGGTGATGGGCTGGCCGCCGTAGGTGATAATCTCCCCCGCGGTGGCGTCCACCGCCGCCTCCGTGTTCGGCCTGCGCGCGGGGTCGATGGTCTCCACGAAAGCCTGGCAGCAGGAGCCGTAGGGGCAGATATCGTAACCGTCTTTGCTGTGCTTGCCCCGCGCGATGCAGGACAGCGTGTAGGTCCTCGCCGCCACCGCCAGCACCCGCAGCCCCTGCCCCGGCCAGGTATCGGGCTCCTCCTGCAGGCGGTAGAGATAATCCCTGAGCCGGTATACCCTCACCACGTTGTCGCGGCACAGCACCCTGATGGGCATGTCGTCGCTGACGTGGGAGAAGGAGACGCCGCTGTAATAGGTGCGGATGATGTCGTGGTATCCCTCGCCGCGGCAGGCGCGGAAATAGACCCCCGCCATGCACAGCCCCACCCCGTGGCCGCGGCCGTGTCCGATGAAGGTGACGCTCCCGTCCCCGGCCGCCGCCCTCTCCTCCCCGGGCAGGCCGGGTCCCGGCAGGGAGGCGAGGAGCGCGAGCGCTATGCCTGCGGCCACGATGGCCATGCTGCAGCGGCCTGCGGAGCTGAGACGGCGCAAAAACTCTCCCTCATCCTTATCCTGAGCCACAATACTATTTGCTAATTAACAATAATATCATTTATCCACAGTCCTTCAAGCGTCGTTGGCGCCATATCCATATCGGCCGCGGAGCCCGCGGGGATGAGGGACGGGGGCCGCGGACGAAGGGAGGAGGGGCGCCCGGCCCGTGCCGCGCACCCTCCCCTTCAAGGGATGCCGTTTTTTATGGCCTTGATGATGAGCTGGGCGCGGTCCTCCACCCCCAGCTTGCGGTAGATATTGCGCAGGTGGGTCTTCACGGTGCTGATGGTTATGTCCAGCTCCCGTGCCACCGCTTTGTTGCTGTGCCCCCTGGCCACGAGCCGTATCACGTCCAACTCCCGCCCGGTGAGGGAGAGCAGGGGATTCTCCTCTCCCGTGCCGGCGCCCACCCCGTCGTCCTGCCTGTGCAGCGCCGCCACCAGCCCGCGGGTTATGGACGGCGCCACGAGGGGCATGCCCTCGGCCGCAGCGCGTATGGCCTTGAGCAGCTGCTCCCTCCCGCTGTCCTTGAGGATGTATCCGATGGCGCCGGCGCGTATGGCCTCCGCCGCCGTCTCCAGGTCATCGTAAACGGTGAGAATGATGGCCTCTATGGCGGAGGTCGCGGGGTCCTCCTTGAGCTTGCGCACCACCTCGATGCCGCTGATGTCCGGCATCTTGACGTCCACCAGCATCACCTGGGGCATCTCGCGCCTCGCCATCTCCAGGGCCTGGCGGCCGTTCTCGGCCTCCCCCACTACGCACACGCCGCTCACGCCGTCCAGCACGCGGTTGACCCCCATGCGGACTATCTCGTGATCGTCCACGATGGCGACGCGAATGGGCTCCTTCATGAGCCCCTCCCGGCAGGAACCTGCCCCGCGTCCATCCCCTGCCGTGCCTTCCCCTGCGCGAAATCCGCCCGCCGCCCTGCAGCGTCCGCTTCACTCATCCGCCGCCCCCCGCAGCATGAGGCTCGCCCCCTGCGGCCCGGCGCGGCGGGCGGTGTTCGGGAGCGCCTCCCGGTCGGCGCGGAATATGATGGCCCGGCGAGGGAATGCGGCTCATCCCGCCCCCCCGATTGATGCTGCGGAGCGAGATGGCATTGACCGTCTGTCTCCTGCCCGGGGGAAGAACATGGAGCCTTGTGGCCAGGCTTGATCGGGCCGGAGGCGGTGATTGTCACACACGGCGTTTCGTCGACCATACCGGGATTATAACACTGTTCTTCCCCGCGGGAATCCTGCGGGGTGCCCTCCCGGCACCAAAGCCATCCCCGGCGACGGTGCCGCCGCGGCTTCCGCTTGGCCCGCCCGCGCGCGGGGGCGGCTCAGTCCTGGCGGTTGAACTGCAGAACGGCGATGGCCATGAGGCAGACGCCGAAGCCCACCACGATGAGGAGGCTGATGCCCAGGGGGTAATACTGCACCTGCATTTGGGGCGTCTGGGGCAGGAGTTCCTTGACCTTGCCCATCCAGGCGACGAACTCGGGGTCCGCGGCCAGGTGCGCGGGCACGGCGGGCAGGCTCATGGCGGCCGAGGAGATGGTGATGCCCTTGAGCGCTACGCCGCGCACGGCGTCCACGGCGTAGCTCATGGGGTTTATCTTGGTCAGCACCCCCATCCATCCCGGCAGGTCCTGCAGGGGGAACATGGCTCCGGAGAGGAAGAACATCGGCATGAGCAGGAAATTCATCATGATGGGGAAGGCCTCCATGGAGCGCATGCGGGCGGCGAAGGCCACCCCGAAGGAAGTCAGGCTGATGGAGAGCAGAAACATCACCAGCAGCATCATGGCGATCTTCTCCAGGTTGTACGGTATCCCCGCCAGGGGCATGAAGAGCAGCAGCATGAGGCCCTGCATGAGGGCGGTGGTGGCGCCGCCCAGAACCTTGCCCACCGCGATGGAGGAACGCGGTATGGGGGCCACCAGCATCTCCTTGAGGAAGCCGAACTCCCGGTCCCAGATGATGGAGATGGCCGAGAACATGGAGGTGAAGAGCACGGTCATGCACAGGATGCCGGGAAACATGAAGGTCACGTAGCGCGTCTCCCCGCTCCCGAAGGACTGGAAAGCGGACTGCAGGCCCGTGCCCAGCAGGAAAAGGTAGACGAGGGGCTGCGCGATGGCCCCGACGAGGCGGATGCGGTCGCGGAAGAAGCGCTTCACATCCCGCATCCAGGTGATGTATATGCCCGTGGCCAGGCGAGCCGCCCAGCTCGAGCCCTCCGCCGCGCCCGGCGCGCACCGCTGCTGCATAGTCCCCGCCTACCTCCTCGTCGGTCTCCTGCGCTCGCGCACGAAGGCGCGCAGGTTGGCCTTGCTGTCCGCGTTCTCGGGGCGGATCTCGCGTCCGGTGAGCTTGAGGAAGACGTCGTCCAGGGTCGGGCGCCGCACGCTGATGGAGTTGACCGCCAGCGGGAAATCGCGTATGAAGCGCGGTATGAATCTCTCCCCGCTCTCGACCTCGAAGCACAGGCAATCGCGGTCCTGTATCATGCTCACCCCGAAGTCCCGCATCAGCACCCGCTCCGCCTCCGCGTCGTCCTCGGTGATCAGCTTGACCACGTCGCCCCCCACCTCGCTCTTGAGCCCCTCCGGGGCATCCAGGGCGATTATCTCCCCGTAATCGATGATAGCGATGCGGTCGCAGTTCTCCGCCTCGTCCATGTAGTGGGTGGTGAGGAAGATGGTGATGTCATGGCGTTTCTTCAGGTCCTGGATATAGGCCCAGATGGAGTTGCGCGTCTGGGGGTCCAGGCCGATAGTGGGCTCGTCCAGAAAGAGCACCTTGGGATAATGCAGCAGGCCGCGCGCTATCTCCAGCCTGCGCTTCATCCCCCCTGAGAAGGTCTGCACGCGGTCCTTCTCGCGGTCCATCAGCTCCACCATCTCCAGCACCTCGCGGATGCGCGCGCCCCTCTCCGCCTTGGGCACGCGGTAGGCGTAGGCGTGGAACTCGAGGTTCTCGCGCGCGGTCAGGCGATCGTCGAGCGAGGGGTCCTGAAAGACCAGACCGATGGATTCGCGCACCCGCTCCCTGTCCGCCACCACGTCGCAGCCGTCCAGGGTGGCCCTTCCCGAGGTCGGCTTGAGCAGGGTGCAGAGCATGTTGATGGTGGTGGTCTTGCCGGCTCCGTTGGGCCCGAGGAATCCGAAGATCTCTCCCCTGCGCACCGTGAAGGATATCTCCTTGACCGCCGTCAGCTCATCGTACTTTTTTACCAGCTGGCTGACTTCGATAATTGCTTCCATCTTCAACCTTTAGCATTGCTAACAAACGTTGTGAATTATAGTCCCTGCCGCAGGGGCTGTCAACGGCCTCGCGGCCCCCTCCGGGGTCGATGAGCGCTCCCATGCATGCAAGAGCCCGGTATCGGGGCGGTGCTTCCCCCGCAAGGGCGGCCTTCCCGGCGAGCGGGCGGCGGCGTCACCAGGGCGGAGCCGGGCCGGGGTATGGCGGCATTTCCGGGATGTCCGGGGGGATATAGACGTCGGCGTCGAAGACCTTGAAGTTGGCCGGGCCCAGCGGGATGGGCAGGCCCATGGCTTGATAGACGTAGAGGTGGGTGTTGAGGTCCTTGACCCCTCCCCCGCGTATGCCCGCCTTGTAGTTGGGCATCCGGTCCGCCTTGATGGCCGCGACCAGCACGTCGGGGTCCAGGAAGGCCACCAGCTTGGTCAGGAATGTCTCGCCGCTGCTGTTGATGGCGGCGGCGATGGGTCCGGCGTCGAGGTGGGCGATCAAATCGACCAGGAACCTGTATCCGGCCACGTTGAGCAGTCCGGCCAGGTCCTCTCCGCTGAAGAAGGGGGAGGTGAGTATGCGCGCCACCAGCGACTCCCTGGCGCCGTCCGCATGCATGCCGTACTCGGCGTTTACGGCCCCGGCGATGACGGCGCCGTCCAGGTTGGAGATGACGCCGGCCAGAAAATCGGTATTCTGCGCGAGCAGGTCGGCCACGAAGGCCGGGTCCAGCTCCTCCAGCAGCATGCTGGTCATGTCGGGGTTGGCGTTCAGCGCCAGGGCGATGGTATGCGCCGTGGTGGTGTCCAGGGTGCCCAGGAGCCCGGGGAGCATGTTGCCCACCGCCGGGTTGCCGTTCAGGCCGGCCGCGAGCACCGGCGCCACCAGGTTCGCGCTGAGGTTATTCATCAGCGCTCCCACCAGGGCCTGCAGGTCCGTGTTGTTGAGCAGGCCCTCGGAGGAGGCCTGGGCGACGTCCGGCCCCAGGTTGGCCAGCATCTTGCGCAGGAAGCCGTGATTAACGGGGTCCGCCTGCGCCCTCTGACAGGAGATATTGACGGCGTTGGCCGTGGCCACGGCCGCGGTGGGGCTGATGTTCTCCACCAGCACGCGTATGAAGCCGGGGTTGTTGTTCAGCCCCGCGGCGATGGCCGCGCCCGCGGCCCCGTTGGTGTTCGCCAGCAGGCCCGTGAGCAGGTTGTCCTCCGGGTCGGCGGCCGCGTTGCGGTTGATGCCCTCGGCCAGGGCCCCCGCCGCCTGCGGCGATATGTTGGTGACGAGCACCGAGAGCAGGTCGGATCCGAAGGGGTTCGCCGCGACGTTGGCGTTTATCCCCTTGGCCAGGTATTCGGCCGTGAGCGAGCTGGCATTGGCCAGGAAACCCTCCAGGAAGTCCGGGTTGGCGTTCACCGCCGCGGCCACCACGGCGGGGTCGAGCGCCCCGATGACGGCGGAGAGGAAATCCCTTTTCGCCAGCCAGTTGTCATATATGCCCTCGGCCATGGCCTTCCCCATACTCCCGTCCAGGCCGGCCAGCAGGGTCTCGAGGAAGTCGGGGTTGTCGTTGAGCGCCCCCGCTATGGTCTGCGCGCTGAGATGCGAGATGAGCGAGGCGAGAAAAGCCGGGTTGCGGTTGGAGCCCCTGATCATGGGCGCGACCACCCCCGGCGGGAGCTGCGATACGAGGTCATAGACGAAATCGGTGTGTGTTCCCAGGGCGGCCGCTATGGGGGCGGGGTCGAGGTTCTGCAAAAGTTCACCCAGGAACTCCGGATTGCGGTTGAGGCCGGAGGCGATGGAGGGCGCCAGGGAGGGCGGCATGGCCCGGGAGAGACTCTCGGCTATCTCCGGGTGGGCGTTGAGGGCCCCCGCCAGTATGGCCGGGTTGAGGGCGTTGAGCGCCTCCACGATGAGCGCCGGGTTGTCGTTCACCCCCGCGCCCGCGCCCGCGCCCACCGAAGGCGAGAGCAGGGGCAGCATCTCCGCCATCATCTGGGGGTTGGCGTTGACCACGTTGGCCAGCACCTGCACGTCCATGAGGCCCAGGATGCGCGAGAGCATGGCCTGATTGCTGATGAGGTCCGCCGCGAACTTCGGATCCACGTAGTCCACGGTTCTCTCCACCAGGTCGATGGAGGAGTTGACGATGTCCACCACCACGGCGGGATCCAGCAGTCGCACGAGATCGTTGACGAAGTCCGTGGCCCCCATCAGCGCCTGGGCCACCGGGTAGGGCTGCATATAGGGAGCGCTGGCCGAGAGTATGGTGGTGCGGTTGAGGATGTCCGCCACGTAGTCCGGGCTTATGGCGCGGGTCACCCGGACCACGGTGGCGATGTTCTGGTTGAGCGCGCCGGCCAGCACGGCCGGGTTCAGGTAGGCCATGATGGCCGACAGGAAGGAGCCGTTCTGGTTCACCACCGTGGCGATCACCGCGGGATTTATGTAATTCAGCGATTCCGAGAGCATACGTCCGTTGGCGTTGACCACGCCCGCCACCACCGGCGGGTCGAGGTAAGAGACCAGGGCCGTCAGGAAGGGGCTGTTCTGGTTGACGATCTGTCCCGTGACCGCAGGATCCAGGAGCCCCATGATGGCGGTGAGGAAGGGGCCGTTGGCGTTGACCACCCCGGCGATGACCCCGGGGTCCAGATGTGAGAGCACCGCGGAGAGGAAGTCTCCGTTGGCGTTGATGCCGGCGCTTAGCGCCACGGGGTCGAGATAGCCCAGGAGGGCGGCCACGAACTCCCCATTCTCGTTCACCGCGTCCGCGATGACCCCGGGGTCCAGGTGGCCGACGAGGTCCACGATGAGGTCGGAGCCGTTGTTGGCCACGTAGGCGATGGACTCCGGATCCAGGAAGGGCATCATCGCCACCAGGAACCCGGGGTTGTCGTTCAAGACGTCGGCGATGACCGCCACCGTCCCCTCCTCCACCATGGCGTTCAGCAGCTCGGAGATGAAACCGGGATTCTCGTTTATAGCCTGCGCCACCGCTTCCGGCTTGGTGTTCTTGAGCATGTTTCCGAGCAGGTCCACGTCGGAGGCCACCTTGCCCAGCAGGGGCCCGAGCGGGCTGCGCGAGGGCAGCAGCATCACCGCGCCCGCGGCCACCGCCGCCACCAGGAGCACCACCACGGCTATGTTCACTATCAGCTGTATCGGTCTCTTGAGCAGGAACATCTCCTCAACCTCTTATCATTGTCCGGTCACCGGATGGCGCAAACGGCCGGTATAGGCCCCGTCCACGTAGCCGACCCCCGGCAGGTCCAGGCCTAGCGGTATGCCCAGCATCGCGCCGTAGAACCTCAGCCGCACCTTGACGCCCAGGTTGTGCAACAGGCCGGTGTTGGCAGTGTCGTCCCTGATGCTGTTGGTCAAGGCGTCGGCTATGACCTGCGCCATGCCGTCGTTGTCCGCCATCATGTCCGTGAGCATGTAGAAGGCATTTGTGCCCGGCGGCACCACGTAGTTGCGCGAATTGATGCCCGTCACCGGGTCGAAAGTGTAGGTGGAGCCGAGACTCACGATTCCCTTCATCTCCGCCGCGATGCCCTCCGCGCTCAGCTCGGAGAGTATCCCCTTGAGCAGGCTCTCTATGCCTCCGCCCAGCGCCCCCGCCACCTTGGAGGCGTCGAGCAACGGGGCGGCGGGGTTTACCCCCAGCAGTTCTTTGGCGAGGTCCATTCCCGGACCGGCGGTGATGCGCGCCATCATGTCGGCGTCGGTGGCGAACAGGCTGCTGCGCAGGAAATGGCCGGGCGCGGCGTCGATGCCCGCGTTGACGCCCAAGCCCAGTTTCTCCGCATCCAGGCTGTCGAGCAGGGCATTGAGAAAGGCCTTCCCTTGCGGGGTCTCCAGGGCACCGCTGATGGCCTGCAGGGTATGCGGCTCGGTGCCCCCCAGGGTGATGTCGAGGACCTTGAAAAAGTCGGAGCTGCCCTCCCCCACCGCCAGGGCGTTGAGGCCGCGGCCTACCGCCTCTCCGGTGGTCTGGTTGAGATTGACCACCAGGCTGGTTATGAAGCCGGGGTTTCTGTCCGCGCTCTGATTGAGCCCTTCGGCCAGCGCCTGGGCCGTCTCGGGCGCCATGTTCTCCATGAGCACCTGCATGAGGCTCTTCCTGCCCTGGGATTTCGCCATGGCTTCGGCCTCGTTGGCGGCCTCGGCCATATTCCGGCCGGTGGTGGCGTTGAGGTTGCCCACCAGCTCCGTCAGGAAACCGGGGTCGGCGTAATCCAGCGCCTTTCCCGCCGCCACGGCCACCCCGCTGTCCAGCCACTTGAGGAGCTCGCTGAGGAAGCCGCTGGTGTTCAGGTTGGTGCCCTCCGCCATGGCCTTGCCCGTCTCGGCATCGAGGTTGGCCAGCACCTCCACCAGAAAACCCGGCTTGCGGTTGACCGCTCCGGCTATCGCCCTGCCCAGGTCCGCATCCAGGAGGGCGAGAAGGTCGCGCGTCATCTCCGGGTTCTCGTCCAGGGCGTCCGCGATGACCGCCGGATCAAGGTAGTGGATCAGCCTTTCGAGGAAGCTCCCGCCCGCGTTGAGGCCCCCCGCCAGCGCGCGTGCGAAATGCGCGTCAAGGTATGCGGAGAGCTGCCGCGTGGTCTCGGGATGGTTGGCGAGTATCTGGGCCAGGCCGTCCGCGTTCAGGTGGGCGATGAGGGTGGAGATGAAATCCCCGTTGTTGTTCAGGCCTATGGCGATGGCCGCCGCCGCCAGCGGCGAGAGATGGGCCGAGAGCTCCTCGGAAAAACCGGTGGTCTGGCCCAGCACGTAGAGCAGGGCATCGACGTCAAGGTTGTCCAGCGCCGCGTCCACCAGGGTGGGGTTGGCGTTTGCGCCCGCGGCCACCGCCCGCGCCACCACGGGATCCAGGTTGGCGATGAGCGCATCCAGAAAATCGCCCGCGCTCTCCAGCAGCCCCGCCAGAAAATCCGGGTTGGAGGTGGAGATGACGCGGTCTAAAAATTCAGGGGAGAGATTGAGCCCCTCCGCCGCCGCCCTCCCCAGCGAGGGGGGCAGGTTGGCGATGAGGGAGGTTATGAAGGCCGAGTTGGCGTTGATGGCCGAGGCCAGCACCGAGGTATCCACGAGATCCACGACGTCCTTGAGGAAAGCCTCGTTGTCGGTGATGTGCTTGAGCAGGGAGTCGTCCAGGTGCGCGATGATGGCCGCCACGGCGTCCCCGGTGCCGTTGAGGGAGGCGGCCAGCCCCTGCGGGTCGAGCAGGCCCATGACCTCCTTGACGAACTGCGCGTTCTGGTTGAGGGCCCCCGCTATGGGCGCCGGGTTGAGCAGCCCCAGGATGCGGGTCAGCACCACCTGGTCCGAGGCGATATCGGCCGCCGCCCTCGGGTCCATGCGGTCCACCACCCCGATGATGAAATTCTTGTTCTCGTTCACCGTGCGCACGACGATATCCGGGTTAAGATAGCGCGTCATCCCCACCAGAAAAGCGGAATTGGCGTTCACCGACGACGCCAGCACACGGGGATTGAGGCCGCGCAGCAGCCGCGAGATGAAGTCTGGGTTGGCGTTGATGGCCTGGGCGGTGGGGGCGGGATCCAGGAGCAGGAGCAGGCTGGTGAGCCAGCTGCCGTTGGCGTTCACCGCCGCCGCGACCACGGCCGCGTCCAGCGCCTTGAGCAGGTCCGCGGTCAGGCCCGGGTTGGCATTGGCCGCGGCAGCGAGCACCGCCGGGTCCAGGTAGGACACCAGGTCGGTGAGAAAGGGGCCGTTGAGGTTGACTATGAGCGCGATCACCCCGGGGTCGAGTTCGGGCAGGAGGGCGGTGGTGAAATCGGAACTCGCGTTCACCGTTCCCGCCAGCACCTCGGGGTCGAGGAGCGGCAGCAGCCCGGCGATGAGGTCGCCGTTTTCGTTGACGGCCTTGGCTATCGGCTCGGGGTCGACGAAGGAGAGCAGCGTGACCAGGAATTCCGGGTTGTCATTGATGGCCGCCGCCGTGGCTTCCTGGTTCTCGGGGTGCTCCAGCTCCTTGAGCAGCTGCACCAGGAACTCGGGGTTGTCATTGATGGCCCGGGCCACCTGCACGGGGTCGAGCCCCTCGATGATACCGGCCAGGGTATAGCGCTGCGAGCTCATCTTGCCCAGCAGGGTGCCCAAGCCTCCCTTGATGGGCAGGAGCATGACCACGCCCGCGGCGATAAGGGCCAGCAGCAGCGCGATGACCACCAGGTTGACCGCTATCTGTATCGGCTTGCGAACCAGCATCTTGCCCTCAATCTTCCCCTCACGGCGCCGGCACCCAGGGGCCGCCGGTCCATTGGTGGGTCTCCCCGCCCTCGATATTGGACCACGCCCAGCCGTCCTGGTCTCCCAGCCCCAAGAAATCTATATGCGACCTCAGGTAAACGTAAATCCACAGCACCTTGAGCATGGTATGTCCCGGATAGGGGAGCCGGCTCAACTCCGCCGCGCTGAGCGTGGCCCCGCTGACGCCGTTCTCCAGCACGCGGGACACCACTCCCGCATCGAGCTGCCTGATCAGGTTGGTGAGGAAGGCGCCGCTCCCCCCCGCGCCCGCGTCCGCCAGCAGGTCGTGCAGGGTCTTTCCCAGCCCCATCTCGCCCCCCGCCTCCATGATATCGCCGGTCAGCCCGGGGTTGGCGTTGAGTATCCTGGCCACGTTCCCGCCCTCGAGGTTTTCAAGCAGACCGGTCAAGAAGGCCTTGCCCCCGTCACTGCCGAGGGCGGCGTTGAGCGCATCCGCCAGGGCGCCCGTGTCCAGTTTGCTCACCAGTTCGGTTATCCAGGCTTCGTTGTCGTTGAGGGCCTGGGCCATGACCGCGCCGTCCAGGTGGTTGAGCAGGTGCTCCACCAGGCCGGGGTTGGCGTTGAGCCCTTCCGCCACCGCCTCCGCCGTGGGCGCCTGGAGGTTCTGGATAAGCACGGAGATGAAGCCGTCCATGGCATAGGGCGGCCCCTCGTTAAGCGAATTGACGATGACCTGGGCCAGGTCGGGGGAGGCCCCCTCCACCATGGCCTGCAGGAAACCGCCGCCGGTGACGGGATCGGCGTTTTCGTTCAGCCCCGCGGCGACCTCCTTGCCCACGCTCGAGTCCAGGACCGGCAGCAGCGCGGTCAGCAGCTGGGTGTTCTTCTCGAGGCCCTTCGCCAGCTCCTTGCCCACCTCCTCGGAGAGGTTGCCCATGAGCTGCACGGTCATATCGGTGGCGTTTTTATTGAGGCCCTCGGCGATGGCCCGCCCCACCGGCGGCTCAAGGTTCGCGAGCAGCGGCTTGATGATGGCGGTATTGGCGTTGAGCGCCTCCGCTATTCTGCGGCTGGTGACCCCGTCAAGGTAGCGGGCCACGGTGGTCGCGGTGTCCGGGTTCGCGTTCATGCCATCGGCGATGGCCGCGGCCGCGCCGTCGTCGAGGAGCTCCAGCATGCCCGCCACGAAGTCGGGGTTGGAGTTCACCGCATCCGCTATCACCGCCGGCTCCGAGTTGGCGATGAGCGAGCGTATCATGGACTGGGCCAGGGGCTGGCCCGCATCGGTGTTGACGCCCTTGGCTATGGCCTGCGCCGCCCCCTCGTCGAGCAGGGGGATGAGCCCGGCGATGAGCACGTCCGCGGCCCCGGAGTTGAGTATGCCCGCCAGCACCTTCGGGTCCGCGGTCCCGATGACCGTATCCAGCATGGCCGGGTTGGCGTTCAGAGCCTCGGCCACCCTCTGCGCCAGGTTGTTGGGCAGCATGGCCAGGAGCGTGGGCGCAAAAGCGCCGGAGAGGTCGAGCGCCCGCGATACCTGGGCGGCATCCAGGCTGTTGACCAGGTTGATGAGCAGCTGCGGATTGTCGTTGGAGCCCTTGATGGCCGCCGCGACCAGGCCCGGCCCCAGGTTGCTCACCAGTCCGGTGAGGAAGGCGGGCGCCTGCGCCAGGGCGGACGCTATCTGGGCCCCGTCCAGGTTGGCGAGCAGCGCCTTGGCCAGCTCGGGGTTGCCCTCCAGCGCCTGATTGGTGGCCTCGGCCAGCACCGGATCCAGCAGCGGCAGCAGGCGGGTCACCAGGTCGGTATGCTCTCCCAGCGCCGCGCCCAAGGTTGCGGTGTCGATGAGGGGAATCACGCGGGAGACCATGCTCTCATTGTTGAGCATGGTGGCCACCAGTTCGGGGTCTATGGCGTCCATGACCTGGAAGACGAGGTCGGGATTGGCGTTGGCTATGCCCGCCGCCCAGGCGGGATCAAGGGCGTTGATAAGCCCCGAGGTGAAGGGGCTGGAGTTGTTCATCATCGCCGCTATCACCGCGGGATCGAGCCTGTCCATGAGCCCGTTTATCCAATTGGGGTCGTGTGCGGTCAGGGCGAGCACGTTGGAGAGCAGTTCGTTGGAGAGATGGCTTAAAAGGTCGGCGGCGGATCCGGAGTTGGCGTTGAGCACGCCGGCGATGACCGCCGGGTTGAGATGGCCCATGAGCCGGGAAAGGAAGGTGGGGTGGGCGTTCATGCCGGCGGTGAGCACCGCGGGGTCCAGGTATCTCAGCAGGCCGGTGACGAAGCCCCCGTTGGCGTTGACCACGCCCGCTATCACCCCCGTGTCCAGGTGGCCGAGCAAGTCGCCGACCATGGAGGGGTTGCCGTTGACCGCGCCGGCGATGACCGCGGGGTCGAGAAGCCCGATGAGCGCGGTGACGAAGGGGCCGTTGGCGTTTACCGCGCCCGCCGCCGCCGCCGGATCCGTGGCCCCCATCATGGCGGTGACGAAGGGGCCGTTGGCGTTTACCGCGCCGGCGATGACCGCGGGGTCCAGGCGGCCGAGCAGATCCGCGATGAAGGGCCCGATCTCATTCACCATCCCGGCGATGGCCTCAGGATCCAGGTGGCCGAGCAGCTGCGTGATGAACTCGGCCGAGGCCGGGTCGTTGAGGGCGTAGGCCAGGGTCGCGGGATCCAGCTCCGCGAGCAGGGCGCTCACGAACTCGGGGCTCTCGTTTATCCCCTGGGCTATGGTCTCGGCGCCCTCGTCACCGAGGGCGGCGATGATGTCGCCCATCATCTGGGGATTGTTGCGCATGGCCTCGGCGAGGTCCGCTGGGTCCAGGTTGGCGATGAGACCGGAGAGTATGCCCCGCATGCAGAGGATCCTGCCGATGAGGGGACCCGCGGGGTTGTGAGATGGGATGAAAGCTACCGCCCCCACGACCATCGCCCCTATGACCAGGACGATGACCACGATATTGATCACGGTCTGGACTGAAGTCCTCAGCATCCTGTTCCTCGCTTCAAACCTTCAGCCAATGGATATTGCGCCAATACCCTGACTCCATCAATAAACGACAAAAGAACCCGCTCTGTAAACCCCCCTGCATTGCTTTTTGCACCATTCTAACACCTTGGTAACATATTTGTAACATCGGAGCAAGCAACTGTCCAGTCTCGCCCTCCTGCCGCCCGCGGGCTCGCCGCGCTCGACCTCGGCGCGTTTGACGGCGCGCCACCCTGCCGGACGCGCCCGTACGCCATATTATTCACCGGCGCGCGGCGTCTTTCCTTCCCGCTCACGGCCGCATCACCCCCAGGGCGTTGCTGCCGCCCTCCCGCTGCGCCCAGTACATGGAGCGCTCCACCACCAGCGGTATGTCCGAGGCGACCTGCACCGAGGCATCGCGGGAGGGATCGACCTCGTTGGCGTGGACGGTGATGCGCTCGCCCGCGCCCAGGCGCAATTCATGCGTGAGGGTGCTGCCGTCGCTGCGCATGAAGCGCAGCGTGGCGCGCGCGGTGCGCGCGGTGGGGTTCGCCAGCAGCACGTACTCGTCGAAACCCCAGGCGGTGGTGCCCTCGGCCAGGTACCAGTTGCGCGCCGCGGTCATGGCGCCGGTGCTGCAATGTCCCTCGGCGCGCGCCCGCCCCCCGCCCGGCCAGTACATGGCCCGCTCCACGATCACCGGCGGATAGGCGCGCACGAAAGCGGAGACGTCGCTGCCCGGCGCCACCTCGGCCACGTTGAGAGTGAGGCGGGAGAAGGCGCCCACCGTCCGCGCCGCCCGCACCTGGCCCCCGCCCGGCTTCATGAACACGAAGTTCACGCCGGCCGGCACGGGGTTGGGATTCTGCACCAGCACCCAGGTCTCGAACCCCCAGGCGGTGGTGCCCTCGGCCAGGTACCAGGTGGCGCAGCTCTCGGTCAACCCCAGGACGGCATGGCCGCCGTCCCTCCCCCCCCAGTACACCGCCCTCTCCACCACCACCGGCTGGTCGGCGTGGACGTGGGTGGAGAGGTCGCTCGCGGGCATGAGTTCGTTCAGGGAAAGGGTGAGGCGCGAGCGGGCGGGCAGGGAGAAGTCGCGGGTGACGGCCGCGCCCCCCGGCTTCATGAAGGTCGCCTGCACGGCGGCGGGGACATCGCCGGGGTTCTGCACCAGCACCCAGGTCTCGAACCCCCAGGCGGTGGTGCCCTCGGCCAGGTACCAGTCCCGGGCGGGAGCGTTGGAGCCCACGGCGGCGTGCCCTCCCCTCCTCCCCCCCCAGTACATGGACCTCTCCACCACCACCGGCAGGTCGGCGTGGACGTGGGTGGAGACGTCGCTCGCGGGCACGAGCGAATTCACCGCCACGGTGAGCCTGGAGTTGCCGCGCACGGCGAAGGAATGCACCTGGGTGGTGCCGTCCGGTCTCATGAAGGTCAGCTGCAGCGAGGTGGGGGCCGGGTTGGGGTTCTGCACCAGTACCCAGGTCTCGAACCCCCAGGCGGTGGTGCCCTCGGCCAGGTACCAGTCCCGGGCGGGGCGCGGCTGGCTGTCGTTGCGGTAAACGGTCACCGCCTGCTCGCCCTCGCGGCCGCCGGGGCCGATGGCCTTCACGCTGAGGGTATGCGTGCCCTGCGCGAGCCGGCCGAGGTCCCAGGCGGTGAACTCGTGGCTCAGGCTGCCCCCGGGCTGCGGGTGGGTGTAAGAATCCAGGAGCTCGCCGTCCAGGTGCAGCTCCATGTGGTCGATGGTAGTGTTTGCGCTGGAGGCGGAGGCGCTGACCCTGCCGGAAGCGGGGTAGGAGAAGTCCTGCGGGGAGGTCACCGTCACCAGCGGCACCCTCAGGGCCCCGTCCGCGTCCAGGAGACCCCAGCCGTATTCCTCATCGTATCCCGGGGCGCCCAGGTCGCGGGCGCTGTCCTTCAGCCTGCGCCACACCTCGTCCGGGGAGGAGCCGGGATATTCCGCCAGCACCAGCAACGCCGCCGCGGAGACGAAGGGGGTGGCCTCCGAGGTCCCCGAGCCCGAGGCGTAGCGGTTGCCGGGGAGCGGCCCCCATATCGTCTCGCCCGGAGCGGCGAGGTCCACCGCGGGACCGCGGTTGGAGAACCACGAGCGCCTGCCCTCCGGCCCCACGGAGGCGACCCCGATGACGCCGTCGACCCCGGCAGGGTAGTTCACGGTCGTATCGCCCTCGTTCCCCACCGCCGCCGCCAGCACGCACCCCGCGGAGCGCGCGTACTCGACCGCGTAGGCCAGTTCCTGGGAGTACGAGGTGGAGGTCAGGCTGAGGTTGATCACGTCGGCCCCGCCGGCGGCGGCATGGTAGATGGAATTGACCACGCCTTCCAGGTCGCCCTCGCCGTCCGCGCCCAGGGCCTTGAGGGGCATGATGCGTGCCCGCCAGTCCAGGCCCGCGACCCCCTTGTTGTTGTCGCTGCCGGCGCAGGCTATGCCGGCGACCATGGTCCCGTGGCCGTTATCGTCCATGGGGTCGGGGTCGTTGTTGTGATAGTCCCAGCCCTGCGTGCATCGCTCCAGCAGATCCTCGTGCCCGTAGTCCACGCCGGTATCGACGACCGCCAGGGTCAGGCTCGAGGAGCCCCTCTGCAGGTCCCACGCCGATCCCGCCCCCACGCCCCAGGTCCCGTTGAGTCCCCACTGCTGCGGGAAGTAGGGATCGTCGGGCCAGGTATCGGCGGCGCGGAAGATGATGTTGGGCTCGGCCGCCCTGACCAGTGGCGAGGCCATGAGCGCACGGGCGGCCTCCAGCTCGCCCGTTCCCGGGCGCAGGCACAGTTTAACCGCCGCCCTCTGCGGCCTCGCGGCCATGACCTGCAGGGCCGCGACCGCGTCCGCGGCGAGCAGCGCGGAGAACTCCGAGAGCAGTCGCGCAAGCCCGTAGGGGGAGGGATCCTCCAGCATCACCACCACCTCGCCCGGCACGTATCCGCCGCGGGCGTAATTCTCCGGGGTCAGGCGCAGCGCGAGAGACTCGCCGGCTGCGGCCGCCCCGCCTCCGCCCGCGGGGGGAGGGGCGGACGCGGCTCCCGGCGCCATTCCCAGGCAGAGAAACGCGGCCAGGATGGCCGCCAGCGCGCCGCGCAAGACCTTTGCCGTCATCGCCTCTCCTCGCTCATCCTCGCCTGCGGGGTGGGCGCCATGCGCCCGCCGGACCCGGCTGGGCCCGTCCTCGCCCGCACGCGGGCCCGGGCCCCATTCGACCTGAATAAGTATTATGCCTGTTGTGGCGCGTGCGCACCACGACCATCACGGCAGTTGTCGCGGCGGCCGTACGCGCCCCCCGGGGAGGGGCGCCGCATCCCACCCGAGACGCGGCAGCGGGAGTCGCCGCCCCGGGCACCTTTCCGCCGGGACGGCCGGGCCGAGAAGCGTCACGCGAGCCCGCCCGGGTATTCTTCCTCCAGGGGGACGCGGGAGATCCGCGCGCCCAGCCGGGACAGCTTCTCCTCGAGGTTCTCGTACCCCCTGTCCACGTGATACACGTCCAGGAGGTGGGTTTCCCCCTCCGCCACCAGCCCGGCCAGCACCAGGGCGGCGCCGGCACGCAGGTCGGGGGCGCAGACCTCGGCGCCGCTCAGCGCGCCCACGCCCCTCACGATGGCGTGATGACCCTCGATACCTATGTCGCATCCCATGCGGTTGAGTTCGTCCACGAACATGAAGCGGCTCTCGAAGACGTTTTCTGTGATCACGCTGGTGCCGGAGGCCAGGCTCAGGAGCACCATCATCTGCGGCTGCAGGTCCGTGGGAAAGCCGGGGAAGGGCAGGGTGGCCAGATCCACCGGCCTGTATTCCCCGCTTCCCCTCACCCGCAGCCGGCCCTCCGCCCCCTCGACCTCAACCCCCGCCTCGCGCAGCTTTTCCAGGGGCAGGCCCAGGCAGGCCGGGTCTATGCCGGTTATCTCCACCTCTCCGCCGGTCAGAGCCGCCGCCACGGCCAGGGTCCCGGCCTCTATGCGGTCTCCGATCGCCTCGTGCTCCGCCCCCTTGAGCCCCGCCCCCCCGGTCACCTCTATGACCGCCGTTCCCGCTCCCTCGATCTCCGCCCCCATGGCCGAGAGGAAAGCCGCCAGGTCCTGTATCTCCGGCTCGCGGGCCGCGTTCTCTATCACCGTGCGCCCCTCGGCCCCCACCGCGGCCATGATCAGGTTCTCCGTCGCTCCCACGCTGGGGAAATCGAGGATGATGTGCGCCCCCTTGAGGCGCGGAGCACGCGCATGCACGTAGCCGTGTTCGCTGCTTATCTCCGCCCCCAGTTCCGCCAGCCCCTTGAGATGCATGTCGATCTTGCGCGAGCCGATATTGCACCCCCCGGGGATGGCGACGGATGCCTCTCCCCAGCGGGCGACGAGCGGCCCGAGCACGATGATGGACGCCCGCATGCGCCTCACCAGCTGATAGGGAGCCTTGCGGGACGAGAAGTGCCCGGAACAAACCTTGAGCCCCTCCCCCTCCCACTCCACCTCGGCTCCCAGGCGCCGCAGCACCTCGACCATCGTCTCCACGTCGGTGATGCGGGGGACATTGCCTATGATGCACTCCTCGGGGGTGAGCAGGCTGGCTGCCATCAGCTTGAGCACGGAGTTCTTGGCCCCGCCCACCCGCACTTCCCCCCGCAGGCGATTCCCCCCCGTGATGACGAACTTGCTCTTATCCATACCGGAAATGATACCACCTGGCGGTGCCCGCCGCCCTCCCCGTTATATCCGTTTTCTCTTGCCCGGGTCCGGCGCCGGGAAGGGCGCGTGAGGCAGCGTGGGGCCAGGTCTTGCAAGCTTGAGGCAAAAGCCCGGGTGCGAACTGGGAAGATAGCGAAGCAGGCAAAGAACAAGACCTGACCCCATCCGGGTCAGATGGCCTGGAGCCTCCGCAGGCGGGCCTCCTCCTTGCGCTCCAGGGCCTTCTTGACCTTCTTGAGCCGGAATATGTCCTCGCGCGCGCGCTCCTCCAGGCTCATCTGGATGAACTTGATCTGCTCGTCGTAATCGGGGATGACGATGTTCTCCAGCGCGTTCACGCGACGGTTGGTCTTGCGCAGCTCCTCTCCCAGGCGCCGCAGGCGCGTCTCGATGTCCGCGGACTCGATGATGACGTCGATGATCTCCTCGAACTTCTCCGCCGCGGCGTCCACCCGGCTGGAGACGCCGGTGATGCCGTAACCCCGTTTGAGGGCGTTGCGCAGACTGCTCTGTCCCTTGCGGATCACGGGGATGGGCACGCCCATGACGTGGGTTCCGGTGATGTCCACCATGATGTCGCCCATGGCCGCATAAGAGGCCGAGCGCACCGTGGGCCCGCCGTCCTTGGCCTTGGCCATGGCCAGGTCGAACTGGGCATCGGCGGTGACCCGCTCCAGGCGCAGCGACAGGCGCATGGTCTCGTCGATGATGGGCATGAACTCCGCCAGCAGGGCGTCCCGCTTGCGTTTCAGGAGGTTCATGCCCTGATCGGCGAGAGCGCGATTAGCCTTGCGCTTGAGCAGCTCGCTCCGCGTGGGATGGACTTGTTCCATGTTCCCTCTTCTCCTGCTCCGCCGCCGCGGATCAGCTCTCCGCCTCGATGAACTCCTCGGCCATATCCGGGTTGTAGTTCTCGTCCACGTACTCCAGCTTGATGCGCTTGATCGAATCCTTGGGCATCATGCTTATCAGCTTCCAGCCCAGCTCCATGGTCTGGTCGAGCTCGCGGTTCTCGTCCTTCTGATCGAGGTAGTTCTGCTCGAAGGCATCCGCGAACTTCAGCGCCATGCGGTCCATGTCCGTGAGCGCCTCCTCGCCCACGATGGCCACCAGGCGCCGCAGGTCGACCCCCTCGGCGTAGTAGGCGTAGAGCTGGTCGGCGACGCCGCGATGGTCGCCCCTGGTGCGTCCCTCGCCGATGCCCAGGTTCATCAGGCGCGAGAGGCAGGGCAGCACGTCGATGCAGGGGAAAATGCCCCGGCGGTGCAGGGTGCGCGAGAGCACGATCTGCCCCTCGGTGATATAGCCCGTGAGGTCGGGGATGGGGTGTGTGATGTCGTCGTCCGGCATGGCCAGGATGGGCACCTGGGTCACGGACCCCGGCTTGCCCTTGATGCGCCCCGCCCGCTCGTAGATGGCCGCGAGGTCGGTGTACATGTACCCGGGATAGCCGCGCCGCCCCGGCACCTCCTCGCGCGCGGTGGAGATCTCGCGCAGGGCCTCGCAATAGTTGGTCATGTCGGTGAGTATCACCAGCACCTGCATGTCATGCTCGAAGGCCAGGAACTCGGCCACGGTCAGCGCACAGCGCGGGGTCTGCAGCCTCTCCACCGTGGGATCGTCGGCCAGGTTGAGGAAGAAGACCACCCTCTCCAGGGCGCCGGAGCGCGCGAAACTGTCCTGGAAGAAAGAGGCCTCGCGCCGCGTGATCCCCATGGCCGCAAAGACGATGGCGAACTCCTCTCCCCCCAGTATCCTGGCGTTCTTGACGATGGCCGCGGCGAGCTCGTTGCCGGGGAGTCCCGCGCCGGAGAAGATGGGGAGCTTCTGCCCCCGCACCAGGGTGTTGAGGCCGTCGATGGCCGATATCCCGGTCTGGATGAAGTCGCGGGGCTCCTCGCGCCTCCAGGGGTTGATGGGCGACCCGGTGATCTCCCGCTCCTCCTCGGGAAAGACCTCGGGCCCGCCGTCGATGGGCTGCCCCAGGCCGTTGAGGACGCGTCCCAGCAGGTTCGCCGAGCAGGGCATCTTGGCCACCTCGCCCTGGAAGCGTACGTTGGTCCTGTCCACGTCCAGCCCGGCCGTGGGCCCGAAGACCTGCACCACGGCCAGCTCGCCGGAGATCTCGATCACCTGGCCGTACCTAACGGCGCCGTCGGCCGAGTGTATCTCCACCATCTCGTTATAGGAGGCGCCCTTGACCTTGCTCACGAAGAGCAGGGGGCCGGCGACCTCTCCAACCGTGCGGTACTCCGTCGTGGCCAGGTAAGCACTACCGTTCGACATCTTGCATCTCCCGCTTCCTCTTCCTTACCATTCGCTCAGTGACCTGAGCTCACGCTGGACCCTGTCTATGAGATCGCTTATCTTCTCCTCCGCCTCCTCGGACGGTATCTCCTTCATGCGCGCTATCTCGTTCTTGATGGGATGTTCCGTGGCCTGCCGCAGCGGCACCCCCTGCACCAGCGCTTCCTCCAGGCAGTCGTAATAGGTGAGGATGACCTTGAGCATGAGGTATCCCTTGCGCAGCGAGCAGAAGGCGTCGGTATCGGAGAAGGCGAACTGCTGCAGGTAGTCCTCGCGCAGCATGCGCGTGGTCTCGAGCACCGCCTTGGCGAAATCGGGCAGGGCGTCCGGCCCCACCAGCTGCACGATCTCCTGCAGCTCGACCTCCTTCTGCAGCAGGCTCATGGCCTTGTCGCGCAGGTCCCTCCACTCCTCGTCCACGTTCTTCATGTACCACTCCTGTATCTGGTCCAGGTACAGGGTGTAGCTCTTGATCCAGCTGATGGCCGGGAAGTGGCGGCGGTAGGCCAGCGAGGTGTCCAGGGCCCAGAAGGCCCCGGTGATGCGCAGGGAGTTCTGTGTCATGGGTTCGGAGAAGTCCCCGCCGGGGGGCGAGACCGCCCCGATGGCGGTGATGGAGCCCATGCGCTCGTCGCCCCCCAGGCACACCGCGCGCCCGCAGCGCTCGTAGAAGTCCGCCAGGCGGGTCGCCAGGTAGGCGGGGTATCCCTCCTCGCCCGGCATCTCCTCCAGGCGCCCGGACACCTCGCGCAGGGCCTCTCCCCAACGCGAGGTGGAGTCGGCCATCAGCGCCACGTTGTATCCCATGTCGCGGTAATATTCCGCCATGGTGATGCCGGTATAAATGGAGGCCTCGCGCGCCGCCACCGGCATGTTGGAGGTGTTGGCCACCAGGATGGTGCGCTGCATCAGCGGCACGCCCGTCTTGGGGTCGATGAGGCTGGGGAACTCGGTCAGCACCTCGGTTATCTCGTTGCCCCTCTCCCCGCAGCCGATGTAGATGACGATGTCGGCATCGGCCCATTTGGCCAGGGTGGTCTCGGTCACCGTCTTTCCGGTGCCGAACCCCCCGGGGATGATGCTGTATCCGCCCTGGGCGATGGGGAAGAAGGTGTCCAGGATGCGGGTGCCGGTGATGAAGGGTACGGTGGGGTTCTCCTTGTTCTTCACCGGACGGGGAACGCGCGCGGGCCAGGTCTGATGCAGCTTGATCTCCCCGCCGCCCTCCAGGACCACGACCACGTCGTCCACGTTGAAGTCGCCCTCGCGCACCTCGGCGACCTTTCCCGACATGCCCGGGGGCACCATGATGCGGTGGGTGATGTGGGCGGTCTCCTGCACCTCTCCCACGATATCCCCCGCGGCCACCTCGTCTCCCTCGTCCACCATGGGCTCGAAGGTCCAGGTGCGGTCGCGCAGAAGCGCGTAGGTGGTCACCCCGCGCACCACGAAGTCGCCGCGGTCATCCGCGATGTCCACCAGCCTCCTCTGGATGCCGTCGTAGATGGAGGAGAGCATGCCCGGGCCCAGCTCGATGAGCAGGGGCTCTTCGGTGCACTCCACCTTCTCGCCCACGCGCAGGCCCGAGGTATCCTCGTAGACCTGCACGATGGCGGTGTCGCCGTCGAGGCGCACCACCTCTCCGATGAGGCCCAGTTCCCCCACCTTGGTGATATCGTACATCTTGGCGCCGGACATGCCTTGCGCGCTTACTACGGGCCCGGATACCTTAACAATCGTTCCCTCGATCATACCGACCCTCTCCCGTCTCTATATATATATCTATATCTGACTATATCAATGTCTGACCTCAAGCATACCCTGCCCGCCGGTCGATATCCTCCGCTCCCCTTCCTTATTCACCCTCGCGGCCGCGCAGGGTTATGTCGAACCCGATGGCGCGGTGGATGAGGCGCGCCAGGTAGGCACGCCGCTCACCCGCCATCTCCACCGTCTCCTTGATGGGGAGGGGGATGACGATGGGGCGGTAGATGCTGTCGATCTTCTCCTGGGTCTTCTCGTCGATATTGTCGTAATAATGCTCGTTCACGGCCAGGATGCCCGCATTGGGGTCATCGAGCAGGAGCCTGATCTTCTCCTGGGCCTCATCGGCGTTCTCCGCCTCCACCACGCTGACGCCGGCGAGGCGGAAACCGTCCGCCGTCTCCGGGTCGGTCACCACTATGGCTTTGTACACGCAACATCACCTCTCGGGCCTCGTATCACTTCTCCCGGCTCTCCGCCTCGCGCATGAACAGCTCCTTGCGGATCTGGGATTCGATGAGCCCGATGCTCTTGCCGCGCAGTATGATGCGCAGGTTGGTTATCTCCAGGTGTTTCCTCCACATGTATTCTATGATCACCCCGATGCCCAGGGGGTCCTTGGACATCTTCATCCCCTCCCGGATGATATGCTTCTGCATCTCATCCTCGAAGGCGCTATCCCCCCGCTGGTCGAAAACCGCCCATGCCGCCTCCAGGGCCTTGCGATAGGGGGTCTTGCCCAGCAGGGCCTCGTAGACCTTCTCCGGCTGCCCCAGCTCCATCATCGCCACGTACTTCTTGGCCGTCTCCAGGGTCCCGCCGGGAACGAAATAGTCCTCGGCCTTCTTGCCGCTGAGCTCCAGGCCGCAGGCGCGCATGAGGGAGACGATGTTGATGGCGTCCACCTCCATCCTCACCATCTCGCGCACCAGCTGCGTATCGGGGTCGGAGCGCTTGAGCATCCCGGTCACCGCGCCGTAGTGGAGCTTGTCCAGGGCCAGCTCCAGGACGGAGAGGTCCTGCTCGCGCAGGTACTCCGTGAGGTTCTTGGCGATCGCCTGCCCGTAGGGTATGCTCCACTGCAGGCTGAACATGACCGTCGCATCCAGGGACGCGCGCAGGTCGGGCTGATTGACTATCTCCTCCAGGACCACCTGGTCCAGCTCCCCGATGGGCACCAGGTTACGCACGATCTCCGCCTTGGGGACGAGGGCGCGCATGCCGCGCAGGATGGTCTTGAGATTGTAGAGGTCCCAGCGCGAGAGCAGGATGTTGACCATCTCCTCGGGCCTGCCCATGAAGAAGTCCTTTATCTTAGCGAAGTTGCGCACAAAATTGCGGTTGAAAGCACGGTCCAGGATGGTGGGCCGAGCGCCCTCCATCATGAAATGCTCGATGTCCTCGCCGTACTCGGTGCCCTCCAGCACCGCTATGGCCCGGTTGTAGTCCGGGGCGTCGAGCAGGCTCTTATACATGCTGTCCTCGAGCAGGCGGGCATTCATCGCCCGCACCCGAGCATTGGCATAGCTGTAATCTTTCAGCGGAACCTGAACCATTATCTTAGCCTTTCGCCGCTCACATCGAAAGAGGGGGCTCAACCCCCTCCCGTCGCGGCCCCCACCTCCTCGCCAAAGAGGATCTCCGAAACGCGCATGCGCAGTTTCTCCCGCGCACGGTTCAGCCTCTCCTCGATGGTGTTGATGATCCTCACCCTCCCGGCGGCGTCACTGACCACCGCTCCGCCGGCGGTGTGGATGTCGGGGCGCAGCTCGTAATCGAGGCCGAGCCCGCCCATCACCGCCTCGGCCACCGCCTCGTCGGCCGCATCCACGTGCACCACGACCTTTCCGCTGATGCGCGTCAAGCCCTCCGCGACCAGGCTCTCGAAGACGGCCTCGTAGCCCGGCTGCGACCTCAGGCCCTGCAGGCGTTCTTCCGCCGCCGCCAGGGCCTTCTCGGCGATCCTCTCCTTGGCGGAGATGACCGCGTTCTTGGACTTGAGGCGGGCGGAATAGAGCATGGAGGTAGTCTCGCTCTCCGCCTCGGCCCTGACCCTGGCCAGGCGCGCCTCCCGTATGGCATCCGCCTCCTCCTGGGCCCTGTCCAGGATGAGCTTGGCCTCAGCCTCCGCCCGGCCGTATATCTCCTGGCACTCCTCTCGGCATTGGTCGTCAAGGGCCCGCAGGATGTCCTCTATAGACATGCATTCACTTCCTGTCGTTTAGAGAATGGAATTTGCCGGGAAACATCCTTTCCTACTCGGCACCGGGTTTCAATCCGATGATTAGGAAGGAGATCACGAATCCCAGCACCACCATGGTCTCGGGGATGGCGATCATGATGATGGCGTTACCAACCAGCTCCGGCTTCTCGGCCAGCGCACCCGCCATGGCCGCCCCGATCTTAGACTGCGACCACCCGGTCGCCAGAGAAGCCAGGCCGATAGCCAGGGCTGCCCCGATGGCGATTAGTCCAAGTTCCAAGCTATTCACCTCCTGATCGTTTGAACGGCTTATAGACTACGTCGGTTTCCTGGTAAAACTTGGTAAAACTCTCAACCAAGTTGAGACGGAGGGACTGAATGGAAGGGCTCAATAAGCCCAGGGCGACGTTGAGCACATGCAGGGAGGCGGCCACGATAACCCCCAGGGGCATCAATATGTGCTTGCCCCCGCCCACCTGCGCCCCCAGCATGTTGGCCACCTCGGCCAGGATGACCGAGGCCAGGCCGATGCCGTAAAGTCGGGCGTAGGAGAGGAGGTTGCCGAAGGTGAGCGCCGCCTCCAGGCCTCCCCCGAAACCGCCCCCGTAGCCGGCGAAGCCTATGCCCACCACCGCCAGCACCGCCCCCAGGGTGATGAGCACGTCCTTGGCGGCCGGGAACGCCCAGAAGCCCAGGCCGATGAAGACGAACCCAAGGATGAAGATGAGGTAGCCGGCCTTTTCAAAGGCATGCTTGCGGTCGCGGTGGCGTATGCCGTCGATGAGTCCGATGGTCAGGGAGGCGCCCATGTGCAGGGCCCCGATGGCCAGGACGATGAGAAGCATGAGGCCGAAGAGGTTCTCGTTGCTCTGGGCGATGCGCTCCACCGGCCATCCCCAGGGCTTGTCTCCGATATGCCCCCACACCCACGGCGGCGGGCTGATGAGATGGCCGTCCGGGTCCAGCCAGCCCAGCCAGCGCCAGGTGAGGTCGCCGAAGGCCTCGAAATAGAGCAGTCCGAAGAAGAAAGACGATATGCCCGAGATGATCATGACATTGGCGAAAAGCGCGAAGAAGACGCTCTGGGATTCGCGCTTCTTGAGGATGTACTTCATGAGCCACGCCAGGCCGAAAATGACCAGGGCATATCCCATGTCCCCCAGCATGAAGCCGTAGAGCAGGGGGAAGAAGATGGCCACCAGGAAGGTGGGGTCGAGATGCCCGTACTTGGGCGGCTTGATGAGCATATAGATGAACTCGAAGGGCTTGACCGCGACCGGGTTGTGCAGGGCGGAGGGGGCTTCCTCCATCTCGGCATAGGTGGGGATCTCCTCGGTGATCTCCACCTTGCCCTCGAATCTCTCCTCCAGCAGCTTGCGGGTCTCCTGCACCTGGTCCGAGGGCATCCAGCCCGTGACCACGAAAACGTGGCCGCTCTGACCGAACTTGGGGATGGCGCTGAGGGACTCGATGCGGTCGGCAAGGTAGTCCTTGAGGGCCACCAGGGTCGCGTACCACTTGTTGGAAATATCCTCCAGGTCTTCCTTGACCTTATTGAGCTTGGGGGGGATCTCGCGGTAGCGGGTCTCGATCTCCGCCAGCGCCTCGTCGTAGGGTTTGTCGGCGAGCTCCGAGGGCAGCCTCACCTGGTTGACGTTCTCCGTGGCCAGGAAGTTGTGCACCTGCTCGGAGAAGCGCTTGTGGAAGACGAGTATGGCGGCGTGGGTGTTCTCGTCCACGCGGGCCGAGAAGGCGTCGCACTGGCTGTTGGTTATCCTTTCCAGCTCCTGCTCGATGTAGGCCAGGACCTGCTTGTAGCGCTCCTCGATGAGCAGGGCGATGCTGGTGTACTGCTCGGTGGTGGTGACCTTGCTGGCCAGGGGATAGACCTTCTTGATGATGGGCTCGTACTTGGAGAGGCGGGACATCTCCACCTCGAGCTCGTTCTTGTAGGTGATGAGCTCCCGGGTCGCGCTCTCCTCCTCCTCCACCATGCCCGATATCTCCCCCAGGGTCTTGCCTTGGAAGGAGCGATATTTCTCCTCCAGCACCGCGCGGCTGACCTTCTCCCGGGGGGGAACCAGTTCGGCGAGGATGGCGTTGTTGCGCATGGCCAGGTTCTGCAGCAGATTCCTTTCCTCCTCCAGGGCCGGGTCCATCTCCATGGGAATGAGGTCGGCGTAGCGCGGACCCCCCTTCTTGGTGATGTCCTCGAGATGGAGCGTGCCCAAGTCCTGGAGGGTCTCCAGCGCCTTGAAGAAGAGGGTTTTCACCCCCACGATCTCCACTTTCGACATCGTCAGCAGCATGTCTGTCTTCCCCCTATTGCTCCTCGGCTTCGGCCATTACGCCTCCGCAACCGCATCTCCGCCCCCCGCGCCTGCTGCCCTGCCGCGGCATCCCAACCGCTTCTCTTCAGGCCTGGGGGACGGCGGTGACCACGGCTTCGACGATGTAATCCGCCGCCCGGTCGAGGTTCTTCTCCCCGACCTTCTCCACATCGGCGATGCCCTTGACGGTGCCCTTCTCGATCTCGCCCACCTCTTCTGCGGCGGCGGCGATTATCCTGGCATGCGTACTTTTTCCAATTTCTTCCAGGGTGGCTTTGCGCTTGACCGCCGCCGCCTGACCCTTGGCATCCTCGATGAGGCGATCCGCCCTGACCCTCTCGCTGCTGGTCTTGGTGCGGATTTCTACTTCCTTGGCGGAGATACGGCTGAAGACTTCGGTCTTGGCTCCGACGAACTTTTCTTCCAGCTGATCCGAGATGTGCTTGCCTTCCCTGCGCTTGGCCCTGCGCCTCGCGGACCTCTTCGACTTTTCTTTCGCTCCTGCCATGGTGTTTCGACCTCTTGCTTCGACTCTGGCCGGCTTTTCCTTTTCCGGTACGGTTTGCTCTCTCTGCTCTCGGACTGGCATCCTGTCAATCCCGTAACATAATATATGCGGGTCTGGCCCATGTCAACAAATCCGCGGCGCGGGAGCGGGCCTGGCTCCCCGCTCCCCGGCGGCGCTCAGCCTCGCTCCGCTTCCCTTTCGTAGATGAGGCGCAGGCCATGCAGGGTGAGCAGCTCGTCGCGGTGCTGCACGGTGCGGCATTCCGCCACCACCACCTCGGCGAGGCCCCCCGTGGCCACCACCGTTATCCCCTCCCCCAGCTCCCGCTGCATGAGCTCGACCACGCGGTCCACCTGGCCGGCGAAGCCGAAGATAATGCCCGACTGCACGCTCCATACCGTGTTCTTGCCGATCACCGCCCGGGGGCGGTGGAGGTCGACGCGCGTCAGGCGGGCCGCCGCCCTGAACAGGGCCTGTGAGGATATCTCTATCCCCGGCGCGATCACCCCCCCCACGTACTCCCCCCGGGCGGAGATGGCGTCGAAGGTGGTGGCGGTGCCGAAATCCACCACCACGGCCGGGCCCCCGTACCTCTCGAAGGCGGCCACCGCGTTGACCAGCCGGTCGGGCCCCACCTCCCTGGGGTTGTCGTAGAGGATGGAGATGCCGGCATCGATGTTGCTGCCCACGATGAGGGGTTCGAAGTCCCAGTAATCCCTGGCCATATGCTCCAGGGCCATGGTGGCGGGGGGGACCACGGAGGATATGATCACGGCGTTGAAGCTGGCGAAGGAAAGCCCCTTGAGCATGAGGAATCCCTGGTAATAGAGGGCCAGCTCGTCCCCGGTCTTGTTGGCATCGGTGGATATCCTCCAGTTCCCCGCCAGCTCAGCGCCGTCGTAGGCGCCGATCACCGTCTGGGTATTTCCGACGTCGATCGCCAAGAGCATGATGCATTCTCCTCGCTCCTCTACGCGCCGCCCGTCAACGCTCCTCCGCAGCGCCCATTATCCCACATCTCCCGCCCTCGAGAACGGCCGCGCATGCCCGGGAGGCCTTCATGCAGTCTGCAGGTCGAGCGCCATGTCCAGCGCCCGCGCGCTGTGGGTGAGCGCCCCCATGGAGACGAGGTCCACGCCGGTCTCGGCGTAGGCGGCGACGCTCTCCGCCCCTATCCCGCCCGAGGCCTCCAGCTTGACGCGGCCCCGCGCGGCCTGCACCGCCTCCCTCACCTCCCGCGGGCTCATGTTGTCCAGCATGACCACGTCGGCCCCCGCCGCGATGGCCTCCTCCAGTTCCCGCAGGCGCCGCACCTCCACCTCCACGGCCGCGCCCTCACCCACCGCCTCCCTGGCCAGCTCGACCGCCCGGGCGGTGCCGCCCACCGCCGCCAGGTGGTTATCCTTGATGAGCACGGCGTCGTAGAGTCCGAAACGGTGATTCCTCCCCCCGCCGGCGCGCACCGCGTATTTCTCCAGGCTGCGCAGGCCGGGGGTGGTCTTGCGCGTATCCGTCACCGCGGTGCCGTAAGGGGAGGCCGCCGCCACGCACAACGCCGTCAGGGTAGCTATCCCGGAGAGCCTCTGCAGGAAGTTGAGCGCCGTCCTCTCCCCCTCCAGGATGGTGAGCACCGCTCCCTCCACCACCGCGACCTCGCTCCCCGCCGGCAGGTGCTCGCCGTCGTTGGCCCGGGGCGTAAAGTTCACCCTGCCGTCGAGCTGCCGGAAGACCATGGAGGCGAGGGGAAGGCCGGCGATGACCCCGTCCTCGCGCATGACGATGCGCCCCGTGCCCCTGGCGCCGGGGGCGATGAGGGCGCGGGAGGTGATGTCGCCCAGGCTCTGCAGATCCTCGTCGAGGGCCCTCTGCACCGCCTCCATGCAGATGCGGCGGAAATTATCATCCATAGCGCTTGACTCCTTTGCCTTCCAGGGTCCTGCCCGGGTGGGGTTGCGGCCGGCGTCATCCCCCATCCTCCGCCCAGGCGCAAGCGCGTCCGGTCAGGGCACCCACCGGCCTGAGCTCGTGCGCGATGCGCCCGCGGCTGAGGCGGAAGACGATATGCCGGCGCCAGAACTCCGCCTGCCCCGGGAAATCGACACGGTAATGGCACCCCCTGCTCTCCTCGCGCATGAGCGAGGCCTTGACCATGAGGTCGGCGAGGGTGATCATGTTCTGCAGCTCGAATCCCTGCGGGTTGAGATACTCGACCCGCAGGACGTCGAGGTTCTGGGCCAGAAACCTCCCCGCCTCCTCCAGCCCCTCCCGGCCGCGGCGGAAGCCCACGCAGTCCATCATCATCTGCTGCAGGAACGGGCGCAGCAGCCCGACCTCCACCGGCAGGCGGCTCCTCCTGGCCTTGTGCCGCAGGGCGCGGGTCTCCGCCAGCTTCCCCGCCCCCTCCTCCACCGCCCTCGGCAGCTCGCGCATGATGCGCCAGCTGAACACCAGGCCTTCGAGGAGCGAATTGGAGGCCAGGCGGTTGGCGCCGTGCACGCCGCTGCAAGCCACCTCCCCACAGGCGAAAAGCCCCCGGATGCTGGTGCGCCCGAGCAGGTCGGTGACCACGCCGCCGCTCATGTAATGGGCCGCCGGCGATACCGGTATGGGTAAACGGGCGATGTCGATGCCCGCCTCCAGGCAGTGGCGGTAGATGGTGGGGAAGCGCTCCTTGAGCGTATCCGCCGGGATATGCGTGGCGTCCAGGAAAAGGTGGTCCTTCTCCTCCTCCTTCATCACCCGCACCATCTCGTTGACCACCGTGTCGCGGGGGGCGAGGTCCTGCAGGGGGTGCACGCCCTCCATGACCCTCTTCCCCGCCTGGTCGATGATGACCGCCCCCTCCCCCCGCAGCGCCTCGCTGATCAGCCAGCGCGGCGTCTCCGGGAGGTGCAGCGAGGTGGGGTGGAACTGCAGGAACTCCAGGTCGGACACCTCCGCACCGGCGCGCAGGGCCATGGAGACGCCGTCCCCCGTGCATATCTCCGGGTTGGTGGTCACGGAGTAGAGCTGCCCCATGCCGCCGCTGGCCAACACCACGACCGGGGCGCGGAAATAGTCGATCGTCCCCTCCTCGCTGTCCATGCACAGGATGCCGGCGCAGCGTCCCCCAGCGGTGATGATGTCGATGGCGTAGTGGTTCTCGTAGATGTCGAGGCGCTTGTTGTAGATGAGGCGGCGGGTCAGGCTCGCCTCCAGCTCGCTTCCCGTGGCATCCCCCTGCGCATGCGCCACCCTGCGCCGCGAGTGCCCTCCCTCTATGGTCAGGTCGAGGTGCCCCTCCACGCAGTCGAAATGGGCCCCCACCTCCTCGATGAGCTCGGTCATGCGCATGGGCCCCTCGCGCACCAGGGTCCACACCGCCTCCTCCTCGCACAGGCCCTTCCCCGCCTTGACCGTGTCCTGGAAATGCAGTTTGGGGCTGTCGTCGGCCCCCAGGGCGGAGGCGATGCCGCCCTGGGCGATCCTGGTCGCGGTTACGGTGAGGGTGGTCTTGGTGAGCAGCGCCACCCGGAAGTGCCGCGCCGCCCGCAGCGCGGTGGAGAGTCCGGCCACCCCGCTCCCCACCACCACCACGTCACAGGCGATGCCGGGCAGGTCTTCGAGATCGAAGTTGACGAGATAACGCGGGATCACGGCGCACCTTTCCAGGGTCGGACGGCCTAACCTATCTCCAGCATCCTCTCCACCGCGAGCAGGGCATTGAGCCGGATCCGCTCCGGCACGACGACCCTCGGCTCCAGGGTGCGCAAGGACCTCTCCACCTTCTCGAGGGTGATGAGCTTCATGTCCTCGCACAGCGGCGTCGGCAGCGGGAAGAAGAACCTCTTGTGCGGAAAGCGCTTGCCCAGGGGATGCCCCATGCCCTCCTCGGTGAGGACGATGAACTCTTCCGCGGCAGAGCCCTCCACCGCCTTGAACATGCCGGAGGTGCTGCAGACCTCGTCCGCGAGGTCCAGCACCTCCGCGCGGCACTCGGGGTGGGCGAGCACCACCGCCTCGGGGTGAAGACCTTTCTGCTCCCTCACCATCTCCACGCTGATGCGGTCGTGGGTGGGGCAGCAGCCCTCCCAGATGATCAATTCCCTGCCCGTTACCTTCTGCACGTAGCGCCCCAGGTTTCCGTCCGGGGTGAATATTATCTGCGATGCCTCTATGGCCCGCACCACCTCCACGGCGTTCCCCGAGGTGCAGCAGTAATCGCTCTCCGCCTTCACCGCGGCGCTGGAATTGACGTAGGTCACCACCGCCGCCCCGGGATGGAGCTTTTTCAGGGTCGCGAGGCCCTGGGGGGTAATGGTGTCGGCGAGCGGGCAGCCGGCCCGCGGCTCGGGGAGCAGGGTGGTCTTGTCCGGGCTGACGATGGCCGCCGTCTCGGCCATGAAATGCACGCCGCAGAACACGATGACCTCGGCGTCCGCGGTCGCGGCGCGGCGTGCCAGCCCCAGGGAGTCGCCGGTGAAATCGGCGATGTCCTGCACTTCCGGCCGCTGGTAGTTATGGGCGAGGATCAGCGCCTGGCGTTCCCTGCGCAGCCTTTCGATACTCTGCAGCGTCTCCTCCTCGGCCCGCATCGCTCACCTCCCCGGGTCGCCCCCCCGCGTCATGCGCCGTCTCGCCGCGGCCCCGCGCCGCCTGCCCCCATGCGCGCAAACCCCCCGGAGACATGGCTCGATCCCCTGGGAAGGTGGCATGAGGGAGCGCGTCGCCGCTCCGCCCCGCTCAGCAGGTATCGTCCGCCGCGATGTGGTCCTCGACGTGGCTGATGCGGTTCTCGCCATCGACGTAAACGACCCTCGGTTTCAATCGCAGCGCTTCCTCTTCGTCGGCGTAAACGAAGGAGAAGATGATGATGATATCGCCTTTGTGGATGAGGCGTGCCGCCGCGCCGTTCATGGCTATGGTGCCCGTGCCCGGCCTGCCGCTGATGACATAGGTCTCCAGGCGGCTGCCGTTGTCGATGTCCACCACCATGACTTTTTCGTAGGGGATGAGCCCGGCCGCATCCATGAGCTCCCTGTCGATGGTGATGCTGCCGACGTAATGCAGATCCGCATCGGTGACCGTCGCCCGGTGAATCTTGCTCTTCAACATGATCCGCTGCATAGGCTGCTTCGCTCTCCTCGACCTGCCGACCCTTCACTTTGTGCGCCGCCGCCCACGGCGCGGCCGGCGCCCGCATAAAATATAGCATAACCCGGCCGCGGTAAACACGTCCGGGTCCGCCTCCCCCCGGAGCCCCCTCAGGGCATGCGCAGCAGGACGTTGTCGATGAGGCGGGCTTTGCCCACGCGGGCAGCCAGGGCAATGAGCACCTCGCCCCGCATCCTCTCCAGCGGCTGCAGCGATTCCCAGTCCACGGCCGCGATGTATTCCGCGCTCACCAGGGGCTCCTCCGCGATGGCCTCCCCCATCGCCGCCGTGATGGAGGAGGGGTCGCGCTCCCCCCCCGCCGCCATCCTCTCCGCCAGGCGCAGCGAGCGGTAGAGCACGGCCGCCGCCCGGCGCTCCTCCGCGTCCAGGTAGACGTTGCGCGAACTCAGGGCCACGCCGTCGCTCGCCCGCACCGTGGGGCAGGCCACGATGGCCACGTCGAAGTCGAGGTCCCGCGCCATCTTGCGGATCACCCACAACTGCTGGGCGTCCTTGAGCCCGAAGTAGGCGCGGTGGGCGGGGATGATGTTGAGGAGCTTGGCCACCACCGTGGCCACGCCGCGGAAATGCCCCGGTCGCGACTCGCCGCACAACCTCTCCCCCACCCCCTCGACCTCGATGTAAGTCAGGTAGGGATCCGGGTACATGTCCGCCGCCCGCGGACAGAACATGCAGTCCACCCCCGCGGCCTCCGCCATGTCGCTGTCGCGTGCGAGATCGCGCGGGTAAGCGGCGAGGTCCTCCGCGAGTCCGAACTGGGCGGGGTTGACGAACAGGCTCACGGCCACGAAGTCGCATTCCTCGCGGGCGGCCCGCATGAGGGAGATATGCCCGGGGTGGAAATAGCCCATGGTCGGCACCAGCCCCACCGTCTCGCCTCCGCGGCGGCGTCCCGCGGCGACTTCCCTCATCTCGGCGATGGAAGAGATGACGCGCAACTCACACCTCCTGCGTCCGTTGCGGCCGCGAAGCGCGGCTAGGCGTAGTGCTGCAGGAGCTCCTCCATCTCCTCGCAGCGCGCCTTGCTCACCTCCGCCTCCGCCAGGTCGAGGGCGAACATGGAGAGGGAGGTGTACACCTTGAGCAGCTGCTCCCGCTCCCCGCGCTCCAGGCTCTCCAGGTGGCGGCGCAGCACCCCGATATCGCCCCGCGCCACCGGCCCGGTGAGGGCTTTCTCCGTCCCCAGCCGCTTGAGGTTCTGCACCGTCCCCTCGATCAGCGGCATCAGGGCTTTGAGCGCGCTTTCCCGCTGCAGGCCGATCTCCTCATAGACCAGCTCGGCGGCGTGCTCCAGGGCCACGAGGAGGTTGCTGGCCACCACCGCCCCGATATGGTAGAGGGTCTTGTCCTTCTCGGCCAGGGCCACCGGCTCGCCCCCCAGCTTGAGCACCAGTTCCTCGGCCCAGGCCTGGGTGTCCGCGTCTCTGGAGGTCACCGCGAACACCGAGCCGGGGATGCTCCTCATCGCCCCGCGCACGTCGGCGAAGGTCTGCAGGGGGTGGATGCAGGCCGCCCGGGCCCCCAGCTCCTCGGCCGGCTCGAGCACGTCCAGGCCCAGGGCTCCGCTCATGTGCACCACGTAGTCGCCCCTCCCCACCGCCTCGCCGCTGGCCAGGATGAGGCACACGTCGGCGATGAGGTCGTCCGGGGTGGTGATGAGAAGGGCGTTGCCCTTCCTGCCCGCCTTCACCACGTCGGTGGTGAGGAGCGCGTCCTTGATGTGGCGGCCCGCCGTGCGCAGGGACTCGTCGCTGCGCGAGGCCACGGCGACCACCCGTTCCCCCTTGCGCTGCAGGATGCGTCCCACGGCCGTGCCCACCCTGCCTCCGCCGATGATCGTGAAGCGGTCCACCCTCTTAGCCATGCCACTCCTCCTTGTCGAAGCGGAAGGCCGCCCTCGCCTCGCTGCGCTCAACGCAAGCGCTGTGCCGGCGCGCCTTGCCCTTGCCGGGAATGACCACCTGCGGCCGCAGCTCCAGCAGCGGCACCATCACGAAGTCCCGCTCCAGCATGCGGGGATGTGGGATCACCAGGTCGTCCTCCTCCAACTCTATGCCGTCCATGAGCAATATGTCCACGTCGATGACCCGCGGCCCCCAGCGCTCCCCCCTCACCCTGCCCAGCGCCTCCTCCACCCCGGCGCAGGCCGCGAGCAGGCCGCGGGGGCCGCGGGTGGTGGCCACCAGCGCCACCAGGTTGAGGAAGTCGGGTTGTTCCGTCACCCCCCAGGGGGCCGTCTCGTAGACGGTGGAGACCTCGAGCACCCGCACCCCCTCCATGCCCCCCAGGATGCGCAGGGCGGCGAGCAGGTTGCCGCGCCTCTCGCCCAGGTTGCTGCCCAGGCCCAGGAACGCCAGGCGCTCCCCTTCAGCGCCCATCTCTTTCCCGCACCACCTCTACCGCCACCCCCCTCACCCTGCAGCTCGTGGGGGCCTGCGGCTTGTGCACCCTCACCCGCACCCGGCTCGCGGGGGAGGCGCTCATCACGTGCTCCCCGATGCTCGCGGCCAGGGTCTCGATGAGGTTGAACCTCCGGCGCGTGACCAGGTCGTGCACCTCCGCCGCCAGGCGGTCGTAATCGATGGCCGCCTCCAGGTCGTCCCCGCGCACCGCCGCCGCGGCGTCGTATTCGAGCTCGACATCGACGAGGAAGTCCTGGCCCTTTTCCCTCTCCTCGGGCAAGCAGCCATGATAGGCGAAGGCCTCTATGCCGGTGATCACGACCTTCGTCTGCGCGGCCATATCATCTCTCTCTCACCCTGGCCGTCAAGAGGACGTCGACGGCCTGCAGCGAGTCCAGCACGTCCATGCCCGATATCACCCTGCCGAAGACGGTGAAATGGGCGTCGAGATGGGTGGCGTCCGCCTTCAGGATATAGAAATCGGTGGTGGCCGAGTTGGCCTGGGGCTCCCCGGTCGAGGGGTCGGAGGGCTTGGCCATGCCCACGGCGCCGCGCAGGTTGGAGTGTCCCAGCTCGTCCAGGACCACGCCCACCTCCTGGTCCTCGGCCCAGGCCTGCGACGCCCTCTCCTCGTCCGCCTCCTCCTCGCCCGCCTCGGCCATGAGCGAGAAGAAGTGGCTGCCCGTCTGGGCCACGAAATCCTCCACGCGGTACCAGAGCAGCCCGTCGTAGAAGCCCCGCTGCGCCAGTTCGCTCACGTGGCGCACGGTGAGGGGGGCGTCTTCCCCGTAGAGGCCGACGACGATCTCGCCCGCGCTGGTCTCCAGGACCAGTTCCGCGGTGACCTGCGGCGCCGCCCCCCCCTCCTCCTCCCTCTTCTTCATGTAGTTCACCAGGAGGATGAGGCCCACGGTCACGGCCAGCGTGACCACGGCGGCGGTGATGATCACCATCCTGCGCCAGACCCCGGCCCTCTCCTCCTGGCGCCGCACCTCCTCCTCCAGCTTGCGCTGCTGCTTCAGCTTCTGAGCCTTGCCCATGTAGCTCCCCTCATCCCTTGCCCAGGATGGCATCGGCCACCCTGCACACGCGTACCATCTCTTTCACGTCGTGCACGCGCACGATATCCGCGCCCCCGGCGATGCCCAGGGCCACGCCGGCCGCGGTGCCCTCCACCCTCTCGCCCTCCGGGAGGCCGAGTATCCTGCCGATGAAGGCCTTGCGCGAGTTCCCCAGGACGAGGACGTAGCCGAGGGACTTGAGCTCGTCCAGGCGCCGTATTATCTCCAGGTTGTGCTCCAGGTTCTTTCCGAAGCCTATGCCCGGATCGATCATGATCCCGCCGGGGTCGGCCCCCCCCGCCTCCGCCGCCTCTGCCCTCTCGCGCAAAAAGGCGGCGACCTCGCCGATCACGTCGTCGTAGTGCGGCTTCACCTGCATGTCCTTGGGCAGGCCCTGCATGTGCATGAGGCAGAAGGGGACCTTCTCCTCCGCCACCAGGGGGAGCATGCCCTCGTCCAGGCGCAGGGCGCTGATATCGTTGACCATGGCGCAGCCCTCCGCCAGGGCCAGCCGCGCCACCTCCGCCTTGGTGGTGTCGATGGAGAGCGGCACCCCCGCCCTTCCCGCCACCTCCGTGACCACCGGCATCACCCTGCGCAATTCCTCCTCGACGGAGATGAAATCGGACCCGGGGCGGGTGGACTCGCCGCCGATGTCCAGGATGTCCGCGCCCTCCTCCTCCAGGCGCAGGGCGTGCCCGACGGCCGCGGCGGCGTCATGGAAGCGCCCCCCGTCGGAGAAGGAATCCGGGGTGACGTTGACCACGCCCATGACCAGGGTACGCTTCCCGAGGTCGTACTCCCTCCCCGCCAGGCGCAGCGTTCTCGCCGCCTCACCACGCGAGGGGCCAAGCGCCTGCTCCAGCTCGGCGGCCAGCGTCTTGAGCCCGAAAGGCTGCCTCTTCAGCTTGGAGATGAGGAGCCTGTAATGCTTGAGGTTTCCGGAGATGACGGCCGAGACCCGGTCCCCCCCGCCGCCGAATACCTCCCTGGGCAGCGATACCTCGCCCCCGATGGAGAGCATGTTCTGTTTAAGGATATGGGCCGCCCGCGTGTCCACGTTGTCCACGCGCACCACGCGGGCCACCATCTTGGGGGCCATGATGGCCCTGCCCTCGTCGCTGGGCTGCAGTTCGTCGAGGCGCGCGTAGGCCTCGGCCAGGGAATCGACGTCCAGCACGCGGGGGTTGAACCTCATGCCCGCCCCTCAGCTCTTCTGGCGGATGAGGGCCATGGCCTCCGCCCGCGAGGCCGCGTTGGTGTGGAAGGTGCCCCTCACCGCCGAGGTCACGGTGAGCGTCCCCGGCTTCTTCACCCCCCGCATGGACATGCACAGGTGCTCCGCCTCGATGACCACCAGCACGCCGCGGGGGCGCAGGGCTCGCACCAGGGTGTCGGCCACCTCGGTGGTGATCCTTTCCTGCACCTGCAGGCGCTTGGAGAGGACGTCCACCACGCGGGCCAGCTTGCTGATGCCGGTTATCTGCCCCTCGGGCCCCGGTATATAGGCGACATGGGCTTTGCCCAGAAAAGGTATGAGGTGGTGCTCGCAAATGGAGTAGAAGGGGATGTCCTTGACCACGATCATCTCCTCGTGCTCCTCCATGAACATGGCCCGGATGACCTCGATGGGATCGATGTCCACCCCGCAGAGCAGCTCCTCGTACATCTTGGCCACCCGCTCCGGCGTCTTCTGCAGCCCTTCGCGCTCGAGATCCTCGCCGATCCCCTCCAGGATCAGGCGCACGCCCTGCATTATCTTCTCCCGGTCCACCGCGTCCCTCCTTCGCGTTTTCGCGCACATTATATCGCAACACGTGAAGTCGGACTCCGGGCTTCGCTCGTCAGCGCATGCGCTGCCCCCGGCCTGACCCCGCGCGCCGGGCTATTCCGCCTGGGGGAGGGGCCTGCCCGGGGGGATGAGGGACGGCGAGCGCGCCCCCTCCTGCTGCTTCTCCGCGCCGCCCTCGCTCTTGGCCGCGAGCCGGTCTGCCGCGCCGCCCGCCAGCTCCCTGCCCTCCAGGAGAGCCAGCAGCTCCTCCTTCTCCAGCGTCTCGCGCCGGATGAGGGTCCTGGCGATGGTATCCAGCTTTCCCCTGTGCCGGGTGAGGATGTCCGCGGCACGCTCGTAGGCCTCGTCGACCAGCCGCCTCACCTCTTTGTCTATCTCGTAGGCGATCTGGTCGCTGTAGTCCTGGTGGGCGGCGAGGTCCCTGCCCAGGAAGACCTCGCCCTGCTTCTGCCCCAGGGTGAGCGGACCCAGCTTCTCGCTCATGCCGAATTCGCACACCATCTTCCGCGCCAGCTTGGTGGCCTTCTCGATGTCGTTCTGGTCGCCGGTGGTGAGCTCGCCGAAGATCATCTCCTCCGCCACGCGCCCCCCCAGGAGCATGGCCAGCTCGTCCACCAGCTCGCCCTTGGTCACCAGGTACTTGTCCTCCAGGGGCAGGGTCAGGGTATAGCCGAGGGCCTGGCCGCGCGGGATGATGGATATCTTGTGCACCGGGTCCGCGTTGGGGAGCTCGTGGGCCACCAGGGCGTGCCCGGCCTCGTGGTAGGCGATGATCTCCTTCTCCTTGTCGCTGATGAGGCGCGTGCGCCTCTCCGGCCCGGCGATGACCCGGTCGATGGCTTCCTCCATCTCCTGCATGTCCAGCTTCTTCTTGTTGTGCCGCGCGGAGAGGAGGGCGGCCTCGTTCACCAGGTTGGCGAGGTCGGCCCCGGTGAAGCCCGGGGTGCGCCGCGCCAGTACCTCCAGGTCCACGTCGTCGGCCAGGGGCTTGTCGCGGGTATGCACTTTGAGGATTTCCCTGCGCCCGTTCAGGTCGGGGCGGTCGACCACGATCTGGCGGTCGAAGCGGCCCGGCCGCAGCAGCGCCGGATCCAGGATATCGGGACGGTTGGTGGCGGCGATGAGGATGACGCCGGTCTTCATGTCGAAGCCGTCCATCTCCACCAGCAGCTGGTTGAGGGTCTGCTCGCGTTCGTCGTGCCCGCCGCCGAGCCCGGCGCCGCGGTGCCGCCCCACCGCATCGATCTCGTCCACGAAGATTATGGCGGGTGCCGAGGACTTGGCCTGCTCGAAGAGATCGCGCACGCGCGATGCCCCCACGCCCACGAACATCTCCACGAAGTCGGACCCGGAGATGGAGAAGAAGGGGACTCCGGCCTCGCCGGCCACCGCCCTTGCCAGCAGCGTCTTTCCGGCGCCGGGGGGGCCGTAGAGGAGGACCCCCTTGGGTATCTTGGCCCCCAGGGCCTGGAATTTAGCCGGGGAGGCCAGGAAGTCTCTCAGTTCCTCCAGCTCCTCCACCGCCTCGTCCACTCCGGCCACATCCTTGAAGGTCACGCGGACCTGCTCCCTGCCCATCACCTTGGCGCGGCTCTTGCCGAAGGACATCACCTTGCTGCCTCCGCCCTGCATCTGCTGGAAGAGGAAGAAAAAGAGCATCGCGATGAGGACGAAGGGAAGCAGGTTGATGATGATGCCCAGGATGTCGAAGCCGCCCTGGGGATCCACCTTGAGCTCGAGGTCCCTGTAAGCCGCGTATTTCTGCGCCGTGGCCGGATCGTCGGAATGGGCCAGGGCACGGTGCTCGTTGATCTTATTCACCAGGTCGCCGGCGTATTCGGCGGGGTAGCTGACCTCGAAGTCCTCGCCCGTGGCCAGGGACCCCTTGAGCAGGTTATCCTTGTCCTTGATGGTCACCTCGGCCACCTCGCCCGCCGCCAGCCTGTCCTCGAACCAGCTCAGGTCCCTGGACTTGTCGCTGCCGAAGATGCTCGGAGACTTGGTCCACACCAGGATGACCACCACGGCTATGACGAGGTAGAAGATGGCCGTTCTCCACAGCCTCTTGTTTCCCATGTTCAAACCGCCTCTCCGCCCCCCTCCTCTTCCCGCAGCACCCCCACGAAGGGCAACTGCCGGTACCTCTCGGCATAGTCGAGGCCGTACCCGACCACGAAAAGGGGAGGCACGTCGAAACCGCTGTATTTTATCTCGACATCCACCTTACGCGCGTCGGGTTTGTTAAGCAAGGCACACACCGCGAGCGATGCGGGGCCCCTCTCGCGCAGCAGGCCGGCGAGGTATTTGAGCGTCAGCCCGGTATCCACGATATCCTCCACCAGGAGCACGTCCTTGCCCCCTATCTCCAGGTCCATGTCCTTGATTATCCTCACCGCCCCGCACGATTCGGTGTCCTTACCGTAGCTCGACACGGCGACGAAATCCACCTGCAGGGGCAGCTCCACCCGCCTGGCCAGGTCGGCCAGAAAAACGAAGGCGCCCTTGAGCACCCCCACCATGACCAGGTCGCGCCCGGCGTAGTCGCCGTTTATCTGCGCCGCCATCTCCGCGATGCGGGCTTTCACCTCCGCGCCGCCGATGAGCGGCGTCACCGCCTCCAGTCCCATGACTCTATTATCCTCCGTTCCTCTCCGCCCGGGCATGACCACCCTCATTTTGCGGGCCGCCCTGCACTTATCGACCCCGCCTCCGCCCACCTGAAACCCCGCCGCCGCGGCCTTCAGGCGCGCCGCCCGCAACTCAACCTGAACTCCGCCACGCAGGTTGTGGTATCCCGCAGCTTGAACCTCTCGTCTATGCGCATGCCCATGACCCAGGCGATCTCCCCCCCCGACTCCAGGACCAGGACCCGCGCCCGCTCCTCGCGGGGGACCTTGGCATCCACCAGGAAGTCCTGCAGCTTACGCCGCCCCGGGGCGCCCAGGGGATGGAAGCGGTCGCCGGGGCGGATGCCCCTGACCAGCAGCGGGAAGGCGAGGCGCTCCGCGTCCAGCCAGGCCGTGCACCTCCCGTCCGCCTCCTCGCGGGGGTCGGCGTCACCGCGCGGCCGCATGCTCACCCGCAAACGCGGCCCGGGGAGGGGCAGGTCGAAGAGCCCCTCGCCGCAGAGGTAGGTCTCCTCTACCGCCGCCGCGCCCGGCCTGGGCCCGAGGACGAGGCGGCCGTAGATACGGCGCGCCGACAGCCGCGGCGAGAGGTCGAGCCGCGCATTGCCGTCCGTCTCCAGCAGCTTGATCCTTATGTCCTCCACCAGCGCGAAGGCGGGCTCCACCCCCAAGCGGCGCAGGGAGGAAGCCAGGACCTCGCGCCTGAGCGCCGTGGGTAGGGAGCGCAGTCCCGCCACGTCGATCTCCTCCCCCCCGCATGCGGCCGGAGTCACCATCCCCTCCGCCCGCGCGGCGCACGTCCGCAGGACCTCCGCCACCGAGGCCAGCATCTCCGCCTCCGCCAGCAGCGCCCGTTTCACGGAAGGGTTGTACTCCTCCTGCAGCAGCGGGAGCAGGCGGTGGCGGACGCGGTTGCGAGGAATGGAAAGGTCGAGGTTGGTGTGGTCCTGCCGCGGAGAAAAGGGAAGGCGGGACGCGTAGCCCTCGATCTCGCTCCTCCACACGCGGATGAGGGGCCTGACATAGGGGCGGCGCACCGGCGGGATGGAGCCCAATCCCGCGGGGCCGCTGCCCGCGATGACGCGCAGCAACAGGGTCTCCACGCGGTCGTCAGCGCTGTGCCCGGTGGCCAGGCTGGTGGCCCCTTTTGCCGCTATCTCCTCCGCGAAGGCGGCGTAGCGCGCCTCCCGTAACCTTTCCTCGGGGCTGCGCCGACCCCCGCCCGCCACCTCGATCCTGCGCACGCTGCAGGGGAGGCGGTAATGGGTCGCCACTCCCTGCACCCAGGCGGCGTCCTCCCCCGACGCGGGACGCACTCCGTGGTCCACGTGCAGCACCCTCAGGCCGATCCCCAGCTCTTCCTTCATCTGCACCAGGACATCCAGCAGGACCAGCGAGTCCGCCCCCCCGGACACGGCCGCGATGACCTCGTCTCCGGGGGCGAACATGGGCCAGCGGCGCAGGGTGTCCCTCACCCTCGCGATCACCGCGAAGCGCTCTTTTTCCCACCTCATCTCGGCCCCCCCTCTCCATACTCTTTATATGATGATAGCGCCTCGGGGAAGGTGGGGAGCCCGCCACGTATGCGCCGCGGAGCGGGGAGACGATGGGGCGCAGGGGGCGGGCGGGTCAGGGCTTGATGGCGGCGGTGCCACTTGCCGCCGATATCTCCATGCGCACACCGGGAGAAGCCGCCTCCAGCAGGCGCAAGGCCCTCTCCGCGTCGAGGCCGGAGAGCGGCACCGGCCTCCCCCCCTCTATCCTCAGGGGCACTATCTCCAGCGCGGCCAGGCGCCCTTCCTGGAAACGACACCCGGCGAAGATCGCGCTCTTTCCCGCCTCGCTGCCGGAGGGGAAGACCAGGTTGCCGAGGGAGTACAGCACCGGCACCCCGGAGATCACCTCCACCCCCTGCACCACGTGGGGGTGGCAGCCGGCCACCAGGTCGGCACCGGCATCGACGCAGGCCCTGGCCATCTCCCGCTGGCGCGGCGTGATCTCCTGCGAGCCGACCTCCCCCCAGTGCACCAGCACCACGACGTAATGCGCCGCCAGCGCCGCCTCCCCCACCAGCTCTTCCATGCGTTCGAGCCGTGCCCTGGCTATGCCCGGCGAATCCTCGCCCGCCGCCCAGGTCTCCGGGGCTACGTCGCAGAAGGAGAGGAGGGCGACGCTGGCGCCGCTTCCGGCCGTGAGCACCAGCGGCCGCTCCGCGGCGCTCCTGCTCGGGCCCGCCCCGCATACCCCCACGCCCTGTGCGCGCAGCGCGTTCAGGGTCTCCTCCAGGCCCGCGGCGCCGTAGTCCATGGCATGGTCGTTGGCCAGGCATACGGCGTCCACTCCCGCCCCGGCCAGGGGGGCCGCGCAGGAAGCGTCGCCGCGCAGGAGCACGGAAGGCTGGGTGGCGCTTGGCGTGGTGCCCCTGCACAGGGGCCCCTCGAGGTTCACCGCCGTGACGTCGTACGCGGCGAACAGCGGCGATACCTCCTCCCAGGGATATGCCGCTCCTTCCCGCGCCACCATGTCGGCGACCTCCAGGCCGAAGGTCACGTCGCCCCCCAGGCCCAGGCTGAGCGGAGGCGTATCGCCCCCCGCCCCCTCCCACCCCTCCGCCCTCGCGGCCTCCCCGGCCGCCAGGGCGACCGCGGACGCGCCGCCCGGCTCATCTGCGTAGCGCGGCCCGGTGAGCGTGAAGACCATGAGGGTCAGGCCGCAGAGCAGCGCGCACCCCAGGCTCAGAAACACCACCTGGCGCCTGTCCTGCCGCCGCTTCAATTTGCTCCGCATCCTCCTGGTCAATCCACTACCTCCCGCGCTCAGTTTTTCTGCGCCTCTGCCGCTTCCTCCTGCCCGCGCTTTCTCAGTCCGGGCACCCGCAGGCGCCGATCATCCCCCCATGATACAGCAATCGCGCGGGCGGCGGCGGCCAGGGCAGCGGCGCGAGCAGGGAATAGATGCGGGGGATGTCGAGCGAGGACCTGACGACGGCAGCCAGGCGGTCGAGCCTGCGCTCCCTCTCCCTTTCGTCCCCCTCCGCGGCGGGCACGGACGGCGATGCGCGCCGCTCCTGCAGGCCCGCGCCGTCCTCTTCCTCCAGGCCGAGGTGGCGCACGTGGGGGACGACGCCCAGCACCGGCTTCCCCGTCCTCTCCTCGATAAAGTCCAGCCCCGGGCGCAGCAGGCGCGGGGTGCCGCGGAACTTGTTGACGATGAAGCCGGCCACCAGGTCTCTCTCCTCCTGCCGCAGCAGCTCCAGGGTGCCCACCAGGGAGGCGAACATCCCCCCGCGGTCTATGTCTCCCACCAGGACGACCGCCGCGCCCGCCGCCCGGGCTATGCGCATGTTGGCGATGTCCTGCTCCGCCAGGTTTATCTCCGCCGGGCTGCCCGCCCCCTCCACGACCACGATGTCGCTGGCCGCACGCAGCCTCCCCAGCGCCTGCAGCGCGGCGGGCAGCAACTCCGGTTTGCGCAGGTGGTATTCCTCCGCGCTCATGCGCCGCAGCGGCCTGCCGCCGAGGACCACCTGGGCCGCCTCATCGCCGGCGGGCTTGAGCAGGATGGGGTTCATGTCGCTGTGCGGCTCTATGCCCGCGGCCCAGGCCTGCAGCGCCTGGGCCGTCCCCATCTCCCCTCCCTGCGCCGTGACCCAGGACCTGCTGGACATGTTCTGCGACTTGAACGGCGCCACGCGCCAGCCGTCCTGCGCGAAGATGCGGCACAGCGCCGCCGTCACGACGCTCTTCCCGCAGGAGGATGAGGTGCCCTGTACCATGATGCAGCGCGCGGGAGTCCGCCCCCGGACCGTCATCTCTTTCCCCTTCCGCCGCTCAACCTCTCCAGCAGCGCCCCCTTCTCCCCGCACTCCACCGCCCCCATGTCGCGCAGGCGTGCGTAAAGCTCGCCCGCCGCCCCCCCGGTATGGTCGCGCGCGGCCATGGGGCGGGGGGAGTAGAGGAAGACCGCCTTCCCCCAGCGCAGCGCCTGCTCCGCCGCCTCCAGGTTGACCAGGTTGCCCGGCCCGACATGCAGTTCGCTCACCAGCACCGCGTCCGCATCCCGCACCAGCTCGAGGTTTTCGCGATGAGCGGCCTCGGATATGTGGGAGAACGGCGCCTCAATGGCCATGCGTATCTCCAGCGCGCGTCCCACCTCCTCGTCTCCGTCCCCCAGGTTGAGCACCCCCGCGGTGAGATGACAGCCGCGCTCCAGCAGGTCGCGCATGAAAGAGGCCCCGCTGGCCCCGCCGCACACCAGGTGGACCCTGGGTCCCGACGGCCCTTCGCCGCGGGGCTCGGGCAGGAAGACGACGTGGGGGCGGCTGGTGACCGCGTGGCGGGTGACGATGGAGCCGACCCCGAATACCTCCCGCAGCATGGTGGAGGTGAGCACCTCCCCGGGGGCCCCGCGCGCGTATTCCCTCCCCCCGCGCATGACGATGATACGGTCGCAGTACTGCGAGGCCAGGTTGAGGTCGTGCATGACCAGCACCGCGGCCAAGCCCCGCGAGCACATGGAGGAGAGCATCTCCAGGAGGGTGAGCTGGTGGTTGATGTCCAGGTGCTGGGTGGGCTCGTCGAGGAGCAGCAGGCCGGTGTCCTGGGCCAGGGCCTGGGCGATGATCACCCTCTGCCTCTCTCCCCCCGAGAGCTCGTTCACCGCGCGGTCGGCGAGATGCCACACGTTGGCCCTCTCCATGGCCAGGCGCGAGGCCTCCAGGTCCTCGGGCCCCGCGCTGCGCAGGCGCCCCAGGTGCGGGTTCCTCCCCATGAGCACCACCTCCAGGGCGGTGAAGCCGAAGGAGATGGGCGCGTCCTGGGGCACCGTGGCCAGGCTGCGCGCCACCTCTCTCGCCCGCAGCCCGTAGAGGTCGTCGCCCCCCAGCAGCACCACTCCCTTGCGCGGATGCAGCACGCGCGAAAGCGTCTTCAGAAAGCTCGTCTTCCCGGAGCCGTTGGGGCCGACGATGGCCACGAAGTCTCCCGCGGCCACCTCCAGGTCCATGTCCACGACGACGTCGTCGCCGTAGTAGGCGGCATGCACCCCTTTCGCCCGCAGGGTCTTCCATGCCATCAGGCCCCCGCCTCCTTTCGCCGTCGCCATCCGCGGCGCGCGCGCCCGCCGCGCCGCCCCCCTCCCCGCGGCGCCCTCGGCCCCGCTCCCGCCGCTTCACAGCACGACATGCTTCCTCCTCTTGAGCAGGTAGATGAAAAAGGGCGCCCCGAAGAAGGCGGTCACGATGCCCACCGGCATCTCGTTGGGGGCGATGACGATGCGAGCCAGGGTGTCCGCCAGCACCAGGAAGAGGCCGCCCCCGATGAGCGACCCGGGGATGAGGTAGCGGTGGTCGGGGCCGGTGAGCAGCCGCACCATGTGGGGCGTCATCAGCCCCACGAAGCCGATGATGCCCGATACGGAGACCGCGGCCCCCACCACGAGGGCCGCTACCACGAACATGCTCCACAGGAAGCTGCGGGCCTCCAGCCCCAGCTGTGCCGCGCGCTCCTCTCCCAACATGAGCAGGTTGAGGTCGCGGGCGAAGAAGGCGCTCGCCGCCGCCCCCAGCGCGATGAAGGGAAACACCGCCAGCACCGCATCCCAGTTGCCCGTGCCCAGCCCCCCCATGAGCCAGAAGAAGATGCCGTGCATGCGGTCCTCGCTCAGCACCATGAGCAGCGAGACCAGGGATGCCAGGAAGGAGGAGAGGGCGAATCCCGCCAGGAGGAGGTAGGCGATGGAGACCCGCCCCCCGGCGCGGGCGATTATATAGACCGCGAGAACGGCCAGGAAGGCCCCGGCGAAGGCGAAAAGCGGCACCGCCGACAGCCCCCCCCACCCGAATTTTATACCGAAGAAGAGGGCCGTGGTCGCCCCCAGGGCCGCCCCCTGCGAGGAGCCGATGATGCCCGGGTCGGCCATGGGGTTGCGGAATATGGCCTGGAATATGGCCCCCGCCAGGGCCAGCCCCATGCCCACCAGCAGCGCCAGCAGAACGCGCGGCAGCCTCACGGAGACGATGATGATCTCCTGCGTGGGGGACCAGGTGGTCTGCACCAGGCGTCCCAGCAGGGGCAGGCGCGAGCAGATGATGCGGGCGGAGGTGGCGATGGGCACGTAAACCGCGCCCAGGGCCACCGCCGTCACCACCGCCGCGGCCAGGAGCACCCCCAGCAGCAGCAGAACGGTCAGGCGGCGTTTGCGCAGCGCCGCCAGCCTCTCGGCTACGCCCGGCGTCCCTTGCATGTCCTTCCCCTTACCTCCCGGTACGGCGGGGGCGGGCTCGCGCCCCCGCGCCGCCGCCCTCAGTCGCGCGCGTATATGGCGGCGTGGATGAGCTCCAGGCCCTGGATGAGCCGGGGTCCGGTGCGATAGACCAGGTTCTCCTCGATGATGTGCACCCGGCCCTCACTCACCGCGTCCATGCGCTCCCAGCCCGGCCGCGCCGCGATCTCGCCGGGGTCGGACATGGAGCCGCTTCCGGCCAGGTACACCTGCGGGTTCGCGTCCACGAGCGCCTCCAGGCTGAACTCGAAGTAGTCGCCGCTCTCGGCGTTGCCGATATTGTCGCCGCCCGCCAGGCGGATGAGGTCGGAGACGATGCTGCCCCTGCCTGCCGTCCATGCGTTGTTGTCGTAGAAGATCTCGTAGAAGACCCGCGGGCGCTCCCCGCCCCCGGCCTCCGCCTCCCTGACCCCCCGGGTCACCTCCACCGCCCGCGCGTTCATGTCCGCGGCTATCTCCTCCGCCTCCCGCGCCGCCCCGGTCAGCTCCCCCACCTCGAGGATGCAGGCCACCGTGGCGTCGAAGCCGGCGGGGTCGACTACGTAGGCGGTCAGGCCCGACTCCTCCATGCGCTCCAGGAATTCCAGCTGCACCCCGCCCGCCGCCAGCACCAGGTCCGGCTCCTGGGCCAGTATGGACTCCAGGCTGGGGGAGGTGAAGGTGCCGATCTTCGCCTTTTCCCGCGCCGCCTCCGGATAGTCGCAGTATTCCGTGACCCCCACCACCCTCTCCCCCAGGCCCAGGGCGAAGAGTATCTCCGTGCAGGCGGGGGAGATGGAGACCACTCGCTGCGGTATCCCCTCCAGGGCCACCTCCCTGCCCAAGTCGTCCGTGAAGACCCGCGCGCCCGCCGCTCCGCCTCCCTCCCCGTTCCCGCACCCGGCGAGGAATACCGCCGCCAGCAGGGCGCATGCCGCGCAGGCGGCGGCCAAGCTTTTCCCCCTCATCTCTCCTCCTTTTCGTCTGACCATGGCCCTTAAAAATCCTTGCCCAGCTCGTGCAGGGCGCGCAGCAGCCTCTTGTTCTCGGCGGGGGTGCGCACGGCCACGCGCACGAATCCCTCCTCCAAGCCGCGGAAGCCGGCGCAGGAGCGCACCAGTATGCCCCTGCGCCCCAGCCCGTCCACGACCTCCGCCGCGTCCCGGCCGGGGTCGGACATGCGCAGCAGCAGGAAGTTCGCGCTGGATGGGAAGACCTGGAAGATGCCCGTCTCCTCCATTCCACGCGCCAGCGCCTCCCGCCATTCCGCCACCCGCGCCCGCGTCTCCTCCACGTAGGCGTCTTCCCCCAGCGAGGCGCGAGCCGCCGCCAGGGCCACGCAGTTCACCCGCCAGGGGGCCGCCCTCTCCTCCAGGGCGGAGGCCAGGCCGCGCGCTCCCGCCAGCCAGCCCGGGCCGCGCAGCCCGGCCAGGGCGTAGAGCTTGGTGAAGGTGGAGATCACCGCCAGGCCCTCCCCGCCGACCTCGCCCATGAGAGTGCTGCGCCGCGCCTCCTCCCGGGCGCAGAAGCCCATGAAGCTCTCGTCCACCACCAGCAACCCGCCCCCCGCGCGGCAGGCCTCCAGGGCCGGCAGCAGCTCCTCGCGCCCGTAGAGGCGGCCCGTGGGGCTGGCGGGGTTGCAGGCGTAGACGAGCTGCGCGCGCGCCGCGCAGCGCGCCAGCGCCTGCGCCTCGAGGCGGAAGCCGTCGCCGGGGTAGAGCTGCAGGTGCTCGACCTCCGCCCCGGCGCGCAGGGCCGCCGCCTCATATTCCGCGAAAGCCGGCGAGACCACCGCCACCGCACGTGGGCGCGCGTGTTCCGCCACGAGGTGGATGAGTTCGCTCGCGCCGTTTCCCAGGACGAGCTGTCCCGGCTCCACCCCCAGGCGGGATGCCAGCTGGTCGCGCAAGGACCAGGCACCGGGCTCGGGGTAGCGGGCCATCTCGCCCAGGGCCTCCTGCGCCGCGTGCAGGGACGCGGGCGGCGGGCCCAGGGGATTGACGTTCGCGCTGAAGTCCAGGAAGTCTTCCCGCCTTATGCCGTAACGCCCGGCGGCCCAGTTCAAGTCGCCGCCGTGGCGCGGGAAGCGCGCGCCGCTCATGGCGCCGCCCGCCTTCTTGCGCGCGCGGGCAGGGGCAGGGCCAGCAGGGCCGCCAGGCACAACCCCAGCCGCGACGCCGTCCTCATCAGCCTCACCGCCTGCCTCACGTGCTCGGTCCCCGCCTCGCGCGTGCCCTCGCCTATCTCCGGAAGCTCGCGCCTGGCGCCTGCATAGCGGTCGGCCCCCCCCAGCTTCAGGCCCAGGGCGCCCGCGAAGGCCGCCTCGGCATGGGCGCTGTTGGGGCTGGGATGGGCGAGGCGGTCCCTCATCCCCACCCGCAGGGCGGCGCGGTGGTCGTACCCGCACAGGCGTGCCGCCGCCGCCGTGAGGAGCAGGGAGATCCTCGCCGCCGCAAACACCGCCAGGTCGTCGAGGCGCGCCGAACACCACCCCAGGCGCAGGTGCGCGGGGTCGCGGTGTCCGAGCATGGAGTCCAGGGTGGATACCGCCTTGAAGGCCATGGCGGCGGGAGCCCCTCCCAGCGCCCCCCACAGCAGCGGCGCCAGCACGCCGTCGGTGTAGCTCTCGGCCACCGACTCCACCACGGCGCGGCATATGCCGGCCTCCCCCAGGCCTTCGGGATCCCGCCCCGCCAGGGCCGCCAGGTCCTTCTTTGCCGCCGCGACGTCTCCCGCCTCCAGGTCTCCGACCACGCGCAGGGCGCATCTCTCCAGCTCTTTTCCCGCCAGCGCGGTGTAGAGAAGCAGCGTCTCCGCGAGCGCCGCGCCGGGAAGGGAGAGGATGAGGCGCGCCGCCGTCCAGGCCCCCGCGCTCAGCGCCGTCGCGATGGCGCAGCCGGCGCACAGGGCCGCGGCGCCCTCCCGCCCCCGGGGAGCCAGGCTCGCCTCCAGGCGCTCGATGCACCATCCCATCACCCTCACCGGATGGGGATAGCCCTCCGGGTCGCCGAGGAGACGGTCGAGGAGGCAGGCGGCGATGAGGCGGAGGCTGCGCGCTCGCGACATCCTCATCACCCCGCCAGGAGCTCCGGTATGCGGCTGGCCATGATGAGCAGCAGCAGCGCTTCCGTCATCATGCCCGTGGCGCCGATGACGTCCCCGGTCACCCCGCCGAGGGAGCGGGAGAAATACCCCCCCGCCGCCTCCGCCAGGGCCAACGCCGCCGCGGGGAGGACGGCGATGAGCAGCGGAGCCCTGGCCAGGCAGAGGAAACACGCCGCCAGCGCTCCCGCGGTGATGGCGGTCGCGATGGCGAGATGCCGCGGGCGCGAGCCCCGCACCATCGCCCCTCCCGTGCCCTCCTCGCGAGCATAGGGAAAACGCACGCACAGGTAGGCCATCACCCAGCGTCCCAGGAGCGGGAAAGCCAGCAGCGCCGCCCAGCGGAATCCGCCCTGCGGTCCCGCCGGCTGCCAGGGCAGGGCATGGAGGGCCGCCAGCTCCACGAGCAGGAAGAGGGCGAGTGCCGTGACCCCCAGCGCCCCGGCACGCGAGTCCTTCATGATGCGCAGGCGCTGCTCGCGGGGGTGCCGCCCCCAGAAAGCGTCGGCGGTGTCCATGAGGGCGTCGTGGTGAAACCCCCCGGTGAAGAGGGCGTAAACCGCCAGCGCCAGGGCCGCGGAGAGGAGGCGCGCGGCGCTGCCGAAGGCCTTGCCGCAGGCCCAGTCGGTGAGCACCAGCAGGCCGCCCAGCGCCGCCCCCACCAGGGGGAAAAAGGCCGTGCCGGCCGCCAGGCCCGCCTCATCGCCCCCCCGTCCCGCCCCCAATGGCAGCGCGGTGAGGAAGCGGAAGGCCGCGAGGACGGCTCTCATCCCTCCTCCCCTGCAGATAAATACGTCATTCGTCCCGGCCTTTTCGCTCCGGTCCGGCGACCTCCGCCTCCTCGAAGGTCACCATCTCCGCCAGTATCTTCAGGGACGCGTCCACCAGGAGGAAGGCCAGCGCGGCACCCGTGCCTTCCCCCAGGCGCATATCCGCCCGGATGATGGGGCGCAGCCTGAGGCGCTCCAGGACGGCGGCATGTCCCCTTTCCACCGAGAGGTGCGAGGCGAGCATGAAATCCGCGGCGCGCGGGTGCATTCCCGCGGCGATGAGCGCCGCCGCCCCGGAGATGAACCCGTCCACCAGCACGGGGCGGCGCGCCGCCGCCGCGGCCAGCATCACACCCGCGATGGCGGCGATCTCCAGCCCGCCCACCTTGGCCAGGACCTCCAGGGCGTCGCCGGGGTCCGGCGCGTTCACCTCCAGGGCGCGACGCACGACCGCCAGCTTCCGCTCCAGGCCCTCGTCCCCTATGCCCGTGCCGCGCCCGGTGACCTCGCGCGCTTCGAGGCCGGTGATGCAGGCGGTGATGGCGCTGGCGGCGGTGGTGTTCCCGATGCCCATGTCGCCCGCGGCCAGGAAGCGGGCGCCGCGCGCGATCTCCTCCCCCGCCACCTCGATTCCCACCTCCACGGCGGCCACGGCCGTCTCGCGCGGCATGGCCGGTCCGGCGGCCATATTGGCCGTGCCCGCCATGAGCTTGCGCGAGGTCAGGCCCTCGCCGCGCAGGGGTGCGGTCACGCCGACGTCCACGATACGCACCTCCGCTCCGGCATGGCGCGCTAGAACGTTGATGGCCGCTCTCCCCGCCAGGAAGACGCCGACCATCTGCGCAGTCACCTCGGGCGGATAATGGCTGACCCCCTCGCCGGCCACGCCGTGGTCGGCGGCCATGACGATGAGCGCCTTCCTGCCCGGGCGCGGCAGGGGGTCGCCGGTTATGCCCGCGACCTTCACCGCTATCTCCTCCAGCATACCCAGGGCGCCCGGCGGCTTGGCCAGGCGCTCCTGCCGCGCCGCGGCCTCCCGCATGGCCGCGGCGTCCAGCGCGCCTATTCCGCGCAGGGTCCCGGCAAGCGTTGCCATCTCCTCCTCCACCTCATCCCTTCATGCGCAGGGCCAGGCCCGCGGCCACCATATAGACCTCGTCCGCCCGCTCCGCCAGCCGCTGGTTGAGCCGGCCCGCCAGGTCGCGAAAGACGCGGCCCAGGCGGTAGGGGGGCACCACCCCCATCCCCACCTCGTTGGAGACGACGATGAGGGCCTGCGCCCCGCGGCGCAGACTCTCGATCATGTCCAGGGAGCCGTGCTCGCACATCTCCATGCGCCGCAGCACCTCGTCCTCGGGCATGGCGTCCTCGTCCTCCGCCGCCCACGAGAGGCCGCTCGCGGCCATGAGGTTGGAGAGATATACCGTGAAGCAGTCCAGCAGGGCCAGGCCGCACCCCCGGGGGAGCTCCCCGAGCCGCGTGCCCCCCTCCAGCTCCAGGGTCGACCAGCCGGGCGGGCGCGCCCGGCGGTGATGGCGGATGCGCCGCATCATCTCCTCGTCTCCCGCCTCGGCCGTGGCCAGGTAGCAGACCGCGAGGCCGGAGCCCTCCGCCAGGCCCTGGGCGAAGGTGCTCTTGCCGCTGCGGGCCCCCCCTATCACCAGCACCATCCTCTTTTCCATCTCACGCCTTTCCCGCGCCGGCCCTCCCGCCGGCGAATCCGCCTGCATCGTCCCTCCTCCCCGCGCTCGGCCCCGGGGGCGTAAAAAATCTCCGCCCTCTCGAAGAGAGCGGAGACAGTTTATACCTACCGTCAGATCCTCTCTGATGCGGAGAGCAAGCTGACTCCTGTCGGGCAGGTCTTCTGACTCCCGGGTCCTCGCTCCGCCCCCCCTTCCCGACTGCTGTCAGTGGTTTCGTGGGGCTTCGCTTCCCGGATACAGCGGCGCTACCGTGCCGGCCTCTCACCGGCTTCCCTCTCGGCCCTTGCGGGGCCCGCCAGGCATGTTATGCGGCTTTCAACTTTTCTATTTTAACACAACGCACGGACTTAACGGAAGCGGCATGCAGCCCGCTCCTCTCACACGCGCTCGAGCACGATGGCGGTGCCCTGTCCGCCGCCTATGCACAAGGTGGCCAGGCCCCGCTTCACGTCCAGGTCGCGCATGGCGCTCATCAGGGTGACCACGATGCGGGCTCCGGTGCAGCCCACGGGATGACCCAGGGCGATGCCGCTGCCGTAGATATTGGTTATCTTCGGGTCCAGGCCCAGCTCCCGGATGCAGGTGAAAGCCTGTGCGGCAAAGGCCTCGTTGAGCTCGATGACCTCGATGTCCTTCAGCTCGAGGCCCGCCTTCTCCAGCGCCTTGGGCACGGCGTAGATAGGACCGACCCCCATGATCTCCGGATCCACCCCCACGTAGGAATAGGAGAGCACCCTGGCCAGCGGCTTCACCCCCAGTTCCTCCACCTTCCGGCCCGACATGAGGACCAGGGCGGCGGCGGCATCGTTGATGCCGGAGGCGTTGCCGGCAGTCACCGTTCCCCCTTTCTTAAAGGCGGGGGGGAGCGAGGAAAGCTTCTCCAGCGTGGTCTCGGTGGGGTGTTCGTCGGTGTCGAAGACGACGGCGCCCTTGCGCGTCTTTATCTCCACCGGCACTATCTCCTGCTTGAACTTGCCCGCGGCGATGGCGGCGAGGGCGCGGCGCTGGCTCTCCAGGGCATAGGCGTCCTGCTCCTCGCGGCTGACGCCGTAGCGCTCGGCGATGTTCTCGGCGGTCATGCCCATGACCAGGCCGTTGTAGGGGTCATGCAGCACCTCCCACAGGCCGTCGATGAACTCCCCGGTGCGCATGCGCTTTCCCCAGCGCATGTCGTTGCTGTAGTAATGGATGGAGCTCATGTTCTCGGCGCCGCCGGCCACCACCACCCCGGAGTCGCCCAGGCGTATGGCCCTGACTGCATCTATCACCGCCTGCATGCCCGAGCCGCAGCCGCGGATGATGCCCGCGGCGGGGACGGTATAGGGGAGGCCCGCCCGCAGGGCACCCAGCCTGGCCGCCAGGCAGTTCTCGTCCGTGCGCGGCACCACCTGGCCGAAAACGGCCTCGTCGACGTCCTGCGGCGAGACCTGCCCCCGCCGCAGCGCCTCCTCGATGACGATGCGCACCAGCTCCCCGGTCTTGACGTCCTTGAGTCCGCCGCCGAATCTGCCGATGGCCGTGCGGCACCCGCTCACGATATAGGCTTCGTTCATTTCTACCTCCTTCTTACATCCCTTGCAGCATGACGAGCGTCGCTACCGGCACGCTATGAAACGCTCTATCGAACGGTCGTAGGTCTTCTCCACCTCGGGCGGGAAATAACAGGCCGGCAGCTCGCCCATGCGCCGGTGATACTCCATGCATTCGCAGCAGTATCCCTTGCGGGGACACGGCTCATAGGTACAGTTGCAGCGCTCCAGGTTGGCCTGATAGTTTTTGCAGTCACCCGCCATAGGTGCCTCCTTCTCTTGGCTGACAGGGCGTCGAGACACACCTTAATACATTAATCAGACTCGGCGCATCGCGCAAGGAAAGAACCGGGCTTGCCGGCGGCCCTCTCCCCACCCCGCCGCCAAGGCCGGGGGGCGCCGTCCCCGCACGTGAGACCCCCGGGGCATGGCCTCGCCCGCGCGGAGAGCGGGCCCGTCAGCCTCCGCCGCGCGAGGGGCCATATATGATGACGGTATCGCCGGGCCGTGCGCCGCAGCGCGCCTGCAGGGAGCCGCCGCTGACCCCCGCGGCCATCACTCCCGAGGAGTCCTCGAAGAGGAGTACCCCGCCCAGCTCCACGTCCGCGAAGGTGGTGGCCAGGTGCGCCTCCAGCTCCTCCTCGCCCAACCCCAGCAGCACGCGGTCGCCCGTCGCGTATCCCAGCGATGCCGTTTGCTCCGGGCGGACATTGAGGCGCAGGGAGCCGAAGCGGTCCACGTCGATCACGCTGGCGTATACCGCGCCCGGGCCCTCGCGCGCCGGGCTCCACGGCGCCGGTACCAGGTCGTCGGCGTGCATGGGAGAACCCATCTGCCGCGGGTCCACGCCCAGGGAGAGGTGGGCAGCGACGGGAGCGAAAATGTCGCGGGCGTGAAAGGTGGGGTGCACGGGAGAGCGGAAAAAGTCCTCTTCGTCGAGAAGAAAGGCGCGCTCCACACCCCCCAGGCGCTCCGCCGCCGGGATGAGCAGGCCGTTGTCCGGCCCCACCAAAGCGTCGCCGCGCGCCGCCAGCAGCGCCACGGCCAGGCGGCGCGTCCCCACCCCCGGGTCCACCACCGCCAAATGCACCCCCGGCGGCATATGCGGCAATGCCGCCGCGAGCACGAAGGCCCCCTTGGCGATATCGAAGGGCGGGATGTCGTGGCTGATGTCCACGATGGACGCGGCGGGATTGATGCAGAGGATGACGCCCTTCACCGCCCCCACCCACTCCTCGGCGAAGCCGAAGTCGCTGGTCAGGGTGATCACCCGCCTATCCATCCGGGACCACCTTAACCCACACCCGCCGGTGGCGGGGCCCGTCGAACTCGCAGAAGAAGACCCCCTGCCAGGTGCCGAGGGAGAGCTCGGCGCCCTCGACCGGGATGCAGGCGGAGAACCCCATCATGCTCGCCTTGATATGGGAGTCGGCGTTGCCCTCGCGGTGCCGGTATCTCCCCTGCGGCACCAGCTTCTCCAGGTGCTCGAGGATATCCGCGGCCACCGCGGGGTCAGCGCTCTCGTTGATGGTGATACCCGCGGTGGTATGGGGGACATAGACCACGCACAAGCCGGCGCCGACTCCCGTCTGCTTGACCACCGTCCGCACCCGCGCGGTCACGTCAACCATCTGGGAACGGGATGTCGTGACCACCTCGAAGAACCCCACCGCCGCCATCTCCTCACCCCTTTTCTCTCCGCCGCCATCGCTCCGTTCCGAGCGCCTCATGCCATGCCCATGCGCAGGGTCGCCTCCAGGTTCAGCGGGGGCAGATCGTCGGGGTCGATGATGACATCGACCACCGCGGGGCCCGGCGCCGCCAGCGCCTCGGCCAGCATCCCGCCGATGTCCTCCACCCTCTCCAGCCTGAAGCCGTCCGCCCCGAAGGAGCGCGCCAGGGCCGCAAAATCGGGGTTGCCGTGGCAGGTCCCCAGTATCCGGCCCCCGCACTGCAGCCGCTGCCTGATGTTGAGCACGCGGTACATGTTGTCGTTGAGGACCAGCACCCGCACCCCTATCCCCTCCCGGCACGCCGTCTCCAGGTCCTGCAGGGTCATCATGAAGTCGCCGTCTCCGAGGATGGCCACCACCTCGGCCTCGGGGCGCAGCAGCTTCGCGGCCAGCGCCGCCGGAAAGCCGAAACCCATGGCGCCGAAGTTGACCGCCGAGAGGAAGCTCAGCGGTTCCCGGCAGGGTAGGAAGGCCATGGGATAGAGCAGGTGGGTGCCCGCGCCCGCGGTGATGATGTGCCCCGCGGGCAGGAGCTTCCCCAGCTCGTGCACCACGCGGCCCGGCGACAGGGGGGTCTTCTCCGAGGTTATGGAGGCCTGCAGGCGCACCTCCCATTCCCGCCTCTTTTCCTGCAGCATGTCCCGCCACGCCGTGCGTTGCGGAGGGCGGTAGCCTTTCAGCGCCCCCAGGGCCTCCGCCAGAAAATCCCGCACGTCCGCCTCGATCATGTAGCGCGCGCGGAAGAGGCTGGTGAGCATGGCCTCGAGGTCGATGTTGACCAGGATGACGTCGCCCCCGATGGGCAGCGTGTACTCGTAGCTGGTGAGGTCGGAGATGGTGCATCCCAGGCCCAGCACCACGTCCGCCTGGGCGAGAGCGGTATCGGCCACCTCGTTCCCTCCCGCGAAACCCGCCCGGCCCAGGCACAGGGGATGGTCCTCGGATATGGTGCCGCGCCCGTTGCCGGTGGTTATCACCGGCACCTGCAGGGCCTCGGCGAGGCGCGACAGGAGGTCGGCGCAGCGGGCATAGGCCACCCCGCCGCCGGAGAGCAGGAGGGGCTTCTCGGCCTCCTTGAGCCTGCCCAGAACCCGCCACACGTCCTCCACGTGCAGGGGGGGACGGTATTCGGCGGAGAGCCTGAAGTCGGGGGAGGGCCCCCGCAGCTCCTCGCCCCACACGTCCTCGGGCACCTCGATGAGCACCGGCCCGCGCGCCCCTGACACGGCCAGGGCATAGGCCCTGGAGAAGACGGCGGCCGCCCGTTCGGCGTCCTCCAGCCGGAAGACCCCCTTGCAGAAGGGGGCGAAGATGCCCGCGTGATCCGCCTCCAGCATGCCGTCGGAGCCCCGCAGCTTCCTCTTCACCGCCCCGCTGAGGACGATCACCGGGCTGCAGTCCTTGTAGGCGTTACCCACCGAGACGAGTGCGTTGAGGGCGCCCGGGCCGGAATGGGTAAGCACCACGCCGGGCACGCCGCCGAGCCTCCCCTCCGCGTCGGCCATGCCCGCGGCCACCTGCTCGTGGCGGCAGGAGATGTATTTGATCTCTCCCTGATGATCGTAGAGCGCGTCCACGAAGGAGATGTTGGAGGTGCCGATGACGCCGTATATCCTCCTGGCCCCCATGGCCTTGATCCCCGCTATAAGCACCTGCGCGCAGTTCATCCCCTCACCCCGTTCGCCGCCTCGGGAGGCTTCGCTCCTCCCGGCATCCGCCTGACCCCTGCCGCGCCTGCCCGCCGGCGCCCTCGCCCCGGCGCTCGCCCTCCCCGGCGGGCAGGCTCATGCAGGCAGCCCGTCCCCGCCGTCACCATCGCCCGCCCCGTGCGGGCGGAGGCGGAGATCGCTGCTTGCGCGGTTGCCTTAGCGGCGCAGGCGCGCCCTTCTCCGGCCGCGCCGTATCGTTGCCGTGGTAATGGATAGGGAGAGCGCCCGCGTCATCCCTCGAGGGAAAGGTCATCCAGCCTCGAGACCTCCGCCTTGCGGATGGCCTCCCTCTCCTCGGTGGTGGCCGCCAGCACCTCGTGGATCACCCCGACGAGGTTGACGGGATTGAAAGGTTTGATGATATAACCGTCGGCGCCCATCCTCCACCCCCGGGCGATGTCCTCGTCCTGCACCTTGGCCGTCAATATCACCACCGGGATCCCCTTCAGCTCCTCGTCCTCCCTGAGCCGGCTCAGGATCTCCCAGCCGTTCGTCTGCGGCATCATGATATCCAGTATCAGAAGCTCCGGCGCGTTCTCGCGCAGCATCGTCATGGCCGTCTTCCCGTCCCACGCCTCTTCGACGGTGAAGTCTTCCAGCTCGAGATTGATGCGCAGCAGGCGGGTGATCATCGGGTCGTCATCCACCACCAGCACTCGGGCCATAGCAACCTCCTCCTGCCGTATATTCTACACCAGGACGGAGATGATCGGGCCCCCCTTCTGTGCCGGCGGCGTCCGGGGCGGCTCCCTCTTCCGCCCCCGCTCCCCCCCGGCTCCCCGCCCCCGCGCGCAGGGGCATGAGGCCGCAGTTTATATGGTATAATCTCTCCGCCTTATGGCCATTGCCGGCGTCCGCCGGTAGGGATGATACTCTTTTCACGGTAGGGAGGCAGAGATGAGTCACGATATCTTTCAATCGGTGCACGAGGATTTCCGTAAGAGCGTCGGTGAATTCGTCGAGAACGAACTGGCGCCCCACGCCGACGAATGGGAGGAGGCCGAGGAGTTCCCGCTCTGGGTGTTCGAGCGCATGGGGGAGCTGGGTTTTTTGGGCATGTCCTACCCGGAGGAATACGGCGGAGACGATGACCCCGTGGCCGAGGCGGTGCTGCACGAGGAGACGCCCCGCAGCGGTTCGGCGGGGGTAGCCTCCGGGATCGGCGCCCACATCGGTATCGCCATGCCCCAGATCAACCGCTTCGGCACGCCGCAGCAGAAGGAGAAATACCTCGTGCCCGGGATCAAGGGAGAGACCATCGGCGCCCTGGGCATCACTGAGCCCGAGGCCGGCTCCGACGTGGCCGGCATCAAGACCTACGCCGTCAAGGACGGCTCGGACTGGATCGTCAACGGCTCCAAGACCTTCATCACCAACGGGGTGCGCTGCGACTGGGTGGTGGCGCTGGTGAAGACGGACCGCGAGAAGGGATATTCCGGCATATCCCAGATGATCATCGACCGCGGCATTCCCGGATTCGAAACCTCCAAGAAGATAAAGAAGCTGGGCTGGAAGGCCTCGGACACCGGCGAGCTCTCCTTCATCGATGTGCGCGTCCCCGCCGATGCCCTGCTGGGAGAGGAAGGCAAGGGCTTCTTCCAGACCATGGCCAACTTCGTCTGGGAAAGGATGGTCATGGCCCTGGGCGCGGTGGCGGGAGCGCAGCTGGTCTTCGAGATCGCCCTGCAGTACGCCAAGGAGCGCCAGGCCTTCGGCAAGCCCATCGGCAAGTTCCAGGCCATCTCGCACATGCTGGCGGACATGGCTACGGAGATAGAGCTGGGGCGCGCCTATACCTATCGCGTGCTCAAGCTCTACGTGGAGGGCAAAAATCCGCTCAAGGAGGTGGCCATGGCCAAGCTTTACACCCAGGCCATGGCCGTGCGCGTGGCCGACCGCGGCATACAGATCCACGGCGGCTACGGCTATACCGAGGAATACCCCATGGCGCGAGCATGGCGGGACATGCGCCTGGGCCCCATCGGCGGCGGCACCGACGAGATCATGAAGGAGATCATCGCCCGCTCCTACGGCCTCTGAGCGCGCGCCGGACTCGAGGATCGGCCCCCCTTGCGGCGCAGGGCCAGAGCGCCCGAGCATGCCAGGAAAAGGACCAGGCTGACTATCTGGAATAATAAGGCTGCCTGGGGGTGGGCATGGGCGCGCAGGAACTCCATGCCGAAGCGGATGAGGGCGTAGGCGGCCAGGGAGGCGAGGAAGAGGTCCCAATCCCTCGGCAGGCGTTTCCTGGCCCACAACAACAGGGCGAAAGCGGCAAGGTCCAGGACCAGCTCGTAGAGCTGCACGGGATGCACGGGCGTGACCGACCCCGGAAAGGTGACCGCCCAGGGCAGGCCGCTGGGCTTGCCCCCACAGCAGCCGTTGAGGAAGCAGCCCACGCGGGCTATGGCCAGGCAGAGCGGCATCGCCAGCCCAACGGCGTCGGCCCCCGCCCCCGCCGGCATTCCCAGGCGCCGCATGGTCAGGACGCAGGAGGGCACGCCGAGGGCCAGCCCCCCGTAGAAGACGAGCCCGCGTATGTCGGGGTCGAACACCTGCGTCCAGCCTCCCGAGAAAGCCTCCAGGTTGCCCAGCACGTAGAATATGCGCGCCCCGGCGACCCCGCTCACCGCGGCCACGGCGGCGATGAGGTAGATGGACGACCCGTCCAGGCCTCGCCGCTCGAGCTCGCGGCGCGCCACGAGGATGCCCGCGAGGAAAGCGACGAAAAGCATGACCCCGTAGGAATAGACAGGGAACCCGCCGAGATGAAAAAGCACCGGCCGCATGGCACCGCCTCTCCTCCGCGACCTACGCCCTCCCAGTTTAGCAGACCCCCCTGTCTCCGCGGATTTGCGGTCAGCTGCAGGGGGAAGGCCGCGGCCGCGGCAGCAGCGCCGGGCGCGGGGGAGGCGGCGGGGATGCGTGATGAGGCGGACGTCTCAGCGGATGCCCTTGCGCGCATACGGCCTGCCTTCCCCCAGCACCGCATGCACTTCCGGCATGGCCTCGCTCACCGCTATGCCCTGGGGGCATCTCTCCTCGCACTCCCCGCAGGCGGTGCAGGCGCCGGCGCGCTCGCCCTGGGGGTAGAAACGGCGGTAGCGCAAGCGGCAGGCATCGAGGTCCTCGAAGATGATGCCGCTGTTGTAGAGGTCGAACATGCCCGGTATATCGACCCCCTGCGGGCAGGGCAGACAGTAGCCGCATCTCGTGCAGGGTATGGCCGCCTTGCTCTCCAGCGTTGCCCGCGCGCGGGCGATGAGCTCCAGGTCTTCCCGCCCCAGGCGGCGCCCGGCCGCGCCGGCGGCCGTTATGACGTTCTCCTCCAGCTCCTCCATGCTGCCCATGCCGCTCAGGACCACCGCGACCTCCGCATGATCCCATATCCACTGCAGCGCCCATTGCGCGGGGGTGCGCTCCTCCGCGTGGGCGGCGAAGAGCTCCCGCACCTCGGCGGGAGGCCTGGCCAGGCGCCCACCCAGCAGCGGCTCCATCACCGCCACCGCGATGCCCCGCGCGGCGGCGTAGTGCAGTCCTCTCGTCCCGGCCTGGAACTCCGTATCCATGTAGTTGTACTGCATGAGGCACATGGACCAGCCGTCGTAGCCGTCGATGATCTCCCGAAAGGCATCGTGATCGTCGTGGAAGGAGAAGCCGATATGGCCTATCCTGCCGTCGCTGACGGCGGCCTCCGCCCTGGCGAGCAGCCCCTGGGCCCGGACGCTCTCCCACCTCTTCCGGTTCAAGCCGTGGAAGAGGTAGTAGTCGATGGGGCCCGCCCGCAGCCTCCGCAGCTGCTCCTCCAGGAAGCGGTCGAAGTCGTCCGCCTTCTCCACCATCCACACCGGCGACTTGGTGGCGATGCGCACGCGGTCGCGGTAGCCGCCCCGCAGCGCCTTGCCCAGCAGGGCCTCGCTCCTCCCCTCATGATAGGTATAGGCGGTATCCAGGTAGTTGACGCCCGCGTCGATGGCGCGGCGTATCATCCGCACCGCCTCGTCCTCGTCGATGTCGGCGCTTCCCGGGGCGCCGTCCCTGGTGGGCAGGCGCATGCACCCGAAGCCCAATATGGATGCCTCCCATCCGTCGCGCCCGAACTCCCTGTAGAGCATCTTCCGCCACGACCTCCTCGGCCCGTCAGCGCTTCTCGTGCGGCATCTGTTCTTTACGGTCTGGGCATATTAGATTATCGTCATATCGTGCCGTAGTCCAAGCAACGCATATATGGGGGTGGGCGCGATGGGGACAAAGGCATTGGTTGGGATAATAACCCAGAGAATAATGGAACTGACCGCCGCAAGATCGCGCGGAGAGACCAGGGACCTGGTCGTGCACCACGAGATAAGGGGCGTTTCCCCCGAGATGATCGACTGGTGGTGGGACAACATCGACATGCGCTCGACCTTCCGCCTTCCGGCCAAGACGCCCGGCTGGTTCGTGAAAGGATTGAAAAGGCATAACGCAGAGGAGATGGCCAGGTTCAGCGATTTCCTCCCCCGGCTTTACGAGGAGTCCACATCGAGTCCGCCGCGGGGAGAGCAGTAGCCTGCCGACTTCATCGCAAAGAATGGGTCGGGGGGCCGTGCCCCCCGACCTGCTTTCTTTAATGGAGCCGACGAGCGGAGTCGAACCGCTGACCTGCTCATTACGAGTGAGCTGCTCTTCCTGCTGAGCTACGTCGGCACCGTTTCAACAACCATAGATTATATCGCCTTACATCGCCGCATGCGAAGGGGATCAGGCCCTTGCATATTGAATATTGAAACATCGCGCGAACGGGAGAACGCCCGGTGGCAACCGCGCTTATGAGTATCGTGGACACAGGCATGCCCGGGCATGCAAAGAACAAGACCCCGTCAGCGGGGTGGGGCGAGTTCGATGTCCATGATGTGTTCCTTCATCTTGTGGGTGAACTGCAGGGTCTCGAAGATGTGGTCGATGCGCCCCTGTATCTCCCCTATCCTCTCCTCGTCCTTCTGCGGCGAGAAGAGGTGGCGGAAGCGCCCCTGCGTGCGCAGGTATTCCTCCGCGGGGAGCAGCCTGGACTGCCCCTGTATGATGCGCTGCGTCCTCGCGGTGTAGGCGGTCTTGCCGCCCTCGTGCTCGTAGAGGATCCACATGCCGCTCTGCACCGCCATGCGCGCGACCTTGATGGTATGGGCGGAGGGGAATTTCCATCCCGGGGGGCAGGGCGCCTGTATCTCGATGTAGCGCGTCCCCTTTATCTCCTTGGCCCGCGCGAACTTGCGGTACATATCGGTGGGGTAGGCCAGGGAGGCGGTGGCCACGTAGGGGACGCCGTGGGCCACCATGATCTGGGCGATGTCCTTGCGCCACTCCTCCTTGCCCCGGGTGGTGTTGGTGGTCCACGCGGCATAGGGCGTGGCCCCGCTGCGCTGCGTGCCGGTATTGGAGTAGGCCTCGTTGTTGTAGCACACGTAGATGAAGTCGGTGTTGCGCTCCGCCGCCCCCGAGAGGGCCTGTATGCCGATATCGTAGGTGCCGCCGTCCCCCGCCCACACCAGGATGGTGGGCTTCTTTTCGAAGACGCCCCTGGCCACCAGGCGGTCCGCCGCGGCGGTGAGACCGGAGGCGGTTGCGCCCCCGGTGGCGAAGGCCATGTTCAGGGTGGGCAGGTTGAGGGCCGAGACCGGGAAGGGGCTCTGCAGCACCGAGGTGCAGGAGGCGATGACGCAGAGTATGGTCTCCCTGCCCAGCGCCTTGAAGGCCACGCGCAGGGCGGCGCTGCCGGGGCAGCCCTGGCACGCCGCGCTGCCCTGCAGGAAGAGTTCCTCCTCGGGGAAGTCGCGCAGCCTCACCGCACTCCCTCCTTTTTCCAGTATTCCTCCAGGCCGCGCTTGCTCACGCGGTGGTGCTCGGTCAGGCGCAGGCTGGGCCAGTTGCTCTCCGGCGCCAGCTTTCCCCGCAGGGCGGCCTCGGTCTGCTCCGCGACGAGGTCGTACCTGACGTCGCGCCCCCCCAGCCCGGTGATGAGATTATAAATCGAGGCCTCCCCGTGGCCGTAGATAGCCGCCTTGACCTCGGAGAACAGGGCTCCCTCCATGCCGAAGGAGACGCTGCGGTCGAGAACCATCACCGCCCGCAGGGGGGCCAGCATCTCCCGCAGCTCCGCGATGGGGAAGGGGCGATAGGAGCGCACGCGCACCACCCCGCAGCGATAGCCCTTCTCGCGCAGCACGTTGGCGGCCATCTTGCACTCCGACGCGCTGCTGCCCATGGCCACCAGGGCACAGTCGGCGTCCTCCATGCGGTAGGTATCCAGCAGGCCGCCATGATAATTGCCCACGATGTCGCGATACTCCTCCGCCGCCCGTTTTATCACCGTGCGCGCGTTATCCAGCCCCTGGAACATGGAGAAGCGAACCTCCTCGTAGTCGTCGGGGTAGATGACCGAGCCGTGGGTGAGCGGATAGTCGAGGTCCAGCTTCCACAGGGAGCGGAACGGGGGCAGGAAACGGTCCACCTGCTCCTGCTCCGGCAGCTCCACCCGCACGTAGCTGTGGCTGATGAAGATGGCGTCGTAGCAGACCATCACCGGCAGGATGACCTTGGGGTCTTCGGAGATGCGGAAGGCCTGTATCACCGTATCCAGCACCTCCTGATGGGAGGCGCAGTAGATCTGTATCCAGCCCGTGTCCCGCGCCGCCAGGGCATCCTGGTGGTCGCACCAGATGTTCCATCCCGGCCCCATGGCGCGGTTGACGTTGACCATGACCATGGGCAGGCGGATGCCCGCCGCCCAGTGCAGCAGCTCGTGCATGTAGGCCAGCCCGTGCGCGCTGGTGGCGGAGAAGGAGCGCACCCCCATGGCCGCCGAGCCGATCATGGCGGCCATGGCGCTGTGCTCGCTCTCCACGGGGATGTACTCGCATTCCATCTCACCTTCGTCGATGAAGCGCGATATCTCCTCGATGACCTGGGTCTGCGGGGTTATGGGGTAGGCGGAGACCACCTCTACGCGCGCCAGGCGCGCGCCCCAGGCGGCGATGTGGTTTCCGGTGTCGACCAGTCTCATTCCTTCTCTTCCTCTTTTTCCATCACGATGGCCTTGCGCGGGCATTCCTCGGCACAGATGCCGCAACCCTTGCAGTAGTCGTAGTTGATCTTCACGTCCTTGCCGATACAGGCCTCGGGGCAGTAGATCCAGCAGAGCAGGCACTTATTGCACTTGCCCTCGTCCAGCACGGGGATGAAGATGCGCCAGCTCCCCGTGAGGCCCACGCTGCCCTCGCCGGGCACCGACAACGTGGTGACGAAGCCTATTTCCTCTTCCTCGCCCGTTTTCTTGCGTTTCGCCATCTCGCCTGTTTCCTTCCGCCGCCGCCGTACGCGCGGCCTCCCGTCGTCATTTGCGACGCCGTGCCGCTCCGTCCCCGCCGGGCGGCGCCTTGGCCCCGGTTATCTCCACCACCGAGGTGAACCCCCGCCGGGCAGCCTCCATGCTGGCCTCGAGCCGCGAGGCCGGGACGCTCTCCCGGATGACGTCGCTGGCCGCCTCCAGGGTCACCAGCTCGGTGAGGTATGACACCGCGCCCAGAAAAGCGATGTTGGTCACCGGCAGGCCTTCCACCTCCATGCCCAGTTCGATGGCTATGGAGGTGCCGTCCACGGCGTAGGAACGGAAGGGCAGCGACGCCAGGCGTTCGCTCGCCTCCTCCTCCTTCATGTTGACCAGCAGCACCGTGTTTTCCTTGCTCCCCTCCGCTATGGCTGCGTCCAGCACCGAGGGGCTCATGACCACCAGGAAATCGGGGCGGTATATCTGGCTGCGCAGGTCGATGGGCTTGTCGTCCATGCGCAGAAAGCACATCACGGGCGCGCCCCGCCGTTCCGCCCCGAAGAAGGGGAAGGCCTGCACGTGCCTGCCCACCAGGTCCCCGGCCTGGGCCAGCATGTTGATGAGGGTGACGGCGCCCTGGCCGCCGAGGCTGTGAAACCTTACTTCAACCATGATCTGCCAGTCAACTTCCCTTCCCCGTCCTGCCCGGGCATCCATCAACTAAACAGTAACAATATATAGCATACCAGCAGGAGCGATGTCGATGAGATGCGGTCTGAAGCAAGGGGCCGAGCCCTTTTTCAATCCGGCTCCTCGTCCAGTTCCAGGTCGGCGTCCTCCACCATCCGGCCTTCGGCTTCCTCGATCGCGGCCTCCGCCCGTGCGGGTTCGGGGCCGAAATGGGAGGCCGGCAAGGTGAACCTCTCCCCGTCCTCCAGCTCCAGGGTCACCCTCTCGCTCATCATGTCGTGCGCGATCACCTTGGCCGGGCCGCGCTCCGTCTCCACCCTCTCGCCCAAGGGAGGGACCCACTGCGTGAAACGGCGGTAGGAGTCCTGCTCGTAGCGCAGGCAGCACATGAGGCGCCCGCAGACGCCGGATATCTTGGCCGGGTTGAGGGGAAGGTGCTGCTCCTTGGCCATGCGGATGGAGATGGGGTAGAACTCGTCCAGGAAGAGCGCGCAGCACAGGGGGCGCCCGCAGGGACCGAGCCCCCCGATCATCTTGGCCTCGTCGCGCACCCCGATCTGGCGCAGCTCGATACGCGTCTTCAGGGCGGATGCGAGGTCGCGCACCAGGGCCCGGAAATCGACCCTGCCCTCGGCGGTGAAGTAAAAGGTGATGGAGCTGCCGTCGAAGGCGTAGTCGATATCGATGAGCTTCATGGGCAGCTGATGCCTGGCGATGAGCTCCTGGCACTTGCGGAAGGCGCGTTCGCGCCTGATCTCGTTGCGTTCCTTCTGCTGGCGGTCACGATCGGTGGCGCGGCGCACTACCTTCTTCAGTTCGCTCTGCGCGCCGCCGTCCGGTATCTCGCGCGGCGGCGAGGTCACCGTCCCGAACTCGACCCCCCGGGGGGTGGGGATGATCACTTCGTCGCCCGTGCGCAGGGAAAGCCGGTCGGGGTCGAAATACCCCGCCTTGCTCCCCTTTTTTATGCTCACTGCGACCACTAAGGCCATCTCGTTCTCCTCCCGCGCCGCTCCCCGCGGCCCTCTATCTCCTCGGGGCCTTGAGCTCGAGCACCAGGCTGTCCAGGAGCAGCCCGATGTCCACGTTGGCCTCCAGGGCTTTCCTGGTCCCGCCCAGCGCCTCCAGCCTGCTCATGGCCTCCTCGGTCCCGATGTGCAGCGCCTCTCTCTCCAGTTCATCCATCCATTCCCGGTTGAAGAGGGGCGCTTCCGCGACCTCCCTCCCCTTCTCCTCCATGAGGTTTAACAGCATTATATCGCGGTAGAAGGAGCTCATGCCATCGAGGAGGTCAAGCGCGGCCTGGCGGCGTCTCTTCAGGGTTTCCCGCTTCGCGCGCCTCTCCAGGCGCTTGCGCAAGAGGTCGGCGGCCCTCTTGTCCATGGCCTTGAGGTACGCTCCGGCGTCGGCGCCCCCGCCTCCGGGCCCGACCTCCTCACCCCGCCCCTCCAGGCGCTTGAGCCCCTCCCGCTCCCCGGCCGCCATCTCCAGCGCGGCCAGCAGGGAGGAGCGCCGCAGCGACGCGGCCATCTCCACCCCGCGGCTCCAGAACGACGCCATCCCCGGGTCGCGCGCCCACAGCAGCGCGCGGCCGAAGATGCCGCCGCTGAGGCGCGCCAGCCTTTCCGCCTCCGCCGCCTCCACCCCCTCCGCTGCGGTCAGGAAGGCCTCGATGTCCTTCTTACCCAGGGCGGAGAAACGCACCTCGTGGCAGCGGGATGCCACCGTCTCCAGCAGCTCCTCCCTGCTCTCCGCCACCAGGACGATGTAGGTCTCGGGCGGCGGTTCCTCCAGGGTCTTGAGAAAGGCGTTGGCGGCGTCCTGGTTCATGCTCCCCGCCTCGTCCACTATCACCACCTTGCGCCGTGATTCCTGAGGCTTGATGCGGAGTTCTCCCTCCAGGCCGCGCACCTGGTCGATGAGGATCTGGCTTCCCTCCGCCTCCAGGACGTGCAGGTCGGGGTGCACCCCCCGGGAGACCTTGAGACAGGAGGAGCAGCCGTCGGGTTCCCCGGAGGGGCAGAGCAGGGCCGCGGCGAAGAGCAGCGCGGTGCCGAACTTGCCCACCCCCCTCGGCCCGGTGAAGACGAGGGCGTGCGGCATCTCGCCGCGCCTGAGGATGTCCTTGAGGAAGGCAATGGCCTTCCCCTGCCCGTATATCTCATCCCATGCGCTGCAGCTTATCCCCATGCTCATCGTTTTTCCTGTTCCGGGTGCGGTTTGGCCGGCTTCACGCTCACGCGCTTGAGACCGCCCCGCCGGCCGGTGCCCGCGGGGCAGCCGGGGCGCTCAACCCAGCAGCCGGCTCACTTCCTGCATCACCAGGTGGTGGATGTTCCCCGGCTTATCGGCCCCGTTCAAGACCTTGAATCGCTTGGGGAAGAATTTAGCCAGCGTCTTGTAGGCCTCCTGCACCTGCTCGTGGAAGGACGGCGCCTCGCCCTCGATGCGGTCGGGCACGCCCCTCCTCTCCTCCATCCTCTTCATCCCGAGACGGATCGGCACGTCGAGCAGGAAGGTCAGGTCGGGGTGGCGGTCCTCGGTGATCCACTCGTTGAGATTCTGCACTCCCTCCATGCCCACCCTTCGCGCCACGCCCTGATAGGCGATGTTGGAATCGATGAAGCGGTCGCAGATGACCACTTTGCCCGCGTCGAGGGCGGGCTTGATCACCTCATGGAAATGCTGCGCGCGGTCCGCGGCATAGAGGACGGTCTCGGTCATGGGGTGCATTTCCGCGAAAGCGGGGTTGAGGAGAATGCGCCGTATCTCCTCCCCGATACGCGTCCCCCCGGGCTCCTGCGTGGCCAGGACGTCCACCTCCATGCGCAGCAGGTGGGCATGGAGCATGTTCATCTGCGTGCTCTTCCCCGATCCCTCTATGCCCTCGAAGGTGATAAACAGGCTTCTTCCCTTGTTCCCGCCCGCTCGCTCGCTGAAGTCGTTCATGTCGTCCTCTCTCCTCGGCTCCGCAAGGCATTATCATATTACACCATGCAGCATAGGCGGTCAGACCTGGAGGTGGGAGAAGACATCGCCTCCCGCGAGGTCGCAGGCCACGACCACCGGGAGGTCCTCCACCTGCAGCTCGAAGACGGCCTCGGGGCCGAGGTCGGCGTAGGCGGCCACCTTTGCCGCCGTCACTCTCGACCCCAGGAGGGCGGCGGCCCCCCCCACCCCGACCAGGTAAAGGCAGCCGTGCTCCCGCAGCGCCGCACATACGCGTGGCGAGCGCGGACCCTTGCCGATGCAGGCGGCGACGCCCTCGGCCGCCAGGCGCTCCGCATAGGGGTCCATGCGCGCAGAGGTGGTAGGTCCCACCGAGCCCGCCGGCTTCCCGGGCGGCGCCGGGCTGGGCCCGGCATAATAGATGACCTCGCCGCGCAGGCCTATGGGCAGGGGTTCGCCCCTCTCCAGGCATTCGACCAGGCGGCGGTGGGCCTGATCGCGCGCGGTGAACAGGCGCCCCGTGAGCATCAGGCGGTCGCCCGCCCTGAGCGCGTCGCGCGCCTCCCGCGCCAGGGGGAGCTCGACCCTTATCTCGCCCCCCTCCCGGCGCTCATCGAGCCCCGTCTTCTTCTCCATCGCGACCTCCTTCCCCCCGGCCTCCGTTACCGCCCCCTCCCGGCGCGGGCGGCTCCGCGCGGAGGGCGAGCGCCGGACCCGCCTCCCCGGCGGACCCCCCCTGCGGCGGGCACCCCTCCCCCGCAAACCGCGGGGCCATCCGCCCGCGCAGGGCGCCGTCCTGCCTGCTCCATCCGAAATGACGGTGAAGGGCGTGATGCCCGTACAGCCCGGCGAGCAGGATGACCGCCCCCCCGGCGAGGAGGATGATCTGCGGGCCGTTGAGCAGGTATCTGAAATCGGCCACCGTGCCGTCGATCCTGCCCTGGAAGGATCCCCCGATCCTGATCAGACCGAGGGAGATGGGCTCCAGGGCGAGCTTGCGCCCCAGGCTGGTGATGAGGTCCGCCAGGGGGCCGGCGACCATGATGGAGAGGAAGATGGAGGCGCGCATGATCACCTGTATGGTGGCGAAGGCGCGGCCGCGGTACTCCTCCTCCAGGGTCTCGTGCAGCAGGGTGACCATGCCCACGATGGCATATCCGCCGCACGCCCCCCCTGCGAAGGCCACGACGAAGGACGCCCAGACCACGGTGAGCAGCGAGAAGGCGATGGCCCCGCAGCCGAAGGCGACGATGGCCAGCCCCAGTATCCTCTCCTTTCTGACGCGGTCCTTGAGCACGCCCGCCAGAATGGAGCCGCTCATCATCCCCAAGAGCAGCGTGGTCAGGATGTAGATGAAGGTGGAATTGCTCTCCCCGAGGACGTATTTCACGAAACCCACGGTGAGCACGTAGATGGTGCCGGCGCCCAGGAAACAGGCCAGGGTGAGGATGAGGACGATGCGCGTGAGCGGGTTGTGGCGCAGGTAATCGAGGCCCTGCCTGAAGTCCTGTTTCACCTGGCCGGTGGACATGCGCACCCTCTCCTCGCGGGAGCGCCGCTTGAAGTTGATGTGGCGGATGAGCCAGGCGGAGAGGATAAAGGTGAGCGAGTCGAACACGAAGACGGCCTTGTGGGGATCGACGTATCTGCCCACAAAGCCAGGGCTCACCCTGCCCAGCCAGGCGAAGAGGCCGATGAGGCTGCCGGCGATGGCGGTGCCGAAGGCCATGGAGGCGTAGAGGGTGAGCATGTTGAGCGAGTTGGCGTTGGTCAGCTGTTCGGGGGCGACCAGGTCGGGGATGCTCGCGTCCCTGGCCGGCGTGTAGATGATGGAGAAGATCTCCATGGCGAAGACCAGCACGCAGATGGCCGCCAGGTTGGTCGCGAAGGGCAGCAACAGCACCAGGGCCGCGCGGCTGAGGTCGGACAGGATGAGGGTGCGCTTGCGGTCCAGCCTGTCGATGATGATCCCCGCCAGGAAGCCGAGCAGCACGGCGGGGAGGAATTTCGTCAGCATCACCAGGCTGATGGCGGAGCTCCTGCCTCCGGCTACCTGGTCCACGAAAGCGAAGAGCACGGCCACGATGATCCAGTCGCCGATGGCCGAGACCATCTGTCCGCCCCACAGGCGCAGGAAGTCGCGGTTGCGCAGGAGGTCGCGGTAGGCGGAGGGTTTTATCTGCAGGTCTTCCTCGGCGCGCCGGGATCGCCCCGTGCTCTCCTCTCCGGCCTCGCGCCCGCGGTCATGCTTTTCGCCTGCGCGCCCCATATCAGACCTCTATGCTGCCGCGGCGCAGGGAGTGGCAGCACAGCGCCACGCCCACGGGCAGGCTCGCCATATGCGTGGGCGCCTCCTCCACGTGTACGCCCAGGGCGGTTGTGTCCCCTCCCAGCCCCGCCGCCCCGATGCCCGTGGCGTTGACGGCATGGAGCAGCCTCTCCTCCAGGGCGGCCATCCCGGGGCGGAGATGGCGGCTGCCCAGCGGCCTGAGCAGACTTCTCAAGGCCGCCTCCAGGGCTCCCGCAGCGTCGCTGCCCACCCCCACCCCCACGACAAGCGGCGGACAGGCTTGGGCCCCCTTGGCGCCTACCGCCTCCAGCACCACCCTCTCCACCCCGTCCTCGCCCTCGCCGGGCAGGAGCATGAAGAGGTGGGCCGCGTTCTCGCTCCCCCCTCCCTTGGCCAGCAGGCTGAGCCGTGCCCTCCCGCTCGGACCCCCCTCCCCGACATGCACGAGCACGGGGGTGTTATCCCCGCGGTTGGGGCGCGCGAAGAGCGGGTCGTCCACCAGGGAGGACCTCAAGGGGACGCTCGCCGTCGCCCTGCGCAGGCCTTCGTCCGCCGCCTGCGCGAAACCATGCGGCAGGGCGGCGCCCTCCCCCAGGGCGAGGAAGAGGTGAAAGGTGCCGGTGTCCTGGCACAGGGGCAGGCGTTCCGCGCGTGCCACGCGAGCGTTGTCCAGGAGCATCCTCAAGGCGTAGCGCGCCAGGGGGCTGCTCTCCGCCTCCGCGGCGCAGGCGAGCGCCTCCTCCACGTCGCCGGGGAGGTCGATGCTGACCCGCACGGCCAGCTCCTCGACCGCAGCGGCGATCTCCTCAGGGGTTATGGTCCTCAATCCATGCGTCCAGTTCGTCCGTTCTCTCCTTTATCAGGCGGGCGCTCTCGCGCAGGCATTGCATCTCGACGGGGAGGAGCGGCAGTTCGACCACCTCGCTCCAGCCGCCGCCCCCCAGGAGCACCGGCACCCCGAGGAACACCCCGTCGATGCCGTACTCTCCCTGCAGGCGCACGCTGGCAGCCACCTCGCCGTCCTCGCCGCCGAGGATGGCCTCCACCATGCGTGCCGCGCACGCCGAGGGGGCGTAGTAGGCGCTTCCCTTCCGCAGCAGCTCCACGATCTCGGCGCCTCCGCCCCGCGTCCTCTCCTCCAGCTCGCGCAGTCGCGCGAGGGGAAGGCGCTCGCTCAAGGGCACCCCGTCCACGGTGGTGAAACGCGCCAGGGGGAGCATGGCGGCACCGTGGCCGCCCAGCACCATGGGCCTGATCCTGCCGGGGGGGACCCCCAGCTCGGCCGCCGCGAAGGAGGCCAGGCGCGAGCCGTCCAGCAGGCCGGCCATGCCCATGACGCGGTTGCGGCTCCAGCCCACTAGCCTCCAGGCCAGATGGGTCATCTCGTCCAGGGGGTTGGTCACCACGATGAGCACGCATTCGGGCGCCTGCTCCGCTATAGCCCCGACCACTTCCCTGACCACGGCGGCGTTCCTTCCCAGCAGGTCGGAGCGCGACATGCCCGGCTCTCGCGTGAATCCCGCCGCGACCACGGCGACGTCGCTTCCCGCCGCCAGCGCGAAGTCGCTCCCCCCCTCCACCTTGACCGCGGAGGAGGTGAGCGGCAGGGCCTGGGAGATGTCCAGGGCTTTGCCCTCCGCCAGCCCGCCGTCGATGTCGATGAGGGCCACGTCGGCCAGCCCCCGCTCGGCCAGCCTCATGGCCGTGGTCGAACCCACCTGGCCCGCTCCGGCAACCGTCACCCTGGGCACCGCTCCTCCTCTTCTCTCTTCACGGCTTAAGCTATTTTCCTATACTCCTTCTACGCTGCGCAAACCCCGCCGCCCCCGGGCCGGCCGCGGGAGGCGGCCACGGAGCCGCGTCTTGCCTGCGCGAGACAAAGCGCGGGGCGCGGAGGGGGAGGGCGCGCGCATCCGGGGATGACAGGGCCCTGCCTCATCGCATGGGAAAGCGTGATCGGTGACCGCGGCGGCCCTTCTAAGCGTGATCGATGCCCGCGGCGGCCCTACTTTTTCTTGCTGGCGCAATCGGGGTCCAGGCAGAAGATCCAGGGGCGGCGGCCCTTGTTGACCACCCGCACCTTGGGCGAGTCACATTCAGGGCATATCTCCCCGGTGGGCATGATGGTCCCCGTCTGCGGCAGGGGGTAGGTGGTGGTGCAGTCCGGATAGCCGCTGCAGCCGACGAACCTCTTCTTGCTCTTCTTGGCCTTGACGATGCGCAGGCTGGAGTCGCACCGGGGGCATATCCCCAGGATGCGGTCCTCCCTGATGCCGTTGCGGATCTCCGCGGCCACGTCCTCCCTGCTCTTCTCCAGCAGGCGCATCACCTCGGAGAGCATATCCCGCGACTTGCCCAGTACCTGCGCCTGGGTCTCGGCCCCCTCGGCGATGGCGTCCATGTCCCGCTCCAGCGCAGCGGTCATATCGGGGGTCGAGATCACGCCCGCGTACTTGCGCAGGGCTTCGGTGACCGCGATGCCGGTCTCGGTGGGAGTGATGGGGTCGCCGTAGATGTATCCTCTCCCATACAGGCTCTCGATAATGGAATGTCGGGTGGACTTGGTCCCCAGCCCCAGCTCCTCCATCTTCTCGATGAGCTTGCCCTGGTTGTAGCGCGCCGGGGGCTGGGTCTCCCCCCGCCTGAGCTCGGGCGGCTGCTTCACCTGCACCACATCGCCGCCCTCCAGGCGTGGCAGGACGACCTCTTTTTTACGCCCGTAGGCATAGTAGAGGTACCAGCCCTCCTCCGCCGTGCGGCTGCCTCTGGCCACGAAGGGCTCGGAGCCGCATTCCAGGTCGGCCCGCACCGAGAGCACCACCGCCTCCCCGGCCAGGGTGGCCATGAAACGACGCGACACCAGCTCGTATATCCTCCATTCCTGCGGAGAGAGGCGCGCGCGGGGGGCCGCCGCCGTGGGGTGTATGGGGGGATGGTCCGTGGCCTGTTTCTTTCCCCGCGTCGGGACGAGCTTCTCCTGCCGCAACAGCTTGGCGCACAGCGGCTCGAACTCGGGACACCCCGAGATCTCGCGCAGGATGGCACGCAGGTCGAGGGACGGCGGGTACACGGTGTTGTCCACGCGCGGATAACTGATGTATCCGTTCATATACAGGTTCTCGGCGATGCTCATGGCCCTCGCGGCGGAGAACCCGAGGGAGGCCGCGGCAGTGAGCAGCCCGGTGGTGTTGAAGGGGGCGGGCGGCTTGATGGTGCGCTCGGTGGTCTTCACTTCCTTGACCACGGCGGTGTCCGCCATGCGGGCGAGGGCCTCCTTGGCCTCTTCCTCCACGAGGAAGCGCTCCCGGACATGGCTGGCCTGGAAGGCCTCACTGCCCGCGACGCAGTCGATCCTCAGGGTCCAGAAAGGGGTGGAGACGAATGCCTTGCGCTCCTTTTCCTTGTCCGCGATGATGGCCAGCGTGGGGCTCTGCACCCTGCCCACGGAGAGGAACTGCTTTCCCAGCCGGGTGGAAGCGAGGCTGATGAACCTGGTCAGGCTGGCCCCCCAGATGAGGTCGATGTCCTGACGCGCCTCCCCCGCGGAGGCCAGGTCGTAGTAGGGGTCCTCCAGGTTTGCGAAGACCTTCTTTATCTCCACCGGGGTCAGGGCCGAGAAGCGCGCCCTCTTCACGGGCACGTCCGGCCGCACCTCCCTTATCTTGTTGATGGCGTCCACGCCGATGAGCTCGCCCTCGCGGTCGAAGTCGGTGGCGATGATGACCTCGTCGGCCTTTCGGGCCTCGTTCTGTATGGTCTTGATCAGCGTCTTATTGGTGGGGATCTTGATGATCTCGGCGTGTATGAGTTCCCGCGGCTCCACATCCTGCCATTGCTGATATTCCGCCGGGAAATCCACCTTGAGGATATGTCCCTTGAGCCCGATGCAGCGCACCTCGTCGCCGTTCGTCTCGAAGGCATAGACGGGGTTGCGCGTCTTGTCCATGGCGCGTGCCCTGCCCTCCGAGAGGATGGCCGAGATACGCTTGGCGGTCGTGTTCTTTTCGGTGATTATCAGCCTCATACCATTTCATCCCAATCCATCAGCTTGCATTCGGCACATAGACGTATCATATTTTGGCAAGAGACGTCAAGGAAGCTCCGCCATATGCCTCTTCGCATTCGACGCCACCTTCGCGCCCCCGCCCGCTCCAGAGACCGCAGCTTCTGCACACTTTCCCTTTACATTATCCGCAGCGTTTGCCCGCCCCGGCTCTCTCTTCAGCCCGCCGCATGGGCTCGCGTTTTGCCTCCGAGCCGCGAGGCGAGGATGCGTG
>CAZEAU010000005.1:0-102663 GCA_964510515.1 uncultured Actinomycetota bacterium | reverse complement strand
GACCTGACAACAAGTGCTGCTACCCGGAAGAGCCCGTACCGGTACCCGGCCTCACATTCCGTATGCGAACCGGCCCCTACGATGACACGTCCGGAAGAACATGTGCCACCCGCGCCCCGGAGGGACGCCGGAAGAACACATGCGACCCGCCTCCTGTAAGGGCCGACGCAGGGAAAGACACCTTCATTCCGTATGCGATCCACCTCCTACAAGACGCTCACTTGAAGCACGAGAGAGCCCTTTTCCCCAGGAGCAGGCACGGTGAAGAAAGCATGGTGCCACGTCTTGCGAACCCGGGGTAAAACCCCAGGTGCGAACAGGCAAGATAGCGGAGCAGGCAAAGAACAAGACCTGACCCCATCCTCGGGAGGAGAGCATGGGGCCACGTCTTGCGAACCCGAGGTAAAACCCCAGGTGCGAACTGGGAAGATAGCGGAGCAGGCAAAGAACAAGACCTGACCCCATCCGGCGATTAGGGGGTGGGGAGGTTGAGGGCCGAGAGCACCTGTTCGGGCGAGAGACCGCGGACGAGGACGGCCTTATGCCGAGAGGTCTGGCCGCGGACGAGCTCCAGGCGGGAGGGAGGGATGCCGAGCGCGCCTGCGAGCACCTTGAACGCCTCCTTGTTGGCCTTGCCTTTTTGTGCCGGGGAATGTACGTGGACGCTGATGCGCCCAGCGGACAACCCCCCAAGGCCGCTCCGGGACGAGGAGGGATACACCTTGATCTCCAGCCGCACGCCGTCACGGTGCGCGCATACGGCGCCTTCGCCTTCTCGCATGGTTCACCTGCCTGCAGACCATTCTAGCCCATAATGCGGAGGGGAGGGAAAGGCGCCCGCGGGAGCATGCCGCCGTTGTTGCGCTCCGGCTGGCCGCGTGCTAATAATGGAGCGAAATCCCAAGCTAGGACGGAGATGTGAAAACATGGACTACCGCAAGACGCTCAACCTGCCGCGGACCGACTTTCCCATGAAGGCCAACCTGCCCGTGCGCGAACCGGAGTTGCAGAAGAGGTGGCGGGACTCGGACATATACGGGCGCGTGCTCGAGGCCAGGTCCGGCGGGAGCCCTTTCATCCTGCATGACGGCCCCCCCTATGCCAACGGCGACCTGCATCTGGGAACGGCGCTGAATAAGGTCCTCAAGGACATCATCATCAAGTACAAGACCATGCGCGGACATTTCTGTCCCTACGTGCCGGGATGGGACTGTCACGGCCAGCCCATAGAGTTCAACGTGGAGAGGCTTCTCGGCGAGGAGAAGGGCAAGCTGGACATCATGCAGCTGCGCGCGCGATGCAGGGAATATGCGCTGGAGTTCGTGCACCGGCAGTCGCAGCAGTTCCAGCGCCTGGGGGTGCAGGGAGATTTCGCGCACCCCTACCTCACCCTCGAGCCCTCTTACGAGGCCGTCAACATAAGGGTGCTGGCGAAGCTGCTCGAGCGCGGCCTCATCTTCCGCAGCCGCAAGCCCATTCACTGGTGTCCACGCTGCGTCACCGCCCTCGCCGAGGCCGAACTGGAGTACCGGGAGAGGACGTCTCCCTCCGTCTACGTGAAGTTCCCGCTGCTGCAGGAACTGCCGGGGGCGGAGGAGGAGGCCGCCCTGGTCATCTGGACCACGACGCCCTGGACCCTCCCCGCCAACGTGGCCATAGCCCTGCACCCCGACATGCAGTACGTACTGCTCCGGGCCGATGGCGAAAGCCTCGTCGTGGGGGAGCCCCTGCTGGAGAGGGCCGCCGCGGAGATGGGGTGGGAGAGCTACGAGACCCTGGCCTCCTGCAGGGGTGAGGAGCTGCGGGGCATGCGGGCCAGGCATCCCTGGCGAGAGCGTCCCACGCTCGTGGTGACCTCCGAGTACGTGACCACGGAGGCGGGAACGGGAGCGGTGCATATCGCCCCCGGCCACGGCCACGAGGACTATCAGGTGGGCCTGGAGTACGACCTCCCCATGCCCATGCCCGTCGACGATCACGGGCGTTTCACCTCCGAGGCGCCCGAGTTCGAAGGCCTGTTCGTCGACGAGGCGAACCCCGTCATTCTCAAGGACCTGAAGAGGCAGGGCCTGCTCATGGGCCTGAGCGAGCTCGAGCACCCTTATCCCCATTGCTGGCGCTGCAGGGGCGCGGTGATCTTCCGGGCGACACCGCAGTGGTTCATCGGCGTGGACATCCCCTACGGGGGAGCGTCGCTGCGCGAACGCAGCCTGGCCGCCGTGGATGACGTGCGCTGGATACCGGGATGGAACAGCCGGCGCATGCGCGGCATGCTGGAACTGCGGCCCGACTGGTGCATCTCGCGTCAGCGCGCCTGGGGGGTGCCCATACCCGCCTTTCATTGTGCGCGCTGCGGGGAGGTCCTCATGACCCCGGAATCGCTGGGCAGGGCCGCCGAGTTCATCGCCGCCGAGGGGTCGGATGCCTGGTTCAGGCGGGGGGCGGATGAGATCCTGGGAGGCGCCTTCACCTGCCCCGGGTGCGGGGGGAGCGAGCTGTGCAAGGAGACGGACATTCTCGACGTATGGTTCGAGTCCGGGGTGAGCCACGAGGCGGTCCTCGAGCAGTGGGAGGACCTCTCCTGGCCCAGTGATATGTATCTTGAGGGTAGCGATCAGCACCGCGGGTGGTTTCAGACCTCCATGCTCACCGCCATAGGTGGGAGGGGAGAGCCCCCCTACCGTTCCGTTCTCACGCACGGGTTCGTGGTCGACGGCGAGGGCCGCAAGATGTCCAAGCTGGTGGGGAACGTCATCAGCCCCATGGACGTATGCGACAGGCTGGGGGCGGACATACTGCGCCTCTGGGTGGCCGCCGCCGACTTCACCGTGGACATCCCGGCCTCGCAGGAGATCTTCGACCGCCTGGTGGAGGCCTACCGCAGAATACGCAACACCCTGCGCTTCCTGCTCGGCAACCTCTACGATTTCGACCCGGCGCGGGACGCGCTGCCGCCGCAGCGCATGGAGGAACTCGACCGCTGGATACTCTCGCGCCTGCAGGGGCTGGTGGGGCGCTGCACCGCGGCCATGGAGGACTATCAGCTGCACGCCGTCTATCACGCCCTGCATAATTTCTGTGCCGTGGACCTCAGCTCGCTCTATCTGGACATGCGCAAGGACTGCCTTTACACTTTCGCTGCGCGCTCCGGCGCCAGGAGGTCGGCGCAGACGGCCGTGCACATACTCCTGCATACGCTGGTGCGGCTCCTGGCCCCCATCCTCTGCCATACCGCGGAGGAGGCCTGGAGGACCATGCACGGCGAGGACGACGCGGCGAGCGTTCAGTTGCAGGAGTGGCCTCAGCCCGACGGCGCCCTCGGGGACCCCTCCCTCGAGGAGGCCTTCGACCGCCTCCTGGAGGCGAGGGATGCGGTGACCAAGGCCCTGGAGGAGAAACGCTCCTCCCGGGAGATAGGCACCTCGCTGGAGGCCATGGTGCGGTTGACCGCCCCCCCGCCCCTGGCGGAGTTCCTCTCCGCGCACGCGCCCCTCCTGCCCGCCCTGTTCATCGTCTCCGGGGTCGAGATCGCGGCGTCTCAAAGCGGCGATGGGCTCGGGGTCGAGGTCGAGAAGGCGCCCGGCGGCAGGTGCGAGCGCTGCTGGAACTACCGCGAATCGGTGGGCAGGGATGCCCTTCATCCGCAGATATGCGACCGCTGCCTGCCGGTGGTAAGCGAGGCCGCCGGGGGCTGAGGGGACGAAAGCGGGCACGGTTGCGCGGGCATTTCATCGCCGGGAGGAAAGCTTTTTCCCTGCCCCGCGAGGCCCTGACGGCGCGCTTGTTAAAAGGGGATAATCGTGCATAATAGGGATAATGTGAAGCTGGAGACGGCTGAAATACGGGTAGCGGGCATGGAACAAAGAAAGCTGGCGGCGTTCAAGAAGACCCTCCTGAGGGAGAAGCAGGTGCTGGAAAAACAGCACCGCGAACTGGGGGAGAAGAGCTTGCATTCCTCGCAGTCCGACTTCTCCGGGGAGATGCCCTTCGAGGAGGAATACGCGGCTAGCGGCACCACCACCTTCGAGAGGGAGAGGGACCTCTCGTTATCCGAGAACGTCAAAGACATCCTGGGCCGCGTCAAGGCCGCGCTTGAGCGTATCGAGGACGGCACTTACGGCATTTGTGAGCTGTGCGAGCTGCCCATTCCCGAGGAGCGGCTCGAGGCGCTGCCCTACGCCAACCTCTGCATATCATGCAAAGAGAAGGAAGAAAAGGCCTCCCGCTGACCCTCGCGGGCGCCGCCCTGGCCACACTGGCCCTGGACCAGTTGAGCAAGGGGCTGGTGCGCGTGTTTCTCGCCGAGGGAGAGGTGGTATCTATGGGAGGCCTCGGGGAATTGCGGCAGTTGCGCAACCCCGGCACCGCTTTCGGCATCATCGAGGGGAAGTCGTGGCCGCTATTCGCGGCGAGCATCGCGGTGTTCTGCGTGCTGCTGCTGGCGCTGTGGCTGTGGGGGGGGCCGGGAGGCCCGCTCTTCCAGGCCGGACTGGGCTTGATTATCGGGGGTGCGCTAGGTAACATCATCGACAGGATAGCGCTCGGCGCGGTAGTCGACTTCATCGACCTGGGATTCTGGCCCATGCAGGCGTGGCCGGTCTTCAACCTGGCCGACCTGGGCATCGTGGCCGGCGTCGGCATGGTGCTCGTCGGCGTGGTGGGGGAGGCGTCGAGGCGTGCCGCGCGGGAAGCTTGAGCCCCCCGGCGGCGCGGCGATGCGCGGCAAGGGCAGGCGGTCTCCCGCAGCGGGAACGCCCGCCGCCGGGAACTGGCACAAGGAGGTCGCTTGAGGCCCGAGCTTTTTCACATCGGCCCCCTGGTCGTTCACTCCTATGGATTTTTCCTCGCCCTGGCCTTCATCGTGGGCATGCTGGTGAGCTTCAACTACCTGCGCCGCCAGTTCGTCGACGCCTACGTCGTCTTCGAACTGGTGCTGGTGGCCGCGGTGGGGGGCATCATCGGCGCCCGCCTTTTCTACGTCATCGGACACTGGAGCGAGTTCTCCTCCAACTGGTCGCAGGCCTTCAAGTTCTGGAATGTTCAGGGCCTGGTCTTCTACGGCGGCTTAACGGTCGGCCTGCTCGCCGCGACGGCGGTGATGAAGCTGCGCGGCCTGCCCCTGGCCACGATGCTCGATTCCGGCGGCCTCGCCTTGCCCGCGGCGCTGGCCGTGGCCAGGGTGGGCTGTTATCTCAACGGCTGCTGTTTCGGCAAGCCCAGCGGCCTGCCCTGGGCGGTCAGCTTTCCCCGCAGCACGCAGATAAGCATGGGCATGCCCCCCAACCCTGTCCACCCCACCCAGATCTACGAACTGCTACTGGACCTGGCCATCCTGGTCGTCCTTCTCGCCGTGCACAGGCGGTTGCGCTACCGCGGGGAGGTCATGCTCGCCTTCATCGCGCTCTACGCCGCGGTGCGCTTCGTGCTCGAGTTCTTCCGTTGCCATACCGACCCCGGCGCGAACCTCTTCTTCCAGCTGGTGAGCGTCGCCGCTTTCGTCCTGGCGGGGGCGGTGCTGCTCTTCCGGCGCAGGTTGCTTCCGGAGGCAAGATAGCTTGCGCACCCTCAGGTTCTGCGTCTCCGAGGGGGAGGGAGGCGAGCGCCTGGACATCTTCATCTCCCGCGGCGCGGGCCTGTCGCGCAGCAGGGCACAGCGCCTCATCTCGGAGGGCGCGGTCAGGGTCGGCGGCGAGGTGCGGCCAAAACACCACCGCCTGCGTGCGGGCGATCGGGTCGAGGTGGACGAGCCGCCGCGCGAGGAAGCGCCGCCCATGCCCCAGGACATACCCCTGGACATCGTCTATGAGGACTCCGACCTCGCGGTCATAGAGAAGCCCGCGGGCCTGGTGGTGCATCCCGCCGGCGGGCACCGCGAGGGCACCCTGGTCAACGCCCTCCTGCATGGCCTGGGCGAGCTGTCCTCGCTCGGGGATGCGGCGCGCCCCGGTATCGTGCACAGGCTGGACCGCGATACCTCCGGGCTCTTGGTGGTGGCCAAGAACGATCCCAGCCACCTGCGCCTGCAGAAGATGGTGCGTGATCGCACTCTGCAGAGGCATTACCTGGCCCTGGTGCACGGCGTTCCGCCTACCCGCCTGGGCACCGTCGAGGCGCCCGTGGGGCGGGACCCGAAAGAGCGCAAGCGTATGGCGGTGACCGCCTCGGGGGGCAGGCCTGCGGTCACCCATTTCCGGGTGGAGCGCAGCTTCGCGGCGTGCGCCCTCCTGGAGGTGGAGCTGGTCACCGGCCGCACCCATCAGATAAGGGTGCATCTCTCCTATATCGGCCACCCTGTGGCGGGTGACCGTCAATACGGTACGAGGGGGAGCCTGGAGCGGGAGCTGGGCCTGCAGAGGCAGTTCCTGCACGCCTGCCGCCTCATCTTCCCCCATCCGTCGAGCGGGGAGACGCTCCGTTTCGAATCGCCTCTCCCGCCCGACCTGGAGGGTCCCCTGCGGATGCTGGCGGGGGAGTGATGCGGCGTCGGGGCGCGAGGCCCCACCGCCCCGGGGACCTTTCAAGCGCCGAAAACGACCATTCGGGGGCTGAATGGGCACGCTGTCGGGATTTTTCTTCCGCCCCGCGCAGAAAGTCACGAGTAAAGTGGTGGAAGGAGAATTACATGACGGCGGCGATGAAGAGAGAAGGCGGGGCGGAGAAGGGCGGGGTGTCGGACAGCCTTATCCGCATCGAGATCATCACCCATTTTCACCGCAACCCCGGCCTGACGGCCTCCCCCGAGGAGCTCTCCCGGGCCATGGGGCGGGACCCGTCGCGGGTGGAGCGCCAGGTAAGGAAGCTGGTTGAACTCAACATCCTCGCGGAGATGCCCGGCAACGGCAAGGGCCGCTACCAGTACCTGCCTCCCTATTCCGTGGCGGCCTTCCTGCTGAGGAGCCAGGGCAGGTAAGGGGTGGGCGCCGCTTGCCCGCTCCAAGATGCCGTTCGAACGCCCAGGCCTGCCGCTGGCGGGATTTTACTTCACCTTTTCCGCGGGCGATGGAATACTCGACGTGGAGACAGGAGTTGATATGGCAGGCTTAAAGGATGCGGTCCCGGACAGGGTGGTCAGGCTGGAGCTCATCTCCTTCTTCAGCAGCCGCCCGGAGAGGGAGGCGACGGCCTCGCGCGCTGCCGCGGTGATCGAGCGCGACCCCGAGCGGGTAGAGCGGCAGCTGGAGGCCCTGGTCGGCCTGCATATCCTGGCCAGGAGCGGGGAGGGAGAGCACGCTCTCTACAGCTACCTGGAGCCCCTGTCAACGCCGCATGCCGCGGGGAGGTTCGGGGGGCGCATGGTCCGGGACGCGAGCTCGGGCACGACCGGGACGGGGGGCGGCGGCGCCGAGGCGGCGGGCAGAGAGGGCCGACTGCAGGGGGGAGAGGGGTCTTCCCAGGATCCCCCGCGCTCGCTCAGCTCCCCCTGAGCGCAGGCGGCTCGCCTCAGGCCTCATCCCCGCTGGAGTGGAAGGATATGCCCTCCCCGCGCATCTCCGTCTCCAGGTCCTGCAGCGCGTTCTCCAGCTTGCGCAGGCGGCGCAGCAAGGACGCGTGGCGTTTGCGGTAGCCCTCTCCGCTGTCTCCCGCCTCCACCTTCTCCGGGCACAGGTCGCGGTAGGAGCACCAGTCGCAGAGGCGGTTGGGCGTCGCGGGGAAGTCGCCGCGCTGCACCCGCTCGGCTACGGCGCGCAGCCGGTCCAGAACATGCTCCAGGCCGTCCGCGTCGCGGGGGCGGGTGGAATAACGCTGGTTGTGCACGAGGTAGTAGAAGGAGAGCTTGGAGGGGGTCACCCCCCATACCTCGCGGCAGGCGAGCTGATAGATGGGCAGCTGCAGGTCCTCCCGCAGGCGGCTGAGGGGGGGCAGGCGCCGCCCGGTCTTGTAATCGATGATCTCGTATGAGCCGTCGGGGTTGCGGTCCACGCGGTCTATGACCCCCGCGAGGACGAAATCCCCCAGGTCCAGCTCGAAACGTTCCTCCACCGCCACGGGAAGCCGGAAGTCGTCGATATTGGAATAATAATAGCGCATGAGCACCTCGCGCCCGTGTTTGAGGAAGGAGGCCTCCTCCTCGGGGGTCGCGTACCCCTCGCTGTACCAGCAGGCATCGAGGTGGGCGAGCAGCGCCTCCAGCGGAGGGGGCTCGGGCGTGTCGCGCCCGTAAAGCCGCTCCAGGGCCGCATGCAGGCTCTTTCCGAAGGAGAGGTGGGGGGTGGGCTCTATCTCCATCCCGTCGATATACTGGAAGCGGTAGGAGAGGGGGCAGTTCTCATAGCGGCTGAGCGCCGAATAACTCAATCTCATCTCGCCATCCCGTCCTCCCGTCTCCTCTCGCCGTCGCAGGGAAAGCGGCCGTCCGTGGGGAAAGATATAATATCATAAACCGTATCGCAAGGGCTCACGCCCGCCCGCCGGCCGCGGCGGCCGGGCGGGGAGCCGGGCGTTACTGCGAGGCAGCAGACAGAGGATTATCGGAGGTTCGCATTGTCAGTTCCCTTCGTGCACCTGCACAACCATACCGAGTTCTCCATGCTGGACGGGGCGGCGCGCATACCGGACCTGCTCGAGGCCGCACGCAGGCGGGGGTTCGAGGCGCTGGCCATAACCGACCACGGAGGCATGTACGGGGTGATCCCCTTCTACGAGACGGCGCTGGAGAAGGGGGTGAAGCCCATCATCGGGGTCGAGGCCTATCTCACCCTGGGGTCGCGTTTCGACCGCAGGCCACAGAAGGAGGACGCCAATTACCACCTGCTCCTGCTGGCGGAGAACATGACCGGCTATCGCAATCTCATGCGCCTGGTGACCTCCTCCTTCATGGACGGATACTACTACAAGCCGCGCATCGACAAAGAGCTGCTGCGCGAACACCATCAGGGCATCATCGCCCTCTCCGCCTGCCTCAAGGGCGAGGTCTCTTCACGCCTGGGCGAGGGCGATTATGACGCCGCGGCCGCGGCGGCGCGCGAATACGCCTCCATATTCGGCGAGGGCAACTTCTTCATCGAGATCATGGACCACGGCCTTCCGGAGGAGAAAGAGATAAACCCCGGCTTGATGCAGCTGGCCCGCGAGCTGGGCCTGGGTCTTGTGGCCAGCAACGATACCCATTACGTGGAGAGGGAGGACAACATCTGCCACGACGTCCTGCTGTGCATACAGACCAACTCCACCCTGGACCAGGAGGACCGCCTGAGGTTCTCCAGCGACCAGTTCTACCTCAAGGATCACGAGGAGATGAGCGCCCTTTTCGCGCAGGCACCGGAAGCGCTCTCCAACAGCGTTGAAATCGCCTCCCGCTGCGAGGTGGAGCTGGAGTTCGGAAAGCACCTGCTGCCCAGATATCAGGTCCCGCAGGGTTACGACCTCGACGCCTACCTGGAGAAGCTGGCCTGGGAGGGGCTGGAGAAGCTCTATGCAGAGGTCACGCCGGAACTGGACGAGAGATTGCGCTACGAGCTCTCGGTGATCAAGGACATGGGCTTCTCCGGGTATTTCCTCATCGTCTGGGACTTCATCTCCTACGCCAAGAAGGAGGGCATCGTCGTGGGCCCGGGGAGGGGCTCGGCCGCGGGCTCGCTCGTGGCTTATTGCCTGGGCATCACCACCGTGGACCCCATGCGTTACGGGCTGCTCTTCGAGCGTTTTCTCAATCCCTCAAGGCGCACCCTGCCGGACATCGACATCGATTTCTGCTACAAGCGCCGGCCCGAGGTCATAGAATACGTCAGGCGCAAGTACGGAGAGGAACGCGTCGCCCAGATAGTCACCTTCAACACCATGAAGACCCGGGCGGCGATACGCGACGCCGGGAGGGTGTACAACCTCGAGTACGGCAAGGTGGACCGCCTGGCCAAGATGGTCCCGGAGGTGCTCAACATCACCCTGGAAAAGGCGCTGGAGACCTCGGCCGAGCTGCGCGAGGCCTACGAGCATGACGAGATGGCCAAAAACATCATCGACACCGCCCGTAAATTGGAGGGCATCACCCGCCAGGACGGCATACACGCCGCGGGGGTGGTCATCGCCGACGATGAGCTGGCCCTCTATACCCCCCTGCAGCGACGGGGGGCCGACGAGGAGGTGGTGACCCAGTTCGACATGGGCGCCATCCAGAAGATCGGCCTGCTCAAAATGGATTTCCTGGGGCTGCGCACCCTGACCGTGATCAGCGATACCCTGGAGAACATACAGCGGCGGCACGACCTCCGGCTGGACATCGACACCATCCCGCTGGACGATGCCGCCACCTACGAGATGCTGCAGCGCGGCGATTCCGTCGGGGTCTTCCAGTTGGAGAGCGCGGGCATGCGCTCCCTGGTGCAGGAGCTGCGCCCGGACTGCTTCGAGGACATCATCGCCCTGCTGGCCCTCTATCGCCCCGGGCCCCTGGGCAGCGGCATGGTCAAGGATTTCGTGTCCCGGCGGCACAAGCGCATCCCCATCGAGTATCTCCACCCCGACCTGGAGCCCCTGCTCGAGGAGACCAGCGGCATCCTGCTCTATCAGGAACAGGTGATGCGCCTGGCGGTGGAGATGGCGGGCTACACCATGGCCGGGGCCGACGCCCTGCGCGGGGTGGTGGCCAAGAGCCGGGCCGCGGAGATGAAGGAACACCGGGACAGGTTCGTGGAGGGCATGGTGGCCAGGGACTACTCCCGCCGCCTGGCGGAGAAGCTCTTCGGGCTGGTGGAGCACTTCGGCGAATACGGCTTCAACAAGAGCCACTCCACCGCCTACGCGGTCATCTCCTATCAGACCGCCTACCTCAAGGCGCATTACCCCCGCGAGTTCATGGCCGCCAACCTCACCAGCGTCACCGGGAACAAGGACAAGGTGCCGGTGCTGGTCAACGAGTGCCGCAAGATGGGGATAAAGATACTGCCTCCGGACATAAACGAGAGTTTCAAGGAATTCACCCCCGTGAACGAAGGCATCCGCTTCGGGCTCTCCGCGGTGCGCAACCTGGGGGAGGGTGCCGCGGAGAAGATCATCGCCCAGCGCCGGGAAAGCGGGCCTTACGAGTCCATGCTGGACTTCTGCTCCCGCATGGGCTCGGGGGTCATCAACAAGCGGGCGTTGGAGAGCCTGATCAAGAGCGGCGCCTTCGATTTCACCGCCTGCACCAGGAACCACCTGCTCAAGGAGTATGACCGCGTCGCCGACCTGGCGGCGGAGAAACAGCGCCTGCTGGATGAGGGGCAGCACCCCCTTTTCGAGGAGGAGGAGGAGGACGACCCGTTGGCGCGGTCCCCCATCGAGGAAGAATTGGATCGCGATGTGCTGCTGGCCTACGAGAAGGAGATGCTCGGCATCTATGTTACCGACCACCCGCTGATGCAGGTGAGGGAGGCGATGAGGCGTCACGTCGAGATGGACATCGCGGACCTCCCCGAGCTCGAGGACGGGTCGGTGAAGTGGATAGGCGGCATCGTCTCCAAGAAGACGCAGCGCCTCACGCGCAAAAACGAGCTCATGGCCAACCTGACCCTCGAGGACCTGACGGGCCGGGTGGAGGTCACCGTGTTCCCCTCCCTGTATCTGCCGCACAAGGAGGCGCTGGAGGAGGACCGCATAGTCTGCGTGAAGGCCAGGGTGGAGACGGGAGAGCGGGACGAGGAGGCGGTCACGGTGAGGGTGGTGGCCCTGGACATATCCGTGCCGCGTCTCAGGCGCGCGGGGCGGGGCGTGCTCATGCTCAGCGTGGACCACGGCCGGGCGGAGCGGGGAGCCATGGAGGAACTCAAGGGGATACTCCAGAGGCACCCGGGGGAGACTCCTGTTAAACTCAGGCTGGAGGACGACGACAGCGCCAAGCTGTTCCGCTTCCCGCCGGAGCTGTGCGTGAACCCGGACAGCTCGCTTTACGCCGAGGTCCTCTCCCTCCTGGGGGAGGGTTGCCTGGCGCTGGAATAAGAGGAGAGGCGAGGACGCGGCCCGGAGGGGAGCGTCAAAGATGTCGGGGAGGCCGTTTTGAGGATATTGAGAAGGGATGAATACCAGAGCCTGAAATCCCTGCGCGAGGCCTTGGGGTGGGACTTCTGGGAGGAGGAGGGGCCGCTGCAGGAGGTGAGGTCGATAGTCGCGCGGGTGCGCGAGGCCGGGGACGACGCCCTGCTGGAGTTCACCCGCCGTTTCGACGGCGTCGAGCTCGCCCACGACGCCGTGCGCGTCTCCGCCGCAGACCTCGAGCGCGCCGCGGGGAAGGCGGGAGCGGACTTCGCGGAGGCCGTGAGGGCGGCGGTCAGGTCCATAACCGCTTTTCACCGTCACCAGGAGTGGGAGTCGAGGTTCTGGGAATCGGACGAGGGCGCGAGGGTCGGCCAGGTGCTCAGGCCCCTCAACCGCGTAGGGGCGTATGTGCCCGGCGGCGAGGCCGCCTATCCCTCCACGGCGATGATGACCGTCATCCCGGCCAAGGTGGCGGGAGTTTCGGAGATCGCGGTCTGCGTGCCGCCGACCCGGGAGGGGGATGTCAGCCCCTTCACCCTTTTCACCCTGCATGCGCTGGGCGTGAGCGAGGTGTACCGCGTAGGGGGGGCTCAGGCCATAGCTGCCCTGGCCTACGGGACGCGCACCATCCGCCCCGTGGACAAGATAGTGGGCCCGGGGAATATATACGTGACCCTGGCGAAAAAGGAGGTCCTGGGAAGGGTGGGCATAGATATGCTCGCCGGCCCCAGCGAGCTCGTGGTGCTGGCCGACGGCGAGGCCGACGCGGAGTGCGTGGCCCTGGAGATGCTCGCGCAGATGGAGCACGGTGCCGGAGCGAGGGTCTGCCTGATCACCGGCGACGAAGAGCTGCTCTCCCGGGTCGAGTCGGCCATCTCGGGCACGGCGGGGCGGCCGCAGGGGGAGAGCGCCGCGGCCGCGGCGGCAGTGCTGGTAGCGGACATGGACGAAGGCGCCCGCCTGGCCGACCTCATCGCGCCCGAACACCTGGTCATCGCGACGGCCGACGCTGCGGCAATGTTCCCCAAGGTGCACAACGCGGGAGCGGTGTTCCTGGGCACGGAGTCCCCGGTCGCGCTCGGAGACTACGCGGTGGGGGTCAACCATGTCCTGCCCACCAGGGGGGCGGCCAGGTTCTCCTCTCCCCTGGGCGTCTACGATTTCGTGAAACGGAGCAATGTCGTCTTCTCCAACCCCAAGGCGAACCGCGCCCTCGCGCCCGTGGTCGAGGCCATAGCCGAAGTGGAGGGGTTCGTGCAGCATGCCGCGTCTATGCGCCGACGCTGCCAGTGACTCCGCTTCCCTTCCGCGGGGAGCGCGACACTGACGCCGATGCGAGTACCGCGGACCACCACGGTGTGTTAACCTAATGCCCATGAGAGAATCCGACCTGCACAGAAAAACGAGGGAGACCGATATCCGGCTGCGCCTGGACCTCGATGGCGGAGGAGAGGTGGAGGTGGCGACGGGCATCGGTTTCTTCGACCATATGCTGACCCTGCTCTCCGCGCACGCGGGATTCGACCTCAGCCTGAGCGCGGAGGGAGACCTGGAGGTGGACCAGCACCACACCGTGGAGGACGTGGGGCTGTGCCTGGGCAGAGCGCTGGCGGAGGCGCTGGGGGACAAGAGGGGCATCGTGAGATACGGCTGGTCTCTCCTGCCCATGGACGAGGCGCTGTGCCTGGTCGCCCTGGACCTCTCGGGAAGGCCCTTTCTGGCCTATGACGTCGAGCTGCCGGTGAGGCTCATCTCCGACTTCGACCCCACTTGCGTGAAGGAGTTCCTGCAGGCCCTGGCGAACGAGGGCGGCATCACCCTGCACCTCAAGGGGCTCAGCGGCGAGAACCCTCATCACGTGCTCGAGGGCGTCTTCAAGGGCCTGGGCAGGGCCCTGCGCATGGCGGTGGCCCGCGACCGCACGGAGCGGGATATCCCCTCCACCAAGGGCACCCTTTGAGCAGGGAAGCGGGAGCCCGGGTGACCCCCCGCAGCGCTTTTCAGGAGGCCGGCAGGTGCGGAGCCGCCACCTTGCCGCGGCGCGGCCCCCATTCCCGGGAGAGGGAGCAGGGCCGGGCCTCTGCCTGTGGCCGCCACCGCTTCATGCCGTGCGCCGCAAGGGCGGGCAGATCGGCCGCGCCGGCGCGCGTCCGCGACTAGGGAGGCGATGGTGTTCCGTATCTATCCCGCCGTGGACATAAAGGGAGGGCGCTGCGTGCGCCTCTATCAGGGCGACCTGGGGCGGGAGACGGTGTTCTTCGAGCACCCTTGGCAGGCCGCCCTCGCCTGGGAGAAGAAAGGGGCATCCTACCTGCACGTCATCGATCTGGACGGCGCTGCGGCAGGGTCCCCGGTGAACCTCCCCGCGGTGAGGGAGATCCTGCGCCGGGTGGCCATACCGCTGCAGTTCGGCGGCGGCGTGCGCAGCCGCGAGGAAGTGGAACGCGTGCTCGCAATGGGGGTGGAGAGGGTCATCCTGGGCACGCGCGCCCTGGTGGAACCGGCATTTGCCGAGGAGATGCTCGCCGTCTTCACGGAGAGGGTCATCATCAGCGTGGATACCCGCGGGGGCGAGGTGGCGACCTCCGCCTGGCGCGAGAAAGCGGCGCGCTCGCTGGAGGAGATCCTGCAGCACCTGGCGCAGCATGGCGCGAGGCGCGTCATCCACACCGACGTCGCCCGCGACGGCACCCTGGGGGGATACGACAGCGGGGCCTTGCGGCCCCTCCTGGGACGCGGGATGGGCGTCATCGCCGCGGGGGGGATAAGCGGCCTCGACGATATCGCGAGATTGAAGGCGCTCAGCGCGAAAGGGGTCGAGGGAGCCGTGGTGGGCAGGGCCATCTACAGCGGGGACCTCGACCTCTCCGAGGCTCTCGCGTTGCAGGAATAGAACGCGCGTGCGCGGCGTGGGCGCGCACGCATGGCAGCTGAGGAGTTGGTGACGGTGCAGGCCAAACGCATAATACCTTGCCTCGACGTGGAGGGGGGGCGCGTGGTCAAGGGGGTGAGGTTCGCCTCCCTGCGCGACGCTGGCGACCCCGTGGAGATGGGGGCTCTCTACGACCGCGAGGGGGCTGACGAACTCGTCTTTCTGGACATCTCCGCCTCGCGGGAGGGCAGGGGCATCGCCTGCGAGATGGCGGCCAGGGTGGCCAGCAATATCTCCATACCCTTCATCGTAGGGGGAGGGCTGCGCAGCGTCTCCGACATCGCGGACGTGCTGGACGCGGGCGCAGACAAGGTCTCCCTGGGCAGCGCGGCGGTAAGGGACCCCCGGCTGATCGCGGCCTCGTCGCACCGTTTCGGCGCGCGACGTGTGGTGCTGGCCCTGGACGCGAAGTCGAGGGGCAGGGGGACATGGGAAGTGTTTACAGGTGGGGGAAAAGTTCCCACCGGCCTGGACGCGGTGGAGTGGGCTCGCCGCGGCGAATCGCTGGGCGCGGGAGAGATACTGCTCACCAGCATGGACCGTGATGGCACCGGAGAGGGCTACGACCTCGCCTTGACGCGGGCGGTGGCGGAGGCGGTGAAGCTGCCGGTGATAGCGTCCGGGGGGGCGGGCAACCTGGAGCACCTGGCGCAGGTCATCCTCGAGGCGGGAGCCGATGCCGTCCTTGCCGCGTCCATGTTTCATTACGGCGAATACACCATGCGGGAGGCCAAGGAGTTCCTGCGCGCGAGGGGCATATGTGTGCGCATGGGAGAGGAAGAACACCCGGAGGGAGGCGGAAGTGGAGCTTAGATTCGATGCCCAGGGATTGATGCCCGCTATCATCCAGGACGGCGAGAGCGGGGAGGTGCTCATGCTCGCCTACATGAACCGCGAGTCGCTGCAGCGCACGCTGCACAGCGGCCGCACCTGGTTCTGGAGCCGCAGCCGTGCGGAGCTGTGGTGTAAGGGCGAGACCTCCGGGAACCGCCAGTACGTGCGCGAGGTACGCTACGACTGCGACGCGGATGCGCTCCTGATCAAGGTCTTGCAGGTGGGCCCGGCCTGCCATACCGGGGAGAGGTCCTGCTTCTACCGCGAGGTGGGGGGGGCGCGCACGGACCTTGAGCCCGGCGGCGCAGACTGACGCCACCCCTCCCGGTTTTCAGCCCCGGCCGCATGCACCCCCGGGGGCCCTCGCGGCCGCAAGAGGAGAAGGCGGCGCGTCAGCCCGCCGCGCCGTGCCGGGCCTGCGGCATCCGGGAAGGAGAAAATGCGGAAGCATTGAAGATAATGATGGCGGCAGGATGGGCGTTCGCGGACAGCCGGGCCCGGGCAAGGGCAGGCGAGGTCTCTTGCTTGCGGGCGAAGGCGCCGGGGACGGGCGGCGGCAGGCATTGGGCTCAGGGGAGAGCCGGTAGCGGGGATGGCGCGCTGGCCGGGGCGGCGGCTCACTCCGCGGGAAGGTGTGCATGATGAGATGCTCTGAGTGCGGAGCGGAGAATGCGGAGAGCGCGGAGTTCTGTTCCCTGTGCATGCAGAGGCTGAAGCAGCCGGCATCGCCCTCCCCGCAGGGCGGCTACGGGGCGGCCGCGGGTGGGGGGCATGTTGCGCCCGGGGAATGGAGGGGCGACGCGGATGCGCTGCGGCCGGAGGTCAGCGGGGTGGTGACGAGCAGGGTCCATAGGTATCGCGTGAAGATGCTCGTCCTCGTCCTGGTCGTGGCCGCGATCGTGTTCTGGCTGGTGCTGAGCTTCACGGTATGGGGAAATCCCTCCCCGGGAGAGGTCTCCGAGGGACTGCTCGATGCGGCGAACGCCCGCGACCGGGAGGCCTTCATCGCCCTCTTCGAGGAGATGAACCGGCCCGCCGCCGGCGAACTCTACGCCGCGCTCACCGCCCGCATGGGGGCCAGGGGGCGCTACGAGAACGTCGAGTTCGACGTCGTGGTGAACAACGACTACGATGCCGTCGCTTATCTCGAAAGCGCCGACCTTGTTTCAGGCGACGACTCCAAGCGCCCGGTGACGCGCTCCGATAACCTTATGGTGGTGATGGAAAACCACGGGGGCAGATGGTACGTGGTGCCGCGCGGGACCAGCATCATGCCCTGAAAGGCGCCCGCGCCGGGGCCCGAGGCGGGCGGCCGGGCCGCGCCTCAGGCCGGCGGGCGGCAGTTATCTCCACAGCTGATAAACTGATAGAATACTGGCGTGCGCGCCGGAGTGGCGGAAGAGGTAGACGCGCTGGTCTCAAAAACCAGTGGGGGCGACCCCGTGCCGGTTCGAGTCCGGCCTCCGGCACCATAAACGGCCCGCGCGCGGGGGGGCGCAGCTTTGGGGGGATGGTTAGCACACGCGGGCTGCCAAACGGCCCGCGCGCAGGAGGGGCGCGGATCCGCGGCCCTTTGTCACTGGCGGAGTTTATCATGAGATCACGTTCTCCTTGGGTGAGGGGACGGGGCCCTGCGCCCCGTCCCCGAACCTCATGTCCGGCGGGCGGGAGGCTTTGGTCGGGGGCGGGGAGGGGAGTTGCGGGAAAGCGGTAAATGGGTCCTCATAGATGGCCACAGCCTGGCCTACCGGGCGTTTTACGCCCTGCCTCCGGACCTGGCCACCTCGGCGGGGCAGCAAACCAATGCCGTCTACGGTTTCACCTCCATGCTCATCAAGGTCATGGAGGAAATGAAGCCGCGGGGGGTGGTCGTGGCCTTCGATAAGGGGAAGCCCGGTTTCCGCCTCGAGAAGTATGCCGACTACAAGGCGCACCGCAAGCCCATGCCCGACGAGCTGCGCGAACAGCTGGACATTGTACACGCCGTGCTCGACGCCCTCAACATCCCCTATGTGGAGAAGGAGGGCTTCGAGGCCGACGACGTGTTGGCGACCATCGTCGCCGTGCTGCCGCCGGAGTGCGAGGTCTTCATCGTCACCTCCGACCGCGACGCCCTGCAGCTGGTGAGCGAGCGCGTCAAAGTGGTCACCAACCGCAGGGGGATCTCGGACATCGTCATCTATGACGCGGAGGGGGTCAAGGAGAAGTACGGGGTCTTTCCGGGCCAGATAGTCGATTACCTGGCCCTCAAGGGAGATGCCTCCGACAACATACCCGGCGTTCCCGGCATCGGAGAGAAGACGGCGGCGGCGCTCATCGGGGAATACGGCAGCCTCGAAGGCGTATACCGGCACCTGGAGGAGGTCAAGGCGGCAAGGGCGAGGAGGGCCCTGGAGGAGCACCGCGAGAGCGCCCTCATGAGCCGCGAGCTGGCGACCATGCGCAGGGACGTGCCCCTGCCCCTGGAGGGTGATGCTGTCGAGGGGTGGGAGATCAAGCCCTGGGACGAGGAGGAGGTGCGCCGCCTCTTCGACTCCCTGGAATTCGTGAAGCTTTATCAGCGCCTCGCGGGCCTGAAGGCGCAGCTTTTCGGCGCCGCGGCGGAGGCGGGGGGCGGAGGAGAGGAGGACTGGAGCCACGAGAGCAGCGAGGTGACGGACGCCGCCGGCCTGGAGCAGGCGCTGGAGCACTGCGCCCGCGCCGGGGAGGTCTCCCTCTATGCGCGCATCGAGGGCGAGGGCTTCACGCGCGGCCGCATGGTCAGCCTGAGCGCATCCTGCGCGGGCCGGGTGTTTCGCTTCCGCCTCGATGAGGGGGAAGGCGGGGAGAGGCTGGGAGACTTCCTTGAGGGCCTGGCGTCCGCCCCGGGCATGCGCATCAGCTGCTTCCGCGGCAAGGACCTGATGGTGCAGTGCGCAAAACTCCACCCATCCTGCCCGCGTTGCGATTTCGACGTGGAGCTGGCGGCATACCTGGTGGACCCCTCGGGGTCCAGGCACGACCTGGAGAGCGCCTCCCTGCGCTACCTGGGAAGCGCGTTGTTCGTAGCGGCGACCGGACAGATGGACCTGCTGCAGGAGGAGGAGGCCCTGGCGGAGGAGGACGCTCGCGCGGCGCTGGCGGTCGGCAAACTGATCGCTCCCCTGGAGGGCGAGATGGGCGCAAGGGAGCTGCGCCCCCTCTACGAGGAGGTGGAGATGCCCCTGCAGGCGGTCCTGGCGGAGATGGAGGTGGGGGGGGTCCGGCTGGACCCGGATATCCTCGCCTGCATGCGCACGGAACTGGAGGGGGAGCTCGCTGGCCTGGAGGAAACCGCCTATGAGCTGGCGGGGGAGAGGTTCAACCTCAACTCCCACCAGCAGCTCTCGCGCATCCTGTTCGAGGTGCTGGAGCTCCCGGTGCTGAAGAAGACCAAGACCGGATACGCCACGGACGTGAGCGTGCTCACCGCCCTCGCCGGCATGCACCCCATCGCCGACACGCTGGTCCGCTACCGCGAGCTCTCCAAGCTGCTCAGCACCTACGTTATCGCCCTGCCCCGGCTGATCGACCCCTCCACCGGCCGCCTCCATGCCTGCTTCAACCAGGCGGTTACCTCCACCGGCCGCCTCTCCTCCAGCAATCCCAACCTGCAGAACATCCCGGTGCGCACGGAGCTGGGCAAGACCATACGCAAAGCCTTCCTGCCCACCTCGCCGCGGGGCCTTATCCTCTCCGCCGATTACTCCCAGATCGAGCTGCGGGTGATGGCTCACCTCTCCGGCGACGGCGGCCTGAGGAGGGCTTTCGCCGAGCAGCGGGATATCCACGCCGCCACCGCCTCGGAGGTCTTCGGCGTCCCCTTCGCTGAGGTCACGGCGGAACAGCGCCGCCGGGCCAAGGCCATCAACTTCGGTATCATCTACGGCATCAGCGCCTTCGGGCTGGCGGGACAGCTGGGCGTGGAGAGGGAGGAGGCCGAGAGGTATATAGAGGAGTATTTCCGGGAATACCCGGGGGTGAGGGACTTCCTCGACCGCCAGGTCCTGGAAGGCACCCGCAAAGGCTTCGTGTCCACCATCCTGGGGCGCAGGCGCGAGATACCGGAGCTGGGGGAGGGGAACGTGCGCCTGCGGCGCCTGGGCGAAAGGCTGGCCTTCAACACCCCCATACAGGGGAGCGCCGCCGACATCATCAAGCTGGCCATGCTGCGTGTCCACGCTCGCTTGCGGGAGGAGGGGCATGCTTCGCGCATGATCCTGCAGGTACACGACGAACTGGTGTTCGACCTCGCCGACGGGGAGCTGGAGGAAGTGCGGGAGCTCGTGCGCGAGGAGATGGAGGCCGCGTGCGAACTGGACGTGCCCCTCAAGGTCGAGGTGGCCGCCGGGCCGTCCTGGTACGAGGCGAAATAACGGCGCACCTCCGGGTGTGAGGGCGGCGCGGGGAGGGCGCGAGGATGAGGGGATGCCGGGCCGGGAGAGGTTGAGATGCGGGGTCAAAGCCGAAATAGAGAGGCCGGGCCCGCGAGGGGCCCGGCCTGTTTCAGCGCCGCAGTCTAAAGGGGGACGCAGCGGGCGAGGTCGTTGAGCTTGCCCTCGACCTTCTCCGGCCACTTCAGCCGCACCCGCATGCCCACGTGCACCTGTTCGGGATCGACGTCCTCGATGTTGGCCACCGTCTTGGTGTCGGAGCCATCGAAGACCACGCCGGCGAAGACCATGGGCGTGCCCGACACCTCGTCCTCGGAGATGCCCTCGTAGGCCCAGGAGCCGGTGAAGGTATAGGTGGTTACCGTGCCCGTGTCCTTGATCTCCACCCACTGGTCGGGGATGCAGAGACAGCGGCAGTAGGGCTTGGGCAGGAAATACACCAGGCCGCACCCCGGGCACTTGTTGGCCAGGAGCTTGCCCTCCTTCAAGGCCTCGAAGGTCTTGTTGATAAGCGCGATGCTCTCGAACTTCCACTTCCAGGCCGAAAGGTGCCAGCTCCCCTCGATGGCGATGGTTTCGTTCTTGTATTCCATGGCGCTACCTCCTCGGGGTATCCGAGAGGACGGCGACCACGTTGAGGTTCACCGCTCCTCCCCAGCCGTGTGCCACGGCCTTGTGGACGTCCTTCTTCACCTGCCGCTCGCCGCATTTGCCCATGATCTGCAGGGCGCACTCGGCGACGCGCTCCATGGCGGAGGCGCCGATGGCATTGGTCGAGATGACCCCGCCGGACGGGCATACCGGCAGCTCGCCGTCCAGGTTCATGGAGCCCGAGTCGAGTATGGACGGGGCCTCTCCCTCGTCGCAGAGGAGCAGCCTTTCGTAGAACATCAGGAGCTGATGGGCGAAGGGTGCATAGGGCTCCGCCAGGTCGATCTCTCTGCGGGGATCCTTGATGCCCGCGATCTCGTAGGCCTTGGCCGCCGCCAGCTTGCAGCTGATCTGCTCGCAGGGGTCCACGTTGGTGGTACCCGATCCGGCTATGCCGACCAGGGCCGCCTCGTCGGAATAGGAGGATACCGAGAGCATGTACGCAGGCTTGTCGGTGAGCTTGCGGGCCTTCTCCCCGGTGGTGAGGAGCATGGCGCAGGCGCCATCGGTGGCCGGGCAAACGTGCCCGAAGCGTATGGGGTACTGCAGCAGGGTGGTCTTGGCCACATCTTCCGGGGTCAGGCCGGGCTGCTTGAGATGCGAATAGGGGTTGATCGCGGCGTTGTTGCGGCACAGCGCCGACACCTTGTCCAGGTGATGGGTGGTGCATCCGCTGCTCTTCATATAGCTCGACGCCTGATAGACGGCGACCCCTACCGCGCCTCCTCCGAAGGCGGCGATGAAGCCGGGGTCCACGCCCAACTGGAGCTGGGCCGCCGCGTCCGCCAGGGCCACGGTGTTGAGGCCCATGGTCGAGTTGCCGTCGGACTGCTTCTCGAAGGCGATGCACATCACCGTATCGTAGAGGCCCGAACCCACCAGGTAGTAACCGCCGTGAGCCACCGAGCCGCCGGTGGTCCCGCCGGTGGTGATGCGGATGAGCGGCTTGTTGTAGGCGCCCCAGTGCCCGGCTCCCCATTCCTCCGGCAGGTTCACGCCCTCGAAAGCGGGCATGTTGCCGGTGGCGAATGCGTCCACGTCGCCAGGCTTGAGCCCGGCGTCCTCGTAACAGGCGCTTACCGCCTCCCAGACCAGCTCGGCGATATTGACGTCTCGGCGCTTGCTCACATGCTTGGAGAGGCCGACTCCCACCACCGCTACCTCGTTTTTCGCCATTTCACTCACCTCCCAGCACGAAGACGATGTTTTCCTGGGCGCAGATGCCCGTCTGCCCGTGGGCCAGAGCGGTCTTCACGCCCGCTACCTGGTGTTCGCCCGCATCGCCGCGGATCTGCATGGCGGCCTCGATGATACGCGCCAGGCCGACCGCGCAGTCGGCATTGGCCCCCAGGGCACCCCCCGAGGCGTTGATGGGGAGTTTCCCTCCTCTGGCGGTGGCGCCGCTGGAGGAGAACTCCGCCCCGCGCAGGGGGTCACAGAAGCCCAGGGCCTCGCAGGCCATGAGCTCCTCGTGCGCGAAGCGCTCGCAAACCTCCGCCAGGTCGATCTGGGACGCGGGGTCCTCGATGCCGGCCTGGCGGTAACAGGCATCGGCGGCCAGCTTGAGCGAGCCCATGGCGGAGAGGTCGCGCTCGGTGAGATAGGAGTCGTGGGCGAACCCCACTCCCTTTATCCATACCGGTTTCTCCGCCTTGGCCGCGGCCTTGGCGGAGGCCAGCACGAGCGCGCATGCGCCGTCGCACAGCGGCGCGGTCATAAGCTCGGTAAGGGGGGAGTAGAGGGGTCGCGAGCCCAGCACCTGCGCGGCGTCGGCGCCCTTGAGCGAGCGCAGCGCCAGCGGGTTGAGGGCCGCGTTGTCCAGGTTCTTCGCGGCCACGGCGGCTATCTGCTCCGCGCTCACGCCCGCGGCGGCCATATAGGCGGAGGCCTGCAGGGCCGCCCCCGATACCTCGTTGAGCAGCCAGCGCTGGCGGTCGAAAGTGGGGTCGAGCATCATGATGCCCGGGAGTATGCCCCCGTAAACAGAGGCCTGGCTCCCCCCCACGACCAGCGCGATATCGTGGTCGCCGCTGAGTATGCGGCTAAGCGCGTAGAGCACGCCGAATGATCCGTCCATCTCCACCTTGGATTCGTTCTTGCGCCAGGAACCCGCCGGTTCCACCAGCCTCATGTTGGAGATGGTGCGCCCGTCGCCGTAGTCGTTGGTGGCGGTGATGACGGTGTCCAGGTCCTCGCGCTCAAGGCCCGCGGCCGCGAGCGCCGCCCGGGTGGCTTTGAGCACCATCACCTCGCGCGACATGTTGACGTCCGCTTCGTAGGGCGTTTGCGCGTAAGCGATGATAGCTACTTCCTTATCCATGGTATCGCCCCCCTCATCCCGATGCCTTGTAGGCGGACAGCAGGTCCAGCACGTTTTCTGCGCCCTTGTCGATGACCGCCTCGACGCGCATCCCCACCGAGGCCTCGGAGGCCTCGAGCCTGGCGGCCACGCAGGTGTCCGCCCCGTCGTGCTTGACCATGGCGATGAACTCGGGGGTCTCCAGGTCGACGAGGTCGCCGTTCTCAGCCACATTGACGGAGGCCCTGGTGCAGGCCTGCACCGTCCCCGTCGCCGGCAACTCGACCCATTCGTCCGCCTTGACGAAACAGCGCTCGCAGATCATGCGCGGCGGCAGGGATACGCGGCCGCATGCTGGGCACTTCGACCCCATGATCTTTCCCTCCTTGAGACCGTCGTAGAAGGCCTCCATCCAGTTCCCGACCGTCCAGTTGAAAACCGGGTTGATCGGGATGGATGTCGTGGGAACCCGTTCTTCTGCAGCTTTCGCTCCCATCGGATCACTCCCTTTCTGTAAGTGTACAGCCCTCCATTGATGGCTTGATGCCGCTTGGCGGGTAAAAGGGTCGGGCCGGAGCTCCTGCCCGCCCATTCTCATTTGCCGCGTCCTCTTGCCTCGTTTCCGCTTTCCCACAGTTGAGTATCGTGCAAAAGCCCGCCTGCGTCCACCCTCATTTACAGCGATCATGCGGAAAAGATCATTAAGCGAGGGGGTAGAGCATGCAGGTCGAGACGGGAACCGGGGTCGGGCAAGAAAGAAATGCCATGCAATGCGCGCACAGAAGTGCTAAAATAAAGCAGCTGTGTGCCTGAACACGAGATGGGAGGGGACGTGGCAAATACAATGTACTGGAGGAACGTAACGCATGCTGGACCAAACGGAAAGAGACTACGAGGCCGCCAACCCCGCTGAGATCCCCGAACTGACCGCCCCGCTCACCAACTTCGATTACTCCGAAGGCGAGGTCCCCAACTATGAGAAGACCATCAAGATCTTCTCCGAGGGCGACATTATCGAAGGCACCGTGGTCAAGGTGGACAAGGACGAGGTTCTCCTGGACATCGGATACAAATCCGAGGGGGTGATCCCGGCAAGGGAGCTGTCCATCCGCTACGGCGTCAAGACCGAGGAAGTAGTGAAGGTGGGAGACGAGATCGACGCCCTCGTCCTGCAGAAGGAGGACAAGGAGGGAAGGCTGATCCTCTCCAAGAAGAGGGCCCAATACGAGCGCTCGTGGAATCAGCTCGAAAAGGGCATGATCGAGAACGAGCCCATCGACGGCGAGGTCATCGAAGTGGTCAAGGGAGGCCTTATCCTGGATATCGGACTGCGCGGGTTCCTGCCCGCCTCCCTCATCGACGTGCACCGCGTCAAGGAGCTGCACTCCTTTCTGGGCGGGAAACTGACCTGCAAGATCATCGAGATGGATCGCAACCGCAACAACGTGGTCCTCTCCCGTCGCGCCTTTCTGGAGGAGACCGCCTCGGAGCGACGCAAAATCCTCCTGGACAACCTGGAGAAGGGCATGCGTGTGGACGGCAAGGTTTCCAGCATCGTGTCCTTCGGTGCCTTCGTGAACCTCGGCGGTATCGACGGCCTCGTCCACATATCCGAGCTCTCCTGGTGCCACGTGGAGAAACCGAGCGAGGTGCTCAGCGTGGGCGACGAGATCAACGTGGAGATACTCGAGGTGGACAAGGAAAGGGAGCGCATATCCCTCAGCCTCAAGGCCTGTCAGGCCGACCCCTGGGAGCAGCTCTCGCGCGACGTGCAGGTGGGCGAGGTTATCCCCGGCACGGTGACCAAGCTGGTGCCCTTCGGGGCTTTCGTTCAGGTCCGGCCGGGCATCGAGGGGCTCATCCACATCTCGGAGCTGTCCCGCCGTCACGTGGAGCAGCCCGATGAGGTGGTGGCCGTGAGCCAGGAGATCGTGGTCAAGGTCATCGATATCGACATCGACCGCAGGCGCATAAGCCTCAGCCTCAAGCAGCTCATGGGCGAACACGAAGAGGAAGAGCACTATCGCGCGCGGGCCGCCAGGCACGACACCGCGGGCGCGGAAGTCGCGGATGACGCGGCGGAGCAGGCGCTGGAACCCTCCGAGGGCGAGGTGCCCGCGGGCGAGGAAGAGGCGTCGGCGCCCGAGGCCGCGGCGGAGGAAGAGGTGGTGACGGCGGAGCCCGCAGGCGAGGAGGAGACGGAGGCGCCCGAGGCCGCGGCGGAGGGAGAGGCCGCGGAGAGCGCGGAGCCCGCCGCCGAAGCCGCTTTCGCGGAAACGGAAGCGGGAGCGGCCCCGGAGACGGCGGCGCAGGAGGCGCAGGCGACGCACGAGGAGGGGCCCGCAAGCGTGGCCGAGGAGCCCGAGGAGGAGGAAGAGGAACTCCCCGAGGGCAGCCTGGAGTCCATCATCAGGGATATGAAGAAGGAGAATAAATAGCCGCGAGCGCAGATCTCAGGCAAGCACGGGGGCATCGTGGATGCCCCCTTCATCTTGGCGGGAGCGCCGCGGAGAACCGGGGGCGGCACGGCGCACGACGAGGCGGGAGGCTGGAGCGCGCATGTTCACAGTGGCCCTGACCGGAGGCATAGCCAGCGGCAAGAGCACGGTTTGCAGCCTGCTCGAGGAGAAGGGCGCCTACGTCCTTTGCAGCGATATGCTGGCGCGAGAGGTGGTGCGCAAGCAAGAGCCGGCATGGCGGGACATCGTCGAGCACTTCGGCGCGGGGATCCTCGACGGGGAGGGGGAGATAGACCGCGCCCGCCTGGCGGAGATCGTTTTCTCCGACCCCGCCGAGAGGTCTTTCCTCAACTCCGCCACCCACCCCCGCATTTTCGCCCTCATGCATGAGAGGTTGCGCGCCCGAGATGCCGAGAGCGGCGGTGAAGGCGTGGCCGTGCTGGACATCCCCCTCCTGGTGGACGTGAAGGCGGCGGACATGTTCGACTTCACCCTGGTGGTGGACGCCTCCCCCGAGACCCAGGTGGAGCGCATCATGAGAGACCGCGGCGGCTCGCGTGAGGAGGCGCAGGCACGCATCGCCGCGCAGGTGCCGAGGGAGCAGAGGCTCGCCTTCGCGGACCACGTGGTGCGCAACGAGGGGGGGCTTGAGGAACTGCGCCGCGAGGTCGACACGGCCTGGGAGGCCATCATGGGAAGGGTGGCCGCAAGGGGCTGAACGGCCTATTCTCTCGCGCCCCGCCCCAACGCCTTCACCCGCAGCGCCTCCTCGATCTCGGCGCTGAAGCGGTCATAGACCGGGCAGCCGTATTGCAGGCAGAACCTCAGCTCGCGTGAGCACCTGGGCTGGTCTATCTGCCAGCACTCCAGCCCCCGCAGGTAGGCCTCGCAGGACAGGTACTGGCTGGCCGGGCACTCCCTGAGCTTGCGGCAGTTGATATGAGCGATGACCGTCAACCTCCCCTTTGCCGGTGCGTGATATCATGGTCTCAGGGCTCGCGGGCGGGCCCTTTCTTGAGTTAATGATAGCGAGCGCGGGGAGGTTGAACAAGCGCCATGGCGCGAGGCGGGATCGAATTCGTCTTCTTCGACGCCGGGGAGACGCTGGTGCACCCCATGCCCTCCTTTCCCCAGCTCTTCATGGAGGTCTGCGCGGAACACGGCCTGGAGGCGGACCTGGAAACGCTGAGCAGCGCCACGCGCAGGATCATGGCCGGGGTGGAGGAAAGGCAGAGGCAGGGCTATACCTTCTCCAACGATGCCGGCAAGTCGCGGCGCTTCTGGCTGGATTTCTACGCCCGCCTGACGAGCGAGATGGGCCATGTGCGGGAGGACGGCATGCTGCCCTTAGCCCTCTACGAGGCCTTCTCCCGGCCCTCCGCATACGGGGCATACCACGACGCCCACGCCGTCCTGCGCGAGCTGCGGGGGCGCGGCCTGAGAATGGGGCTCATCTCCAATTTCGAGACCTGGCTGGAGGGACTCCTGCGCGATCTGGGCATGCTCGATTACCTCGAGGTCCTGGTCATCTCGGGACAGGAGGCTTACGAGAAACCCCACCCGAGGATATACGAGCTGGCGCTGCAGCGAGCGGGCGTCCCGGCATACGCCGCCCTGCACGTGGGCGACTCCCCTGTCACCGACTACGATGGCGCCCGCGCGGCCGGGATGCGGGCCGTCCTCCTCGACCGCTGGGGCCGTTTCCCCCATTTCGAGGGAGAGATGGTGAGGAGCCTGGGGGAATTGCCCGCGCTGCTGGACTGAGGTGAGCATGGTGGGAGGATTCCGCATCAGCGAGGAGCTGTCCCCGCGCGGGGACCAGCCCAAGGCCATAGCGGCCATCGTGGAGGGGCTGCGCACGGGCGAGCGCTGTCAGACCCTGCTGGGGGTGACCGGCTCGGGCAAGACCTTCACCATGGCCCGCGTGATCGGCGAATTGCGCAGGCCGGCCCTGGTCATAGCCCCGAACAAGACCCTGGCGGCGCAGCTGACCAGCGAGTTCCGAGAGCTCTTCCCCGACAACGCCGTCGAGTATTTCGTCAGCTACTACGATTATTATCAGCCCGAGGCCTACGTGCCTTCCTCCGACACCTACATCGAGAAGGATACCTCCATCAACGAGGACATCGACCGCCTGCGCCACCGCGCCACCTCGGCCCTGCTCTCACGCGAGGACGTCATCGTGGTGGCCTCGGTGTCCTGCATCTACGGGCTGGGGAGCCCGCAGGAATATCTGCGCCACATGCTCCTGCTGCGGCAGGGGAAGGAATACGACCTGCGCGAGGTCTTGCGGCGGCTGGTGGAGATGCAGTACGAGAGGAACGAATACGAGCTCTCGCGCGGACGCTTCCGCCTCAAGGGGGACACCCTGGAGATATATCCCAGCTACGAGGAAAGGGTGGTGAGGGCGGAGTTCTTCGGCGACGAGCTGGAGCGCATCAGCGTCATCGACCCCCTGAGCGGGGAGATCGTCTCCCGCCAGGAACATCTGGCGGTGTACCCGGCCACCCATTACCTCACCAGCCGGGAGAACCTGGAGAGGGCCCTGGCCTCCATCCGCGCCGAGCTCACGCAGCGGCTGGGGGAGCTGGAGGGAGGGGGCAAGCTGCTGGAGGCGCAGCGGCTGCGGCAGCGCACCGCCTACGACCTGGAGATGCTGCGCGAGATGGGCTACTGCTCCGGGGTGGAGAATTACTCCCGCCACCTCGACGGCCGGCAGGCGGGGGAGCCCCCCCATACCCTGCTCGACTTCTTCCCCGACGATTACCTCCTCTTCATCGACGAGTCCCACATCACCGTGCCCCAGCTGCACGCCATGTACGAGGGGGACATGTCGCGCAAAAAGACGCTGGTGGAATACGGTTTCCGCCTTCCCTCGGCGCTGGACAACCGCCCCCTCAAGTTCGAGGAGTTCGTCCAGCGGGCCGGGCGCATGGTGTGCGTAAGCGCCACCCCCGGACCCTGGGAGCTGGAGAGGTCGGGCCGGGTGGTGGAACAGATCATCCGCCCCACCGGACTGGTGGACCCGCAGCTGCTGGTGCGCCCCGCGGGGGGGCAGATCGACGACCTCATAGGGGAGGTAAGGGGCCGCATGGAGGCAGGGGAGAGAACGCTGGTGACCACCCTCACCAAGCGCATGGCCGAGAACCTCACCGACTACCTGCTGGAGATGGGGCTGCGGGTGCGTTACCTCCATTCGGAGATAGACACCCTGGACCGCGTGGAGATAATACGCGACCTGCGCACCGGCGAGTTCGACGTCCTGGTGGGCATCAACCTGCTGCGCGAGGGACTGGACCTGCCCGAGGTCTCCCTGGTGGCCATCCTGGACGCGGACAAGGAGGGTTTTTTGCGCAACGAGCGCTCCCTCATCCAGACCATCGGCAGGGCCTCCCGCAACGTCAACGGGCAGGTGATCATGTACGCGTCGCAGGTGACCGACTCCATGCGCCGGGCCATCGAGGAGACGGAGCGCCGCCGCCGCCTGCAGATGGAGTTCAACCGTGTGCACGGCATCAACCCTCAGACCGTGCGCAAGCGGGTAAGCGATATAATGGACATGGTGCTGCTCCCCGACGAGAATGCCCCCTGCAGGGTCAGGCGCCGTGAGCGGGAGGAGATGCCCGCGGAGGATATGGAGAGGCTCATCCTGGGCCTGGAGGACGAGATGCGCCTGGCCTCCGACGACCTGCGCTTCGAATACGCCGCCAGGCTGCGCGACGAGATAGCTGAGCTCAGGAAGAGGCTGCGCCGCCGGGGCGCGCTGGAGGGACATGGACTGGATAGCGGTTAGAGGGGCGCGCGAGCACAACCTCAAGAACATTGACCTCAAGCTGCCGCGGGACAGGCTGATCGTCATGACCGGGCTCTCGGGCAGCGGCAAGTCCTCCCTGGCCTTCGACACCATCTACGCCGAGGGGCAGAGGCGCTACGTGGAATCGCTCTCCGCCTACGCCCGCCAGTTCCTGGGGCAGATGGACAAGCCCGACGTGGACCACATAGACGGTCTCTCGCCGGCCATCTCCATCGACCAGAAAAGCGCCACCCGCAACCCGCGCTCCACCGTGGGCACCATCACCGAGGTGCACGACTACCTCCGGCTCCTCTATGCGCGCATCGGCAAGGCGCATTGCCCTTCCTGCGCCAGGCCCATCGAGCGCCAGACCTCGCAGCAGATAATCGAGCGGGTGGGGATGATGGAGCCGGGCACGCGCCTCTCCATCCTCGCCCCGGTGGTGAGGGGCCGCAAGGGCGAATACTCCAGGCTCCTCTCCGAGGTGCGCGGCAAGGGCTTCGCGCGGGCGCGGGTGGACGGAGAGCTGGTGGACCTGGAGGACGATATCCGCCTGGAACGCTATCAGCGCCACGACATCGAGGTGGTGGTGGACCGCCTGGTGATAAAGGAAGGGGTGCGGCGCCGCCTGGCCGACTCCCTGGAGACCGCCCTCGGCCTGGGCGAGGGCATGGTGGTGGTGGTGGTGGAGGACGACGGCGAGCGCTACTTCAGCGAGCATTTCTCCTGCCCCGAATGCGATATCTCCCTGCCGGAGCTGGAGCCGCGCATGTTCTCCTTCAACAGCCCCTACGGCGCCTGTCCGGAATGCAGCGGCCTGGGTTACTTGCAGGTCATCGACCCCGAACTGTTGGTGCCCAACCCGGAACTGAGCCTGGAGGAGGGGGCGGTGGTGCCCTGGCCGGGCGGCTCCTCGTTCTCCTATCGCCTCATCGAGGCCCTGGCGGAGAAGTACGAGTTCGCCATGAGCACTCCCTTCAGGGACCTCCCCGCGGAGATCAGGGACAAGATACTCTACGGCACCGGGAAGGAGAAGGTGTACGTGCGCTACCGCAACCGCCGCGGCAGGCTGCGCTCCTATTTCACCGACTTCGAGGGCATCGTCAACTGGCTGGAGCGTCGCTACGAGGAGACGGAGTCCGAATACTCGCGTTCCCGCATAGCCCAATACATGAGCTTGCGCCCCTGCCCCGCCTGCCTGGGAGCGCGCCTCAAGCCCTCCAGCCTGGCGGTCACCGTCGGCGGCCTGAACATCCACGAGCTTTCCCGCCTCTCCATCAGCGAAGGCATGTCCTTTTTGCGCGACCTTTCCCTCGGCGACACCGAGGAGGCCATCTCCAGGCGCATCCTCAAGGAGCTCTCCGCACGCCTGGGTTTCCTTCTGGACGTGGGCCTGGACTACCTCTCCCTGGACCGCGCCGCCGCCACCCTGGCGGGGGGGGAGGCGCAGCGCATCCGCCTCGCTACCCAGATCGGGTCGGGTCTGGTGGGGGTGCTCTACATCCTGGACGAGCCCTCCATCGGGCTGCATCAGCGCGACAACCGCCGCCTCATCTCCACCCTGGAGGGGTTGCGGGACATGGGCAATACCCTCATCGTGGTGGAGCACGACGAGGCCACCATAAGGGCCGCGGACTGGCTGGTGGACATCGGCCCGGGGGCGGGGGAACACGGGGGGAAGGTCGTCTTCAGCGGCCCCCTGGAGGGGCTGCTCAAACGGCGCGGCTCCGTTACCGCGCAGTATTTACGGGGGGAGAAGCGCATCGCCGTCCCGCGCGAGCGGCGGGCTCCCCGGGGGCGGAGCCTGCTCATACGGGGGGCGGAGGAGCACAACCTCAAGAACATAGACGTGGAGATACCACTGGGGCTGCTGGTATGCGTGACCGGGGTCTCGGGCTCGGGAAAGAGCACCCTGGTGCACGACGTGCTCTACCGCGGGCTGGCGCGGCGTCTCTACCGCTCCCGCGTGCCCCCGGGAAGGCATGCCGGCATAGACGGCCTGGAGCACATCGACAAGGTCATCAATATCGACCAGAGCCCCATCGGACGTACCCCGCGCTCCAATCCCGCCACCTACACCGGCGTCTTCGACTCCATACGCGCCCTTTTCGCGGACACGGTGGAGTCCAGGGTGCGCGGCTACAAGCCGGGGCGCTTCAGCTTCAACGTGCGCGGGGGGAGGTGCGAGTCCTGCCGTGGCGACGGCACCATCAAGATCGAGATGCACTTCCTCCCCGACGTCTACATACCCTGCGAGGTGTGCAAGGGCAAGCGCTATAACGACGAGACCCTGGAGATCGCCTACAAGGGGCGCAACATAGGCGAGGTGCTGGAGATGTGCGTGGAGGAGGCGTTGGATTTCTTCGCCGCCATCCCCCCCATCCGCCGCAAGCTGCAGACCCTCAACGACGTCGGGCTCGGCTACGTCAAGCTGGGTCAGCCGGCGCCCACCCTCTCGGGGGGCGAGGCGCAGCGGGTCAAGCTCTCCTCCGAGCTCAACAAGAGGGCCACGGGAAAGACCCTTTACCTCCTGGACGAGCCCACCACCGGCCTGCACTTCGACGATATCGCCAAGTTGCTGGCCATGCTGCAGGGGCTGGTGGGCGCGGGCAATACCGTGATCATCATCGAGCACAACCTGGACGTCATCAAGTGCGCGGACTGGATCATCGACCTGGGCCCCGAAGGCGGAGGCGGAGGCGGGCGCGTGGTGGCCGCGGGCACCCCGGAGGAGGTCGCCGCGGCGCCCCCCTCCCACACCGGCGAGTACCTGCGAGCCCTGCTCGCAAGACGTGAAAAAGCGGTGCGGGGGTAAGGCGGCGTGAGCGGGGCCAGAGGAAAGGCGGCCGCCCTCCCGGACGCGCCGGGCGTCTATCTTTTCCTGGACGCGCGAGGGGAGGTCGTCTACGTGGGCAAGGCCGCCTCCCTGCGCAAGCGGGTGCGCTCCTATTTCAGCGCGCGCGGGTCCGAGAACCCCCGCCTGGCCAGGCTGAGGGAGAAGATCGCCGACGTGGATTTCATCGCCTGCGCCAACGAGGTGGAGGCACTCATCCTCGAGGCCAACCTCATCAAGGTACACCATCCCCCCTACAACATCGAGTTCCGCGACGACAAGAGCTATCCCTACATGGTGGTGAGCACGGACGACCCCTTTCCCCGCGTCATGTTCCAGCGCGGCCAGAGGCGCAAGGGTGCGATCTATTACGGCCCCTTCGCCCACGCCGGCGCGGTGCGTGAGACCATCGCCACCCTGCGCAAGGTCTTCCCTTTCCGCGCCTGCCGCGGCCGCGAGCCGGGAAAGAGCACCGGTTCGCCCTGCCTCGACCACCACATCGGGCTGTGTTCGGGCCCCTGTATCGGCGCGGTCAGCGAGGAGGATTACGGCGAGATGATCGCCGGGGTGAGGGCCTTCATGGAGGGAGGCCACGAAGCCGTCCTCGCCGGCCTGGAGGCGCGCATGCGGGAGGAAGCGGGGCGGCAGGAATACGAGAAAGCCGCGCGCACGCGCGATCGCATCGCCGCCCTGGGGCGCCTGCTGGAGCGGCAGCAGGCCTACAGCATCAGGGAAGGGGACCGGGACGTCTTCGCGGCGCATGCCGGCGTGCTCGATGCCTGCGTGACCATCTTCTTCATCCGCGGCGGCCGCATCCTGGGCAAGCAGGACCTCTTCACCACCCTGCCCTCCGGCCAGGAGGAAGGCGAGGTGCTGGCCGCTTTGCTGCCCCAGTTCTACGCCGAGGCCGCACACATTCCCCGCGAGGTCATCCTCTCGCACGACCCCGGTGAGGAGGAGAGGGAGCTGCTGGGGGAGTGGCTGGCAGGCCGGGCGGGAAGGAAGGTGCGCCTGCTGGTTCCGCAGCGGGGAGCCAAGCGGGCGCTGGCGAAAAAGGTAGCCGAGAACGCACGCCTCTCCCTGGAGGTGCAACTGGCCAGGCAGGCCGGCGACCTCAACTGGATCTCGCGCGCGACCCGGGGCATACACGAGGGCCTGGGACTGCGCCGCACTCCCTATCGTATCGAGTGCTACGATATCTCCAACCTGGGGGCCGACGATGCGGTGGGGTCGATGGTGGTCTTCGAGGGAGGCGTCCCGGCCAGGAAGGACTTTCGCCGCTTCCGCATCAAGGGCGTGGGGGGGCAGAACGATGCGGCCATGATAGAGGAGGTCCTGGAGCGTCGCCTGGCCAGGCTTGCAGCTGCCCCGGAGGCGGCGGGCAAAGGCGGCGAAGGACCGGGGCCGGATCCCTTCCACAAGGTGCCGGACCTGGTGCTGGTGGACGGCGGGGAGGCACAGCTGGCGGCGGCCCTGAAGGCGCTGCGGGGGAGGGGGATGCGGGACATCGAGGCCGCGGCCCTGGCCAAGCGCATGGAGGAGATATGCCTGCCGGGGAGAAAGCGGGCGGTGGCCCTGCCGCGCGACTCGGAGGCGCTGCACCTGCTGCAGCGCATCCGCGACGAGGCGCACCGCTATGCCCTCGACTATCACCGGCAGCAGAGGGCGCGGCGCACCCGCCGCTCGGTGCTGGACGACATCCCCGGGGTGGGGGTCAAGCGCAAGGCCGCCCTGCTGCGCCATCACGGCAGCATCGCGCGCATAGCCGAGGCCCCCCTGGAGGAGCTGCAGGCGCATCCCTTCCTCGACCGCCGCACCGCGGAGAACATCTACCGCGCCTTTCATCCGCGCTGAGCCGGCGCGAGAGGAGAGGCGGAGGGCTTCAGCGCCGCTGTACATGTACGCCCTGCGGGGTTACCATAAGCGCAGGGAGACACGCGGCAAGGCGGCCGACATGCAGCGAGGGACGAAATGAGCGCAGCAGCATATTTCGGGGTGAAGACGCCCATAGGGGAGATGCGCGTTTATGCGCACGAGGGCAGGCCCGCCCTCCTCTCCCTGCCGCAGAACGCCGCGGCGGGCGCTGCGGCTGCGCCGCCGCCGCCCCGCGCCGTGGGCCAGCTCATGGCGTCGCTGCAGGCCTATTTTCGTGGCCAAGAGATAGCCCCGGGCTACGTGCGCGAGCTCATTGCCTCCCTTTCCTCCACCCCCTTCGAGCGAGCGGTGCTCACCGAGGTGGCGCGCATTCCGTGGGGAGAGACCCGCACCTACGGGGAGGTCGCCGCCCTGGCGGGCTATCCGCGGGCGGCGCGTGCCGTCGGCAACGTCATGCACGGCAACCCCTTCCCCGTGCTCATACCCTGCCACCGCGTGGTGAGGGCGGGCGGCGGCATGGGGGGTTACGGGGGAGGCGAGAGGCTCAAGGCGTGGCTGCTGCGCTTCGAGAGCTCATCCCCGCGTCCATGAGCTTCTACACGCGGGCACGGAGGGAATGCATGCCCGGTCTGCGGGCCCGGTCGGGCGGGAGGTGTCGAGGATGGAGATAACGGTTATCACAGGCCTCTCGGGGGCGGGTAAGTCCACGGCCATCAAGAGCATGGAGGACCTCGGTTTCTTCTGCGTCGACAACCTGCCCCCCTCCCTGCTGCTCAAACTGGTGGAGCTGAGCTCGCAGGGAGGCGCGGACATGGAGCATCTCGCGGTGGGCATTGACGTGCGCGGGGGCGAGTTCTTCGACGACCTCAGCGAGTCCCTGTACGAGCTCGACCGCGGCGGCATAAGCCACCGCATCATCTTCCTCGAGGCGGACGATCAGACCCTCATCAAGCGTTTCAAGGAGACCAGGCGCTCCCATCCCATCAACGCTCCGGGGGGGATAGAGGAGAGCATATCCAGGGAGCGCGGACTCCTGCAGACGCTGCGGGGGAGGGCGGATATCATCGTCGACACCTCCATGATCAACGTGCATCAACTGCGGGAACAGCTCATGAACCAGTACCGTGCGGAGGGGGCGACCCTGCTGCTGGAGATGAGCCTGGTCTCCTTCGGGTTTAAATACGGCCTCCCCCTGGATGCCGATATGGTCCTCGACGTGCGCTTTCTCCCCAACCCCTTCTGGGTGGAAGGGCTGCGGGCGCTCGACGGACGCGATCGCCGCGTGAGGGACTACGTCATGTCCACGCACGAAGGCGCGGAGTTCCTGGACCGCGTGCACGACCTGCTGCAGCTCCTCAAGGAGCGCTTCCTGCGGGAGGGCAGGCGCTATATCACCCTGGCCATGGGCTGCACCGGGGGCCGTCACCGCTCCGTGGTGCTGGTGGAGGAGCTCGCCGCGAGGCTGGCGGTCTCCGGCTGGTCGGTGCACGTGCGCCACCGCGATAAATACCGCAGGTGAGGAATGGCGTTCACCGGCGAGGTTAAAGACGAACTGGCCCGGGTGATGCCCTCGCGCCGCTGCTGCCGCCTGGCTGAGCTTTCCGCCCTTTTCCACCTCGAGGGAGCCCTGCACCTCACCGGCCCGCACCGCCTCGGCCTGCATACGGAGAGCGAGAACGCCGCCGTGGCCAGGAAGATGTTCTCCTATCTCAAGGAGCTCTTCCTCGTCTCCCCGCAACTGCGGGTGGAGAAGGCGCCGCGCCTGGGGGGACTCAACTGCTACTGCCTTTACCTGGCGGACGGCGTCCGCTCCACCCAGATACTCAACGAGCTGGGCCTGCTGGATGACTCCCTGCGACCCGTCCTCGGCGTGCCGGCGAGGATAACGCGTCGCCATTGCTGCGGCATAGCGTACCTGCGGGGGGCCTTCCTGGGCGGCGGATACGTGAGCCGGCCGCAACAGCCCGCACACCTGGAGATAAACATGCAGCATCATGAGATGGCGGACGGGCTGCGTTCCCTCGCCGGCAGGTACGGCCTGGACATGCAGCTGGCCAGGAAGCGCAGGCTGCACAGCGTTTACGGCAAGAGCCGCGGCGACCAGACGGACCTCCTGGCCCTGCTGGGCGCCCACAATGCCGTGCTCAGGCTGCAGAGCGACGCGGTGCTCAAAGAGGTGCGCGAACGGGTGAACCGCCGCGTGAACAGCGAGACCGCCAACCTCTCGCGCGCGGTGGACGCCGCCCAGAGGCAGCTGCAGGATATCCGCCTCCTGCAGGAGGGCCCGGGGCTGGCCAGCCTGCCCGATGCGCTGCGGGAGGTCGCCGAGGCGCGCCTGCGCTACCGGGAAGCCAGCCTGCAGGAACTGGGGGCATACCTGCGGCCGCCGCTGTCCAAATCGGCCGTCTATCACCGCCTGCTGCGCATCAGGCGCATGGCGGCCGCCATGCGCTGAAACGGCCCGCCGCGGCCGGCGTGGGTTTATCGCGATGCATTTATGCATATAATGTCATGGGGAAGGAAGCGGGACAGCCCGCGACCGCACAGGCACTCAAGGAGGTATGGAAATGGCGGTAAAGGTAGGTATAAACGGTTTCGGCAGGATAGGCAGGCTTTTCCTGCGCGCGGCGTCCCCGCGGGGCGTTGACGTCGTCGCCATCAACGATCTCACCGACAGCGCCACCCTGGCGCATCTTCTCAAGTACGATACCGTCTTCGGACGCTACCGCGGCGCGGTGGAGGCCAGGGGCGACGTCCTTGCCGTGGACGGGAAGGAGATCAGGGTGCTCTCGGAGAAGGACCCGGCGAACCTGCCCTGGAAGGAGATGGGGGTGCAGGTGGTGATCGAGGCCACCGGAGCCTTCACCGCCCGCGAGGGAGCCTCCCGGCATCTCCAGGCCGGGGCGTCCAAGGTGGTCATCACCGCGCCGGCTGCCGATCCGGACATCACCCTGGTCATGGGGGTGAACAGCGACAGCTACGACGCCTCCCGGCACGATGTCATAAGCAACGCCTCCTGCACCACCAACTGCCTGGCCCCCGTGGTCAAGGTGCTGGTGGACAACTTCGGGGTGGAGTCCGGCTACATGACCACCGTGCACGCCTATACCAACGACCAGCGCATCCTTGATTTTCCCCACAAAGACCTGCGCCGGGCCCGGGCGGCGGCGGGCAACATCATCCCCACGTCGACGGGGGCGGCGCGGGCCATCGGCCTGGTCATCCCGGAGTTGAAGGGCAAGATGGACGGCATCGCCATGCGCGTGCCGGTGATGGACGGCAGCGCGGTGGACCTGGTCGCGGTGCTCTCCAGGGAGGCCGGGGCGGAGGAGATCAACGCCGCCATGAAGGCGGCCTCGCAGGGAGCGCTCAAGGGCATCCTGGAGTACACGGAGGATCCCATCGTCTCCTCCGACGTCATTGCAAACCCCGCCTCCTCCGTTTTCGATGCCAAGGTCACCATGACCATGGGCAAGGTATGCAAGCTGCTGTCCTGGTACGACAACGAATGGGGGTTCTCCAGCCGCCTGGTGGACCTGCTCTCCATCCTGCTCCCCTAGGCTGGAAGGGCCATGGCCAGAAAGACGCTCAGGGACGTTGACGTCTCCGGGAAGAAGGTCCTGCTCAGGGTGGACTTCAACGTCCCCCTCGACCCCTCGGGAGCCGTCGCCGACGATAGCCGCATCCGGGCATCGCTGCCCACCCTGCGCTACCTTCTCGCACACGGCGCGTCGGTCATCGTCATCTCCCATCTCGGCCGCCCCAAGGGGCAAGTGGTCGAGTCCATGCGGCTCACGCCGGTGGCGGAGAGGTTGGGCGAGCTCCTGGGGCGGGAGGTAGGCAGGAGCGAAACCGTGGTGGGAGACGCGGTGGTGAAGGCGTGTGCGGAGCTGCGGCCGGGGGAGGTGCTGCTGCTGGAGAACCTGCGCTTCGAACCCGGGGAGGAGGAGGGCGACCCCGCCTTCGCCGCCGCGCTGGCCTCCCTGGCGGACCTCTACGTCAACGACGCTTTCGGGGCCGCGCACCGCGCCCACGCCTCGGTGAGCGGCGTAGCCGCGAGACTGCCCGCGGTGGCGGGGCTGCTCATGGAGAAAGAGCTTTCGATACTGGGGGGCCTGCTCGCCTCCCCCGCCCGCCCCTTCGTCACCATCCTGGGCGGGAGCAAGATATCCGATAAGCTCAAGGTCATCGGCAGCTTACAGGAGCGGGCGGACACGCTGCTGCTGGGAGGCGCCATGTGCTTCACCGCCTTCAAGTCGCGGGGGATGGAGATAGGGGAGTCGCTGCGCGAAGACCGGCTTCTCGGCGAGGTGGCCGCGGTCATGTCGCGCTTGGGTGGCGGCGTGGCCGAGATACTGCTGCCCGAGGACATCGTGGTCGCCCGCGAGTTCAAGCAGGACGCGGAGTGCCGCGTCGTCTCCGCCGCGGATATTTCCCCCGGCTGGATGGGGCTGGATATCGGGCCGCGGAGCATAGACAGGTACGTGAATGCCATTGCCGGGGCAGCGACCATATTCTGGAACGGCCCCATGGGCGTCTTCGAATGGGAGCGCTTTGCCCGGGGGACGCGCGCGATAGCCGAAGCCGTCGCAGCCTCCCCCGCGGTGACCGTCGCCGGGGGGGGAGACACCATAGCGGCGATAGAGAAATACGGCCTGGGGGCCTCCTTCACCCATATCTCCACCGGGGGGGGCGCCTGCATGGAACTCCTGGAGGGAAAGGTCCTCCCGGGGGTGCAAGCATTGGACGACGCGGACGGATAGGGGGAATAAGCGTGAGGAAACCTCTCATTGCCGGCAACTGGAAGATGTATAAGACCAACGTGGAGGCCATGGAGCTGGTGCGGGAACTGGCGCCCCTGCTGGAGGGCCTCGGCGGCGCAGAGACCGCCGTCTGCCCGCCCTTCACCGCCCTCGCGGACGTGGCGCGCATCCTCGCCGAGCTCGGGTCCGCCATAAGCCTGGGGGCACAGGACGTCTATCCCGAGGAGGAGGGCGCTTTCACCGGCGAGGTGTCGCCGGCGATGCTCAAGGCCGTCGGCGTCACCTACGTCATCGCCGGCCACTCCGAACGGCGCGAGATCATGGGCGAGCAGGACGCCTTCATCGCCAGCAAGCTGCGCGCGGTGATCGATTCCGCCATGACTCCCATCCTTTGCGTGGGCGAGACCCTGCAGGAGAGGGAGGCGGGCGGGGCTGCGGCCAAGGTGCAGGGCCAGCTCGAGGCGGGGTTGAAGCCGCTGGAGGCGGACGAGGCAGCCGGGATAGTCGTCGCCTACGAGCCCATCTGGGCCATCGGCACGGGCCGCACCGCTACCCCTGAAGACGCCCAGGAGATGTGCTCCTTCATCCGCGGGTGGGTCGCCGCCGCCCGCGGAGAAGACACGGCGGCGGCGCTGCGTGTTCTCTACGGGGGAAGCGTGAAGCCGGACAACGCGCGGGAGATCCTGGCCATGGAGGACATCGACGGCGCCCTGGTGGGGGGGGCGAGCCTCAAGGCCGGCGATTTCGCGGCCATAGTCGCGGCGGTGGAATAAGCGCTTGAGCTCGGGGCTTTGCCTCCCCTGCGGGCTCGAACGGCCGCGCCGCGGCCGTATGTGCTAGAATAACCTCTTGTGCAAGGAGGTATGGAAGGAATGGACGTTCTCAAGTACATCATGCTGGCCCTGTTCTTCGCATCCAGCTTTGCCATGATCGTTTTCGTGCTCCTGCACTCGGGCAAGGGCGGCGGCATGTCCAGCCTCTTCGGCGGGGCCTCCATGGGCGGGGCGGCGGGCACCCAGATCGTGCAGAAGAACCTCGACCGCATGACCATCGCCAGCGCCACGGTCTTCGTCATCTCCACCCTCATCCTAATCTTCATCTACAAGTAGAGCCCCGCGCGGGGCGGCGCGAGCACCCGTCCTGCGCGGGTTGCGTCCCGCTGACCGACCCGGGGGGCGACAGGGGGGAGGCGGCGCTTCTTCGCGGCACGGGAGCATGCGCATACCCCGCCTCCATGACCTCTGCCGGGGATAAACCGCCCACTGAAGTGTATAATTATGCGGTTGGAGGAAACGAAAGCGCATGGCGCAGCGAGCGATGCGGAAGGGAAAGGAGTGGATGTGTCCAGACGCCACCTGTTCACGTCGGAGTCGGTAACCGAGGGACACCCGGACAAGATAGCCGACCAGATATCGGATGCCATACTCGACGAGGTCTATCGCGATGACCCGCTGGGCAGAGTCGCGGTGGAGACGCTGGTGACCACGGGACTGGTGGTGGTGGCGGGAGAGATGACCACCACGACTTACGTGGACATCCCCCACATCGCCCGCAGGACCATCGAGGGCATCGGCTATACCCGCGCCAAGTACGGCTTCGACCACGAGACCTGCGGGGTCATGGTCTCCATCGACCCGCAGTCTCCGGACATCGCCCAGGGCGTGGATCACGCCATGGAGGAAAGGCTGGGCGAGGTGGAGGACGACATGCTGGATTCCCTGGGAGCGGGGGACCAGGGGATGATGTTTGGTTATGCCTGCAACGAGACCGAGGAATTCATGCCCATGTCCATATCGCTGGCGCATAAGCTCTGCCAGCGCCTCACGGAAGTGAGGAAGGGGGGGATACTCCCCTATCTCAGGCCGGACGGCAAGAGCCAGGTAACGGTGGAGTACGAGGGCGACAGGCCGGTGAGGATTGACACCGTGCTGCTTTCCTCCCAGCACCACCCCAACGTGGACATCGAGGAGTCGATGAAGCCGGACCTCATCGAGCACGTCATCCGCCCCGTGCTGCCGCCGGAGATGTACGACCGCAGCCTGCGCGTGCTGGTCAACCCCACGGGAAAATTCGTCACCGGCGGCCCCATGGGCGATACCGGCCTCACCGGGCGCAAGATAATCGTGGACACCTACGGCGGCATGGCGCGGCACGGCGGGGGCTGTTTTTCCGGCAAGGACGCCACCAAGGTCGACCGCTCGGCCGCCTACGCCGCACGCTATGTGGCCAAGAACGTCGTGGCCGCCGGCCTGGCGGACCGCTTCGAGGTGCAACTGGCTTACGCCATCGGGGTCGCCCACCCCGTATCGGTGATGGTCGACGCCTTCTCCACGGAGAAGGTCGATCTCGAGAACATTGAAGCCCTCATCCGCGAATACTTCGACCTGCGTCCGGCGGCGATCATCCGGGACCTCAAGCTGCGCCGGCCGATTTACCTGCAGACCGCCGCCTACGGCCATTTCGGCCGCCTGGACAAGGATTTTACCTGGGAGCAAGCGGACAAGGCGGAGCTGCTGCGCCGCGAGGCCGGGCTCTAAGCCGGCTCCCGACCGCACAGGAGCGGCGGCGTCGCCCCGGGGAGGTGAATGCTCGTGGCCATACTGCCTATAAGGACTTTCGGGGACCCGGTACTGAAGGAGAGGTGTCGGGAGGTCGAGGAGATCGGCCCGGAGACGGAGCGGCTGGTCAAGGACCTCATCGACTCCCTGCCCCAGCCGGGCGGGGCGGGCCTTTCCGCCAATCAGATCGGCGTGGTGAAGAGGGTCTTCGTCTTCGAGCGGGAGGGTGAGATCGTTGAATGCATCAACCCCCGCGTCGTCTCCGCCTCCGAGGAGATGGAGGAGGAATACGAGGGTTGCCTCAGCCTCCCCGGGGCGGTGATGCCCGTACCCAGGCATCGGGCCCTCGAGCTCGAGTATGCCGACCTCTCCGGGGGGATCCGTCGGGTGCGGGCGGAGGGCTGGATGGCGCGCGTCTTCCAGCACGAGATGGACCACCTCGACGGCGTGCTCATCCTGGAGAGGACCGACCGCGAGAGCCGGGTGGAGTCCCTGCGCGTCCTGCACGGAGAGCTGGCCCCCGGGGCGGACGTCCCGCGAGGCGGCGGGAGCACCTGAGGCTTCGCGGCGATGTTGGGAATGAAGACGCTCTTTTTGGGAAGCGGCGACTTCTCGCGCGACCTGTTGCGCGAGCTGCTCGCCCTGGGCATGCAGTTCGCGGGGGTGATAACCCGCCCGGACCGTCCCGCCGGCCGGGGGCTGCGCCAGCGGCCTACGGCGGTAAAATCCCTGGCGGGCGAGGAAGGCCTGGCCATTTTCCAACCGCCCGGACCCACGCACCCCGAGTTCTACGCCGTGCTGGAGGCGCTGCGGCCCGAGGTCGTGCTGGCGGCGGACTACGGCCTGCTGCTCCCGCAGAAGGTCCTGCGCTTCCCTTCCCGCGGATGCGTCAACCTGCACCCCTCCCTGCTCCCGCGATACCGTGGAGCCGACCCTATCCGCAGGGCGCTCATGAACGGTGAGGCGGAGACGGGGGTCACCCTGATGCTCATGGACGAGGGGTTGGATACGGGGGGGATCATCGCCAGCGAGAAGCTGGCCATCGACGCCGCGGATGACGCGTCGACCCTGCGCGCGCGCCTGGCCCGGGCGGGGGCTCGACTGGTCATGCATTGCCTCCCCGCCTTCGTGGAAGGCGGTATAGAGCCCCGCTCCCAGGAGGAGGAAAACGCCACCTACGCGGAGCCGGTCAGGAAGGAGGAGGCCCGCATCGAGTGGAGGCGCAGCGCGGTGGAGATCCATAATCAGGTGCGCTCCTTGAGCCCCCGGCCGGGGGCTTACAGCAGCCTCGGAGGGCGCAGGGTGAAGATACTGCGCGCCCTGCCCCGCCTGGACGCAACCGCGCTCGCTCCGGGCGAGACGGCCACCGCCGCCGACGGCTCTTTCCTGGTGGGCACCGGCGGGGGGGCGCTGCAGCTGGAGGTTTTACAGGCGGAGGGAAAGAAGGCCATGAGCGCGGAGGATTTCCTGCGCGGATACCGCCCGCGCAGCGGCGAGGCTTTCGGCGGAGGTAAGGCATGACGGGTCGCGCACATGGGCGGCCCCCCCCCGGCGGACGATGATGGCCGGGGCGCGGGAAACGGCCTATGATCTCACCCGCAGGGTGAACGACGCAGGAGGATATCTCAACCTCTTGCTGCGTTACGACGTGGGGGCCTCCGGCCTCGATGCCAGGGAGCGGGCGCTGGCAACCGAACTGGCCTACGGGGTGCAGCGCCACCGCAACCGGCTCGACTTCATCATTGCCGCTTTCTCCCGCCGCCCCCCGGCGCAACTGGACCCCGCGCTGCTCGACCTGCTCAGGCTGGGCGTCTACCAGCTGGCGCACCTGCGGGTGCCCGCCCATGCCGCGGTGAACGAGACGGTAGAGCTGGCCAAGAAAGTAGCGGGGAGGGGGGCCGCCGCCTACGCCAATGCGCTCATGCGCGCGGCAAGCGAGGGGCTGCAGGGTCTGGCGTGGCCCGGGCGCGACGATCTTCCCCGCTTCCTCGAGGTATGCCGCTCCCACCCGCTCTGGCTGGTGCAATACCTGCTGCGGGAGCTGGGGCCGCGGGAGGCGGAAATGCTCTGCGCCGCCAACAACGAGGTCCCTTCCCTGACCCTGCGCGTGAACGGGACGCGCGCCGGCGCGGACACGCTGCTGCGGGAGATAGAGGAGAGCGGAGGCGGCGGCGCCCGCTCACCCCTCCTGCCGGAGGCGCTGCGCGAGGTCAACCTGTCCCACGAGGTTTTACTCCCCCTGCTGGAGAGAGGAGCATGCATGGTGCAGGACGAAAGCTCCATGCTGGTCAGCCATGCGCTGCACCCGGCTCCCGGAGACCTGGTGGTCGATGCCTGCGCCGCCCCCGGCGGCAAGGCCACGCACCTGGCGTCCATGTGCGGCGGCGCCTGCCGTGTCATCGCCGTGGACGTCAACGCCCGCCGCCTCGCAGCCCTCGACGCCTCGCTCACGCGCATGGGGCTGGACAACGTCGAGGTGCGGCGCGGCGACGCGAAACGCCTGGGTGAGGTGGTGAGGGAGGAGGCCGACGCCGTCCTTGTCGACGCCCCCTGTTCCGGGCTGGGCACCCTGCGCCGCAAACCCGAGCTCAAGTGGCGCAGGCAGCCGGGGGACGCAGCCGTCCTCGCCGCCCTGCAGCTGGACCTCCTGCTGGGGTGCGCGGACCGCGTTCGCGCTGGAGGGGTGATGGTCTATTCCGTGTGTACCTTCACCGCGGAGGAGACCACCGCCGTGGCGGAGCGCTTTCTCTCCCGGCGCGGGGATTTCCGCGCCGACGGCCACCTGCAGATCTGGCCGCATATCCACGCCCTCGAGGGCATGTTCATGGCCCGTTTCCTGCGGGCCTGAGGCCTCTCAAAGGTCATATTGTCACCCCGCAGAAATATAATAGGGGCGTGTTGACAGACGAGGGCGGGCGCCCGCTCGAGGCGGCCTGTGCGCACGGCGGCGCTGCCCCCCATCCAGTCAGAGGAGGCTTGAGGTGGAGAAACAGAAGGCCCTGGACATGGCCCTTACCCAGATCGAGCGCCAGTTCGGAAAGGGTTCGATCATGAGGCTGGGTCAGGACAATCACCGTTTCCAGATAAACGCCATCCCCACCGGGGCGTTGTCCCTGGACCTGGCCCTGGGGATAGGGGGGGTGCCGCGGGGCCGGGTGGTGGAGATCTTCGGCCCGGAGGCGTCGGGAAAGACGACGATAGCGCTGCACATCATCGCCGAAGCGCAGAAGACGGGAGGCATAGCAGCGTTCATCGACGCCGAACATGCGCTGGACCCGGGGTATGCGAGGGCTCTGGGGGTGGATATCGACGAACTGCTCATCTCCCAGCCGGACACGGGGGAGCAGGCGCTCGAGATAGCGGAGATGCTGGTGCGCAGCGGCGCGCTCGACGTGGTGGTCGTCGACTCCGTGGCCGCCCTGGTGCCGCGCCTGGAGATCGAGGGGGAGATGGGCGACGCCCACGTGGGCCTGCAGGCCAGGCTCATGTCGCAGGCGCTGCGCAAGCTCGCGGGCACCATCAACAAGTCGAACACGACGGCCATTTTCATCAATCAGTTGCGCGAAAAGATCGGCGTGATGTTCGGCAGCCCGGAGACCACCCCGGGCGGAAGGGCGCTTAAGTTTTACGCCTCGGTCCGCCTGGATATCCGCAGGATCGACAGCATCAAGCAAGGGGCGGAGATCGTCGGCAACCAGGTGAGGGTGAAGGTGGTCAAGAACAAGATGGCCCCCCCCTTCCGCAAGGCCGAGTTTGACATCATGTACGGGAAGGGCGTCTCCAGCGAAGGGAACCTCCTCGACCTGGCGGTGGGCAACGGCCTGGTGAAGAAGAGCGGGGCCTGGTATACCCACGGCGAGGAGCAGCTTGGACAGGGGAGGGAGAACGCCAAGCAGCACCTCACGGATAACCCGGCGCTGATGGCCAAGCTGGACATGGAATTGAGGGCCATGCTGAACCTCCCCGCGCCCGCCGCGGCCACGGTCCGGGAAGAGGATGCGGAGGAAAGCGGTCGGAAATAAAGGGCCATGGGCGAGCGTGAAAAAATCCGCAGGCGCGCCTGGCGCGAGGCGCTGGGTGTGCTCTCCCGCAGGTCCCGCAGCCGCGAGGAGATGGCCCGAGCCCTCGGCGCCAAAGGGTACGCGGAGGACGTGGTCGAGGGCGTGATCGTGGAGCTGGAGAGCAGGAGACTCCTGGACGACGCCGCGCTGTCGCGGGACATCGTGAGAGAGGGGCAGAGACGCGACAGGGGCCGCGCAAGGGTCTACGCCGACTTGCGCCGGCGCGGCATAGCCAGAGAGCTGTGCGAGGAGTGCCTGGCCACCCATTTCGACCCCTCCCTGGAGGAGGCGGCGGCGCTGCGCCGCCTGGGCGCGCTGCTCGGAGCGTGCGGCCAGCCACGCGACGAAGAGGAATTGAGAAAGGCGGCGAGAAAACTGTCCGCGCGGGGGTTCTCGCCCTCCGCGGTGCGCGGCGCCATCGCCTGCGCTGAAAACGGCGCGCTCCACGACGGCGCAGGGACATTTCTTGACACCGAATGCAAGGACTCATAGAATTGAAGCAGGCTTGAGGTCATGGGTTGATGTTCAAGTGATTACTCGCTTTCTGGATATGCCGTATGAGGCGGTTGCGGACACGGAGACGGCCCTTCGGAACACCTGAATAATCGATCTGAACCTCACGCCGAGAATGGACTCGGCGTTTTTTATTGGTAAACCAAGATCTCGACCTCGGGTTTATATATATGAAGGGAGGACATGATGTTAACGACCATAATCACGGCGATAGCGGCCCTGGCCATAGGCCTGATAGCGGGCATTCTGGCTAGAAAGTACATGGCGGAGGCCAAGATCTCCTCGGCCGAGGAGGAAGCGAAGCGCATACTCCAGGACGCGGAGAAAACATCCGAAGGCAAGAAGCATGAAGCTATACTAGAGGCTAAGGATGAGATCTTCTCCATGCGCACGGAGGCCGAGCGCGACGTCAAGAACCGTCGCAACGAGCTGCAGAGATTCGAACGCAGGCTGCTGCAGAGGGAGGAGCAACTGGACAACCGCTCCGAGAACCTCGAGAAGAGAGAAAAGACGCTCTCCGGCAAGGAGAGCGAGGCGCAGGCGCTGCATGCTGAGGTCCAGAACCTGGTGGCGGAGGAGAAGAAGCGGCTGGAGGCCATGGCCGGCCTGAGCAAGGAAGAGGCCAAGCAGATCCTGCTGCGCCAGGTGGAGGAGGAGACGAAGCGTGAGGCCGCCAAGGTGATCAAGAAGATCGAGACCCGCATGCGCGAGGAGGCCGATAAAAAGGCCAAGTACATCGTGGCCAACGCCATCCAGAGATGCGCGTCGGACCACGTGGCGGAGACCACGGTATCGGTGGTGCCCCTGCCCAGCGACGAGATGAAGGGGAGGATCATCGGCAGGGAGGGGCGCAACATCAGGACTTTCGAGACCCTGACCGGCATCAACCTCATCATCGACGACACCCCGGAAGCGGTTATCCTCTCCAGCTTCGACCCGGTGAGGCGCGAGGTGGCCAGGCTGACGCTGGAACGCTTGATCACCGACGGGCGCATCCAGCCCGCGCGCATCGAGGAGATGTACGAGAAGTCCAAGGCCGAGGTCGATGCCGAGATCAAGGAGGTGGGGGAGCAGGCTGTCTTCGACACGGGGCTTCACGGCATCAACCACGAGCTCATGAGGGTGCTGGGGCGCCTTAAATACCGCACCAGCTATGGGCAGAACGTGCTCAAGCATTCCATCGAGGTCGCCCACCTGGCGGGCCTCATGGCGGCGGAACTCGGCACGGACATCAAGACGGCCAAACGGGCCGGACTGCTGCACGATATCGGCAAAGCCATAGACCACGAGGTCGAGGGCTCGCATGCGGTGATCGGGGCGGAACTGGCCAAGCGCCTCAAGGAGGGGGAGGCGGTGGTAAATGCCATCGCCGCCCATCACGAAGAGACCGAGGCGGTGACCGTCGAGGCGGTGCTGGTGCAGGCCGCGGACGCCATCAGCGCGGCCAGGCCGGGAGCGCGCCGAGAGACCCTGGAGAGCTATATCAAGCGGCTGGAAAAATTGGAGACCATCGCCGATTCCTACGAGGGGGTCGACGGCTCCTACGCCCTTCAGGCGGGACGCGAGATAAGGGTCATGGTCAAATCGGACGTCGTCGACGATCTCGGCTGCGTCACCCTCTCCAGGGAGATCGCGAGGCAGATCGAGGGCGAGCTCGAATACCCGGGACAGATCAAGATAACCGTGGTGAGGGAGAAGCGCGTGGTGGATTACGCTAAATAGAGCGCGAGGCGGATAAGGCGGGCCCCCTGGGCCCGCCTTTTGTATGTCAATTGCACACGGCGAGCCTTCCTGCGGCAACGCGGCCGAAGGGGTATATTTAGGAGGGCGGACATGCGAGGACGCGGCGCCGCCCCCGGCGGCACAGGCCCGGTAAGGCCCGGCTTGCTGGGCGGGGATGGGGGGAGCGGCAGGTGAAGGAAAGGACGGGGAGCCCCAGGCCGGAGAGGGAAGCGCAAAAGGGAGGAGACGACCTCCTGGCTTTCGTGCGACGTTTTGCGGACCGTGACGCTTTCACCGTGGAGGAGGATCTCGGCCACGGTTATGTGCGCCTGCAGATCACCGAGGCGGAGCGGCGGCAGGCCCTGCAGGACATCCGTTGCGTCGAGGACGTGGTGAGGGAGCTGGTGCGCAACGCCCGTGACGCCGGCGCAGGCCACGTCTACGTCGCCTTCCAGAAGGAGAAGGGGCGCTGGCGCAACCTGACCGTCATGGACGACGGCCGGGGCGTGCCCGAGAGCATGTACCGCCGCATCTTCGAGGCCAGGGTGACCTCCAAGGTGGGGGAGGTGGTGCGTGACCACCTCGGCGTCCACGGCAGGGGGATGGCCCTCTACTCCATCCGGCAGGTGGCGGACGACATCCGCATGGTGCGCTCACGGGAGGAGCGCGGCACCATCATACAGGTGCGCATGGATACCGCGAAGCTGGCGGAGAAAAAAGACCAGTCGTCGTTTCCCCGCCTGGAGACGGACGAGGGGGGCGTGACGGTCATCGCCACCGGGCCCCACAACGTGCCGCGCGTGCTCGCGGAGTTCGCCCTCGGCTCTCGCGGACCGCGCATCTATTTCGGTTCCAACGCCGAGGTCCTGGCCACCCTCTACCGCCACTCGCTGCGCCTGAAGCGGGCCTGGGCAGGCGGCACGCATACGGGTGCGGAGCCCCTGTGGTTCAACCTCTGCGATAAGAAGGAGGGACGCCTCCTGCACGCCCACAGCGCCGCGGAACTGGGGCTCGCCATATCCGAGCGCAACGCCTTCCGCATCCTGGAGGCGGAGATAGGCCCACTGCGCAGCGTCAACGCCCTTCTTGGAGATGCCCTCGGGCAAGCGGCGCCGAAGAGGTCGCGCCTGCAGCGAGGCCCCGCGCAGCCGTGGAGCGAGCATCTTGCCCGGCGCCTCAGCCAGGAGGACACCGAGGCCATCGGCGCCAGGCTGAGGGAGGCCTTCGCGGAGATCGGCGCCAGGTATTACCTGCAGGCCGGGGAGGCGGTGGTGAAGAGGCGCAAGGACCGGCTCATAATATCGCTGGGCCTGCACGAGGCGGAGGAAGCCTGACCTCGGCGGAGGGCTTGCTTTAATAACGGCGAGGAATCATATATCATAAGAACCTGCCCAGGGATGCGTGGCGTCGTCGCAGAGATATGGTCAGGGGAGGAGCGCTGAAGGATGGAAGTTCTCAAGGTATCATCGAAGTCCAACCCGAATTCCGTCGCGGGGGCACTGGCGGGAGTGTTGAGGGAGACGGGAAGCGCCGAGATACAGGTCATAGGCGCCGGGGCCCTCAATCAGGCGGTCAAGGCCATCGCCATCGCCAGGGGATTCGTGGCGCCGAGCGGGATCGACCTGGTCTGCATCCCGGCCTTCACGGATATAATGATCGATGGCGAGGAGAGGACGGCGATCAAGCTCTCCGTCGAATCACGCTAGGTCCCGCCGCCGAATTGCCGACGCCGCACGGCAGGAGCGGGCGCGGGATGAAGGAGGCACCATGAACGCGGTCAGGATATTCTTTCTCCTCGTCGCCACCTTCACCCTTCCTGTAGTGGCCTTCTTCCTCATCCGCCTCGTGTTCAAGGTCAGCCGCGGCCTCGACCACCTCAACCGCACCCTGGACGATGCCCGCCCCCAGTTGAACGCGCTCCTCTCCAGCCTCAACCGCACCGTCGAGGATGTGAACGGAGAGGTGGAGACGGTGACGCGGATGACCGCGCAAGCCGGCGATATGCTGCAGCTCGCGGAGTCGAGCCTGCGCACGGTCGACGCAGCCCTGCGCTCCCCCGTGGCGCGCCTGGGGGGCGTAGTGGCCGCATTCGCCACCTCCACCTTCCTTTTCCGGGGCCTGGCGAGCAGGGGGAGGGCCCGGCCCGGGAAAAGGCGGGGAGGGAGAGAGAGATAGCTGAGTTCATCCTCTCCACCGCCTCACTCTTCAACTTCGACCTGCGCGAGGTCTTCCGCCTGGCGCGCGCGGCAGGTTTCCGAGGTGTCGAGCTCATGGTGACCAAGCGTGAAGATACCCGCTCCGAGGCCACGGTGCAGGATCTGATGCGTGAATTCGGGATCACGGTGGCAAGCATCCACGCCCCCTTCCTGCTGGCGGCGAGAAAAGTGTGGGGCGGGCCGGTGGAGAAGATCGAGACCTCGGTGGCCCTGGCGCGCGCCCTGGGGGCCGAGCTGGTGGTGGCGCACCTTCCCTATTTCTGGCAATGGGATTACGCGCGCTGGGCGCGCCGCCGCTTCAACCAGTACTCCCGCGAAAGCGGGGTCACGGTGGCCATGGAGAACGCCATGCTGGTCAAGGTGCATCGCCCGCTCAACCTCAGCCTCTTCAACAGCCTGCAGGAGATGATGCATTTCGACAACCTGGTCTTCGATACCAGCCACTACGCCATCGCCGGCATCGATATCTTCACCGCCTGGGAAACGCTGGGGGAACGCGTGCGGCACATACACCTCTCTAACAACTACCTCAAGGGCTTCGACGACCACGCGCTGCCCTTTGAGGGCTGCCTGCCCCTGGACCGTTTCCTGCGCACCCTGAGCCGTGACGGTTTTTCCGGCAAGATAGTGCTGGAGCTGGGTCCGGGCCCGCTGGAGGCGCGGCTGGGGGAGAAGCGCATCGTCCATAACCTGCGCCGCAGCCTCGAGTTCTGCATCGCCAACTTCCCATGAGGCGGGGGCGCGCGCACATGGCCGGTCGCAAGTATGCCCTGCTGGTCTTCGGCTGCCAGATGAACCTGCACGACGCCGAGCGCATCCGCGGCGTGCTGGAGGCGGCGGGGTGGAGGGAGGCCGACGTGGAGGAAGCGGAAGCGGTGCTCCTGCTCACATGCTGCGTGCGGGAAAGCGCGGAAAGGAGGCTCTACGGGCGCCTCTCCGCCCTCAAGCCCATGAAGCAGGCCAGGCCCATGACCATCGCCGTGGGCGGGTGCCTGGCCCAGAAAGAGGGGATGGAGCTGATGCGGCGCGCTCCCTATGTCGACGTCGTCTTCGGCACCCACCAGTACACGGAGATAGACTCCCTCCTCGCCGCGGCGGGCGGGGGCGTCTGCGCCACGGCCATGACCGGGGTGCGCTTCGCCGGGGTTCCGAGCCGGCGCCGGGAGGACTTCAGGGCCTGGGTCACCATCACCAGCGGCTGTGACAACCACTGCGCCTACTGCATCGTCCCCATGGTCAGGGGGCCCGAGTGCAGCCGCGGCATGGAGGAGGTGGCCCGGGAGGTGGAGGAACTGGCGGCGGAGGGCGTGAAGGAGATCAACCTGCTGGGCCAGAACGTCAATTCCTACCGCCGCAGGGAGGAGGGAAGGAGCCGCTTCCCCGACCTTTTGCGTCTCCTGGGGGAGAGGTTTCCGCAGCCCTGGATCAGGTTTACCAGCTCCCACCCCCGCGATTTCGACTCCGATGTCATCGCCGCCCTTGCCGCCACCGCCAACGTGTGCGAGCACGTCCACCTCCCCATGCAGGCGGGCTCGGACCGCGTCCTGCGCGCCATGGGGCGAGGCTACGGAAGAGAGGAATACCTGGAGAAGGTGCTGCAGCTACGCCGTGCGCTCCCCGGCGTCTCCCTGACCACGGACCTCATGGTGGGCTTTCCGGGGGAGGGGGAGGAGGATTTCCAGGACACCCTGGAGATGGTCGAGCTCTGCGGCTTCGATGCCGCTTTCACCTTCCTCTACAATCCTCGCCGCGGCACTCCGGCGTCACGCCTGGCCGACGACGTCCCCGCCGCCATGAAGGTGGAGCGCCTGCAGCGCCTGGCCGAGACAACGCGCCGCTTCACCGCGCGCAGCCTGGAGCGCGAGCTGGGCAGGGAGCACCTGGTCCTGGTGAACGGACCCAGCCGCAAGGATCCCGGTCGTTGGGCCGCGCGTACGCGCGGCAACAAGCAGGTGCATTTCGCCCGCAACGGACCCGACCTCACCGGCAGGTTCGCGCGCGTACGCATAAGCTCCGCCGGCAGCTGGAGCCTGCAGGCCCGCCTCCTGGAGGCGTTCTAGGCGCCCGTGTGCGGCCTGGCCGCGACCCGCTTCTTCGCCCCCCCCGCAAGACGGCGTGAACGGCAGAGGCAAAGGGGTATATACTGGCAGTGTCGGGGCCTGCCTTGCCCCGGCGCTCCGTGCCCGTCGCAGGGAGGTGAGGATTTGGGTCCAGGCGTCATCGCAGGCTGCATCGTCCCCCACCCGCCGCTGCTCATACCGGCCATTGGCGGGAGGGAGGGGGAGGCCGTGCGCTCCACCTATACGGCCATGGAGGAGCTGAGCCGCCGCGTCGGCGGACTGGGCATCGAGGTCACGGTGATGATCTCCCCGCACACGCCCCCCCGCCGGGACACCTTCACCGTCAAGCGGGGAGATGAGCTCACGGGCAGCTTCGCCCCCTTCGGACAACCCCGCATCCGTATATCCAAGCGCAACGATGTCGAGCTGGTCGAAGCCGTGCTGCGCGAGGCGGATGCGCGAGGCCTGCCCCTGGTTTCGGCGCAGCCAGAGGCGGGAGGATGGAGGGGACCCGCGGAGGAACTGGACCACGGGCTGCTGGTGCCCCTCTTCTTCCTGGACCGGGTCTTCGAGACCCGCGTCGTCTGCTTTTCCATATCCGCGCTTCCCTACCGCGACCACCGCGAGCTCGGGCGCACCGTCGCGGCGGCATGCGCGGAACTGGGGCGCAGGGCGCTTTTCGTGGCCAGCGGAGACCTCTCCCACCGCCTGGTCAAGGGAGCTTCCGCGGGATACAGCCCGCGAGGGCGGGATTTTGACGCTCGCATCGCGGCTATAGCGGCGAGCGGGAACTTCGCGGCCCTCAACTCCATCCCCGAGGACCTGGTGCAGGAGGCGGGGGAGTGCGGGTTCCGCTCCATCCATGCCATGTGGGGCGCCCTCGAGAACGGTTCCTTGAGCAACGAGCTGCTCTCCTACGAAGGCCCCTTCGGGGTGGGTTACCTGGTATCCCTGCACCTCAAGACGGATTAGCCTGCGGGGAGGAGGATGCGCCCATGGGTTCGAGCCACGGCGGTCACGGCAGCAGCCCGCAGGCGAAGATCGCACGCGCCGCGATAGAGGCCTGGGTAAAAGAGGGAAGGGAGCCGTCGCCGCGCGATGCCGGCGTGCAGGAGGGCGAGCTTGCGCGCAGATCCGCGGCCTTCGTGTGTATCAAGAAGCGGGGCCGCTTGCGCGGCTGCATGGGGACTCTCCGTCCCACGCTGACCACCCTCGCGGAGGAGATCGCCGCCAACGCGGTGAGCGCGGCACACCGCGACCCCCGCTTCCCGCCCGTGACCGCCGACGAACTGCCGCAGCTGGAGATAAGCGTGGACGTCCTCAGCGAGCCGGAGGCGGTGGAGGGGGCCTCCCAGCTGGACCCGGAACGCTACGGAGTGATCGTCAAGCTCGGCGACAGGGTGGGCCTGCTCCTTCCCGACCTGGAGGGCGTGGAAACGGCCGGGCAGCAGCTGGAGATAGCGCGCCGCAAGGCGGGAATTGAACCCCACGAGCCTGTGCAGTTGTTCCGCTTCACCGTGGACAGGTTTCATTGACGCGTCATGGCTGAACAAGCACCCGGCAACAGGCTGGCCGCCATCCTCGGCCCGACGGCGAGCGGCAAGAGCCGCCTGGCCCTGCAGATAGCTCCCAGCCTCGCCGCGGAGATCGTCTCCGTCGATTCCATGCAGGTCTACCGAGGCATGGACATCGGCACCGCGAAGCCCACCCCCGCGGAGAGAAAGGCCGTGCGCCATCACCTCATCGACCTGGTGGAGGCGGGGGAGGATTTCTCCGTTGCTCTCTTTCAGGCCAGAGCGCGCGCGGCGCTGGAGGACATCGCTGCCCGGGGCGGGAGGGCCTTGCTGGTGGGAGGCACGGGACTTTACTTCGAGGCCATCGTCTACGACCTGAGCTTCCCGCCGGGGGGTGCCGAAGATGACTTGAGCAGGAGCCTGCGCGCGGAGCAGCAGCGCGACCCGCAGGGTTTGCGCGCGCGCCTGGCGCGGGTCGACCCCGAGTTCGCCTCGAGCCCCGACTTCGCCAACCCACGGCGCGTGCTGCGCGCCCTGGAGGTGTTCGAGCGCACCGGCAGGCCCTTTTCCTCCCTGCGCCGCGAGCGCGGAAGGCGGGATCTCCTCTATCCCTACGCCGGGGTGGCGCTGAACCCGCCTCGGGAAGCCCTCTACCGCGCCATAGACCGGCGCGTCGACGCCATGTTCGCGGCGGGCCTGGTGGAGGAGGTCAAAACCCTGGCCGATTCGGGGGGGCTTTCGCGCACCGCCGCGCAGGCCCTGGGGTACAAGGAGGTCCTCGACCACCTTGACAGGGCCATACCCCTCGAGGACACTATCATTGATATCAAGCGGCGTTCCCGCCATTACGCCAAGCGCCAGTCGACCTGGTTCAAGCGCGTCCCGGGCCTGTTCCGCGTCGAGCTGGGCGAGGAAGACCTGTTGAGGCCCGGTGCAAGGGTGGTGCAAGAGGTGAGGGAACGCCTCGAGCAGGGAATGGAGGGGGGCGTGTGACGCGAAGCCGCGGCCGCCCGCGACGCGGGAGCGGAGCAAGGCCGGGCGCGAGCGTGGCGCAGACAGGCGGGAGAAAGCGCATGGAGTTTTTCAAGTATCACGGCACGGGAAACGACTTCATCCTCCTCGACGCCATGGCGCGGGGGCCCTTCCTCTCCGCGGCGGAGATAAGGGAGGTATGCCGCCGCCACACCGGGATCGGGGCCGACGGCGTGATCTTTGCCTGTCCCCCCGCGCACGGGGCGGATGCCGCAATGCGTATCTTCAACGCCGACGGCAGCGAGGCCGAGATGTGCGGCAACGGCATCCGCTGCCTGGCCAAGTTCCTCTACGAGAGGCTCGGCCTGCGCAGGGAGGAGATGTGCATCGATACCGCCGCCGGCTCAAGGAGGCTGTCCCTGAGCATAGAGGAAGGAAACGTGGTCAAGGTCGAAGTGGATATGGGGTTGCCGAGGACGGACGCCTCCTCCCTGCCCCCGCCAGACGACCCCTCGCGCCCCGGCGAGGTGACCATCGCTTTGGACGGGGGCGAGTCGCTGCAAGCTTTCTGCCTCTCCATGGGCAACCCGCACTGCGTCATCTTCACGCACGAGGTCGCGGAGGCCCCCCTCGCCCGCCTGGGTCCGCTGATCGCGGAGCACGAGCTCTTTCCCTCGCGCACCAATGTCGAGTTCGCGCAGGTCATAGACGCTCACCGCCTCGCGCTGCGCGTATGGGAGCGCGGCGTGGGAGAGACCATGGCCTGCGGCACCGGCGCATGCGCGGCGGCGGCGGCGGCGGTGCACGCCGGGCGTTGCGACGGGCGGGTGGAGGTGCGCCTCCCCGGGGGAGTCCTGGACATAAGGGTCGACGAGGGAGGCCGCATCTTCATGGCCGCGGCGGCGGTCGAGGTCTTTCGGGGAGAGGTGGCGGAAACCTGGCTGCACGCGGCGGGAGGGGCAGCGCCGCACGAGGAAGGGAGCGCATTTGCAGTTGGCGAAACGCATTCGTGATCTCCCCCCCTATCTCTTCGCGGAGATCGACCGTCGCATCGAGGAGAAGCGGCGGCAGGGCGTGGATATCATCAGCTTCGGGGTGGGTGACCCCGACCTACCCACCCCGCCCCATGTCGTCGAGGCCCTGTGCGAGGCGGCGCACGATCCGGAAAACCACCGCTATCCCTCATACCGGGGCATGCCCCGCTTCAGGGAGGCCGCTGCCTCCTGGTTCAGCGGACGTTTCGGCGTAGATGTGGACGCGCACGGGGAGGTGTTGGCGCTCATCGGCTCCAAGGAGGGCATCTCCCATCTTCCCCTGGCCCTCCTCGACCCCGGCGACCTGGCCCTCGTCCCCGACCCCGCCTATCCCGTGTACGAGAGCGCGACGCTTTTCTGCGGGGCGGCTCCATACCGCATGCCGCTCGAGGCGGAAAGGGGCTTCCTTCCGGACTTGCAGGCCATCCCGCAGGAGGTATGGCGCAAGGCCGGGCTGATATTCGTGAATTACCCCAACAACCCGACGGCTGGCGTGGCCGACCTCGCCTTCTTCGAGGAGCTGGTCTACTTCGCCCGCAGGCACGAGGTGGTCATCGCCCATGACCTGGCGTACTCGGAGATCACCTTTGACGGCTACGTCGCGCCCTCCATCCTGGAGGTGCCCGGCGGCGGGGAGACGGCGGTGGAGTTCCACTCTCTCTCCAAGACCTACAACATGACCGGCTGGCGCGTCGGCTTCGCGGTAGGCGGAGCGGAGATCATCGCCGCCTTCGCCAAGGTGAAGGAGAACGTGGATTCCGGCGTTTTCAACCCCATACAGCTGGCCGCGGCGGCCGCGCTCGAGGGCCCGCAGGAATGCATCGCTTTCAACCGCGAGACCTACCGGCGCAGGCGCGATATCCTGGCGCAGGCATTGCGCTCCATCGGCTGGGAGGTGGAGGTCCCCCGGGCCACCCCTTACGTGTGGATGAAGACGCCGCCCGGTCACGATTCGACCTCCTTCGCCTCCGCCCTCCTCGAGCGGGCGGGGGTGGTCGTCGCCCCAGGTTCCTCCTACGGCTGCACGGGCGAGGGATACGTGAGGTTCTCCCTGACCCTGCCCGACCACCTCCTGGTGGAGGGCATGGACAGGCTGAAGGGCGCTTTCTCCTGAGCGCCGGCCATGGCGGAGAGCGGGGATGATGCCCATGCGAGCGAGAGCCTCCACGCAAGAGGAGCGGATGTGATGCACGACATGGAACGGAATACGCCCGACGCCATCGGGGAGCGGGAAAGGGCCGTCCTGGTCGGAGTGCGCTGGGGGGAGACCTCCCAGGAGGAGGCCGAGGACAGCCTGCTCGAGCTGCGCTCGCTTGCGGAGACCGCCGGGGCGGAGGTGGTGGGGAGCCTGACGCAGGCGCGCCCGCGGCCCGACGCCGCCACCTTCCTGGGCCGGGGCAAGCTGGATGAGCTCGCCTCCCTCCTGTCCTCCGGCGACGCGGAAACGGCCATTTTCGACCAGGAACTGGCGCCCTCCCAGCAGCGCAACCTGGAGAACCTCCTCGAGGTGAAGGTGCTGGACCGCACGGCGCTGATCCTCGACATCTTCGCCTTGCACGCCCACTCCAAGGAAGGAAAGGCGCAGGTGGAGATGGCGCAGCTCCGCTACGCCCTCACGCGCCTGGCGGGCAAGGGCGTCGAGCTCAGCCGCCTGGGGGGAGGGATCGGGACCAGGGGCCCGGGGGAGACCCAGCTGGAGGTGGACCGCAGGCGCATCAAGTCCCGCATCCGCACCCTGGACCGCGAACTGCGGGACCTGTCGCGGGTGAGGAGGGTCAAGCGCAAGCGACGCGACCGCCTGGCCGTTTCCAGCCTCGCCCTGGTGGGATACACCAACGCCGGCAAATCGTCCATCCTCAACTTCCTCACCGGGGCGGACGCGCCCGTCGAGGACCAGCTCTTCTCGACCCTCGACCCCTTGACCAGGCGGCTGCAGCTTCCCACGGGGGGGCAGGTGGTGCTCACGGACACGGTGGGCTTCATCAGGCATCTTCCCCACCAACTGGTCGAGGCTTTCAAGTCGACCCTGGAGGAGGTGGCGGAGGCCGACGCGCTGCTGCACGTCATCGACGCGTCTTCACGCGACGTCGGGCACAGGATCGAGGCCGTGGAGGAGGTGCTGCGCGAGCTGGGCGCCCTGGAGCTACCCACCCTTTACATCCTCAACAAGTGCGACCTCCTGCACGGCCAGGACCGGGCGCAGCTGATGAGGCTCCTGCCCGGCGCGGTCTTTACCTCCGCCGTGAGCGGAGAGGGGATGGAGGGCCTCTTGGGTCCCATCTCCTCTCTGCTCTCGCCCTCGCGCAATATGCGCCTTATGCTCCCGCACGGGAGAGGAGACCTCCTGGCCCTCATCCACGCCCGGGGGCGCCTGCGCTCCATGACCTCCGACGCACGGGGCCATCGCGTCATCGCCGAAATACCCCGCGAGATGAGCCATCGCTTCGCCCCCTACGAGGACGACGGCCCGGGCGAGGCTTGAAGGAGTGCCGGCGGCGGCACCGCGGCGGGGCGGGGGAGCCGCCGGCGTCACCAGATGATAATATTGTCTTGCGAGAGAGGGGCACGCAGTCAGCACCGAGGAGTACGTGGACGGATGAGTATGCCGGCTTCGCGAGACGCATCGCATCCTGGCGCCCCGGGGCGGGAACAAGGCCTGGGGCTCCGCGGCGGGAAGCTGCGGAACCCCCACATGCGCGAGCTCTTCCTCAGGCTGTTCCTCGCCCTGCTGCTGCTGGGCGTGGCTCAGCTGGACCGTGTGGGCATAAACCTGGTCGGCAAGATCGACTACCTGTCTTTGTATATCCTCACCCTGGCCTACCTGTGCTATATCCTGCCCGCCTATTTTCTCGGCGAGATCCTGAGCCTGAGCGGACCGCACGCCTGGGCGGCGGGAGCGGTGGATGTCGCCTACCTGAGCGCGGCCGTCTTCTTCTGCGGGGGCCTGGAGGGCTACACCTTCCTCATCTTCGGCGCCGTTCCACTCGTGGGGGGGATATACGGCGGTTACCGGGGTGCCGCTTACGCCAGCCTTCTCTGTTTTGCCGGCTTCACGGCCATCGCCCTGCTCGACCGCCAACTGCCGCCGGGAAGCGGCCTCGCCGAGTTGCTGATCGTCCGTTACCTCTATATCCTCTGCGCCGCCATCGTCACCATCTTCATCATGGACCTGGCCCTCAAGGACAGGAGGCGCCTGTGGGCTTTCTACGAGATAACGCGGAGCTCCGGCAAGAGCCCCGCCCTCTACAACGTGCTCAAAGAGATCACCCAGCGCATGGCGGAGATCCTGCGGGCGGAGGTGGCGGTGGTCTTTCTCTACAACGAAGAGAGCGGGCACCTGGAAGCCCAGCAGCCCTCCCTGGGCCTGGACTTTCCAGCCATCTCCGGGATGAGGCTGGACGCGAGCAAACCCGGCCTCCTCAGCGATTGCTTTCGCGGCACGGCCCCCGTGCTGCTGACCAGGCGGCGTGCCGGGCGCCGGCAGGTCGCACCCTTCTCGCCGGGTTACGAGGTGTTCGACCTCCTCGCCACCCCCCTGCTGGCAAGGGGGAAGAGCATGGGCCTCTTCGTCATGCTCAATAAGCTCGACCGGCGAGGTTTCGTGCACAAGGACCTCCTCCTGACCGGCCTCATCTCCCCGCATATCTCGGTCTTTCTCGACAATGCGCTTCTCTACCGCCGCAGCGAGGAAAAGGTGGCCCAGCTGACCAGCCTCATCCGGGTCATCGACGCCATCGGCACCGTCTCCAGCCTGGACCGCCTGTACAACCTGGCCCTGGATGTCATCCGCGGCCTCTTCGCGGCGGAGAAGGCCCTGCTCAACATCTACAGCGGTCAGACGGGCCGCCTGGAAACGGTGCGCAGCTTCGGATACAGCGAAGAGGCCGCGGCGGAGCATCTGGCGCGGATCGTGGAGTCCTCCGGGGAGTGCCATGTGCTGCGCCGCGACGAAGCCTACCTTTGCGGCAGCGATAGAGACGGCCCGAGGTGCCCGAACCTTGAGCCCGCTCAAGATTCGTCCTCCGTACTCTGTGTCCCCATCCGCTCGGGGAAGAGCATCTACGGCGTGCTGCACATGGCCAGCCGCTACCCCAACGCCTTCGGCGAGGAGGACGCCATGCTGGCCAACGCCATCGGAGAGCAAGTCGGCCTGGCGGTGGAGAGCGCAAGGCTCTTCGAGGAGATAAACCGCCTGGCCATAACCGACGAGCTAACCGGGCTCTACAACCTCAGGCATCTCAAGCGCGTCCTGGGCGAGGAGGTCAAGAGGTCGATCCGCTACGGTCGTCCGCTGTCCTTCATCATGCTCGACATCGATTTCTTCAAGGTCTACAACGACCTGCACGGTCATTTGCGCGGGGACGACGTGCTGCGCATCCTGGCCGGGCTCCTGCAGCAGAACACCCGCGACGTCGACACCGTCTTCCGCTACGGCGGCGAGGAGTTCTGCGTCATCATCCCCGAGGTGGGCAAGCAGGAGGCTTTCGGCATGGCCGAGCGCATCAGGCGCGTCGTGCAGGCACACCTCTTCCCCTACGAGGAGGAGGAGCGGGGAGGGAAGCTCACCGTGAGTATCGGCGTCGCCAACCTTCCCGAAGACGCCGCCGAGGGTGAGGAGCTGATCGACATGGCGGACCGCGCGCTCTATCGCTCCAAGCAGACGGGCAGGAATCGCGTCAGCTCCTACGATCCCGAGGAGGATAACTTCCCTCCCCCCCATCACGGCTCCCCGCCGCCCGCGCATCGCTCCGACCCGGCCGGCGGCGCTTCCGGGCTGGAAACCGGCCGGGCCATGGGGAGGAGAAGCGGCCCGCTCAGCACCTGAGCCGCACCGCGAGCCCCGGGGCCTCGAGTCTCGCGGGGTCAGGCATAAGGTCCGGCGCGGGAGCGAGAACGGGGGAGGGCGGGAGGCGAAACTCGCGCCCGCCGGCCCGCCCCCAGGGCCGTGCCCCGCGTTGCATTGGGAGGCCCGTGCCGATAGAATGAATTATCTGGAGGAAGAGATATTCGGGATGTGGCGCAGCTTGGTCAGCGCGCTTGACTGGGGGTCAAGAGGTCGCCGGTTCAAATCCGGCCATCCCGACCAGGTAAAAAGGGCGGGGCGGAGTTTCCGCCCTTTTCCATATACTTCCTCGCCGGAGCCGTTGACGGTTCGGCCCGGGCCCGCCTGCACGCCCCGCAAACGCCCGCGCGACGGGCGCAGCGCGGGCGGGAGAGTTAAGGAGGTCAGCGATGGTCAGGAGGAACCTGGCGAATTTCTTCACCTGCCTGCGCATCATCCTCATCCCGGTGGTGCTGTGGCTGATTTCCGTCATGTCCAGGCAGACGAGCGATGCCGCCCATTACTGGGCCCTGGGGGTGTTCATGTTCGCGGCCTCAACCGATTTTATCGACGGGCAGATCGCGAGGCGCACCGGCACCATCTCGGAGTTCGGCAAACTCGTCGATCCGCTTGCCGACCGTCTGTTGGTCATCTGCGTGCTCATCGCCCTGCTGTGGAGAAGCTTCCTTCCCCTGTGGATGGTGGCGCTGATCGTGGGCAGGGACGTGCTCATGCTGGCCGGCGCGCCGCTCGTCGGCATCGTCGGCAGGGAGGCCAGGGAGGAGTTGGCCGTCCACTGGACGGGGAAGGCGGCCACCGCCCTCCTCTTCGTGTCCATCTGCCTTTTCATCGCCATGAACGTGCCCGGCGCAGCGGGGGGTTTCTTCACCCGGGTCAATCCCGTGGGCTTCGTCATCTTCTGTCTGGGCATCGTCTTCTCCTACGTCAGCGGTTTTATCTACCTGCGCCGGGGTATAACTTTCTTAGGCTCCTCCCGGAGCCGCGCCAGCTACAGGAAGACCTGATCGGGGGCGGGGAGAGGGAAGAGAAAGACGCCGCGGCGGGCAATAGCCTGGCGGCGGAGTGATAGCATATACGGAGGTGGAAGATGACTTCCAGGTACAGCGAGGAGAGAGACCTCGCCGGGGCGGTGCGCGTAAGCTGGATCGGCCATTCCATGTTCCTGCTCGAGGACGGCGACGGCCGGCGCCTGGTGACCGACCCCTACGACGATTACGTGGGATACGCCATGCCGAACATCGCGGCCGACATCGTGCTCATCAGCCACGACCACGCCGACCATTCCAACGCGGCCATGGTCATGGGCGACCCCGAGGTCGTGCGTGATCCCTCCCCGCGGGAGGTGGCGGGGGTGAGGATATCCGGCGTTTCAACCTGGCATGACGCCAGTGGCGGCGCGGAGCGCGGGGCCAACATAGCTTTCCGCTGGGAGATGCAGGGGCTCACCTTCGTCCACCTGGGAGACCTCGGCCATACCCTCGATGCCCCTTCTGTGTCCGCGCTCGCGCATGCGCACGTCCTCTTCGTCCCCGTGGGGGGCTTCTATACCCTCGAGCCCGGGGACGCGGCCGCGGTGGTGCGCGCGCTGTCGCCGCGCATCGCCATACCCATGCACTTCCGCAACGCTGCCTGCGACTTCCCCATCGCCAGCGAGGAGCCCTTCGTCTCCCTCTTCTCCTGCGTGGAGCGCACGGGCAAGACGCCCATCTACGTCTCTCCCGACCGTATGCCGGACGAGACCACGATCCTGGTCATGGACTTCCTCGCCTGAGGGACGGGGGCCAAGACATGAAAGCGGTGATCATGGCGGGCGGCCAGGGGACGAGGCTGAGGCCCCTGACCAGCAATCAGCCCAAACCAATGCTCCCGGTGGTCAACCGTCCCATGATGGAGCACATCGTCAAGCTGCTGACGCGTTCCTCCTTCCGGGATATGATCGTGACCCTGCAGTTCCTGCCCACGCAGATAAGCAATTATTTCGGCGACGGCGGCGACTGGGGTGCCGACATGCACTATTCCACCGAGTTCGTACCCCTGGGCACGGCGGGGAGCGTGAAGAACAGCGCCGATCTCCTGGACCAGACCTTCCTGGTGATAAGCGGGGACGCGCTCACGGACATCGACCTCGGCGCGGTGGTGGAGTTTCACCGGCGCAAGGGGGCCGCGGCAACCCTGACCCTCATACGCGCCGAAAACCCCCTGGAATTCGGCATCGTGGTCACCGATGCCGAGGGACATATCGAGCGTTTCCTGGAGAAGCCCAACTGGGGGCAGGTGTTCAGCGACACCATCAACACCGGCATCTACGTGCTCGAGCCCGAGGTGCTCGACTTCATACCCCAGGGCCAGTCCTTCGACTTCTCCCGGGACCTTTTCCCCCTGCTGCTGGAGAAGGGATACCCTCTCTACGGCTACGTGGCGGACGGCTACTGGTGCGACATAGGCAATTTCGAACAATACGTTGCGGCGCACAAGGATATACTGGCCCGCAAGGTGAACATCGACCCTCCCGGTTTCCGCATGACGGAGGATATCTGGGTAGGGGAGGGGGTCGATATCGAAAGCGGCGCCGAGCTCAGGGGCCCCCTGGTGCTGGGCGACCACTGCAAGGTGGAAAAAGGCGCCGTCATCCGCGAATACACCATCCTCGGCCACAACGTCGTGGTCAAGCAGGACTCCTTCGTGCACCGGGCCATCATCTACGACAACTCCTACATCGGCACCAACTGCCATCTCCGGGGCTGCGTGGTCGGCAAGAACTGCGACCTCAAGGGGAATATCCGCCTCGAAGAGGGGGTGGTGGTGGGGGATGAATGCCTCATCGGGGAGAACGTGCTCGTGAACCACGATGTCAAGATCTATCCCTTCAAGACGGTCGAGACCGGTGCCACCGTGAACACCAGCATCATCTGGGAGTCGAAGGGCCTGCGCACCCTCTTCGGCAAGAAGGGCGTTTCCGGCATCATGAATATCGACATCACGCCCGAACAGGCGCTGCGGGTGGCCATGGCCTATGCCTCCAACCTCCCCCTGGGGTCCACCGTGGTCACCTCGCGTGACGCCTCCCGGGCCGCCAGGACCATCAAGCGCGCGGTCATCACCGGGCTCAACGCCTCCGGCGTGGACGCCTCCGACCTCGAGGTCTCGCCCTCTCCGGTGAACCGCTTCGCCATCGGGGCGGAACGGGCGGTGGGGGGCGTGGACGTGCGCATCTCGGCGTTTGACCCGCAGTCCATCGAAATACGCTTTTTCGACGACCAGGGCATCGACATCTCGGAGGGCCGGCAGAGGGAGGTTGAAAAGGTATTCGACCAGGGCAATTTCCGCCGCGCTTTCGCCGGGGAGATAGGGGCCATCGTTTTCCCTCCCCGCGTCCTGGAGATGTACACCAACTCCCTGCTGGCGCAGCTGGACCTGGAAAGCCTCAAGCACAGGCGCTTCCGCGTCGTGGTGGACTACGCCTTCGGCAGCGCCAACATCATCATGCCCCAGGTGTTGGGAAAGATGGGCTGCGACATCCTCAGCCTCAACAGCTTCACCGACGAGGACAAGGTGACCCTCTCCCAGGAGGAGTTGAACGCCTCGCTCAAGAACCTGTCGCATCTGGTCAAGAGCTCGGAGGCGGAGATGGGGGTGCTCCTGGACAACGCCGGCGAGAGCCTCTACCTCCTCGACGAGCGGGGGCGTCAGATGCACCCCCAGGCCGCGCTGCTGCTCTTCACAAGCCTGCTCTGCTCTGAGGGAAGCAAGGGCAGGATAGCGGTGCCGGTGAGCATGACCTCGCGCGTGGAGGAGATCGCGCACGCCCGTGGGAAAGAGGTGGTGCGGACCAAGGTCAGCCGCGGAGACCTCATGCGCGTCTCGCGCGGCGACGGAGTCATTTTCGCGGGGGCGGGGAGCGGGGGCTTCATTTTCCCCTCCTTTCTGCCCACCTTCGACGCCATGGCCGCGACGGCCATACTCCTCGACAAGCTCAGCCGGGTCGAGACGCCGCTCTCATCGCTGGTGGACGAACTCCCTCCCATACACCTGCTCTCGGAGGAGATAGCGGCATCGTGGGAGCAGAAGGGGTTGATCATGAGACGCCTGGCGGAGGGAAAGAGCGAGGGGCGGCTGGAGCTGATCGACGGGGTCAAGGTCTTCTTCGACGACGGCGCCTGGATCCTGGTCCTCCCGGACCCCGAAGAGCCCTCGCTGCATCTCATCTGCGAGGCCGGAGACGATACCCGCGCCGCCCTCATCATCGCCGACTATACCAGGAAGATAAGGGATATTGTTGAGGGCTGAACCCCGACCCCGATACGGGTCGTGGTGGCGGGCGTATCCGCAGGGTAATATATTCATGCCCGGAAGGAAAGTGCGCGACGGAGACGGAAGGTGAAAGGGAAATGGCATTTACTTTCGCAGCGGACAGCGCCCTGTTGGTCATCGACATGCTCAACGACTTCATCTCGCCCCGGGGAGCGCTGGTCGTGCCGGACGCGGAGAGGATAGTGCCGCGAGTGAAGGACGTACTCGAAGGGGCCAGGGAGCAGGGCATACCCGTCGTCTTCATCACCGACAGTCACCGCGAGGACGACAGGGAGTTCCTCAGCTGGCCGCCGCACGCCGTTTCCGGCACCTGGGGGAGCCGGGTGATCGACGAGCTGCAGCCACTGGCGGGAGAATACATCGTGCCCAAGAGGAGGTACAGCGCCTTTTTCGGCACCGACCTCGATATCTATCTCAGGGAGGCGGGAGTGAGAAAAGTCTATCTCGCCGGAGTGCTGACCAACATATGCGTCTACGCGACCGCCCTGGACGCCGCCATGCGCAATTACGCCGTGGCGGTATTCCGGGACGCCGTCGCCTCCCTGAGCGAGGAAACGGACCGCTTTATCTTCCGGCAACTGCATGAAGTCGTGCACGCGGAGCTGCTTTGACCGCCGCAGGAGCCGACCGCTCTCCGCCTCCGGGCTGGCGCCTGCTCTCGCCGCCCCCCTCCCCGGGCGCCTCGCATATGGCCCTCGACCAGGCGCTGCTGGAGTCCGCGGGCGCGGACGGTTTTTTGCCCACCCTGCGCTTCTGCCGCTGGTCCCCGCCCGCCGTCTCTATCGGGCGCTTTCAGTCCCTGGACGATATCGACCTCGCGGCCTGCGCGGCGGCGGGGGTCGAGGTCGTGCGCCGTCCCACGGGGGGAAAGAGCATACTGCACCTGGACGATTTCACCTACAGCCTGGTGATGCCGCACGACTTTCCGCTCCCGCAGGGCGTGGTCGAGGCCTATCGCCTCATCTGCGGGGCCATCGTCCGCGCCCTTGCGCACCTCGGCATCGAGGCCTCTATCATGCCCGGAGGTGGGAACCGCCGGGAGGCGGGGGGCGCCTGTTTCGCCGTCAGCACCCAGGCCGACCTGGAACATGACGGCCGCAAGCTATGCGGCAGCGCCCAGGTGCGGCGCGGCGGAGCGCTGCTCCAGCATGGGTCGATACTGCTCGAGGACCGCTCCCGGCTCCTGCACGAGCTCCTGCGCTACTCGTGTGAGAGCGAGAGACGGGAGGCCCTGCGCCTGTACAGGGAACGCTGCATGGCCTTGAACGCGAGCGGACACCGCGCCACCTGGCAGGAGCTGGCCGAATCTTTCCTCCTCGGTTTCGAGGAGGCTTTCCAGGCGGCGTTGCGGGAGGGAGCCCTCACGGCGAGGGAGCGTGAGCGCGGCGACGCCCTCGGCGTCGCTTACGCCTCGCGGCGATGGCTGCACAACGCCGATGCGAGGGCCCTCCCGGGCTGACGGCGGCGCGGCGGTTTTCTCCGCGGCAGTGCAAAAGGGGTTGAGATTCTGATAGAATCATGCTGGACACTTATGCTACGCCAAGGAGGCAGAGGATGAGCGAGAGGGGAGGAAGGGCGCAGGAGATTCCTCCACATGAGGTTTACATCGACTACCGCAGCAGGAGCGACGAGGAGCTGCGCGGCATACTGGAGGACCTCCTCAAGGAAGAGGGCAGAGTCTCCTATCAGCGCCGCGTACTGCACGGAAAGATAGACATTCTCAGGGCGGAACTGGTGAGGCGCAAGAGGTCCGACCTCAAGGACGGCAAGCCCATAATCGGCGAGGAAGACATAAACAGGTTGAGCGAGATACTCGCGGCCGAGGCCCTGGGAACAAGCCGCAACGACCCCACCCGCGATTGACCCCCCTCATGGCGCGGCCGCCGCAGCGCGACCGCGGCCCCAGCTTAGCGCCCAGACGCCTTTTGAGCTTGGGAGAATGCAGCCCTGCCCGCGGGATGGAAACGCCGCCGTAACCCTAAATGTAACCCTCTGCTTTAAAATCATGGCGTTCCCATATATTATGGATGGAGAGGAACCGGGCGCCGCCTGCGGGGAGCGGCGCCGGCATGGCGACGGTGACGGTCCGAGTATGCTGCGCTAAGGAGGAGAGGGCTTTGTTCTGCAACAAGTGTGGCCGCTTCAATCCCGAGGACAGCGTATTCTGCGCCCGCTGCGGAGCCCGCTTCGAGAGCGAGTACGCCGGGCTGGAGGAGACCACGGTCGGGCTGCCGGCCGTGGAGGCGGAGAGCGAAGAGGAGATAGTGCTGCCGCCACCCAGCGAGCCCCTGGAGGAAGGAAGCGCCGTGCTGATGATCAGAAAAGGCCCCGACGCGGGCATGAGGTTCGTCATCGACCATGATCTCATCGCCATCGGCAGGCATCCGGAGAGCGACATCTTTCTGGACGACATCACCGTGTCCCGCCGCCATGCGCAGATACGGCGCGAGGGGAGCGGCTTCTCGCTCACGGATACGGGCTCGCTCAACGGCACCTATCTCAACCGCGAGAGGATCGAGATGTCTCCGCTGCGCAGCGGGGACGAGATACAGATAGGCAAGTACCGCATGCTCTTCTTCACGGCGGCGGGATGAGAACCAGGGGGGGCATATGGAAAACGTCAAAGACAAGATGAGCATCGGCGACCTGCTCAAGTCCATGCAGGGCGAGTTTCCCGATCTCACCATATCCAAGATAAGGTTTCTGGAGAGCGAGGGGCTCATCGAGCCCGAGAGGACGCCCTCCGGTTACCGCAAGTTCGGCCAGGCGGACGCGCAGCGCCTTCGTTTCATCCTCAAGCTGCAGCGCGAGAAATACATGCCCCTCAAGGTCATCAGGGAGAAGATAGGCGAGCTCGAGAGCGGCAAGGCGCGTGCGGGCGACCTGGTGCCGGGCATGCTCTCGTCCCTGGAGGCGGGGGAGGACCTCGTGGCCTACGACGACTCCACCCTGCTGCGCGAGGACGTGCCCCAGGCGCTGGACATGGACCTCTCCTTCATCGCGACCCTGGAGGAGTTCGGCCTCATCTGCGCCCACGACGGAAACGAAGGGCCCTTCTACGACAAGGAGGACGTCAAGATCATGCGCATCGCCAAGGAGTTCTCGCGCTTCGGGCTGGAGCCGCGTCACATGCGCATGTACGAGAATCTCACCGGCCGCGAGTCGATGGCCTTCGAGCAGATCATCGCCCCCTTGCTGCGCTCGAAAGACCCCGAGACCCGGCGCAGGGCGCTGGACAACCTCATGCAGCTGGTGAACCTGTCGCGGGAGCTCAAGGACCTGTTGCTCAAGAACCGGGTCAAGGAGTACTTCATCAGGGCCAACCAGCCCATTCCCTTCTGAGCGCGGACCGCACCTGCGCCCGGATGCGAAGACCGCTGCGGCGGACAAGCGCGCGGCAGAGGCATGCAGCCCCTGCGGCCCTCTCGCCGCCGCGGCGGCCGCCAGGCCCCCGAAGTGATGACTGCAGCAGTGCACATCTGCTAAACTCCTCCTTGATGAACGAGATGGACCGGCCAGAAGCAGAGCAAGGAATGCCGGAGCGTGATGAGCTCACGCAGGCCGAGCGCCGCCTTCTCCTCGAAAAGAGGATAAGGGAACTGCGCCGGAAAAAGCGGCAGCAAAAACGCCGGGCCGCGCGCACCCCGCGCATCATCGCCGCCGCCTTCATGGCCCTCTTCCTCCTGGCCTTCGTCTTGACCGGCGTCTGCAATCTCGCCGCCTGCGGCGAGGAAGAGGCATACGTGCTGGGAGAGCTCCCGGCCTCTAACCTGCAGGAGCTCACGGAGATGGAGCTGGCTGCGGGGGGGATCTCGCTTCCGGCGGTGTGCTCATCCGCCGCTATCCTCGTCGATGCGGAGACGGGCGAGACGCTCTACGAGCACAACGCCGACGAAGAGCGGGCCATGGCCTCGACCACCAAGGTGATGACGGCACTGGTGGTACTGGAGAGCTCCTCGCTGCAGGAAAGGGTGACCGTGAGCGAGCGTGCCGCCGCGACGGGGGAGTCCTCGGCCTGGCTGGACGCGGGCGAGGTGCTCAGCGTGGAGCAGCTGCTCTACGCCCTGATGCTGCAGTCCGGAAACGACGCCGCCGTCGCCCTGGCCGAACATGTCGGGGGCAGCGAGAGCGGCTTCGTGGAGATGATGAACCGGGCGGCGGGGGAGATGGGGCTCGAGCATACCTCCTTCGCCAACCCCCACGGGCTGGACGCCCCGGGTCACTACACCTCGGCGCGCGACCTGGCGGCGGTCGCCGTACGGGCCATGGCCATTTCGGAGTTCAGAAAGATCGTATCCACCCAGAGCTACGAGATCCCCTGGCCCGGGCACCCTTTTCCCCGCACCATGGAGAACCACAACAAACTGCTCAAGCTCTACCCCGGCGCCACGGGCATGAAGACCGGCTACACCGGCCGCTCGGGAAAGTGCCTGGTGGGAGCCGCGCAGCAGGAAGGACGGGAACTGGTGACCGTGATACTGGACGGAGGAGACAGCTACTGGGATCAGACCATCTCCCTCATGGAGTACGGCTTCCACTGCTTCACCCGCGTGCACTACGCCTACGGGAGCCAGGAGGTGGCCGGAGTCGAGGTGGGAGACTTCCCGCGCCGCGAGGTGGGCCTGGTGGGAGCGGGCGACCTGGTGTTCACCGTGCGCCGGGATCGCCTGGGGGACTACCGCAGCGCCACCTTCGCCCACCTGCAATGGGTGCCCTACCCGGTTGAGGTGGGCCAGGAGCTGGGCTATATGACCATCGCCGCAGGCACGCCCCGCGAGACGCGAAGGGCCCTGGTGAGCAGGGAAAGCCGCTGCCGCCCGAACGTCTTCGCGCGTTCCTTCTCCTTCGTCGGCGCCGTTTTCGGGCAGTGGTGGAGGGGGGTAAAATGGCTCATACCGGGAGTCTAGGGGACCATGACGGCGGGGAGCGGGAGGGATTATACCCGCAAGGCTTTGAGCGCATCGTCTTCAGCGCGGAGGAGATAGCGCGCCGCGTGCACGAGCTGGGAGCACATATAAGCTCGGAGCACGCGCCGCGGACGGGCCCCCTCACCGTGGTCAGCATGCTCAAGGGGGGGTTCGTCTTTCTCGCCGACCTCATCCGCTGCCTGGATTGCGACCTCTGGGTGGACTTCATGGCCATCTCCAGCTATCGGCGCTCCAGCGCCGCCACAAGCGGCGTACGCATCGAAAAGGACCTCTCCCACAGCATCCACGGCCGCAGCGTGCTGGTGGTGGAGGACATCATAGACACCGGCCTCACCCTCAGCGTGATCCTGCGTAACCTCAGGCAGCGCGGACCGCGCGAGCTCAAGGTGTGCACCCTGCTGGACCGCTCGCTGAGGCGCATCGCGCCCCTGCACATAGACTACCGCGGCTTCGAGGTGGGGGAGGAGTACCTGGTCGGCTACGGACTGGACCACCTGCAGAAGTGGAGGAATCTTCCCTTCATCTGCTCCATCGCGAAGGATGAGGCCGGGGATTGAAACCCCGCGCCGCGACGGCAGGGCTACCGCCACCGCCACCGTGAACTTGTTGCCGCCCTCGGGTAGAATAGAAGCGAGGCTGATTGACAGACATAGCAGGGTACTATAGTTTAGCCTTGAAATGGAAGGGTGTGATGGCAATGGTAGAGTTGACACTGATAGGCGTCAGGGTCGAACTTCCCGCCAATCAGCCTATCGTGCTGCTCAAGGAGAAGACGGGCGACCGCTTTCTCCCCATCTGGATCGGTGCCTTCGAGGCTACCGCCATTGCCTTCGCGCTGCAGGGAGTTGAGACCGCACGCCCCATGACCCACGACCTCATGAAAAACATCATGGACCAGATGGGCATCACCATGCAGAAGGTCGTCATCTGCGATTTGCGCGAGGGGACTTTTTTCGCCGACATCACCATGAACCACGGCGGAAAACCCTTCAAGATCGACGCCAGGCCCAGCGATGCCATCGCCCTTGCGGTGCGCACCGGCGTCTCCATCTTCTCCGACGAGCACGTGCTCAACGAGGCCAGCGTGTTCATCCACGGCGAGGAAGAGGACGAGATAGAGCGCTTTCGGGATTTCCTCAAAGACGCCAAGCCCGAGGACTTCATGTAGCGGACCCGCCGCAAGCTTCCAGAGCCGGCTGCACGCGCCTCCCACCCTCACGCGGGAGCGCGGCCCCGGGCACGGGGGGGCATGATGCGCCGGCGGAGACCTGAGCAGGGAGGGAGGGCCCGCTCGATTGCCGGGAGGCCTGAAGTCTCTGCAAGGGGGAGTCGTGCCCCTGCTCGCGGTGACCGCGATGGTGATCGCAGGCTACATGCTCATCGAGGGCGCCATTTCCTGGGCTCACCACCCATGGTGATGACAACCATCGCCACCATCGCCTGCGGCGCGAGTCCGCCTGGGAACCGGGGGGCGAGATATTCGCTCTTTTCCTGATCATCGCCGGGATGGGCACCGCGTGCAGCCGGCCGTGGAGGAGGAGACATGCCGCCCTCTTTTTCCCGCGGGCGAGGCCGCCTTTCCCTGAACCTTACCTGCATACTTCCTCCTGTCCGTAAGCTTGAGCATAAGGTATAATGCCGCGGCGGCGGCCGCGTTGCATCGCGGAGGCCGCGGGCCCGGGGCGCGACCGCGGCTTTCCCCTCACGCCGCAGCAGGATAACCTGCTATTATTAGGGGAGCGGACAATAAATGAATCTCAGCTGGGCCTTGAAGGCGGAAGACTGTGATGGTCTCATGACGTCGGAGGAGTACAAGCGCTGGGACGAGGAGCGCTTCGCTCATCGCAGCGAACAGGAATTCGCGCGACTTCTCGACTTCTACGACATCGAGTGGCTGTACGAGCCCGTGAGCTTCGATATCGAGTGGGACAAGAAGGGGAATGCCGTCTCCAAGTTCACCCCCGACTTCTATCTCCCCGCATACGAACTCTTCATCGAGATCACCACCATGAACCAGAAGCTGGTGACCAAGAAAAACCGCAAAATCAGGCGGCTCAAGGAACTCTATCCCGACGTCAAGTGCAAGATCTTTTACCGCAAGGACTATGAGCACCTTCTCTTCAAATACGATATCAACCTCAAAGAGAGGCCGCCCTCCTAGCGCCTGGAGGTCCCATGGGCGGATGGCAGCGCCGTCGCCATTGCAGCTCTTATGCGCAGCGGCCGCATGCTCGCCGCCTCCGGGATGACGCAAGTTCGCGCGGGCGGGACGGGCCCCGCTAACCGCCGTTCGCCGCCCCGGCCTCCGCCTCGATGGTGAAGACGCATTGCCTCTCCGTGGCCGTCAGGCGGAGGGGCCCGGCCAGGCTCAGGAAGCCCTCCTCGAGGCGGCGGTGCAACTCGCACACCAGGGAGGGATGGCTGCGGGAGAATTCCCCGAAAGGGCAGGTGAGAAAGGTCATGGCCACGGCACCGCCGGGCAGCGCCTCCACCCTGCAGCGGTGTCCCCTCCTGCGTATGTCCTCCCCCCATGCCCGGGAGGCCTCCGTTATGTCCGCATCCGCGGCGAGGCGCGCCAGGGGAGAGGAGGCCGCCATGGCTTCCTCGCGCCCGCGCGCATAGGCCTCTCGCCCCAGGCGGCGCTCGAGCCCGGCCGCCTCCTCGCCGGCTAACCCCCGGATGAGGACCTGCGCCAGGAGCTTGTACTGCCGCGGCGGCAGGCTTATCTCCAGTTCGTCGCCGCTGGCGCCGTAGAGCTTGGCCGGACGGCCGCCGCGCCCGCCGCGCCGCCGCATCACCCGCAGCAAGCCCCCTTGCACCAACTTGTCCAGATGCATCCTCGCCGCGTTGCCGTGGAGGCCGAAATGTTCGGCCACCTCCCTTACCGACAGCGGCGATTCCGACCCCACCACGAGCTCCATGATCTCCCGCCTGGTGGTGTCGGCAAGCGCCGTGGAGACCCGTGCTATGTGCTCGCTGTAGCTTCTCATGCGCCTTCCTGACCTCTTGGCTTGACATGCTTATTATAACTATCTATATTAATACTGTAAATATTAGATATAATGTATAAAAGGGGGCGAAATGGTACGCGTCAAATCCCGCTGCTGCAACTGCGGAGAGGTGGTCCTTGCCCTCGAGGACATCCTCCTGGTGGAGCACGGCGACGGCGAGGGCACTTTCTACACCTTCATCTGCAACACCTGCGGGGGGGCCCAGGCCTATGCGGCCGACGGCCGCTTCATAGACTTCATGCGCATGAACGGCTGCGAGCCCGTCGTGCTCGTGCACCCCATCGAGAGCAAGCAGGCGAAGGGCGCACCGGCGCTCACCTGGGACGACCTGCTCGATTTGCATCTCCTGCTCGAACACGAGGCCTGACCTGGCTCATGTCCGCCGGCTGAAAAAGCCTGGCGGGACGGGTGCTTTGCGTTTAAACTACAGGTGAAGGCGCAGGACAAGGAGGTGAAAACATGGCCATAACCAAGGACATGAACATTCAGGAAGTGGTGGAGAAGCACCCCGCGTCGGTGAGGATCTTCCTCGAGCACGGACTGCATTGCATCGGGTGCGCCGTGGCCCGTTTCGAGAATATCGAGCAGGGCGCCATGGCTCACGGTATCGACGTGGACGCGCTGCTCAGCGACTTGAACGCCGGGGAGGCCGGGAGCGGCGACAGCCGGGGCGGCAAACAGACATAGACCCCGCCTCCACCGCGCCGCGGCGGTCCCGGCCGCGGCGCAAGGGCTGCACCTCCCTGCGCCGCGTGCGCAGGTTCTTTTCTGCTGCGGGAGGGCCGCAGCCCGCTCCCTTCGTGCCCCGCGCGGAAGACAGGCGCCGGGCGCACGCCTCCACTTTCAGCCCCGCTTTTTCCGATAGGGGCACATGCCGCGCCGCCCGCCCCGTCCCGCGGGCATTCGCCGTCTTCGCAGGCCCCCGCGCCCAGCGGGGCAAGCCGGGACTCGTGCCCGGCACCGGGACGGGATTAAGTAATAACCCACTCCCTGCCGAACATCTCAACAGAGGTGATGCCATGCTGCTGCAGACGACGGCGGGGGCGGGCGGCCTTATGCCGCGCCGAAAACAGGTGTTGAGAGACAGGGAGGCGACATGAGCGCGAGCGGGCGAAGGGACGAGAGCAGGCCGGTGAGCATCTTCTCGCTCATCCTGCTCATGCTCATGATGGTGGTGGTGATATTCCTGATCCTGGTGCAGAACATCGACCGTTTCTCCGAGTTCTTCGGGGGCACCACCTTCAAGATCGTCTTCGACGCCGCCCTGATCCTGGGCGTGTTCCTCTTCGCGGCCTACATCTTCTCGCGCAGCGCCGAGCACAACCGCAGGCAGGAGGCCATGCTGCAGCGCCTGCGGAACTCGAACCTTCTCCTGCAGGCGCTCAACGGTATCCAGGAATACGCCAACGCCTCCCTCGACGCCCAGGGCCTCCTGGAGGGCTCGCTGGCGGCGGTCATGCCCCTGACCTCCTCCCTGGGGACCATCTACCTCCTTGACGACGAGAGCATGCGCTTCAAGCCGCGCGCCCGCCACGGCATCGCCACCCCCTTGAGCGAGATGCCCGATTTCGGGCCGGGGGAGGGCATAGTGGGGGTGGTGGCGCAGCGCGGGGAGCCCGTCGAGGATGGCGACGAGGATGGCGAAAGGGGGGCGCAGGGAGCGGCGGTGATGCGCTACGCGCTGCCCATCAAGTCCGCCAACCGCGTGGTGGGGGTGCTGCTGGCCGGCACCAGCAAGGGGGGATACGCGGAGGAGGAGAAGACCCTGCTGCAGGCCGTCTCCGAGGTGCTGGGAAATTCCCTCACCAACGCCAGGCTCTTCGATCTCACCCGGCGCGCCCTGGAAACGAGCAGGAAATCACAGGGTTACCTGGAGAGTTTCGTGCACGAGGCGCACATGGGCATCGTGCTCCTGGACGCCAAGGGGACGGTGAAGCTCGTCAACCGGGAGGCGGAGGAGCTCCTGGGCGTGCGGCGCAGGGACCTACTGGGCCGGAGCGGCGCGGAGGCCTTCGAGGAGGTGGGCGGACCCGGGCGCCGCATGGCGGAGGCCTTCAGGGATTGCCGCGGCGAGCAGCGCCGCGCCAAGTTCACCCATCCGCTAAGCGGTAACCCCGCGCTTGAGAGCCTGACCGTGAGCGTCTTTCCCCTCTACCAGGAGAAGGGGGAATTGATCGGGGCCGCCGCCGCCATCAGCGGCTCCTGACCCCGGACGCCGCCCGCTTCGCCCTCTGCGCCGCGGGAACGGCGCTGCGAGGCGGAGATCCTTGCCCGCACGGCCCGGAGCCGGATGCGCCCGGGCCCCCGCAGGCGCGCGGATGCCGGAAACGCCCCCCCTAAATTGGAAGCAGCCGGCCTGAGGGGCCGGCTGCATTCCGGGTGGGGCGTTGGACTATAAGAAGTCCTGTAGGCATTATCGAACACCGGGCGTCCGCAATCTATCCACCTTTGGCATTAGAAAAGCGGCTGTTTAGCCGCTTCTGCCCCATTTTGGTCGTATAGCTTGAGCTGAGCGGGCATGGAAGCGCCCCGCCGCGCTGCGCCTGTGGAAGGCGGGAGGGCGATGGGTTATTATGTTTATAGCCGCTCTCGGCACAAGGGGGCATGGCGAAGGGGAAAGCCGTGAGCGCAGGGGTAGAGGGACCGGCGACGCAGCGCAGGAAGAAAACACCGCAACCCGCTGGGCACTTCCGCATATTCTGCGCCGCAGGGCGCGCCCTGCTCATCATGGGCGCGGATATTCTGAAAGGGGGAAAGCATGGAGAAGAACTTCAAATGCTGGCCCGGGGGTGTTTTCCGCGAGATGGACTATCCCGAGGTGCCCGTCCAGCAGATCCTGCGTTCGGCCGCGCTGCAGTGGCCATGGCGCAACGCCATCATCTTCGGGGGGATGGAAATCACCTATCAGGAACTGGACGCCCTCTCCGACCGCTTCGCCACCGCCCTGGCGGACATGGGGGTGGGGAAGGGGGACCGGGTGGGCATTCACTTGCCAAACTGCCCCCAGTTCGCCATCGCCTATTACGGCCTGCTCAAGGCGGGGGCGATATTCGTGCCCCTGAGCCCGCTGCTCTCCGGGCGGGAAGTCGAGTTCCAGCTGGTGGACGCGGGGGTGGAGACCTTCATCGGACTGGACATGCTCTTCGAGGTGCCCAGGCAGGTCTTGCCCCGCACCCCGGTGAAGAGGACCATCATCACCAGCCTGGCCGACTGCTATCCGCCGCTCTCCGCGCCGGCGAAGATGGTGCAGAAAATGCCCGCGCCGGAGGGGACGCTCGAGTTCGCCGCCCTGCTGGCGCAATATCCCCCGGAGCCCCCCGAACTGGACTTCGATGTCAGGGAGGACCTCGCGCACATCGCCTATACGGGCGGCACGACGGGGACCCCCAAGGGGGTGATGATCACCCACTTCAACGCCGTGGCCAACTGCTGTCAGCCGGCCTTCTGGTTCGTGGGGGGAGACCCTTACTACGAGGACGGGATGATCAGGCCCAGGCGCATGGAGGGCGACAGCGAGGCGAACCATCCCCTTTCCTGCGGCGAGGGCATGTCCCTTATCGTGGTCCCCTGGTTCCACGCCATGGGGGTCATCGGCTATCTCAACATGCAGCTCATGACGGGAAACACCCTCATCGTCTTCCCGCGCTTCGACCCCACGGAATACCTGCAGGCCATGCCCAAATTCCGCGCCACCGTCTTCGGGGGGGCCCCGCAGCTCTTCGTGCCCCTGGTGGAGCACCCCCTTTTCGCGGAGACGGACCTGTCGGACATCAAGCTGGTGGTGTCCGGCGCCGCCCCCATCCCGCATCATCTCCTGGAGGCCATGGTGGAGAAGATACCCGGCGTCATCTGCGAGGCCTATGGGCTCTCGGAGTGCACCATGATAGCCACCGCCAACCCCCCCAGCCGCGACGGCTTCCGCCTCGGCTCCGTGGGGCTTCCCATACAGGATACGGAGATCAAGATCATGGACCTGGAGACGGGCGAGGAGGAGATGCCGCTGGGGGAGGTGGGGGAGATCTGCATCAAGGGCCCCCAGGTGATGAAGGGATACTGGAATCGCCCCGAGGAGACGGCGGAGGTGCTGCGCGACGGCTGGCTCTACACCGGCGACATCGGGAAATACGACGATGACGGCTACGTGTACATCGTTGACCGCAAGAAGGACATGCTCATCTACAAGGGCTACAATGTCTACCCCCGCGACCTGGAGGAGGTCATCAACGACCATCCCGGGGTGGCCCAGTCCGCGGTGGTCGGCAAGTACGATGAGCGCGCCGGAGACATCCCCGTGGCCTTCGTGGAGCTCGTGCCCGGAAGCGAGGTGGATGAGCGGGAGCTGCTGGACTACGCCAACGACAAGCTCGCCGCCTACAAGAAACTGCGCTCGCTCAGGGTGGTGGAGGCGCTGCCCGCGAGCGGCGCGGGCAAGATTCTGCACCGCGAGCTGCGCGAACAGGCGCAGTCGCTCGAGCTCTGAGCGCGGCGGAGGGCTTCCCGCAAGGGATGCGCCCCGCGCGCGGCCTTTGCGCTCCGGGCGCGGGGGCGGGGGCGCTGAGCCGGGGAAAGAGCCCAAAAACATTAACTTTACATAAGATACATTATCGGCGTTATGGGAGGACCCCGGTAAGCGCGCTTGCCGAGCCCGCGCGCCGCCCGCCTGCGTGATCAGTTGCTCCAGGCCTCCTCGCCCCGGGCGCCCGCTGCGCGATACCCCTCACGGCGCGGCGGAAGACGCGCCCTCGATGGCGGAGATGATGCCTTCCAGCCAGCGCAGCTCCGAGCGGTAGGCCGACCTCTCCCGCGCCAGCACGTCAAGGTGCCTCTCTGCCGCCAGCCCCTGCAGGAGCTCCGCCTCGCTCGCCAGGCGCCGGGACTGCCGGGAGAGGAACTCCTTGCGCTGCCTCAGGGCCTCCAGGGCATCGCCGCGCTCCAGGAGGTCGATGAAGGCCACGCCCACGGCGCTCTCCAGCCTCAGGGGCTCCCGGCTCGCGCACAGGGTGAAGACGAGCTCGCGCAGCCTCTCCTCTCCCGCCGCGGTGAGCGCGTACACGCGCCTTTCCGGCTGCCTGCCCTCTTTCTCCCTCCAGGAAGTAAGGCAGCCCTCCTCCTGCAGGCGCGCCAGCGCCTTATAGATGCCCACCTTGCTGGCCTTGCTCCAGCGCAGCATGCCCCTTTCCTCGAGCTCGCGCGCGATTCCGTAGCCGTGGCGCTCGCCCTCCGAGAGCAGGCCCAGGACCATGACCGCCACACGAGAAGCCAGCCCCCTCGCCCTCCTCATAGTTTACTCTTAACCAGTTAACCATTAACTATTGGTAGGCCCTGCCGTGGCCTTCCCCTATCCCGGCGGCGGGAGCTCGAGGCTGCCGTCGGCGATGCGCATGAGGCGGTTGAGCACCTCGCCGCAGAGCATGCGCAGTTCGAAGGCGTTGAGGTAGGAGGTCGCCGAGGCGTCGAAGAGGATGCGCGCGTTGGGCTCGAACTCCTCATCCCCCCTCCAGATGATGAAGAGGAGGGGCAGGCGCGGAAAGGTGTCTACCACCATGCCGAGGTCGCCCTGGTCCACCTCGCGGCCGCCCAGCTTCCCGCAGGCGTCGCGCAGGGCATCGAGGTCATTGCCGAAGCGGCGGCATACCCTCTCCTCCACGGTGTCCGAGAAGCTCCTGGTGTAGAAGAGACCGTCCTTGAGCTCGCGATAGGGCACCCAGCGGTTGGCCAGGGGGACGGCCCTGGCGTTGGCCATGTACAGCACCGCCAGGAGCTTGATCACGTATGTATCCAGGAACTGCGGGGCGCGAAAGGTGAGGTCGGGGTGGGTCACGAAAATGTTCCAGCGCAGGAAGGAAAGCCTGAACTCGCCGCCCTCGAGGGGGATGCCCGCCCGCTCCGCGATCTCCGCGGGGTCGCTGCCCCTCAGGGCGGCCCCGGGCCCCGCGAAGGGGTCCTGTACCCTGCCGTGCTCTTCTTCCACCTCTCCTCTCCTCCCGCCCGCTCCCTTCCCGGCCGCCCGCTCATCTCCCGCCTCCCTCGCCCGCCTCGTTTCACGCACACCCGCTGCCCACCAGTCCCCGCACCCGCGTGGGGACCAGGCGGCCGAGTCTCTCCGCCCACTCCAGCAGGACCTCGTCGCCGTAAGGCTGCACCTCCGCGTAGGCGGGATCCAGCGTCTTGCCCGCGCGGAACTGCTGCAGCACAAAGGATTCCGCTCCGCTGGCCCTGCGCGCGAGCGACTCCAGGTCCTCCAGCCCCACCAGCCCCGGCACCACCGTGCAGCGGAACTCGTGGGCCACGCCGCTGCGGAGGACGGCGTCGATGGAGGCCTCGATGCGCGCCGGGTCCACCGGCCTGCGCGCCACCTCGGCATACCTGCGCAGGGAGGTCTTGAGGTCCATGGCCACGAAGTCCACCAGGCCGCGCGCGAGCACCTCCTCGAGCAGGCGCGGACGCGAGCCGTTGCTGTCCAGCTTCACCCCCATGCCCAGCTCCCGCAGGCGGGCGCAGAGGGAGGGCAGGTCGTCGTGTATGGTCGGCTCACCGCCGGTGATGCTCACGCCGTCCAGCCAGCCGCGGCGCTCGCGCAGGTAGCGCGCGAGCTCCTCCCAGGTGATGTTCTCTCCCGCCTCCCCCGCCGCCAGCAGTTCGGCATTATGGCAGTAAGGGCAGCGGAAATCGCAACCCGCCAGGAAGAGCACCGCGCATATCTTCCCCGGCCAGTCGAGCATGCTCGAGGGCAAAAGGCCCCTCATGTTCTCCAGGCTGGACATGCTCAGTTGAGGTGCTCGGAGACGTCTTTGGGGGTGGGCACGTCGCAGCGCCAGGCATAGACCTCGCTGCCGTCCTCGTCCACGACGACTATGGAGGGCGTGCACAGGACGCTGTAGAACGCCGCCTCCGCAAGCCCCTCCGGCTGGTCCATATCGTAGACCTCGGTCTCGGGAAAGCGTCCCGCGACCTCCTTGGCGGCAGGGCATTTCTGGCAGTCCTGCTTAACGAAGACCTTGAGATGCTGCACTCGCAAAACCCCCTTTCAGTCCGGTCCTTACCCGGTCCTTGAGCTCCCCCACCTTGCCCTTGTTCCAGGTGGTCACCTTGGAAAAATATCCCACAATACGCGTGATGCCGTAGATGTTGTCCGAGCCGCACCGCGGACATTCCTCGTGCAGCCCGCGGTGGGTGCGCCGGCAGTCGTTGCACACCGTGAACTCCGGCGAGAAGGCGATCTGCGACGATTGGGTATTGCGGAAGGTCTTGAGCACGAAGTTCTTGATGGAGTCGGGTTCCGGCTGGCTCTCCCCCAGCCAGATATGGCAGATGGCGCCGGCCTCGATGAGGGGGTGGAAAAGGCTCTGCTTCTGCACCCGCTCTATGTAGTCGATGTCCGCCTCCACGTTGAGGTGCACGCTGTTGGTGTAGTAGAACTCCTCGCTGCCCAGCCCCCCCTTGAGCACGCCCGGAGCCTGGGTAGGGTAATACTTGGTGTCCAGCTTGGCCAGGCGGTAGCCGCTGGACTCCGCCGGCGACTCCTCCAGCACCAGGTTGATGCCGTGCTCCTGCGAGAGGTTCTTGCAGGCGATCTTCATGTGGGCGACGACCTTGAGGCCGAACTTGAGAGCCTCCTGCGACTCATGCAGCTCCATGCCCTTGTGGTACTGCACCATCTCGTTCAGCCCCAGCAGGCCGGCCAGGTAGGTGAGGCGCTCCATCCTCAGGTAGGGCTCCCCGTCCTTGGCGTCGCTGAGCACGGAGAGCGGGCCGCCCACGCCCTGGTTGAGCAGGGCGGCGATGAAATCCTTTTTCTGCAGGTGGGCCTTGGCCACCAGCCGCATGGCTTTCTCCAGCTCGTGAAAAAGGACCTCGTCGGAGCCATTGGCCTTGTAGGCTATGCGCGGCAGGTTGATGGTGATGTTCTGCAGGGCAGAGAAGCGCATGCGCTCGGGCCTCATCGCTTCCTGCAGGTCCTCCTCGTTGAGCTTGAGCTTGAGGCGGCAGCATTGCGAGACGGTGATCTCGTCCCCGCGGTCGAAGACGAAATAGGTGATGCCCTGGCGCGAGGCCACCTCGCAGGCGAGGTCGAGGAACTCCTCGTGGCCCTCGGTGCGGAAGAAATCGTCGCTGATGTGCAGCAGCGGCTTGGGAAAGACGAAGGTCTTGCCCATGGCGTCTCCCTCCAGGTAGACCTCGAAGAGGGCGGTGAGAAAGGCCTGGGCCTCCTTCTCGTAGTCCTTGTAGGTCTTGCCGGTGTATTCACCGCCCGGACCTATGGCCGGAGCATCCCGGAAGTGGCGGGGGATGTTCCAGTAGAGGTTGAAATCGGTGAAGACCACCTGGCTCCCCCGGGCCCCGGCCAGCTGGTTGAACTCGTAGATGAGCATCTGGGCCAGTTGCCGCAGGCGCTCGCTGCCCACCCCCACCAGGTAGGGGGCGAAGAACATGTTCACCGCCTCCCAGCCGATGGCCCCGGCATAGTGGGACTGCAGGGTGGAGGCCATCTTCACCATATGCCCGATGAGCACCTCGGGATGCTTCGCCGGCCGCGAGGTGCTGGTTATGTTGGGCAGGGATATGCCGTACTTCTTGATGTAGTCCAGGCTGTGCCCGCCGCAGTTGTGGGAGTAGATGCCGTTGGCGATGAGGGTGCCGCTCTGCGTGGTGACGTCGTATATATACACGTCCAGCACCTCCACCGGCTCGGCCATGACCACGCTCACCCGGCGCGGGGAGGGGAGCTCTCCTCCCCGCGCCCTCTTCTCTCTCCCCCGCCGCACGCGCGTGCGGCGAGAGGCCTGGGCGGCATCGGCCACCAGCTCCTGCAGACGCCGGTGGGCGTCAAAGACGTCCTCGACGTTGAAGCGGAACTTGAAGGAGGTGGCATTGGCCTCGACCAGGTGAGTGAGGTCCAGCTCCTCCAGGCCCAGCGCCGAACCCTCCTCCACGTCGAGCGTCTCCAGCTCCTCCCCCACCCGCACCATCGCCGCCGGCTTTATCTCCTCCGCGGTGATCACCGGGTGGTCGTGGGTGACCACGCAGTACTTCCCGTCCGAGGTGGCCAGGAAGACCATGTCCTTGCCCAGGCGGTCTTTCTTCACCACCCGCTCGATCTGCGTCCAGTCGCCCCCGCGGTCCAGCATCTCCAGCCCCTGCGGGTATTTCACCCGCACCGTCGGCTCCGGCCTGTCCTCTCCCGGCAGGAGGTGGTAGAGCTGCTCCATGGTGGTGGCGAAGACCAGGGGGGAGCCCGCCACCCTCCAGCGCACCACCGTATCCCCCAGATAGGAGTAGGGCCTGATGATAAAGCCCAGGTCATGCAGGTGGATATCGCCCACCATGTGGGCGCGCGCCACGTCCTCGGAAAACACGTTGCGCAGGGCGTATTCCTTGAGTATGGCCTCGGCGATGGTGAGGTTGATGGACTCGGGGTTGTGGGTGGTGTTGGAGTTCTCCTTGTTGGCGCTGGTGATGATCTGCTCCACGTCGTACATGGGCAGGCCGATGTGGGAATGCTTCTTGTGCATGGTCCCCAGGCCCCGCTCCAGCAGCTCCAGGTCCACCAGCTCGCGGATGATCGAGGTGGTGACGGTGTTCATGTCCCCCTGTACTATCCTCTCCTCGACGTGGTCCGCTATCTCCTGCGCCAGCTCCGGGCTGGCATCTGTCTCCAGCATGAGCGAGCTGACGATCTTGCCCTTGTCCCAGAGGTTTATCTCCTCCTTGGAGGACGTGCTTACCAGAAGAGCGATATCGGTGGCGTCCTCCGTCCTATCCTTCCTTTTCAGAACCCTTATATTGCAGGGCATTGACACTTTTTCCCCCTCCTCCCGCGCGAAGCAGCTCATTCGTCATCCTTTTTGAGGAGCCGGCCGAGCTCGCTCTGGAATTCGCTGATATCCTTGAAGTCCTTGTAGACGGACGCGAACCTGAGGTAGGCGATCTCGTCGATCTCCTTCAGTTTCTTGAGCACCGCCATCCCGATCTGCCCCGAGGTTATCTCCTTGCTCCCCCCCTGCCTCAGCTCGGCCTCGATCTCCGCCGCGATATCCTCTACTTGCTGGCTGGTCACCGGCCTCTTCTCGAAGGCCTTGCCCAGCCCGACGAGTATCTTCTCCCTCCTGTATGGCTCCCTGTCCCCGTTGCGCTTGATCACCGTCACCGGGAATTGCTCGAACCTCTCGAAAGTGGTGAACCTTCTGGCGCAATCCTTGCACTCCCTGCGCCTTCTTATCACCTGTCCGCTGTCAGCCGCTCGTGAGTCGATCACCTTGCTGTCCGGGTTTCCACAAAAGGGGCACCTCATGCCGCTTTCCCCCTCTCCCAAACAGAACATCCTACATATTGTGCTTTACCAGTACTTTAAAACACTAAATGTTGTGTTGTCAAGCCTTTTTTGTGAAATTCCTCCCATTTATTTGCTATCTATTTACCTCAACTTTAAATCCGTGCTTTAAACCTTACCTCAACCGTGAATCCAGGGTTTATCTTTTAAGTGTCACTCGAGGAACTACAGGTAACCCTCCCACACGGGTACAGAGATCTCGATGATGACCATGCCCCCGCTTACGCTGGCATTTAACAGGACGGCCCCCATGGGCGCGGGGGAAAACTCCAGTGTTTCAAGTGCAGAGTCAGGGTCTGTATCTGAAGGTGTAGCAGGGATATAGCCCTCCTGGGGCACGACGGCCAGGGCGTTGTCCGCCACGACCTTGACCAGGCATCGAGTCTTTTCAGCTCCGCGGAGAAGGTACAGGCGCCCGTTTTCGGCCACGAGGGTGCCCGCGGGCAGGCCGATGGCGTCGTTCAGGACCTCTATCTTGAGCGCGATACACGCCTCCTGCCTTGAGACGCGCTTCAGCTCCAGTTTTCCGCCCAGGAGGGAGGCCATGTTCAGCTCCACGTCGTAGAGGGCGACGCGGCACGCGTAATCATGGCTCGCCAGCTCCCCTTCCCGCGAGCGCAAGGCGAGCTCATGCGTCCAGCGCAGGCATACCTCGGCCAGATGATTGCGCAGCAGGCTGAGCGTGCAGGGAAAAGAGTCGATGCTCACCTCCAGGCTGGGGGGGAGCCCGTGCTGCGAACGCAGGGCTTTCTGCATGCCCCACTGGCTGAGCAGGGTCACTCCGACCTCCGCCAGCAGCAGCAGGAGCAGCAGGGCTGCCACGGCAAACAATATCCTGCGCAACATCTCACTCCTTAACAGGCAAGGGATATTGTAAAGAGAGGCGGAGACATCGCGGCGGCGCCTTCAGATACGGCCGAGAAGAAAATCGCGATAGAGGTATTCCTCGGACTCCTCCCTGAGGCGGCGGGTCATGAGGCTCTCCAGCATATCGGCCGGCGAGGCCTTTTCCTCGCAGAGGGCTTGCACGGCGAGAGCGATAGGCGTCTCCGGCTCCACTCCCTGCGCCATGGCGAGCACGGCGCGCGTGGCATACACCCCCTCGACCACCATGCTGCCTCCCCGCAGCACGGCCGCGGGAGAGGCGCCCGCGCCAAGTTCCTCCCCGAAGCCGCGGTTGCGGGAGTGGCGGCTCATGCAGGTCACGATGAGGTCCCCTACCCCCGACAGCCCGGAGAAGGTTATGGGGTTGGCCCCCAGGCTGCTGCCGAAACGGGCCATCTCGGCCAGCCCACGGGTGATCAGGCTGGCCTTGGTGTTGTCGCCCAGCCCCAGGCCGTCGAGCACGCCGGCGGCGATGGCCACGATGTTCTTATAGGCGCCCCCCACCTCCACCCCCACGATGTCGGTGTTGGTGTAAACGCGAAAGCAGGGGGAGCTCAGGGCGGACTGCAGGGAGCGCGCCAGCCCGGCGTCCCCGCAGGCTATGACCGTGGCGCTGGGGACCTGCCTCGCCACCTCCTCGGCATGGTTGGGGCCGGAGAGGGCCGCCACCCCTGACGCCGCGTCGCGGCCGAGCTCCTCCGCGATGGCCTGGGAAAGGCGGCAGCCGCCAGCGGGGTCGAACCCCTTGGCCAAATTGAGCACCGCCGCGCCCCCGGGCAGGAAGGGAGCGGCCATGGCCGCGACCTCCCGGGTCCAGCGCGAGGGCACCGCCGTCACCACCACCTCGGCGCAATGCAGGGAGCGCTCCATGTCCGCATGCGCTTCTATCCCGGCGGGGAGGTCGATGTCGCGCAGGAAGAGTGGGTTCCTGCCCCGCTCGCGTATGCCCTCCGCGACCTCCGGCTCCCTCGCCCACAGGCAGACCCCGTGGCCGAGCCCCGCCAGGTGGGCGGCCATCGCCGTCCCCCAGCTGCCGGCGCCGATGACGCAGAACCTCATGCCCGCGCACCCCCGCCGCCGCCCGCGCCCCTGCCCAGGCGCGGTTCCTCCCCCCTGAGCAGCCGCCCGATGTTCTCGCGGTGTTTGAACAGGGCGGAAACGCATGTCAGCGCGGCGACCGCGATATGCGGCCAGTACCTTCCCGCATCGTCCCAGAGCACCCAGGCCGAGACCAGCGGAAAGGAGACGGCGGCGCCCATGGAGGCCAGGGACATGATGCGGGTGAGGAGGAGCATGACCACGAAGACCCCCAGCACGGTCACCGTGACCGTCCAGGGAAAGGCGGCGATGAGCACCCCCCCGCTGGTGGCGATGCCCTTGCCTCCCTTGAACCTCAGGAACACGCTCCAGTTGTGGCCGGCGATGGCCGCGAGCCCGGCGAGCAGGGAAAGGGTGGGCCCCAGGCCCGCGGCCCTCCCCACCGCCACCGCCGCGATGCCCTTGGCCATGTCCATCAGCATGACCGCGATAAAGGGCTGCACCCCGTAGTTGCGCAGCACGTTGGTGGCGCCGATGTTTCCCGAGCCCAGCGCACGCAGGTCCTGTTTATAGAGGAGCCTCGAGACCAGGAGCCCGAAGGGCACGGAACCGAGCAGGTAAGAGGCCGGTATCCACAACACCGCCGTCAGCACCGCTTCACGCCCCTTCCCCCGTCCCGCAGCCTCGACGCTCTTTCGTGCACAACGCTCAATATAACACATCCGCGGGCGCGGGGTTTCGCCCCCCCGCGCCCGCGCGCCGCCCTGCGTCCCCGGGAACGCGGTGCCGTCAGCGCGACCTTCTCTCCAGCGCCCGCCGCGAGCGCAGGACGATGCGCACCGGGCTGCCCTCGAAGGGGAAGACCTCGCGGATCTTGCGCTCCAGGAAACGTATCCAGGAGGGATCGGCGAGGTCGGGGCGGTTGACGAAGAAGACGAACTGCGGGGGCGCCGTGCGCGCCTGGGTGAGGTAATAGACCTGCAGGCGCTTCCCCCGGCGCGCGGGGGGAGGGGTGCGTGCGAGGACGCGCTGCAACAGCTCGTTCAGCTGCGCCGTCGCCACCCGCGACTCCCAGCTGCCGCGGACGCGGTCCACCGCGGGCAGCAGGCGCGAGACCCCGGAGCCGGTCTGCGCGCTCACGCGCAGGAAGGGCGCGTAGGAGATGAAGAGCAGTTTCTCCCGCGCGTTCTCGTAAGCCCCCTTCGCCTCGCCGCATTCCTTGACCTGGTCCCACTTGTTGAGGACCACAACGCAGGCGCGGCCGTCCTCCTTGACGCGGGCGGCGATCCTCTGGTCATGTTCGGTTACCCCTTCAGAAGCGTCGATCACCAGCAGCACCACCTGGGCGCGGTCTATGGCTTTCCACACCCTGACCTGGCTGTAGAACTCGACCCCTTCCCTTATCCTGGTGCGCTTGCGCCAGCCGGCGGTATCGATGAAACGGTAGGTGACATCTCCCACCGCCAGCACCGTGTCCACGGCATCCCGCGTGGTCCCGGGGATGTCGCTGATGATGGAGCGCTCCTCACGCAGCAGGCGGTTGAAGAGGGTGGACTTACCCACGTTGGGCCTTCCCACAATGGCCACCACCGTCCCCGCTTCCTCCCCGCTCTCCCCCGCGGACGGTTCGGGAAGGCGCTCCACCACCGCGTCCAGGAGGTCGCCGATATTGCGTCCGTGCATGGCGGATACCGGCCAGGGCTCGCCCATGCCCAGCGCATACCATTCCACGGCCTCGTCTTCCAGGCGCTGGTTGTCAACCTTGTTGGCGACGAGGATGACCTCTTTCCCGCTACGCCGCAGCGCCTGCGCCACCTCCTCGTCGGCGGCGGTGATGCCCTGGGCGGCGTCGGCCACCATGAGCACCAGGTCGGCCTCCTCCACGGCTATCATGGCCTGCCTGCCAATGGCCCGGGAGAGCTGCTCCTCCGCGGCCGGGTCCAGGCCCCCCGTGTCCACGATGCGGAAATCTCTCCCCCCCCAGGAGGCGGCGAAGTAATTGCGGTCCCGGGTCACCCCGGGACCCTTCTCCACGATGGCATCGCCCCGCCCCACCATGCGGTTGACCAGGGTGGACTTGCCCACGTTGGGCCTTCCCACCACCGCCAGCAGCGGCAGCTCAGTCGCCATCTCGCCCTCCTTCCTCTGCGCGGAGGGCGCGCAGGAAGGCGCGGCCCTCCACCGCCACGGGGATGAGGCGATACCCCGTCGCCGCCTCGACGTCACGCGGCGTTAGGTCGTCGATGAAGCTCCCCTCCCTGAGCATGCTCTCGGGGATGAGCAGCTCGCGCCGGGCGGGGCGCGAGCTGCTCAGGGCGCTGACGATGTCCCCTCCCCCCAGCAGCGCGCTCACGCTTATCCCCGGCCCCATGAGCAGGTTCTCCACCTCCAGGACCTCCACGCCCTCCACGGCGGCGAGGGCCAGCGCCTGGTCGATGACCTCCTTTCCCACCGCGCCGGTTATCACGCCGCGCATGCGCCCCGGGCACGCCGTGCCGCAACCGGCTTCCCGCCTCACTTCATCCAGGAATTTCCTCGCCATCCCGATGCCGTTCTCCAGCTGCGGATAGCCGTCGTATGCCTCGCCGGGGGGGAAAGCCTCCCCCGCCAGCAGGTAGAACTCGTCCGCGGCGTAGAAGAGCCTCCTGCCGTGCACATCCAGGGCCCGGCGCTGGAATTCCCGCACCGTCTCCAGCACCTCCGCCGCGCTCTCACGGCCGTGCGGGCGCAAGTGCGGCGATGGGGCGCGGTCGCGCGAGGCGATCCCCACCGGGACCACCCCCAGGGAGGCCGCCGCGTAGGTGCGGACGACGTCCTCCATGGTGCGGCGCAGCGCAGCGCCGTCGTTGATCCCCGGACACACCACCACCTGCAGATGTATCTCCAGCCCCGCGTCCAGCAGCAGGGGGAGAACCTCGAGGCCCCGCCCCGCTCCGCCTCCCATGAGCAGATCCCTCAAGCCGGCATCGCTTGCATGCAGGGAGACGTAGAGGGGAGACAGGCGCAAGCGCCTTATCCTCTCCACCTCCGAGGCGGCGAGGTTGTTGAGGGTGATGAAATTGCCGTGGTAGAAGGAGAGGCGGTAATCGTCGTCCTTGAGGTACAGCGTCGGCCTGAGCCCCGGCGGCATCTGGTCCACGAAGCAGAAGATGCAGCGGTTGCGGCAGGTGCGTAAGCCGTCGAAGACGGGCTCGTCGAAGACCAGTCCCAGGGGAACGCCGGGCCGCTTGCCTATCCTCGCCTTCAGCGTGGTTCCCGCCCGCGACAGGGTGAGGAGGACGCGTTCCCCTTCGCTTGCCTCGAGGTAATCGAGGATGTCCGCCGGGGGCCTGCCGTCTATCCTGAGCAGGAGATCCCCGACCGCCACCTTTCCCGCGCAGGGCGACTGCTCCCTCACCGCCGTTACGCGGGGGGGGCTCCAGCCCGCGGGGGCGGCGCGGCGGCGGCGGAGGCGCAAGTTCACTGCCCCTCCCGGGGGGGAGGCAGTTGCTCCCTCACCTGGGAGGCCAGCCTGCTCACCACCTGCTCCACGCTTTCGTGCGTGGTGTCCACCAGCAGGGCATCCGGGGCCCGCCTGAGCGGGTCGTGCTCCCGCGTGGAGTCCAGGTGATCCCGGCGCTCCATCTCCTGTCGAACCGCGCGCAGGGAGACCTCCCGGCCCTCCCCGGCCATCTCCAGGTGGCGCCTGCGAGCCCTCTCCGCCGGCGTGGCGGTGATGAAGAACTTCGCCTCCGCCCCGGGGAACACCGCCGTCCCCACGTCCCTCCCCTCCACCACGAAGCCGCCCCCGCGGGCCATGGCGCGCAGCTTCCTGGTCATCTCCCCGCGCACGCGGGGGTGAGAGGACACCCGCGATACGTGGGCGGACACCTCGCGCGAGCGTATGGCGGAGGTCACGTCCTCCCCCTCCAGGAGCACGCGGCAGGGCGGCCTTCCCTGCGCCGCGCATTGCACCGCCAGGTCCATGTCCGCGGCCGCGGACGCCAGCCCCGGCTCGTCGTCAAGGTCCATGCGCGCTCGCAGCGCCCACAGGGTAAGCGCGCGGTAGGCGGCCCCGGTGTCCAGGTAGCCCATGCCCAGGCGCCGTGCCAGCTCCTGCGCCACGGTGCTCTTGCCCGCCCCCGCGGGCCCGTCTATGGCTATGATCATGCCCTCCACGCCATTCCTTTTCCCGCCGTCCATGTCCTCATCATAGAGGGTAAACACGCCCCTTCACAGCCTCCGCCGCTGCGCCCGCGCGGGCGCCGCTCAGAGGAGTCCGCGCAGGGTCTGGGCGAAGCCGGGGAAGGATACGTCCACGCATTCCCAACCGGCCACCACCGTCTCTCCGCTCGCGGCCAGCCCCGCCACCGCCAGGGCCATGGCGATGCGGTGGTCGCCGTGCGAGTCCACGCGCGCCCCCCTGAGGTCCACCGGGCCGCGGACCACGAAGCCGTCCGCGCGCTCCTCGATATCGGCGCCCATCTTTCTCAGCTCGCTGCATATCGCCCCTATGCGATCGCTCTCCTTCACCCGCAGCTCCCCCGCCCCCCGCACCACCGTCTCGCCGCGCGCGCGGCAGCCGAGCACCGCCAGCAGCGGCACCTCGTCGATCATCGCCGGGATACGGCTTCCCTCCACCTCGACCCCGTTCAGCGCGGCGCCCGCCACCTCCAGGTCGCCGCGGGGCTCGTTGGAGGTCTCGCGGCAGTTGGACTCCAGCACCAGCGCTCCCATGGTGTTGAGCACGGAGAGGAAGCCGGCCCGGGCGGGGTTGAGGCCCACGCCGTCGAGGCGCAGGCTCGAAGAGGGGAGGATGGCCGCCGCGGCGAGGAGAAAGGCGGCGCCGGATATGTCCCCGGGCACCTCGATCTCCGCCCCGTGCAGGGTCGAAGGCGTTATGGTCATGCCGCCCTCGCCGTCGAAGCCGAGATCGGCCCCCATGAGCAGGAGCATCCTCTCGGTATGGTCGCGCGAGGAGCGGCCCCCGGTGATGCGCGTCCTGCCCCGTGCCTGCAGGCCCGCCAGCAGCAGGGCCGACTTCACCTGCGCGCTGTCCACCTCCATGCGGTACTCCATGCCCGTCAGCGCTCCGCCGCGTATGCTCAAGGGGGGGTTCTCCCCGCCCCCGGCTCCGGCGACCTGCGCCCCCATAAGGCGCAGCGGACGTATTACCCGCCCCATGGGCCGCCGGCGCAGGGAGCTGTCGCCGTCGATCACGCTGGCGAAGGGGCGGGCGGCGAGCGCGCCCGCGAGCAGGCGCATGGTGGTGGCGGAATTGCCGGCGCAAAGGGCCGCCGTAGGCTCCCTCCAGGCTTGCGCGCCCCGGCCCTGCACGGTCAGCACTTCCCCCGCGAGGTCGGCCTCCACCCCCAGGGAACGCAGGCATGCCAGCGTGGACAGGCAGTCCTGCGAGCGCAGGAAGGGAGAGGCCACCGTCCTTCCCTCCGCCAGGGCCCCCAGGATGGCCGCGCGATGAGATATGGACTTGTCGGGGGGGACGCATAACCTCCCCCTCAGACCCCGGGCCGCCCCCCGGAACACCGCCTCCATCCCGCCCCCCTTTCCGCGCGGCGCGGCGCGCTCATCCGCCGCCCAGCGTCTTTCCCAGGTTTGCGCGGTAGCCCCTGGAGCGCAGGGCCTGCGCCGCCCGCCTCGCTGCTTCCTCCCCGCTGAAGGTGAGACGCAGCAGCCCCTGACCGCTCTCCAGGGGGTGCACGAGCTCTATGTCCTCGATGTTGAGGCCCATCTCTCCCACGGCGAGGCTGACGTCGCTTATGACCCCGGGGCGGTCGTCCACGGCCAGGGTGACGCCATAGAATCCAGCCAGGGACTCACCCAGCGCCGGCGCCATGCTCTGGCGGCCGCTGCCAGCCCTCCTCATCCAGCGCAGCAGCTCATCCTCATCGCCCCGCTCCAGCAGCTCGGCCAGGCGCATCATGGCCGACACGCCTTCGCGCAGGGACTCCACCACCGCCTCGCGGTTTTCCAGGAGTATGTCCAGCCACAGCGCGGAATCGGAGGCCGCGATGCGGGTCATGTCGCGAAACCCCCCCGCTGCCAGCCTGAGCAGCGGATATTCCTGCGCGCGCTCCAGGGCCAGGTTCATGAGCGCCATGGCCATGACGTGGGGGAGGTGGCTGATCACCGATACCGCGCGGTCGTGCTGCCTGGGCTCCATGGCGATTACCCTCGCCCCCAGGGCGGTGAGCAGTGAATGCAGGCGCGAGTAAGCCTCGGCATCGCACTCCTTGCTCGGGGTGAGCACGTAATAGGCGCCGCGGAAGAGGTCGGGGTCGGCGAACCCCACCCCGCTCTGCTCCGAGCCCGCCAGGGGATGGCCGGCGATGAAATGGCAGTGTGCCGGCAGTATCCGCGCCGCGGCCGCGGCGACATGTTCCTTCACCGAGCCGACGTCGCTCAAGATGGTGCCCGGGCGCAGCGCGGGAGCGATGTGCGCGAGCACGCCGGCGATGGCGCGCACGGGCACGGCCACGAAGATCAGTTCGCTCGCATCCGCCAGTTCCCGCGCGTCCGCGGCCGCCTCGTCCACGGCGCCCCGCTTGAGCGCTAGCCTCAGCATCTCCGCGTCGGCGTCAAAGCCGACGACCCTGCCGGCGGCCCTTTCCGCGCGCAGGGCCAGGCCCAGGGAGCCTCCCATGAGCCCCGTCCCCAGGATGCCGATCGTCTCCCAGACAGGCTTTCCCGCCACCGTCTCACCCTTCCTCCGCCTCAGGGGGCCCGGTTCAGGAATGCCGCCAGCTCCCTCAACTCATCCATCATGGAGGCGAAGCCCTCCACGGTCAAGGACTGCGAGCCGTCGCACAGCGCTTCACGCGGGTTGGGGTGCATCTCCACCATGACCCCGTCCGCGCCCGCCGCCAGCGCGGCCCTGCACAGGGGGGGCACCAGCTCTCGCACCCCGGTGGCATGGGATGGGTCCACGATGACCGGGAGGTGGGAGCGGAGCTTGACCGCGGGCACGGCCGAGATGTCGAGGGTGTTGCGCGTGCCCGGCTCGAAGGTGCGTATGCCGCGCTCACACAGGATGACGCCGCTGTTCCCCTCCTTGAGGACGTACTCCGCCGCCATCAGCCACTCCTCCACCGTGGAGCTCATGCCGCGCTTGAGCAGGACCGGCTTCTTCTGCCTGCCCAGGTCCCTGAGCATGAGGTAGTTCTGCATGTTGCGCGCTCCCACCTGCAGCACGTCCGCATAGCGGGCGACCAGGCCGATGTCGCGCACGTCGAGCACCTCGGTGACCACGGGCAGACCGGTCTGCTCGCGCGCGCTGGCCAGCATGGCCAGGCCCTCCTCTCCCAGTCCCTGGAAGCTGTAGGGAGAGGTGCGCGGCTTGTAGGCGCCGCCGCGAAACAGCGACGCTCCCGCTCCCTTGGCCGCCTTTGCCGCCTCCACCACCTGCTCTTCGTTCTCCACTGAGCAGGGTCCGGCGATGATGGCGAAACCGCCGCCCCCGATGCGCGCTCCCGCCACCTCGATGACCGTGGGCTCCTCCCTGAACTCGCGGCTCACCAGCTTGTAAGCCTGCATGATGGGGACGACTTTCTCCACCGCCGGGTATGCTTCGAAGGGCATCTGCATGACGCGCTCGCGGTCCCCGATGACGCCGATCACGGTGCGGTACTCGCCGCGCGATACGTGGGCCTCGGCCCCCACCTCGCGCAGCACGACGACCAGCTCGTCGATGTCCGCCGTGGTCACTCCCTCGCGCAGTACGATCACCATTTCCACCACTTCCTTCCTGGCGGCCGCCGCTCACCCTTCCCGTTTCACGCGGCCGCGGATACCGCTCTCTCCCGGCGGCCCCCTCGTCGTCACCGCCGGTAAAAATCCAGAGAGTTCGAGCCCCGGGCTCGAACTCCCCTTATCCGCTCTTCGGTTGTGAGGCGCTGCCGTCTTATCCGGGGAGGTCCGCTCTCAGCTGGCGCGCCCCCTCCAGATAGGGATGGCGCAACTCATGCGGGTTCTTCCTGGTATAGAAATGCATGAGGATGCGCACGCACATCCGGGTGGAGTCCTCCACGGACAGCTCTTTCGCGCACAGCAGCGGCACGCGGGTGAGACCGATATGGCGCGCCGCCGCCGCCGGGAAATCGGCGGTCAAGTCCTCGGTGGCGGTGAAGACGATGTCCACGATGTCCTCGGCGCGGATATCGTTACGTTTTATCATCTCCTGCAGGAGCTCCGCCGTCTTTGCGATTATCTCCTCTTTGCTGTTCTCCCCGCAGATGGTTGCTCCCCGCAGCGCTCTCAGCAGCATGTCCTCCTCCTCCCGGCCAAGATAACAGTTTACCACAAGCGCGGCGCGGCGGCCTCACCCCGCCGCGCCGCCTTCACTCCTTCGCTTCGCCTGCTGCGCGCAGGGCTCCCACCTCGTCCTCGCGCAGCGGGCGGTAGGAGCCCTCCTCCAGGCCGCTCATGTCGAGCGGCCCGAAGCGGGTGCGCATGAGGTCGACGACCTCCAGGCCGACCGCCGCGCACATGCGCCTGACCTGTCGCTTCCGCCCCTCGTGTATGGTCAGCTCCAGCAGGCAGCTCCGCGCATCCCGCCGCAGCACCTTGACCTTCGCCGGCGCCGTCCTCCCTTCCTCCAGGTCGATGCCCCGCCGCAGCCTCGCCAGCCCCCGTTCGGAGAGCCTGCCCCTCGCCTCCACCAGGTAGCTTTTCTCAACCCCCCGGCTGGGGTGGAGCAGCCTGTGCGCAAGATAGCCGTCGTTGGTGATGAGCAGCAGCCCCCGCGTATCGCGGTCCAGCCTCCCCACCGGGAAAAGTCTCCCCTCCTCCCGCAGCAGCTGCATGACCGTCGCGCGGCCCCTGGTGTCCCTCAGGGTGGTTATATAGCCGGGTGGCTTGTTGAGCAGGAAATACCTCTTATCCGTCTCCAGGTGCACGGGGATGCCGTCCACGCTCACGCGGTCCCGTGTCGTGACCACGCGGTCTCCCAGCACCGCCCTGCGCCCGTTCACCGTCACCCTGCCGGCCTCGATCAGGGCCTCGCATTTGCGCCGTGAGCCCAGGCCTGCCGCCGCAAGCGCTTTCTGCAAGCGCTCCCCCCCGCCGCCCTCTTCGCCCCGCTCGCTCAATCCCCCGCTCCCTCGCTTCCGTCTCCCCCCCGCGCGGGGCTTTCCCCGCCGGGCATTTCTCCCTCCGCCGCTTCCTCCCCAAGGGATGCGCCCTCTTCCTCCCCCGCCGGCTCCCCGCTGAGGGAGCTGGCGATGCGCCTCACCGCCTCCTCGTCGGGCGCGAAATCCTGCAGCGGCGGCAGCCCGTCCAGGCCGTTCAGGCCGAATCGTTCGAGGAACCTGTCGGTGGTGACGTAAAGGGCCGGCCCGCCGGGCGCCCTTTCCTTGCCGCCCTCGGCCACCAGCCCCTGCTCCTCCAGGGCCTTGACCATGTTCTCCGACTGCACGCCGCGCAGGTTGGCGATCTGGCCGCGCGTGATGGGCTGCAGGTAGGCGATTATGGCCAGCGTCTCCACCGCGGCACGCGTGAGGCGGGTCCTGCGCGAGGAAAGCAGCAGCCTTTCAATGGGCGCGGCATAGGCGGGATGGGTGTGCATGCGCCAGCCGCCTCCCACCTCCCTGAGCTGCATACCGCGGTCGTCGGCCAGGTATTCCTCGCGCAACTCCTGCAGCGCGGAGAGGACCAGGCCCTCGCCGCACTCCAGGGCGGTCGCCAGCTGCCGCGGCATGAGGGGGTCGCCGGCCACGAAGAGCATGGCCTCGAGCGCCCCCTTGACCCCCGCCATTTCCTGCACGTCCTCTCCTTGCGCCCGCGTGCGCCACAGCCTGTCCCCGATAGGTTTGATCTCCATGTCAGTTTTCTCCCGTCGCATAGACCATGATGTCCCCGAAGCGGCCAGACTGCCGGATATCGACCTCCTCGTGCTTGTAGAGCTCGAGGAGCGCCAGGAAGACGGCGATGAGTTCGACCCGCAGAGCGCATTCCGCCGTCAACTCGCGGTATGAAGTCCTCCCGTTCAGCGCCAGCACCTCCCGCACGCGCTGCATGAAATCGGAGACGTTTATCCTGATGGGGGCGATGTAGGAGACGTCCAGCGCCGCCTCCGGCTCCACCAGCTCGCGGGCGGCGCGCGACAGCCTCTCCAGGGTCAGGCCGCGCAGCACGTCGGGCATGACCTTGCGGAAGGGGTCCTCGAGGTCCACTTCCCGATAGTAATACCTCTCCTCGCGCTGCAGGCGTCCTTCCATCTCCGCGGCCGCGTTGCGGAATTTCTGGTATTCCACCAGCCTCCACAGGAGTTCCTCGCGCAGCTCGGAGGGCGTGAGGTCCTCGGCCTCCTTCTCCGTCTCCGGTAGGAGATGATCCGACTTCAGCTTGAGCAGAGTGGCGGCGATGAGAAGAAACTCGCTCGCCACCTCCAGGTCCAGCTCGCGCATGCCCTCTATGTAGGCGAGGTATTCGTCCGCGATCTCCGCGATGCAGACCTCGTAGATGTCTATCTCCCGGCGCCCTATGAGGTGCAGGAGCAGGTCCAGGGGGCCTTCGAACATCTCCAGTTTGACCTGGTAGGGCACACCGCTCCTCTCACTCTATGCCCATGCGCGCGCGCACTTCCCGCAGCATCCCGCGGGCGACCGGCTCCACCCTGGCCAGGCCGCCCGCGAGGACCTGCCACGCGTAACCCTGCCTCGCCTCCAGCTCACGGCGCCTCTCCTGCAAGGGGAGAAGCGACTCCACCACCCTCTCCGCCAGTATGCTCTTGCACTCCACGCATCCCCAGCCCGCGCCGCGGCACTTGTCCGCGACCTCCTCCAGGCGGTCCCGGGTGTACACCTTGTGCAGCTGGAAGGCGCTGCACTTCTCGGGCTCCCCCGGGTCCTTGCGCGTCCTCCTCGCGGGGTCGGTGAGCATGGAGAGCACCTTCCTTTTGATCTCCTCCGGGGGGTCGGTGAGGGAGATGTGGTTGCCGTAGCTCTTGCTCATCTTGCGCCCGTCGGTGCCGGGTATGCGGGGGCTGTTCGAGAGCAATGAGCGGGGTTCCTTCAAGTCCGCCGCGTAGAGGTGGTTGAACCTCCTGGCTATCTCCCGCGTGAGCTCCAGGTGCGGAAGCTGGTCCTCCCCCACCGGCACCCCGTCCGCGCGCACGATGAGGATGTCCGCGGCCTGCAGGAGCGGGTAGCCGAGGAATCCGTGGGTGGCTATGTCCTTATGGCCCAGCTGCTCCTGCTGCTCCTTGAAGGATGGAACCCGCTGCAGCCATCCCAGCGGCGTGATCATGGACAGGTAGAGCTGGAACTCCGCCACCTCGGGCAGGTCCGACTGGCGGTAGATGACCGCCTTCTCCGGGTCGATGCCCGCCGCCAGCCAGTCCAGCACCATGTCCTCGGTGTAGGCGCGCATATGCGAGGGGTCCGCGTAATCGGTGGTCAGGGCATGCCAGTCCGCGATGAAGAAAAAGCATTCCGCCTCCTCCTGCAGGGCTATCATCTGCTTGAGGTTGCCGTGCAGGTGCCCCAGGTGCAGTCTCCCCGTGGGGCGGTAGCCGGTGAGTATCCTTCGCGCCAAGTCCTCTCCTCTCCTCCCGCGCGCCCGCTCGCCGGGCGCCGCCTCGATGCCCTTATCCATTATTCCATATCGGCGTGCTTCAGACCTCGTGCCCATGCCCGGCGCCGGGAGCCGGCCCTCACAGGGAATCATCCGCCTCCCGCAAGCGCCTCTGCCCCGGCCCTCGCGGCTCTCCCTGATGGGAGGCGACCAGCTCCACCACCCCGGCCTCGCTCCCGCCGGCGCGGAGCAGTTCGGCCGCGATCTCGGCGTGGTGGGCCTGCACGTAAAGGCCCCTCCTCCACCCCCTGCGCAGGCCGGCCATGCGCTGCAGGGCGGAGCTCCCTCTCGCCTTCCCCTCCACGCGCGCGTAGAGGCGGGCCAGGAGCGAGGGGCGGCAGATCTCCAGGGCGGTGAGCAGGAAGCGTGTGCCCAGCCCGAGCTCGCTCCGCAGCTTGCCGCTGTCGTGCAGGAGGCCCGCCTTGCGCAGCGCCGGGTCGTCCGCGAGCCGGGCGGCCACGGCGAGGGAGTGGGCGAGGTCGTAGCGGGACAGGGAGAGGAAGAGCGCGGCCTCGTTGCGGGAGAGCGACCCCGCGGCCCGGCGGGCGCGGGCGCGCAGCCGCGGGTCCAGGGCGGACATGGCCACGAACGCCTTGCCGGGCAGGTTGCGCCAGGTGTTCATGGTCAGAACCGGTAGGGCAGGCCGAACATGGCGAAGAGCAGGTTGGCGACGCCGCCGACCACCCCCCCGAGCCGGAAGCCGAAGAGCATGACCAGCAGCAGCACGATGACGAAGCCGTAGGGCTCGATGGCGGTGTACATCCGCTTGGCCTCGCCGCGCAGGAAGTAGCCCAGGATGCGCGAGCCGTCCAGGGGAGGGATGGGGATGAGGTTGAAGACGAAGAGGAGAATATTTATATAAGCCACGAAGATGCAGGTGTAGATGGCTCGTTGCAGGGTCGCCCCCCCCTCCGCCAGGGTCAAGAGCTTGATCATCCCGATGAAGAGCGTGGCCAGGGCGAGGTTGGAGAGCGGGCCCGCCAGCGAGACCCAGACGATACCCCGCGGCTTGCGGAAGAGAAAGGGGTTGATAGGCACCGGCTTGGCGTAGCCGATGATGAAGGTGCCGTAGCCCATGATGCTCATGAGAAAAAGCATGCCTGGCAGGATGAGGGTCCCGAAGGGGTCAATGTGCGCCATGGGGTCCAGCGTCAGGCGCCCGGCCCTCTTGGCGGTGGCGTCCCCCATGCGGTAGGCCACGTAGCCGTGCATGTATTCGTGCACGATGACCCCGATGATCAGGCCCAGCAGCATGTACAGGGCTCTTTCCCAGTCGCTCAGCACATCAGCCCTCCCGCGCCCTCTCCACCAGCGCGCGCGCCATCCGCAGCTCCTGCTCGCGGCCACTCACCCGGCCGTCGAGCTTCTCCGCCCGCACCGCCGCGAGGATGTCGCCATAGGCCCGGGAGGGCTGCAGGCCCAGCTCCGCGAGGTCGTTGCCGCTTATCTCCAGTTCCATGTTCTTCCATATATTCACATAAGTCACGAGGTAATCGCGTATTTCCGGGCCCGCCGACACATAGAGGTATGCTAAGGCCTCGTCCGCCAGGGGGTCAAGGCGCTCCGCCACCTCGCTGGGGCGGGGCGCCCGGGCGGCGAGCGTGGCGATGGCCTCGGGCACCCGCTCCAGGCACTGGCCTATGGCCTGCGCGTCCTCGCGCCGGAAGCGCATGAGGTGGCACCACTTCTCCGCCTCGAGATGGGAGAGGTCCCCCAGCATGGCGGAGATGGCCGGCACCCACCTCTTCACGCCCGGGCCCAACAGCTCCAGCGCTGCGTCCATATGCCTCTCCAGCAGGCGGTAGCGGGCGCGCATGGCCTCGCTCACCGCCAGCTCGGGGTGAAGCGAGCGCAGCGCGCCCAGGTCGCCGAGGCGCTCCACCGCCCGCAGGGGCAGCGGGCAGGGCTCGGAGCAGATGTCGATGAGCTCGTCGCGCACCCTGGCGTTGGTCAGCTTTCCCACCACCTCCATCTCGATGGCCCTCCTGGCCAGCACCTCCGTCTGGCTCTCCAGCGCGAAGCCGTAGCGCTGCTCGAAGCGCACGGCGCGGAATATGCGCGTGGGGTCCTCCACGAAGCTCAGGTTGTGCAGGATGCGGATCTGGCGGCGCTGCAGGTCGCGCAGGCCCCCGAAGAAATCGAGCAGCTCCCCGAAGCGGTCGCCGCTCAGGGCCACGGCCATGGCGTTGATGGTGAAATCACGGCGGAAGAGGTCCTGCCGCACCGAAGACATCTCGACCGTCGGGAGCGCGGCGGGGTATTCGTAGAACTCGGTGCGCGCGGTGGCCACGTCTATCCTGCGTCCGTTGGGGAGGATGACCACCGCGGTGGCGAACTTGCGATGGCTCCTCATGCGCCCCTTGAGGGCGCGCGACAGCCGGCGCGCGAACTCGATGCCCGCCCCCTCGACCACGATGTCCAGGTCCAGGTTGGGCACCCCCAGTAGCAGGTCCCGCACCACCCCTCCCACCAAAAACACGCCGTAGCCGCCGGCCTCGGCCGTGCGCGATATGGCGCGCAGGAGCGCCTGCATCTCCCCGGGCAGGCTGCCCTGTATGAGCTCCAGTACCTCCGCGCGGGAATAACCCGGCACCTTGCCGGGGGGGGCGACTCCCCGCAGGTAGTCCGAGCCGTGCAGGGCACGGATGACGTCCTTGCGCGTTACGATGCCCACCACCCTGCCCGCCTTGACCACCGGGACCCGCCCGATGGCGTTGCCGGTCATCAGCGCCTGTATCTCCTGCAGGGACGCGCCCTCCCGCACGGAGATGAGGTTGCGCGACATGAAGCCCTTGACCGGGGCATGCCCCAGTCCGTGGCGCCCGGCCTTGTCCAGGTCCTTGCGCGAGATGATACCGGAGAGCATGCCGTCCTCGTCGACCACCGGGAAGGCGGTGTGTCCCGTGCGCCGCATGCGCCGGGAGGCCTCGGCGATGGGGGTCTCCTCGCTGATGGTCTTCACCGGCCCGCTCATGATCTCTGCCGCCGTGACCAGGGGTCGCACCCTGGCCCGGAGCATCTCCAGCAAGCGCTCTTTCGCCTCCCCGAGGCTCACCCCCTTCATCGTCGCCGAGCCCGCCGCGGCGTGCCCGCCTCCCCCCAGGCCGCTCAGCACGTGGTCCACGTCCACCTGCTCGATGCGGGAGAGCCCGACCAGCACCACCCTGCCCTGCATCTCGCAGGCGGCGAAGAGGACGTCGATGTTCTCCAGCTCCGCCAGCTTGCCGGCGACCAGGGACACCCCCTCCACGTATTCGTCCGCACCAGCGGTGGCCAGCCCCACCAAAATGCCCCGCACGTGCTGATACTCCAGCCCGGTCAGCAGCCTCTTCATCAGTTCATGCTGCGGCGGGGTGAGGTGGGGGTTGAGGAACCGCGCCACCACCCCCAGGTTGGCCCCCTCGCGCATGAGGTAGGAAAGCGCTTCGGCGTCCTCGTGGGTGGTGCCCGCATAGGTGAGAGACCCCGTGTCCTCGTGTATCCCCAGCGCGAAGAGGGTGGCCTCGAAGGGAGTTATCTCCATGCCCTGGCTGCGAATGAACTTGAGCAGCAGGGTGGTGGTCGCCCCCAGCGGCTCGCTGTGGTCACGTATGCCCTGCATATCCCGGGGAGACGGGGGATGGTGGTCGTAGACGAACACCTCGATCCCCTCCCGGCCGGGGAGGTCCCCGAATTCACCCAGCCTCGCCGCGACGCGGTTGTCGACCACGATGAGGCGCTTCACCGCCTCCACGTCGAGCGCCCGTGGGTGCACGAACTCGAGCACGTCACCGTGCAGGGCGATGAATTCGCGCACGTTGCGGTTGACGGCGCCCGCGAAGACCATCGCCGCCTCGGGGTAGAGCTTCTTCGCCGCGGCCATCGAGGCCAGGGCGTCGAAGTCGGCGTTAATGTGTCCCAAGATCACGTCCACGGACAGACCCTCCCGGCGTCCAGGTTCAGCTCACCCGCAGGCCGATGTCCCCCAGGGCCGATTCCATGGCATCTATGCAGGCGCGCCCCTCCTCGGGCCGCAGGCTCTCCTCCCCGTCGCGCAAGACGGAGACGAGGCGGTCCGCGGCGTGGCGCAGTTCCTCGGCTTCTCCGAAGGCATCGTACAGCAGGTCGATCCGGTGCAGGAGTTCCCCGCCCCCCAGCCCGGCAAGCCCCAGGGCCTCCTCGAAGACCTGCAGGGCCTCGAATGCGGCCGCGGACATCTCCCCGTCACGCCGCAGCCGGCGCACCGTCTCCCACAGCAGGCGGAAGCGTATCTCCACCTCCGGGTTCGCCGCGTTCAGCAGGTGCAGGTCCAGGAGGTCGCGGGCAAAACGCGTAGCCAGGGTCGCGAACCTGTCCGCTTCCTCCATCTCCTTCTCCATATCCATATCCACGTCCCCGCGGAGGCCATCCGCCTGGAATGCCGCCTGGCTGCGGCGCAGCTCCTCGAGGTCCTGCTCGAGCCCGCGGATGAGCCGTAAAGGCGACGCGCCCCCCACCTCCGCCCCCCAGCTCGCCAGCAGGCGGCGGGCATCGTTTATCATCTCCAGGCTTATCACCGCATCCAGGTCATCATCGGAGTGCACGAGCTCCTGCAGGTCCTCCCGGGGATGCAGCACCCTGCCTATCTCGCGGCCGCGCAGCATGAAGGGGCTGAAGGGCCTCTCCATCACCGCCTCTTCCTCCCCCAGCAGCCCGCTCAAGACCTCCATCGCGCCGTCCAGGGAGCGCATCGCCGCCCGCAGTGCCCCGCCTACCTCGCCCGCGGCCAGCAGCCCCTCTATCTCCCGCCAGTCCTTGCCCCACCGGCCCTGGCCGCCGGGTTGCGAACGCATCCCCTCCCTCACCTTCCCTTTAACTTCGTCCGGCACTCCCGCCTGCCTCAAGAGCTCCGCGAGCCAGCCGTCGTCAAAGAAAAGGTCGTCCATGCGCCTTCGCCTTCCTTCTCCGTCCTCAGGGTCATTCTATCATTCGCCCCCCTCCCCCCGTTGGCCTCCCCTCATGACCCCCCTATGGCCATGCTCGGAACCAAGTCCCCTCACCCGGCTTAGAAACGCCCAGAGCCTCCTTGCCGCCGCAAGCGGAAGGGGCCGCTCGCGCCGGGCGGCCCCTTCGATTTCAGCCCGATTTCAGGCGATACCGAAACGTTGCAGTTCAACCGCGGTATCCCGGTAGCGCTCCTCCCATACGGGATCGGCCAGTCGCCCGTATTCCTCGCCGTAGCGGTCCAGGTCCGGGGCCAGCTCCCCGATGACGCCCTCGGCCTCCGCATGGGTGGGATGCGCCCCATAGCGCTCCACGCATTCCCGCAACACGTACGGGTGATCGATTACCATGCATGGCCTCAACAGGTTGGGGTGATACGGCGCGCGCTCCCTGATGCCCCGGAAGAAGTCGGACTCGAGCACCTCCGGGAGGCTCTTCTCCTTTATGTTGTCCACGGCGAAGTGGACGAACACGCACGGCTCCACGTCGCCGTCCTGGGTGATATGAAGATAGCGCTGCCCCGCGGCGAGGCATCCGCCCACCAGGGGGCCGTCGCACCAGAAGTCGGAGATGAGCGCCCTCTTCTCCCTGCGCATGCGGGTCACCCGTTCCAGGCGTTGTATGCGCTGCTCCGGGGTGGTCATCAGCTCCAGAGACGGCCTGGTGCCGATGGGCATGTATTGGAAGTACCAGCCGATGAAACATCCCTTCCCGTCCATGTAGTGCTCGACGAATTCGTCCGCCGCGAGCAGGTCGGAGTTGTGGCGGGTAACGGTGGCCGAGAAACCGTACAGGGCTTTGGCCTCCCTGAGGTTATCCATGCAGGGAGGAAGCTCGGCCTATGAGGATCGGCGAAATATCTCCGCAGCGGGTGCGGGAGTTCGTGGCCGCCTGGCCCGCTTACGCCCGCGACGGCGGCAATCCCCTGTGGATGGACGAGGACTCGCTGCGGACGCTGCAGGAGCGCAACCTGCGCAGGCAGCTGGAGCTGGTGGCCGCGGCCGGCCCCTATTACCGCGACCTCTTCAAGCGGGAGAAGGTGGCCGTCGAGAGCATCCGCACCCTGCGCGACCTCGAGCGCCTCCCGGTCACCTCCAAGAAGCGCTACCTCAAAAGCCCCCTGGCCTTCCTGCTGGTGACCGATCCGCCGCAGGCGCTGGACGCCACCTACGAGATAACCTATACCTCGGGGGCCACCCCTGGATCTCTCAGCCCCATCCCAGTTCTGAAACTCTATGATCATGGGGTTAAGTACTATACCGTCCATGCGCAACATGCATCAGTTGCTGTAATTCTTTCGTAGGCAGGTCTTAGAAGGAAAAAGAGGAGAGACCACT